>NZ_JBDJNE010000001.1:0-851528 GCF_039674265.1 Brucella sp. TWI559
AATACGAACGGCTTCGCGTTTGAACTCTTCTGTAAATTCTCGCTGCTTCAATTCTAACTCTCCTGTCACTTTTATTTAACAGAAGCCCTCCACTTTTGAAGGGGAAGTCCAGTGCAGGTGGCGTTGAACAAGGGCGAGCATGTTCCGGCGTTGCTGTGTGTAATAGACACTGAGAAGGCGGCTCTGATGCAGAGCAGCCACGTGATCCCGTTCTTGGCTAAGAAGACCATCAAGTGGGGCAAGTCTGCTTCAGCAGTGCCTAAGGAGGCCGTGGATGCGATCTCAATACACATCGGCACGCACTTCGTGGCCTTCAATATCGAGAACGATGCCGCAGAGTTCGTCACGACGGTAAAGGACGCAATCGCGTCCGGCGCTATTATCCGGACTCAGATCACCCCGGACAATCTCAAGCAGGTGTTCGATAAGTGGGTGGAAATGATCGGTCAGGAGATCGAGGATGTCGAGGAAGACAGCTTCAACCTTCTCTTCTTTGCCGACATCATGAATGACGGCACCGTTTCGACTCACAAAGATCTGACCGCCACACTGCTCTTCAGGGACGGTGATCCGGTGTTCGACCTTCACGGTAAGTTACATGCCCTTCGCAACGTAGAAGGCTACCGTCGCTTCTGGTCAATTTACCACCGCCCTCCCAAGAAGGACTATCGGAACGAGATTCTCGAGCGCAGAGACAGCCTAATCCCGGTTGTGGAGCGCGTCTTCAAGGGCGCATTCTACACCCCGCTGCATGTCGTCGACAAAGCCTATGATCATCTGGCCTTCGTGCTGGGGAAAAACTGGCAGAAGAAGTACAAAGTCTGGGACATGTGCTGCGGGGTCGGGAACCTCGAAGTCAAACACTCTAATCACCGCAACCTGTTCATGTCGACCCTCGACCAGTCCGATGTCGATGTTATGAAGGCGACCAAGACCTGTGTTGCCGCTCACCGATTCCAGTACGACTATCTCAACGACGATGTCACCGAAGACGGCAAGATAGACTACAGTCTCACGAACAAGCTCCCGAAGGAACTCCGGGACACCATCGCCGCCAAGGAGAAGATCGTCGTACTAATCAACCCTCCCTATGCCGAGGCCATGAATGCCGGCACAGGCGTAGCGACCACGGTGGTGGGACGTGCTTTGGGCGGTAACGTTGGGTTCGCGCGAAGGGAACTTTTCATCCAGTTCCTGCTGCGAATCCAGACCGAGCTCCCCAATGCAATCGTGGCCATGTTCTCAAAGCTCAAGTACGTCAACGCTCCGAACTTCGACGGCTTCCGTGATAAGTGGAATGCCCGATATCTGGGCGGGTTCGTCGTCCCCAGCCATACTTTCGACGGGCTGAAAGGTGAGTTTCCCATTGGTTTTTTGGTATGGGACACAGCCAAGAAACGCAAGGAGCCATTTGAAATCGAGGCGGAGGTGCTCAACACGCATGCCAAGCCGATCGGGGCAAAACGCTTCTACGACGTCCCAAAAGACGGGTTGCTCAATGCCTGGATCAAGCGCGCGAAGCCCAATGCGACACCGGCGTTGCCCCTGACAAATGCGCTTGAGCCAACCACACGCACAGGTGATGTTCGGGGCACTAAGTGGGCTGACGGTGCCATTGGCGGTATGATCAGCAAGGGATCAGACCTCCAGAACGCGGGCGTCACCGTTCTCTTTTCTTCCGGTTACGCCAGCGCCGGGGGCTTTCTGGTGACAAAGGAAAACCTGCGGCAGTCTGCTGTCGTGTTCACCGCAAGGCGTATCATCCGGCAGACCTGGCTTAACGATCGCGACCAATTCCTTATACCTTCCCACGACATCCCCGAAGAGATGGCCAACGATTGCCTAGTCTGGATGCTCTTTAACAATAGGAACCTTTCTGTCGGCGCCGATGGCCTTGTTTGGCAGGGAAAGAGCTGGTCACTGGTGAACCATTTTATCCCTTACTCTGAGGAGGAAGTGGGGGCGTCAAGCCGCTTCGAATCTGACTTTATGTCGAGCCATCTCGCAACTCTAAAGCTCTCAAAGGAAGCCAAGAAGGTTCTGGCTGATGGGCGAAAGGTCTGGGCGGCGTACTTCAAAGCCGTCGAGAAGAAGCAGATCGCGAAGAGCATTCGCGACGATTTCAAGCTAAACAGGCCCGACGTGGGCTGGTATCAGATTCGCAATACATTAGAGGCGTTGGTCGGCCAAGGTATAGCGGTTTCTGCTCGCCAAGGTGAAATCGATGCGTCCTATCGTGCTCTTTCCGAGAAGATTGAGCCGGAGATCTATGCGAAAGGCATCCTCAAGGCGTAAAAGCGCCGGTCGCATTCCAGAAGTTCGATGATATCGTAGACGTGGAAAAGACGTGGCGGAGCTGCACTTTGACGGCAAAGGGCCTTCAATACGGGCGTTCGCAAGATTTCGTACAGACTTGAAAGACTGCAATTGATTCAGTCAGGATTCCAGTAACTTAAACCATTTGTACTTCCCCCAGTTGTAGATGATTTACTTGGGTGATCAACCCAATTAAATTCACGTCAGGATTGCGTTTTGAGGTGGTGGTATTGATTAATTTTTGGGATGGAGAGCAGGTAGGTAAGAAAGAATTATTGCGCCTTTTAACGCGCGACGGAAAGTGGCTGCGTTGGGAGGGGGAGAAAGAAGACCCAGATGACCCCCGCAAGCAACCCAAAGCCGGATGCAAGGATCAGGTAGAAGATGCCCTGTTGGCAGCACTGCACTCGACCAATGTCCTAGTGCTGCTGGGGTCTGGGGCGTCCTTCTCAGCTAAAAATGAAGGGGGGTCGAAAGCCCCGGGAATGGGCGATCTATGGCATGCCGTGCGAGACGCCGTTTCTGAAGATAATTTGATCGACCATAAAAAGTTTGATGATCTGGCAAAGAAAGTAATGGGCAGCCTTCCGCAGAACGACAGCGAGGGAAAACAGAACGCCGGGGATATCGAGAGCCTATTGAGCCTCTGTAAAATGCAAATCGAGCTGCTCTGCGTTCTTGCAAAAAACGACCCTAATTTTGCTGATAAGCCTTTTTTAGAAGAGCTTGTTGAGTTTGTTCGCGTCGCTGAGAACGCAATCTTGGGCCAAGTGGGTTTCGTTGACGCAGCTACGGGTTTGCCCGCGCACTCGGCATTTCTTAAAAAGTTCGCGCGCAGATCTCCGGAAAAGCCCCGAGTGAAGCTGTTCACGACGAATTACGATCTATGTATTGAGACAGCTAGCCTCCGCTTGGGAGTTGTCCTAATCGACGGTTTTTCCCACAGTGCAGAACAGCGGTTTAATCGCGACAACTTCGACCATGATATCGTGCGACGAGCCGCATCCGGTACGAAGGCCGATTATCTCGATGGCGTATTTCACCTCTACAAAATGCATGGATCGGTCGATTGGCGGCGACGGACTGATCAGGTTGTTATTCGTAGCCTCGATGCCACCGGAGAGAACCGCAAGCCGGTCCTGATTTATCCACGATCTTCGAAGTATCAGGAGGCTTTCGAAAGCCCCTATCTTGATATGTTCGCGGCCTTGCAAGCAGCACTACGAGAACCCGACACGGCGCTGATAGTTTCTGGTTTTGGATTCGCGGACGACCATATCAGTGCGCCGATATGGTCCGCCATCGAAACGAACCTGTCGTTGCGCCTTGTGCTCTGTGATAGGGGTTTTATAGAACATCATAAGTTATTCGATGAAGATGCGCAGGAAATAGACATCGATCTGGGCGGACAACGCCACTACCCGAGCAAGATCGCGCGGCTTGTGCAACAGGGCGATACGCGCATTACGATGTTGAATGGCCGTTTCGAAGACCTTGCCGATGCCCTGCCGATGATATCAGGCAAGACGGATCGCCAGCTTTTGCAGGACCGGCTTGAGAAGCTGCGCGAAGGCGACATCGCATGATCGAGCTTTCTTCCCTGATCGACCCGTCCAAGCGCATCGGAACGGTCACCCGCGTAACGGCGAGCGCTGTTGAGCTGACTTTGCCGCGTGCACTTGCGGCCCTCGGTCAGCGTGGGCTTGCAAGAGGCTCCGTTGGCGATTTTGTTTTTGTCGATTGTGACCGTACCGCAATCTTGGGCCGCGTGACGGAGGTTGGAATTCCTGATCGACAACGGACAGCTCTAGATCACCAGATTGAAAACGATCCTTCGGTTGAGCCGCAGGGGCGCGTTCAGCTATTGGCGACAGTAAGCAAGACTACTCGAAAGGTCACCCGCGGCATCAACACCCAGCCAAGGGTAGGCGATGGGGTCTATCTCGCTGAAGGTGGGGCGCTGTCCAATTCCATCAAGGATGCTCTCGAGGGCGACGCTCAGCGTGACGGAGGACCGCTACTTGTGGAATTGGGCCATCTTTCTGGGCTAAATGACGCTGCACTTAGCATTCCTCCGGAGAAACTTTTTGGTCGCCATTGCGGGGTCTTTGGTGCGACAGGCGGGGGGAAGAGCTGGACGGTGTCGCATCTCGTCAATGAGATTGTACGTATCGGTGGGAAATGTATTCTATTTGATCCCACCGGCGAATTCACAGGGAAGGTAGCTGGCGCGTGGCAGTATTCGTTCAGCGAAGCGGGCAAAGAAAACCAACCCTTGGTGCGGTTCCCTAGCGAGAAGTTGTCGGAACTAGACCTCCACGCGCTTCTCACACCAACTGGTCAAAGTCAGGGACCGACCCTCCGGAGTGCAACCAAGAGTCTGCGTATGGCTCGGATTTTAACAGCTAACGCAGAACGGTTTCCTGTCGCACAGAACGGTGCCGGGCTAAGTATTTTGATCCACAGGGGTGACCAACAAGTCGGAAATATCGTCGTTGAAGAGCAAGGAACTATTGAGAAAGCAAACCAGAGCCGCATTGCATACAGCCAAGCTGAGCTAATTCTCGCTGATGATTTGGCTGTTGAAACCTGCCGGTTCGACTTTAACGCTCTGTCACGGCAAGTGCGAAACGAATGCGTAAGGCCAGTTCATAACAACGACCCATCGAAATACGGCTCACTCGACAACAATTCTGTAGGATATTGCAATTCGCTTATCATTCGAATTGAAACCTTTTTGACATCTCCAGAATTGTCGTGCCTGTTTTCAAACAATGGTCTGGACATTTGCAGCGAGATTGAACACTTCTTGGGCGATACAGGTGCCAGAGCGATGGTGATCTCCTTCGAAAAAGTAAGCTTTAAGCACAATACTCGAGAATTGCTTTTGAACGCTCTAGGGCGCTATCTCCTTGGTCTTGCACGGAAAGGTCGATTTCTCCAGAACCCGCTAGTTTGCTGCTTGGATGAAGCGCACCAGTTTATCGGTCGGACGGTCGGCGACGAACTCAATAGCGTCAACCTTGATGCCTTTGGTCTGATTGCAAAGGAAGGCCGGAAATACGGGCTGACCACCGTCATTGCAACGCAGCGTCCCAGAGATGTACCACAGGATGTCCTCAGCCAGCTCGGAACCCTCTTTGTTCATAGGCTTACCAATGACCGAGACCGGGAGACCGTCGAAAGGGCATGCGGTGACCTTGATCGCAGCGCCGCTGCTTTCATCCCATCTTTGTCACAGGGCGAGGCGATCATTGTTGGCCCCGATTTGCCTGCACCATTGCCGATTATGATGCGCAAACCAGAAAAAGGTCAGCAACCAGAAAGCCACGGCCCCAAGTACCAAGAGTTTTGGGGCAAAACCCAACCGGCCCGATTGACTGAAGAGCCTTGATGAAATTTGCAGGAAACAATGATCCTAGATTTCTACTCTGCTGACTATCGTCGAACGCTCTTTCCGATGTCGACAAACCGCTACCTGATCGAAAATGGTCAGGACGAAATCGCCGAGTTTTTGAAACGTTGCCTTGATCCCGACCAGGAGGCATTTTCTTTCCGTTCGCAGACAAGGGTTTATGCTGGCAAACCCGGGTTTCACCTGAGGCGAACAGTTAAACTGGATCCTGTGGCAGAATACTTCATATACGATCTCGTTTTAAGAAATAGAACCCGATTTAGAGCCCCCTTTCACGAGCACAAGAAGCATTTTGGCTACAGATTTGAGGAGGGTAAGCCACTGAATCCTTCAGGATCATTTCGAGGATATAAGGGAGCCATAGCTGCGTATCGAGACCAGTACCAGTATAGTCTGAGTTTCGATGTAGCGGCCTATTTCAACTCAATTTACCACCATGATCTCGTTTCTTGGTTATCCAGAATCGGTGCGTTAGAACAGGATTATCAAGCGTTTGGACAGTTTCTTCGAGAAATAAACACCGGTCGTTCGGTCGATTGCCTGCCACAAGGCATTTATCCAGCTAAAATGATCGGGAATGATTTCCTTCGTTTCGTAGAGCAGTTCCATGGGTTACGCAGCAGCGCGATTGTTAGGTTTATGGATGATTTTGTTTTGTTCTCTGACTCTCAGCGTGATCTGAGTCACGACTTCATTACAATCCAAGGCCTATTAGGTGAGAAAGGACTTTCACTCAATCCAAACAAGACCAGTCGCGGAGTGAGAGAGAACGTTGAACTTGAGGTTGCAATCGAAGACGTAAGGGCAAAGCTCCTTCAGAGGCGCAGAGTTGTCGTCACCGACTACGACGGTATTCCCGATGAAGAGATTGAAGTTGAACGAGATTTGTCGGACGAAGAAATGGGGTTTCTGAGAGGCCTCCTGCAACAAGATGACATTGAAGAAGAGGATGCCGAGCTGGTGCTGTCTCTGATGGCCGAGCACGCCGAAGAAGCCATCGACCGCCTCGGAGATATAGCGCGTCGCTTTCCGCACTTATTTAAGAATATCTACTCATTTTGCCTTGATGCGGAAGACGAAGAAAGGATAGCTGCATTTGTCTTGGAGCTACTTCGCGACAATGATGCGATGATCTATGAGTTTCAGCTGTTTTGGCTGACTCACATTCTTGAGGATCGGCTTTTGAACACCGCATCTGCGTCCGAGATCATTGATAGGCTCTACAACCACCCGAATGCTAAGTCGATCTCAAAGGCTAAGTTGCTCGAAATTCCGGACTTGAGATATGGTTTGGTTGAGCTGCGCGACACCCATTTGGGCGCAGGGCAATCCGATTGGTTGTCATGGTCTAGCGCGGTCGGCCACAGGGGACTGAATAAGATCGATCGTCGTCACAGGCTGGGCTACTTCGCCAAAGCGTCAAACTACAACAAGCTCGTGTTCGACATTGTGTCGAAGGATTGAGCCAGCCTCTTGAAGCATCGAGATTCTTTATCAGGTCTCCACATGATGTTCTTTGGAATTTCCGTATTGGGGGGACAATAATTGAATGTATCCGCAGAGCACGCTAGGGACGAGAGCTGCCGCAGGAAATCTCTTAGCGAATGTCGACGTGTTGTGTGGAATTCCAAGGAGCCGCCGGGCTGTTTACGGGCCAAGCTCTGTCCGCCATCATTTCCCCGAACGAGAAGCAGGTTTCGGAAGGAGCCAAAAAGCCCTACGAATGGTTGATATGGGTCGGAAATGGGGGGTACTCCACTGCGCGGCATTATCATCTTCAGCCACACTGAATCCGACTAACCAGTTTGGGGCGTCCTCGCAGACGTAATGCCCAGCTTACAGATTACTAAGTCCCACAGATTTGACCCAAGATTAGGCCACGGCCGTAAATTTGAGACCGGCCAGACATAGTCGAGCAATGGACATAATATGAATTACTCCGTTTTAAGTTGATGCCGAGGGTTCGGTAGAAACGCGCACAGTTCATTTAAAACAGAAGGAAACCGTACCACTATAGCGACGCCGAAGCTTTCCAGCGAGATTCCCGGTGTTGTACGCGCTAGGCAATAAGCTTGAGATGCTTACGCTCTACCGTTCCCAGAGAAATTAAACGCATTTAAGCCATTAACAACATCGCGTGCCTTGCGGGCAACAAAGGCCAGTTCAAGATGGGCAAATCGCATCGTAGTTCGAATATCGGAGTGACCAAGCACAGTCTTGACCTCTTGGATTGAGAGCCCGTTTTGAACAAGGCGTGTAGCATGCATATGGCGAAGAGTGTGAATAGTGCAATCGTGAAGGCCAGCACGACGAAAAGCTTTGCGGGTGGCAACAGCTGAATATCCTCTCCTCTCTCCGACCGTATTCACGAAAACGGTATCCATTCGAGGGGCAGCTATGCGCCCTCATTTCGATCATAACAACCATTAGCCTCTTTGCCCAAAATCAGACATCGTGCTGGAGTCGACATAGGCTACCATCAGCACCAGTCACCAATGATCAAAAGCAACGATATTCATTTGGTTGGCCGGTACCTGCAATCGGTGATGCCATGTGAAGCGCAATTCGGCGCGTGTGCGACGTTCTCAAAAATAATCGTCGAATTGATGACGTTCGCACTCATGCAGGGCTTGGAAAAGTTCTGTCCGATCGGTAGTGTGGCAGACATTCCTCTCCTTAAACTTGTTTCTCGGAAAGTATATGGTTTCCTCGAACCTACAGCAACTTGGCTTGGCGAACCGATGGCCGAGTACCGAAAAAGTGGCGATACTCGTCGGACCCAACGGTTCGGGTAAGAGCAGGTTTCTTCGGGAGCTCGTCTCGCAGCTCCGTGGTGAGCGAAGCTTGGCCATTATTTCCAACACAGCACATGATCGATTTTCGGGGTTGAGAGGGCTGAATCGTATCGCCTCGGGCAAAGGCAGTTACACGCCGAAGAACATTGTAAAGCGGGCACTCGGAAGGACAATCGACCGTCCGGATTCCCGCTTCTATCAGATCGGCTCGATACTAGAATACTGTGGGTATCGACCCCGATTTGGGTTTCTTGTGGATGTCGACCTTTATACAGCTCGAGTAGATCCGGAGGATTATCTCTTCGATCCAAACGACTACGATGCCGTCGTCGGTTTTTTGCGCAGGCATAATCCAGAGGAAATTCTGTGGGTTGACCAAGGGGATTCTGCATATTCGTTCTCTCTTGGTCGTGAGTTTGGCGCAATCTTACGCAGCGAGAATAGCCTTCGTCGTTCAGGGAGGTTACGGGGAATTCAAGTTTTCCTTGAGCGCAACGACGGCGAAATAATTGAGCTCTTGAACGCGAGTTCTGGCGAACTGTCGTTGATTTCTTCACTTGTATTCCTTGTGAGCTCACTCGGTGAGGATCCGATTATTGTCATCGATGAGCCAGAGAACAGTTTGCACCCACGCTGGCAGCGGGAGTATATCGATAAAATTCTAGCTGCAGCGTCCTATCGCAACGCAACCATCGTTATAGCAACACATGCTCCGCTGATCGTTATCGGCGCCCTTGGAACGGTCCCAGACATGGTGTCCGCCTTTCATATACAAGATGGTTCCCCCAAGGCAATCGATTTGCAGGAAGCTAAGGCTTCTGCTGCTAACGTTGAGGGGGTTCTGTGGCGAGCGTTCGACGTGATCACACCCGCTAGCCATTTCGTCAGTGAAGAAATGGTCGGAATTGTCACTCAAGTCGAACGAGGCGAAATCACCTTCGATAATGCCATAGCTCGCGTTAACGAGATGGCGAGCAACAGCTTTGATAGTCAGCAGTTAAAATTCTTCGACGCAGTTCGCGACCTTATTGGAAAGGTCGATCGCCACATACGCAAGGCCGACAGAAACGATGGTTGATCGGTATTTACCCGCCCTAGCCGATTTTGAGTTGGGTGAAGAGGAAGCTAAGGCAGTCGAAAAGGCGCTGAAAACAGAAAAACCTTGGGACTGGATACCCGAAGACAGCAGCGAACGGCAGGCGCTCAGGGCAGCCAAAGACAGAATCCTTGCATATCATCTTCAGAGGCATGGCGGAAACTGTTGTTATTGCCGAACGAACCTCAACGGTGCGGGGCCATTTATGACCGACCGTGAACACGTGCTTCCCAAAGGGAAGCCGGTCTACCAACCGTTCAGTTATGCAGTCTGGAACCTCGCAGCCGCTTGCAAGCGCTGCAACATGCAGTTCAAACGCAGAGGCGACGCATTCGTCGTCGATACGGCTGACTCCGCGAAATTTCAAGATAGCGAAAACTATCGCTTTATCCATCCTAACTTCGATGCATACGGCGAACATTTGAAGCGGATAGCAGTTCAGGTTGATACAAAGAATATTGTTATTTTCATAAGTGTAGAGGGGAGTGAGAAGGCCGTTTATACGCGTGACTTCTTTGGCCTCAACGAACTTCAAGTCGATAGCTTCGATCAGGCCCAAGGCGTCGTTGTGGAAAATGCAGAAACGGCCCTTGCGGCTCAAGTGCGAGCCCTCGCGAAGCAATTTGGTCAATAGCCTGCAATGCTCCAAGTGGGCTTGTAATGGAGCCATCCGCACCAAAGCCCCAACAAAGAATTTTGTCTTCAGGCCGGCTTTTACGATGCTTAATTATTTTAACTGTGGGGCATCAACCTCTTCTGCCATACGAAAACCGACTAACCGTTTTGGGCCTCCTTAAAGAGTGAGAGGTCAGCCGATGGCGTTGGACTTGAAGTTCCAAGGCATGAGGCCTTCGATTTCGGTTGCACGTCAGCCTTGAGCGAAGCGGCTTAGGGTTTGGATACCGTCCCCAGAGGAATTAACAGCATTAAGGCCGTTCACAACGTCGCGAGCCTTGCGGGTTACAACAGCCTGTTCAAGATGGGCGTATCGCATCGTTGTTCGAATATCAGAGTGACCAAGCACGGCTTTGACCTCTTGGATCGACAGTCCATTTTGAATAAGGCGTGTCGCGTGCGTATGACGAAGCGTGTGAATACTGCAATCATCAAGGCCCGCGCGACGGAAGGCTTTACGAATAGCGTTGGTCGAATAGCCTCTTCTCTCTCGGGCCTTGTTCACGAAAACAGTTGGCGCATCGCTTTCCCGCAGTCGACGGTGAAGGATAGTTTCCACGCGATCCGTCATGTAGATCACGCTCTCATTATGAACTTTGGAACGCCACAGGCGTATTTCACCGCGGGTCAAATCAATGTCCTGCCACGCAATGTTAGAGATTTCGCTGTAGCGCGCTCCAGTATCGATTAGCACAACGACGAGATCATAATTGTCCTGCATCCATTTTTGGCGATCCCCTCGACGGGATGGGTCAGCAGAGAGGCCATTTGCGACACGTGAGGGGGACAGTTCATGCAGCAGGCGACGCTCTTCCTCATTACTCAGATATCGCATTCTGGAATTGGGCGTTCTAATGAGGGGCGCGCTGATTGACGGACTTTGATAGCCGTCCTTCTGAGCAAGCTGGATCGCTCCTATCAGACAGTTCATGCCGTGCTTGATAGTCTGCGATGCGCATCCTTGGGACAGTCGTTTTTGCCGAAACCGTTCCAGTGTGTCGGAGTTGACCTTCGTCAAAGGAATCGAGCCATTCAGTATTTTCAGAATCACCCTGATCTGACTTTCCAGATTCCGGTAGTTCGGGGTTCCAAGCTTCGAGTTCGCAAATCGATGAAGAGCCGTTTCCAACGTAATCGCCTCCTTTTTGCCAAGTAGCAGCTCGGAGTGGAAATTAGCCCGAATCTTGGCGGCGACTTGCAGGGCAACTCTGCGGTCAGTCGTCTTTGTTGACCGGACAATCGTTTGATGTTCAATTTGAAACTGCGCATACCAGAATTTCGAGTTTCCACGTTTTACCAGCAACATAGGTTCCCTTTTTGAATATCGAGATATCCTACCGATGCAGGGGAACGTTCAACGGCACTATGAGATCAAGTATTCTGGCAAGCCCTCGAGATTATGACGACGCTCCCCAACACATCGATGTGGTAGAATCCGGAAAGGGCGTAGATGCCTAAGCCCAAGCTTGAGAACAAATTCACCTTCAAGATCGAACCTGACGATGAAGGGGGCAGAACAAAAACGGTTTCTATTCAGAATGAGAACATCTCTGAGCCGCCCGTCGCCGGAAAAAAGCGAAAGACAAAGAAGGACCCGAGCGCTTATCTGCTCCTTGGTTTTGACACCGAATATCAGTCTTTAAGGGCAAACGAGCAGGAAAGCTCCATTGAAGCAGGTGCAAAAAACGAGCTTCTTTCCTACCAGTTCTCAATCAAACTGATTTCCCAAGACGAAGAGCATAACCAGCCTGAAACAGAAGGAATTATTATTCCCGATGCAGAACAGCGTTTAACACTCGCCGAGTTTCTGGGCTTCGCGGTTGGATCTTTGATCGATAAATTTCCCGATGTGAAGTTGCCGAAGTCCGTCTATCTTCTAGGACATTTCATTCGCGCCGACTTCCCGGCATTCAGTGATTTCAAGGACAACGCTCGACTGACTTCAAACGTCAGGAGCACATTCGTAAGCATTGACAGTGGTATTCCAGTGGCGTTTGGCGAGGGAGATGCAGCGATTGCTGAGTTTACAGTTATAATCCGTGACACCATCCTGCTTGCTCCAAGCAACGCAAAATCGCTTGCAGATATCGGTGATCTTCTCGGTTTCCCGAAAATCCGACTCGGACAGACCCCGCATGAAGAGAGGGAAATCAAGGAAAATATGGCCCGTTTCAGAAAGGAACGGTGGAACGAGTTTCGTGAGTATGCGATCCGCGATGCCCAAGTGTGCGTCCGTTTTGCTGAACGGATAATTCAGCAGAGCACAGCGCTTTTCACCTCTTTCAAAATGCCTGCAACGTTGACGTCCTTTGGAACCGGGTTGCTGCTTCTCGGGTGGCAAAAGGATGGTTTGGATAGCAATCAAATTTTGGGGCGAGAGGCCATCAAAGAGAGATTTTTCAGCAAGAAAGACGGGTATTTCAAAATCAAGACCGTAACACCGCTGAAAGAGGAAGCTTATTTCAACGAGGCGTTCATCACAGAGACCTACCATGGCGGAAGAAACGAGCAGTTCATATTCGGCATTGCAGACGAAGGTCAGTGGAGGGACCACGATCTCAGTTCTGCATATACCACAGCGATGTCACTGATAGGCACGCCTGACTGGGACAATATCACTAATCTGACAACGCTTGATGGTGTTGGACCGCTCGACCTCAGTTTCTTCTCCGTGGACTTTGAGTTCCCCGAAACTGTACGTTTCCCAACTCTCCCCGTCCGCACGGCAAATGGAATCATCTTTCCTCGTAAGGGCAACTCGAAGTGCTCGGCTCCCGAACTGTATCTTGCCCAGAAACTCGGAGCTCTATTGACTTTCCGCAAGGGCGTTCACGTACCATCTGATCCCAAGCAACCAGTTTTCAGGGATTTCATTAAGGAATGCATTGAAAAGCGTACAGCGCATAAGAAGGGAACTTTTGACAACCTGTTCTGGAAAGAGGTCGGCAACAGCACCTACGGAAAAACGGCCCAAGGTCTTCGTGAAAAGCGAGTGTACAACCTACAAAACGATGGAATGGAAGCCCTTCCACCGAGCAAGATCACCCAGCCATATTTTGCATCATTTATCACGTCGTACACGCGAGCAGTCCTAGGTGAAATTCTCAACGGTTTCCCTGAAGACGTACAAGTCTTCAGTGTCACCACAGACGGCTTCCTCTCCAATGCCAGCGACCAGAATATCAAAAAGGCAACCAGCGGAGAGTTATTCGAATCATTTCGACATGCCCGTAGTCATTTGGACGAAAGCAGTCCTTTGGAGATTAAGCATTTAGTTCGCCAACCTGTCGGCTGGCGAACGCGAGGCGCGGCAACGCTGAAACCGGACGAAGGCGACAACGGCATTGTCTTACAAAAAGGAGGCATCAAAACAAATCCGCTCAACGATCCGTTTCAAGAGAACCAGGAGACGCTACGCCTGTTCTTAAACCGGAGCCCCGACCAAAAAATACAATACAACTCGGGCGTCGGTATCAAAGAAATGCTGCGCGGCGAAACCGATTTCGTTTTTCGGTCCGTGACCAAGCGACTTTCAATGGAATTTGACTGGAAAAGGAAGCCCATAAACGCGCGCGATACCATCTTTGAGTTCGAAGGCAAGCAGTACATACACCTTACGTTCGAAACGAGGCCGGTGGAGAACGTTGCAGAATTCAATCTTGTGCGCGAGAACTGGGAAAACTACGACAAGAAATCTCCACACGTTCTAAAAACACTGGAGGATTTCAACTCGTTTAAAACATACTGCACGTCAAGGGATTCCCTCGGAGATCGATCCAAGAAGTATCTGCGACAAACCAACGGAGATTTAAAAAGGCTTCGGGAAAGCTTGACACGAGCTTATCAGCAGCACCAAGCGGGGTTCGACCTCATCCGAAGCAAACAAAAAATGAAACATGCCGACTTTGTTATTGCCTTGGAGGTTTGCGGTATACCGTGCAAAATCAGCGATATCGACAACGGCAAAAGAAAGACGTTCGAACCACACTGCACGCCGGGTACAGACAGGGTGGTTGAAGCCTTGAAGAAGTTGCAGGTGGATTATTATCCAGAATTGGAAATTGAGCTATTTGTCCCGGGAGAAGCCCTGCAAAAAACTCAAAAATCGTAGGATGACGAGTGCAATATGGGGAGAGAGGGGCAATTCGATTTTAGAGTTTTTTCCACGCCTTCCCCCGTATCGTTGATGATGGTGGAAATATGAAATCCGTAAATGTTTTGCCCCCACCTCCCATATATAACATTTACGGATTTTGATAATGCATTTAGTGATTGTTAGCAGGGCTCACTACGGCGTTCCTTAGCTAGACGCCGTCGGCAGTTGTACCAATACGTGAGGGCGCCTTTTTCTGTCAGTGTTGCGCCTTCGACAAATGCTCTAACGATTACGTCCTGCTCCATACCTTCCAGCTTTTCGTAAATGGCAAGCGCGGTATCAATTTTGGACTTCCCGGCAGCAATCATCTTTTTTCCATCAGAAATTGCTTCCTCGATGATCTCGTTGTCTGCGGGAACGGCAGCGACATTTTTCGGCTTCGTCATATCGTTTCTCCTTACTTGGTGAAACGAGAATCCCGCCAATTTTAGGTCAAGACAACGCGTTCTTCCGAAACGGCCATAGCAATGGATTTCTGTCGCTAAAACAGCGTCAGATTTTCAGACTTTCGTGGGTTTGTTCAGTTTCAATAATGAGCCCGTGCTTATCGACAGCTATCAGTTGGATCACTTTTAGAGGCTCTCTCCGGCTTACAGTCACTCTTCTCATAATGCCGTCCAACAGAACGACGGAAAAGGACATACCTGTGCTCACCTCGCCTGACTGTGCTCCCGTTTCAAAGAAATCGAACAGCGCTTCAGACGATCCAAATTGAGATAACACCAGTTTTTCGGCATCTTTTCGCAAACCGTCCGGAGCAAGGGTAAGAGATTTGATCATCATCTGGAGTCTGTTGGCAACGACACGACGTTTTCGCTCCAGATCGCCATCGTCAGCATCCTGAAGTTCCTTGATCAACGATTTGATCTGTTGGTCATCAACCGGAGCGAGGGCAGCATCTTTCTCCAGTTTGGCTTCCACCGCTCCCTTCTGATTTTCAAGTTCCAAAATTTCAGATGAGATTTCCTCAATTTTCGATTGGACAAAAGCCTTGGCAGTATTGCTTGTTTGAAGCATTTCAAAAGTCGTATTCAGTAATTCGTTCTTACCCCGCATATTTTCATTAATGGAGATCAGTTTTTGCTCCAGTGTGTATCGCTCTGATTGTTCGTCAGCACGTTTTAAAGTTTCAACGAGGTCAAGCTCATGAACAAAAAAGAGGAATACGTTTTCAAAATGCTCGTAGCGCCAACTGGATGCAGAACATTCGAAATGACGTTCAGCGTTGGTGCATCTTAGGAACTGCCCTCCTTTGGGTGGAGGTCCTTTGTCCACAAAGCGCATGGGTGTCCCACAGTAAGCACATTTGGCAATTCTCGAAAATAAATTTCTATACAGAGGACCCTTTCGACCTGCTCCTTCAACCTGTCGCTTCCGACGCGCATGTTTAATGCGCAAGAACAGCTCTTCATCAATTAACCGAGGAAAGTAATCGTGGACTATATCACCGTCGGGCTCGGCAGTTCCATTTACAAACTTATGAGGTTGGAACTCTCCCAAGACCGACCTGTTGTTAATTATTCTAGTAATATATGACGCATGCCACCCCTTTGAATTTTCGCTAAAGGGTGCAATAGATTCGTTATTGAGAATGCGACCAATAGAATAAGAACCATATCCTGAATCGGCCAGATCAAATATACGTTTAACTACATCATCTCTGCCCGGAATAACTTCAAACGAGTTTGTATCTGTATTTAATTTTAACCAAGCGGGGCATATTTTTGTCAGTTTACGCTCGTTGATATTCTTTCTTTTATTCGCCCAAGCTTTGCCAACTCGATAGCTTTTTGCAACTGATTCCTCGTGAGCACGACTCAGTACAACCATCGGATATAGAAAATTCGTGAAATCAGCTTTTTCCGCGCCGTACACTTGCTCATCGATAAGCGTAACAATTTTGATTCCGGACTTAAGTATTTTTATGAATAGTGGAATCGATTCAAGTATATTTTCTCGACTTAGACGATCGAGTGATTCAATTAAAAGATATGATCCGGTGGGAATTGTTTTCTTTTCGATAAGGGAGATAAATTCTCCCAGCATACCATCTTTAATGTTCCTACCCTTGAATGCGGAAACACCGATATCTTCAAAGTTTTCAACCAATTGAAGATCATGCCGAATTGCATATTCTTTCGATTTTTCTTTCTGTCGTTCTAAACTGTTACCCTTAAGCTGCATATCCGTCGACATGCGAACGTACGAATAAGCGAGCGGTTTGGTGTTTTCTCTGTCCATTATGCGAGTGTAATCTATAAATTAATTAGCCTCAACATCTCGATTGTCGGCCTGCCCGATAAGGCCGTGGCGGAAAGCCGGGAGCGGGTGCAGGCAGCACTCCATGCCTCAGGCCTCTCCATGCCGACCAAACGGGTGACGGTTAATCTGGCGCCTGCCGATCTGCCGAAAGAGGGGTCGCATTACGATCTTCCCATAGCAGTGGGGCTGATGGCGGCCATCGGTGCGATTCCTGTTGATGCCATTCAATCTTACATGATGTTGGGCGAGCTGTCGCTTGACGGTACGATTACCGCTGTTGCGGGTGTTCTTCCCGCAGCAATCAGCGCCAATCGTGAGGATAAGGGGCTGATCTGTCCCCATGCCTGCGGATCGGAGGCGGCATGGGCCGGCGCTGATATTGATATCCTTGCACCGCGCAGCCTGATCGCGCTGGCAAATCATTTCAAAGGCTCGCAGGTGCTGACACGGCCTGAGCCTTCCATGCGCGTTTCAACCGATGTGCCGCCCGATCTGGCTGACATCAAAGGGCAGGAGACGGCCAAACGTGCGCTGGAGATTGCCGCCGCAGGCAATCACAATCTGCTGCTGGTCGGCCCACCCGGATCAGGCAAATCCATGCTGGCGCAACGCTTGCCTTCCATTTTGCCACGACTTAGCCCCCGCGAGCTTCTGGATGTTTCGATGATTGCCTCTATTGCGGGCGAGCTTTCCGGCGGAAAACTCTCCGATCGAAGACCGTTCCGCGACCCGCATCATTCGGCGTCTATGGCGGCCATGGTCGGCGGTGGCTTGCGCGCGCGCCCGGGCGAGGTCTCACTTGCGCATAATGGCGTATTGTTTCTCGACGAATTTCCCGAGTTTACACCGCAGGTGCTCGATTCCTTGCGCCAGCCGCTTGAGACCGGTGAATGCATGATTGCGCGCGTCAATCACCGCACCAGCTATCCGGCGCGTTTTCAACTGATTGCCGCAATGAACCCCTGCCGTTGCGGCATGGCAGGGGAACCGGGGCATACTTGCGCACGCGGGCCGCGGTGCCAGAGCGATTATCAGGCGCGCATTTCTGGTCCATTGCTGGATCGCATTGATCTGCGCGTTGATATGCCTGCCGTTTCAGCACTGGATCTCATTCAGTCATCGCAATCAGAGCGAAGCGAGAGCGTTGCCAAGCGTGTGGCGCGTGCGCGCGCCATCCAAAGCGCACGCTATTCGGCCCTTGGGCTCGATTCATCAATGACCAATGCCCATGCTTCGGCAAATCTGATTGAGGACGTGGCGAAGCCTGATGCTGCCGGTATCAAACTGTTGCGCGATGCCAGTGAACAGATGCGTTTTTCCGCCCGCGCGTATCATCGCATTTTGAAAGTGGCGCGTACTCTCGCTGATCTCGACGGTGTCGATCAGATCAGCCGGATACACCTTGCCGGTGCGATTTCCTATCGGATGGGAGCGGAAAGGCTGATCGCTTCTGCCTGAATTTATTTAACCGATCCAACCAGCAGATTGTCCGGGCTTTCGATGCTGACCCAGCGGCCTGTATTGTTGGCTGCCTGACGCTTGAGATAGGTATAGTCGGTTTCATCCCAGCGCAAAACTTCGTCGGTCAGATTGTCGAGAACAAAGTCGCCACGATCCGTGCGAACGGTCAGAACGGCATGGCCTTCGCCGTCCGGCTTGCGCACGACGGTGATCAGCAGGTCGGTCATGGGAATGCCAGCCTTGGCCAGCTCACGCTGCTTGAGCAGAGCGTAATCTTCACAATCGCCAACCGTGGTCGGGTAAGCCCAATATTCCTCAACGCCGTAGATTTCCATGTCGGTCATCGGCTTGATGCGCTCATTGATCGAAAGATTGACCGCCTGAATGTGCTGCCAATTGTTGTTGTTGAGCGAAAGCGCGCGTGTATCGCGGCTCACGATGCTGCATTCAGCGGCTTCGCGCTTGCAGAATTCGTAATGGCCGATTGGCTGTGATGTGAGCTTGCCCGTCTGCATGAAGGGGCCGGAGGCAGCCTGCGCACCAAAGCTGAGCGTGAGAGCGGCAATGCCGATGCTGGCAGCAGCGATAAGTTTCAAGCTGGAGCGAACTACACAAAACATACTCAACGCCCTTTTCACAGCCCGCAACGGGCATTTATTAACGAAAAGTTAAAATATGAAACATGGCCTGAGTCAATTAAGACTGTGGCGCCTCCGCCCAACTTCTTAATTAATGGTTAACACGGGTGGTGTGGATTTTATGCATCTTTTGCGTGTGTGAATGCATACAAAAAAACCGCTATGGCGGCCATAGCGGTTTCAATATAATTTATTAAATCAAGTATTTAGAGCGGTGTGAAACACACATTGGTGTGGCCTGCGCTCACGAAACCAAGGCGCTGAGCCGCGCCCTTGGAGAGATCAAGCACGCGTCCTTTGATAAAAGGGCCGCGGTCATTGATGCGCACGACAAGCGATTTGCCATTGCGCTGGTTGGTCACTTTAACCTTGGTGCCCAGTGGCAATGTTTTGTGCGCTGCAGTCAAACCGGCTGGGTTCATGCGTTCGCCCGATGCCGTGCGGGAGGTCAGCGCATACCAGGAAGCACCGCCACAGCGCGCAGCCTGAGCTTCCATTGCGGTGATCGAGAACAGACCGGTTGTCGCAACGGCGAGCATAGCCATACGGATTTTGAAGTTCATTGTGATTCCAATAGTCGTTTCGAAAGGCCTTCACAGTCATGACTGATAAAGACCGGTGCCAACTGGAATCTAAATGTGGCGATGGCGTGATGTTATTGAGAGTATAATGAGGGGATAGAATCGATTATCTCAGCGGAATATCATCCTATACTGGACGTTGTTTATTTAGATTATCAAGAAGAAATCAGGAATATTTGGGATTGAATCGCGTTATCTCTGTAAATCTGCTTACGATTCGTTAGGATTTGGAGGATGACTGCCTTGAGTCATGTTTTTAAGCGCGATCCTCAAGAAAATCTGCTTGCGACAGGGCGATGGCTTAGCCGAGCCAATACAATTTTTATTTGTATGGCTAGTTTTCCATCGGAATCCATAAGATGACAAAATCCGGCCTTTTTCGCGAAAACTGCAACCTGTGGATGCTTTTTTGATGATCAAGTTTGGAGTCCTTGCTGTAACTTTTGTTGAAACCCTGCGTGATGACGCAGATTTGTCCACGCCTCCTATGCATGCAAAAGCCAAAATCCTGCTATAAGCGCTCATCTTCAGAATGGAATATCATGCAGGATAATACGCAACAGGACGATGCCGATAAAGAATTGCCGCCGGTCTCGGCGGGCAAGCGTATTGTTTATCTCTGCCTCGGTTTGCTGATGCTGGCTCTTGGTATCGTCGGTGCCATTCTGCCGGTGATGCCAACAACGATCTTCATCATTCTTGCTGCATGGTTTTTTGCGCGCTCCTCGCCGAAGTTCGAGGCGCGTCTGCTGGCCGATCCGCGTTTTGGTCCGATGATTATCAAATGGCGTGAGCGTGGCGCGATTCCCCCCAAAGCAAAACTATATGCATGCCTTGGCATGGCATTCGGCTATGGCATGTTCTGGTGGGGTGCGCAGCCGGGGCCATGGCTCGCGATAGGCGTTGCAATCTTCATGCTGGGCTCCGCCGCTTATGTTCTTTCTCGCCCCAATGCGTGAGTCATATATTATTATGTTTGCATATATAGGCATGAAACCGCACCCATGCTTGAATGATACAAAGCTGTTACACAGCTGTCATATGACTGTTATATAGAGCGCGTAGATGGCTGTTGACGCTTTTTCGTCATGTGTCTTTTACAACAGGGGCTGGTGCTCATGAACAAGATGATTTCCTCGACCGCAGCGCTCGCAATTGCTGCCGTATTGTCGGTTTCCGCAGCAAACGCGCGCGAACAGATTCAGGTTTCCGGTTCCTCGACCGTTTTGCCTTATGCCAAGATCGTTGCCGAAACCTTTGGTGAAACCTATCCGAACTTCAAGACGCCGGTTGTTGAATCGGGCGGCTCTGGCGCAGGCATCAAAGAATTCTGCAAGGGCGTTGGTGAAAACACCATCGATATTGCAAACGCATCGCGTCCGATGAAGGAAACGGAACTCAAGTCCTGCATCGACGCTGGCGTCAAGGATGTTCAGGAAGTCCGTTTCGGTTATGACGGTATCGTCTTTGCAACAGATGTAAACGGCCCAGACTGGAAGCTTACCCCGGTTGACCTTTATAAGGCACTTGCTGCCAAGGTTATTGTTGACGGCAAGCTCGTAGACAATCCAAACACCAAGTGGAATCAGGTCAATGCAGACCTGCCGGATTGGGACATTGCGGCTTATATCCCTGGCGAAAAGCATGGCACCCGTGAAGTTTTTGAAGAAAAGCTTCTTGCTGACGGCTGCAAAGAATCGGGCGCTCTTGAAGAAATCAAGAAGACCGGTCTTGATGACAAGGCCGCCGCTTCCGCCTGTATCGCTGTCCGCAAGGACGGCAGGGCTGTTGATATTGATGGCGATTACAGCGAAACGCTGGCACGTATCGGTTCCAACAAGCAGGGCGTTGGCGTTTTCGGCCTCTATTTCTTCGAAAACAATGCTGACAAGCTCAAGGTTGCCACTGTCAATGGCGTAACGCCATCGGCTGACACCGTTGCCTCGGGTGAATATCCGGTTTCGCGTCCGCTGTTCTTCTATGTGAAGAAGGCGCATCTGGGCGTCATTCCAGGCCTCAAGGAATATGTAGACTTCTTCCTGTCTGAACAGATGGTCGGCCCGGACGGCCCGCTTGCTGAATACGGTCTGGTTCCTGCGCCAGATGCAGAACGTGAAGCACAGCGCACTGCCTTCACCGAAGGCAAGGTTCTGGCAGTTAAGTAAGCTTTGAGCTGTGGAACGTGGGGATCATTGGCCCCCACGTTCTTTCTCTTTGGCGCTGGTTGGGTATGACAAGCGTATTCGCGTGGAAATAAGCTGGCTGTTTTATTGTATCGGTAAGCTGTTTCTGCATTTTTTGGGGCAACCGGGGAAATTGAATGTCCTTCTTTCTGGTTCTCGTCAGTGTCGTTGCAATCGGACTGATCGGATTCTTCATAGGTCGTCAGCGCGCCGTTGCAATTGACAAGGCGCAGCCTGCCAGGTCCGCAGGTGCAAATGCAGAGAAAATGCATTCCCGCCCGCTTTATCATGGCTGGTGGGTTTTCCTCGTTTCCGCGTTACCGGCAGTGCTGTTTCTGGCGGTTTGGGCGATCGGCACATCCGTTTATCTTGATCACACCGCGACAGCACAAATGCCTGCCGCCGTTGAAGATGGTTCATATTCCGAGCGCAGTCTGCAGCTCAGCATGATCCGCAGTCTCTCCGATGGCATGCAGAAGCTGACGCCTGCTGAAATCGACAGTTTCCCGCAGACTTACAAGGAAGCGCGCGACGTGCTCGGCTCGAAGGGCGTGGCGCTTGCAACCGAAGGTCAGGACTATATGGTCCCGGTTGCTCTGTTCCTTGATAAGGCAAACAAGGTTTCCCATACGCTTGGCAGCGCAATTGCTCTGGTTATCGCGGTTGCTGGCCTGATTTTCGGTCTTTCCGGCATCAAGCGCCGCACACGGGCCCGCAACAATGTCGAGCGCATCGTTTTGTGGGGGCTGATTGCTGCGTCCGGCATCGCAATTCTAACAACCATCGGCATCGTTTTCTCTGTGCTGTTTCAGACTGTGAGCTTCTTCCAGTCGGTTGCTCCCATGGACTTCTTCTTTGGCACCGTGTGGGACCCACGCTTTGCAGCTGCAGGTTCGGGTGGTGAAGTCGGGCAGTTCGGTCTGATCCCGCTTCTGGCCGGTACACTCTATATTGCTTTTGTTGCCATGCTGTTTGCTGTGCCGGTTGGCCTGTTCTCGGCGATCTATATGGCTGAATATGCCTCGCCGCGTGTGCGTACTGTGGTCAAGCCGGTGCTAGAACTTCTGGCCGGTATCCCGACCATTGTTTATGGCTTCTTCGCTCTGATTACGGTTGGCCCTTTCCTGCGTGATCTCTCGGCGGCCATTGCGGGCGGTCAGGGCTTCATCATGGCGCAGAGTGTGCTGACAGCTGGTCTGGTCATGGGCGTGATGCTGATCCCGTTCGTGTCGTCGCTTTCCGATGATATTATCACCGCGGTGCCGCGCTCGCTGCGTGATGGCTCGCTTGGCCTTGGCGCCACGCGCTCCGAGACAATCAAGCGTGTCGTTCTGCCAGCAGCGCTTCCCGGTATTGTCGGCGCCCTTTTGATGACAGCCTCGCGTGCGATTGGTGAAACCATGATCGTGGTGCTTGCAGCCGGTGTTGCCGCCCGCCTGAGTGCCAATCCTTTTGAAGCCATGACGACGATCACTGTCAAAATCGTCAGTCAGCTCACGGGCGATCTTGAATTCGATTCGCCGCAAACGCTGGTTGCCTTTGCGCTGGGTATTACCCTCTTTGTCCTGACGCTGATCATGAACATCTTTGCGCTCTACATCGTTCGCAAGTACCGGGAGCAGTACGAATAATGACCGATTCAACTCTCAATGCCGGCACTGCGGTAACAAAGCCCCAGCGCCGCGATATCGGGATCAAGCGTCGCTACGCTGCCGAACGCCGCTTCCGCCTCTATGGCATCCTCGCCATTGCGATTGGCGTGTTCTTCCTCTTCGCGCTTTTGTTCTCGGTTTTCTCGAAGGGCTATACAGCCTTTGGACAGACGACGATTTACCTGCCCGTTAAGCTTGATGCGCAGGTTATCGATCCGGGTAACAAACTGGCAACCGATCCGAATGTGCTGATCACGGCCAATTATCCGCTTCTGGTGCGCAATGCATTGGCGGAAAAACTCGGTGTAGCATCCACAAATCGCGCAGAAATGCGCGAAGTCGGACGCTTCTTCTCCGATGGTGTCCGCGTTCAGCTTCGCCAGATGGTGATGGACAATCCGTCGCTGATTGGCACAACGCAGACCGTTCCGGTTCTGGCTGCTGCGGACATTGACTCGGCCTATAAGGGCCAGATTGATCTCTCGGTGCCTGAGGCAAACCGCAAGGTTTCCGACCGTCAGTTTGCATGGATCAAGAAGCTGAGCGATGAAGGGATCATGAGCGAGGCTTTCAACTGGGGCCTGTTCACCAATGGTGCGTCCAGCCGTCCGGAAACTTCGGGTCTGGGTGTTGCGCTGGTCGGTTCCTTCTACATGATGATGATCGTGCTGGTGCTCGCACTGCCTATCGGTGTGGCTGCTTCGATTTATCTCGAAGAATATGCCAAGAAGAACCGCCTGACCGACCTTATTGAAGTCAACATCAACAATCTGGCGGCTGTGCCATCGATTGTCTTCGGTCTGCTCGGTCTTGCAGTCTTCATCAACTTCTTCAATCTGCCGCGTTCGGCGTCGATTGTGGGTGGTCTGGTGCTCACATTGATGACGCTTCCAACCATCATCATTGCAACGCGCTCAGCCCTTCGTGCCGTGCCGCCATCGATCCGCTCTGCTGCGCTTGGTCTTGGTGCATCCAAGACACAGATGGTGTTCCATCATGTGTTGCCGCTTGCCGCGCCCGGCATTTTGACCGGTACAATTATCGGCCTTGCGCAGGCACTGGGTGAAACAGCTCCGCTGCTGCTGATCGGTATGGTGGCTTTCGTTGCCAATATGCCAGCAACCCCGATGGATCCTGCAACGGCGCTGCCTGTGCAGATTTTCATGTGGGCCAATGAAGCCGAGCGTGCCTTTGTAGAACGGACATCAGGCGCTATTATCGTCCTGCTTCTGTTCCTCGCCGTCATGAACATTGCAGCAATTATTCTGCGCCGCCGCTTCGAGCGCCGCTGGTAAACGGGAGAGAAATGATGAATCTCATGACTGAACGATCTCTCGAAAAAGCCGTAGGAGAAAAAATGAACACCAACGCCCCTTCGATTAAAATGCGTGGCGACAAGGTCTGTGTGTTCTATGGCGAAAAACAGGCACTGTTCGAAGTCGATCTGGAAGTGCCCGAAAAGATGGTCACTGCGCTGATCGGCCCATCGGGCTGTGGCAAGTCGACCTTCCTGCGTTCGCTCAACCGCATGAACGATACGATCGAAGGCTGCCGCATTGCTGGCAAGATCACGCTGGACAACGAGGATATTTACGATCCTAAGATCGACGTTGTTGAATTGCGCGCCCGCGTCGGCATGGTGTTCCAGAAGCCCAATCCGTTTCCGAAATCGATCTTTGAAAACGTTGCCTATGGTCCGCGTATCCATGGCCTTGCCCGCAACAAGACCGATCTCGAAGAAATCGTGGTCACCAGCCTCAAGAAGGCCAGCCTTTTTGAAGAGGTCAAAGATCGCCTGCATGATGCAGGCACTGGTCTTTCCGGTGGTCAGCAGCAGCGTCTGTGTATTGCACGCGCCATTGCTGTGAGCCCTGAAGTGATCCTGATGGACGAGCCGTGCTCGGCCCTTGATCCGATTGCAACCGCCAAGGTTGAAGAGCTGATCGACGAATTGCGCCAGAACTACACCATCGTCATCGTGACCCACTCCATGCAGCAGGCAGCACGCGTTTCGCAGCGCACTGCCATGTTCCATCTGGGCAATCTGGTGGAAGTGGGCGACACGGATGTGATGTTCACCGCACCGACCGAAAAACGCACCCAGGACTATATCACCGGTCGTTTTGGCTAAGGAATATTTCAGCAAAAGCGAGAGCCGGTTCGGTTCCGCTTCCCTGCCACCTTTACTTTGAGGTCTATTATGGCGTCCCAGCACACCGTTAGCGCATATGACGAAGAACTTCAGTTCCTGACCCACAAGATTGCGGAAATGGGCGGTCATGCCGAACGCATGGTCGAGCAGTCCGTTGCGGCGATTGTCAATGCCGACAACGCGCTGGCACAGCGCGTCATTTCCGATGATCTTATTCTCGATGCCAGCGAACGCGAGATCGACGACAAGGCTGTGATGATCATTGCCAAGCGTCAGCCAATGGCGGTGGATCTGCGCGAAATCATCGGCTCGATCCGCATCTCTGCCGATCTGGAGCGCGTGGGCGATCTGGGCAAGAATATTGCCAAGCGTGTTGCCGCCGTTTCGGAATCGCGCCAGCCGGGCAAGCTTTATCGCGGCCTCGAAACCCTGGCTGAACTGGCGCTCACGCAGCTCAAAGACGTGCTTGATGCCTATGCAACGCGTTCGGTCCAGCAGATCAATATCGTGCGTGATCGCGATGACGAAATTGACGCGATGTACACCTCGCTGTTCCGCGAATTGCTGACTTATATGATGGAAGATCCGCGCAACATTTCTGCCTGCACGCATCTTCTGTTCTGCGCCAAAAATATCGAGCGCATTGGCGATCATGCGACCAATATTGCGGAGACGGTCTATTATATCGTGACTGGCCTGCAAATGCCTGCGGAACGCCCGAAAGAAGATCTGAGCCACGGCATTGTCGTGGATGAGGCGCGTAAATCTTGAAAACGTGGCTTGCCGTAGCAATGCGACAAGCCATTTCAAATATGTATGAAGGCGCGGCGGCACGCGGTCGAACGGGGGAATTGCATTTGTCGCCACGCTTAACCCGATAGGAAACTCTGCATGTCACAGGCACCCAAGATTGCTGTGGTCGAAGACGAAGAAGCGCTGAGCGTGCTGTTGCGCTATAATCTCGAAGCCGAAGGCTACCACGTCGATACAATATTGCGTGGCGATGAAGCCGAGATTGCACTGCGTGAAAACGTACCGGATCTGCTTATTCTTGATTGGATGCTGCCGGGCGTATCCGGCATTGAACTGTGCCGCCGTCTGCGCCAGTGGCCAGAGACGGAGCGCCTGCCGGTCATCATGTTGACGGCGCGCGGCGAAGAAAGCGAACGCGTTCGGGGCTTGAGCGTTGGTGCCGATGATTATGTGGTGAAGCCTTTTTCGACACCGGAACTGCTCGCCCGCGTTAAAGCCATGCTGCGCCGCGCCAATCCAAGCGTGCTTTCGCATGTGCTGAAAGTCGGAGAGCTTGTGCTCGACCGTCAGCAGCACCGCGTCTATCGCAAGGAAAAAGAAATCCGCCTCGGGCCGACAGAGTTTCGTCTGCTCGAATATTTCATGATGTCGCCGGGCCGCGTCTTCTCGCGCAGTCAGTTGCTGGATGGCGTCTGGGGACCGGATATTTATGTCGATGACCGCACGGTGGATGTGCATGTCGGACGTCTGCGCAAGGCCATTAATCTCGGTCGCGCGCTTGATCCGATCCGCACGGTGCGCGGCGCGGGCTATTCCTTTGGATAGCCGTTCAGGCATCCTCAAATGTGTATATTGGCATCTCGCTGCTTGAAAAAAGCGGCGAGATTTTTGTTTGGTGAGAGGCTTTCTGCCTCACCCATAACAACAGCCGATTCGGAAATTATGGCCTTTGGCAGCGCCGGAATGGCCCTTCTCACGCGATATTACAGTTTTGTCGATAAAGTTGAAGGCGCTTATTTGGCGTGGTGAAAACAGCGTTTTCGACGTGCTTTTTTGGCCCAAAATTCCGATTGCTAAAAACTTGAAAGAAAATGGGAATTGGGGCACTGATGTGACTTGTCTGTAACCAGATTGAATCGCGTTAAATCAATACCTTATAAGAATTGACGCATCTCATTAAGGATTTATTAATATATTTGAAGGGTTTGCAGCAAAATTCAAGCTTATGATTCAAGTTGATTTCATCATCATCCTGTTGGTGACGTGAATTTTGAAATTTGACCCTTTGCCTTTTTTTGGCCTAAAAATTCCAAAACCTTGTAGTCGATGCGTAACTGCAAAACAGTCGATTTTTGATTTTCGTTCTATTTGGCTTTGCATCATAGCCGGTTTTGCAAGCGCCTATGCGGCGCGTATGACAGGCTGGATCAGGTAAGGGGTCTAATTATGAGATTTGTCCGTTGACGCGCGCTGGTAAATGGAAATGGCCTGTTGTTATCGGGTTGCTCGTAGCACCGTTTTTGGTGACGGGCTGCACGACGACAGGCGGAACAACCAAGGCCAAGACGGAAAAGACAGCGGCGACCAGCCACGTCAAGACCGTCAATGGCGTTAAGACTTTCACCTACACTGCCAGAGACCGCGAGTGCCTTGAGCGCGCGATGTTCTTTGAATCAAACCGCTCAAGCCCGGATGGTCTGATGGCTGTCGGTACAGTTGTAATGAACCGCCTTGCATCGGGCAGCTATCCCGACACAATCTGTGGCGTTGTGGGGCAGAAAAACCAGTTTGCGCCCGGTGTTTTGAGCCGCAAGATGAATTCCAAGGCAATGCCGGATGTTGAGGCCGCAGCCGATGCCGTTCTCAAGGGCAAGCGTCATCCAAAGCTGAAAAACGCGATGTTCTTCCACACGGCGGGCCTCAAGTTCCCCTATCGCAACATGCATTATGTGCTGGTTGCTGGCGGAAACTCTTTCTATGAAAAGCGTGGCCGCGATGGTGCGTTGGAGAATCCTGTTCCGCAGATACCTTACAATTTGGCCTATGTATCAACACCACAGTCGCCTTCCATGCCCGATGGCCCGTTCTATAACGTGACATCGCAGCAGGATGTTCCTGTTCCGCAGGCGCAGCCAACTGTTCAGGTTGCTCTGGCCGAAGCAGCTAACAGCGTTGAAGCGCGGCAGAATGATGGTTCGGGCCCACAGGCTCGTGGCAACCGGCTCGCGACCCTTCCTGTGAAGCCAGCTGAAAAGCCGGCTGTGATGCAGGTGGCAAGCTATCAGCCGACATTTGATGAAACGGCGCCAAACGTTCAAAATGTGTCACTTGGATATGCGGCTGACAAAAAGCACGTCGATGCAATCGGCGCGATGCTTCTGTCGCAGGAACGCCCGGAAGCACCGCTCTAACAAGAGCTTGAGATGTAAAAAGCGCCCTTAGCGGGCGCTTTTTTATTTGACGGGCACTGCAACGGGAACTGGCTGATAAATCACCATCGGACCATCGTAGAAATCAGCTCTGTTTTGCCATGCACGACTGTCTGCGCGGCGGTCGAGATCAAGCCGCATCATACAATTTGCAAAAGCATCGGTCCTTTGTTTGAAACCATAATTGCGGCAGGTCTGTTCATCTGCTGCACGGCGCTGTTCCGGTGTCATGGTCTGACAGCCTGCAAGCAGTCCCGCCAGACCGAGGATAAGAAGCACAGTTTTCTTCATGAAGTTGTTCTCGTAAAATCAAAAAATTATCGACCGCTATAAGAATATAGCGCAGTTGCAGGAAAAAGAGTGGTGAAATTAAGGGCTCTGATACACTGCCGCTGATTCTTTCAAACACGAGGTTTGCAGCCCTATGGCAATTGACAATAACGCTTCCGTCATCGATCCGGTAAAACTCGAACGTCTGGCCGAAGTTGCCGTGCGTGTGGGCCTGCAATTGCGCGAAGGACAGGACCTTGTCATCACGGCGCCCGTTGTTGCTCTGCCGCTGGTACGCCTGATTGCAAAACATGCCTATAAAGCAGGCGCGGGTCTTGTCACGCCGTTTTTCTCAGATGATGCAATCGCGCTGGCACGGTATGAAAATGCAAGCGATGAAAGCTTTGATCGTGCAGCCGACTGGCTCTATGAAGGCATGGCAAAAGCCTATGCCAATGGGGCGGCCCGTCTTGCCATTGCAGCCGATAATCCGATGCTGTTGTCGGCGCAGGATGCATCAAAGGTTTCGCGCGCCAATCGCGCCAATTCCAAAGCCTATCAGCCAGCACTCGAAAAGATTGCCGGTTTTGACATCAACTGGAACATCATTTCCTATCCGAACCCGGAATGGGCCAAGCTGATGTTTCCGAATGAAACGGAAAATGTTGCGACCCGCAAGCTGGCGGATGCGATCTTTGCAGCCTCCCGCGTTGATGTCGATGACCCGGTCGGGGCATGGGCCGCACACAATGCAGCGCTGCGCACCCGCACGCGTTTTCTGAATGCAAAGGCCTATAGTGCGCTGCATTTTCAGGGTCCGGGTACCGACCTGACGGTCGGTCTCGCCGATGGCCATGAATGGCATGGTGGCGCATCGACGGCAAAGAATGGCGTTACCTGCAATCCGAATATCCCGACCGAAGAAGTCTTTACCACGCCCCATGCGTTGCGCGTTGAAGGCCATGTATCGAGCACCAAGCCATTGTCGCATCAGGGAACATTGATCGACAATATTTCGGTGCGCTTTGAAGGCGGCCGCATTGTCGAGGCCAAGGCAAGCCGTGGCGAAGAAGTGCTCAACAAGGTGCTGGATACCGATGAAGGCGCACGTCGCCTGGGCGAAGTGGCGCTTGTTCCGCATTCCTCACCGATCTCGCAGAGCGGGCTGTTGTTCTATAACACGCTGTTTGATGAAAATGCTGCGAGCCATATCGCGCTCGGCCAGTGCTATTCGAAATGTTTTGTTGATGGCGCAAAGCTGACGCCAGAACAGATCAAAGCCCAGGGCGGCAATTCGAGCCTCATTCACATCGACTGGATGATCGGATCTGACAAGATTGACGTTGATGGCGTCAATGCAGATGGCAGTCGCGAGCCTGTGATGCGTGGCGGCGAATGGGCTAATTAACTATTGCAAATGAAAAGCCCGGCTTAGAGCCGGGCTTTTTGCAGGCCTTTAGAGCACTAAAATCAGTTTTTTTCCTGAACATGGGCTTCCAGGAACCACAGCGCCTTGTCGAGACTGCGCGATGCAGCAGTGAAAATGTCTGCGGTCGTGTCATCACCTGCTTCATCAGCATCTTTAATCGACTGGCGCACAAGATTGGCGACATCGCCATAACGCTCGATCAGTGCGTTCAGGTGGTCGTGCACAGCGTAAATATCGGTCGGATAGGCTTTAAGCTTGGAGTCTTTTGCGACAACCTGCGTCGTGCCATAGGCGGTGCCGCCAAGCTGCACGGCGCGTTCTGCAATTGTGTCCACATGACCGTCAAGATCGGCACGGAACGTGTCGAGTAATTCATGCACGGCGATAAACTGAGGCCCCTTGAGGTTCCAGTGCGCCTGCTTGGTGATGAGGGCAAGATCGATGGTCGCAGCCAGATTTTCATTCAGCAGCGCAATCATCGTGGTCTTTGTATTGGAGGGAAGATCGTTGCGGGTTGCATGCATCGACTTCTTGGACATTTTATCCTCATATCCTTTGCACGATCCGGCTTTTTCCAACGGTTGAGAAACCGCTGTTGAAAAACAGATTTGTTTTCTGAAACCGGTCCCGCCAGATCTCAATGAAAGGCCGGTTCAGGGATACGAAATTGAAAATTGCCCCGCATCCTCAATTTTAACGCCGTGCATGGCGTTTTGTTCCGAAAATATGTAGTAATTTTCGCAAGATTCATGTGTTTTGCTTGTCGCAAGCCGATTTCTGATTTACCCGATGGCTCATGAAGATACTTGCCCTTGATACCGCCTCTTCCTGGTGTGCTGCCGCAGTCTATGATTCGCGCACGGATAGGGTTCTTGCCAAAATAAGCGAGAATATCGGAAAAGGTCATGCCGAAGTTTTGATGGACTATATCGGGCGCGTGATGGAGCAATCCGGTATTGCCATGACTGAACTTGATCGCGTGGCGGTCAATGTCGGTCCCGGATCATTTACCGGCGTGCGCATTGGTGTGTCTGCGGCACGCGGTTTTGCACTGGCTCTTGGCCGTCCGGCTATGGGCATCAGCGCCTTTGATGCGCTTGCCGCTGAAGTAGCGCTCAGCCAGCCGGGACAGCCGGTTCTGGTGCTGCTTGAAGCGCATCGCGGTGAAATCTACGCGCAGGCCTTTGGTGGTGATGCGGTGGCCACAACTGGGCCAATGGTGCTCGCGCGTGACGAAGCGCTGACGCTTATTCAGCAACAGCCGTCTGAAACGGTTCTGGCTGGCTCGGCTGCTGCTGCGCTCAATGAAATTCTGGCTGGCACATTCAGTGTCGTGCGCCCTGAGCCAACGGGCCAAATCGGCACGTATGCAAAGCTTGCAGCCATCGGCGCGCCGGGTGAAGCACCAAAGCCGCTCTATATGCGCGGACCGGATGTGAAGCCACAAACCGGATTTGCCTTGCCGCGCAGGGCGGACGGGGATGCGCGGTGATGGGACTTTCGTTTCTGCGCTTCGGTAGCAAACCCGTTTCGGTGGAAAAGCTTGATGTTCATGACAGCGGCGAAATTCAAAGAGTTCATGCGCTTTCCTTCCATCACGCATGGAGTTCGGACGATTTCCGTTCGCTGATCGCGCAGGATAGCGTTTTTGGCTTTGTGGCGCGGCCCGAAGGCAAGCCGGGCAAGGCGTGTGGCTTTGTGCTGGCGCGGCTCGTTGCCGGTGAGGCGGAAATTCTCACCATTGCGGTTTCCAATGCGGTGCGCAAGCAGGGCATCGGCCATGCGTTGATGGATGCCGTGCTGCGCTATCTCTATCAGGAGCGCGCCGAGACGCTGTTTCTGGAAGTCGATGAAAACAATGTCGCAGCACTGGCTCTTTATCGCCGCATGGGGTTCAACAAGGTCGGTGATCGCCCTGCCTATTATGAAACGGCCAATGGCCGTTCTTCGGCTTTCATTCTGCGCCGCGATCTGGTGAGGCCGCAATGATCGGTGCCATCCGCATTATTCTGGTTGTTGCAGCCATGGTGGCGCTCAGCCTGTCGCTCATTCCGGTGCAATATGTGTTTTTGAAACTCAAAAACACATGGAAGCGACGGCTTCCGAATTTCTTCCATCGTATCATTGCGCGCCTGCTCGGTTTCCGCATTACAATCGTCGGCGAGATGCCGGAAGGCCGGCCGTTGCTTCTGGTTGCCAATCACGCATCGTGGAGCGATATTGTCGTGCTTTCGGCTGCGGGGCAGGTGTCTTTCATTGCCAAATCACAAGTCAGAAGCTGGCCGGTATTTGGCTTCTTTGCCGTGTTGCAGCGCACGGTGTTTGTCGAGCGTGAACGGCGCGGCAAGACCGGCGAACAAACCTCTGACATTGCAAAACGTCTGGCTGATGGTGACGCCATGGTGCTGTTTCCCGAAGGAACGACATCGGATGGCAATCGTGTGCTGCCGTTCAAGACCGCACTTTTTGGCGCAGCCCACACAGCGATCCGGGAAGCGGGCGTGCCGGAAGTCATCGTGCAGCCGGTCGCGATTGCCTATACCGGCGTGCATGGCATGGCGATGGGCCGATACCATCGCCCGATTGCTTCATGGCCGGGCGATGTTCAGCTGATGCCGCATCTCAAAGGCATTCTGCGCGAAGGTGCCATTGATGTTGAAATACGTTTTGGCGAGCCGATTGTGGTCACCGCCGAAACGGACCGCAAGGCGCTGGCGCGCACCATGGAGAACCGGGTGAGGGCGTTGTTGCAGACCTCGCTGCTCGGGCGCGAAATCGCGGAAGATTAAAGCATTTCCAGCAAAAGTGCGGAGCGATTTTGCGTGGGATAATGCGATAAAAACAAAGAGATTTAGCATTCCCTATGATTCATTCTAAATAGGAAATGCTCTGAGAGTGTTAGTTTGTCGCCTTCCAAAGCAGCGATAAAGACGCTAGATAGCCGCGCATGAGCGAAAATATGACCGATATCAAGACAAACCCGAATGGCAGCAACACGCGTAAGGTTTTTGTAAAAACCTATGGCTGCCAGATGAATGTCTACGACAGCCAGCGCATGGCCGACAGCCTTGCCGCTGAGGGCTATGTTGCGACAGACACGCCTGATGATGCCGATCTGGTTCTGCTCAATACGTGCCATATTCGTGAAAAGGCATCGGAAAAGCTTTATTCAGCGCTGGGTCGCCTGCGCAAGATGAAGGATGCCCGCGGACCAAATGGCAAGGAATTGACTATTGGCGTTTCCGGTTGCGTGGCACAGGCCGAAGGTCAGGAAATTCTGCGCCGTGCGCCCAATGTCGATCTGGTGATCGGACCACAGACCTATCACCGCCTGCCGGATGCGCTTGCGCGTGTGCGTGGCGGCGAAAAGGTCGTCGAAACCGAATATGCGATCGAAGACAAATTCGAGCACCTGCCAGCACCCAAGCGCGAAGAAACCCGCAAGCGCGGCGTTTCAGCCTTTCTTACGGTGCAGGAAGGTTGTGACAAGTTTTGCACGTTCTGTGTGGTGCCTTATACGCGCGGTTCGGAAGTCTCGCGCAGTGTGGCGCAGATTGTGGCCGAGGCCGAACGCCTTGCTGACAGCGGCGTGCGCGAACTGACCCTTCTGGGTCAGAATGTGAATGCGTGGCATGGCAAAGGCGATGATGGCCGCGAATGGGGGCTTGGCGAGTTGCTGTTCCGCCTTGCACGCATTCCCGGTGTGGCACGTCTGCGGTATACGACCAGCCACCCGCGCGATATGGATGATACACTGATCGCAGCGCATCGTGATTTGCGCCAGCTGATGCCTTATTTGCATCTGCCTGTTCAGGCGGGTTCAGACCGTATTCTCAAGGCCATGAACCGTCGCCACAAGGCCGATGAATATATCCGTCTGGTTGAGCGTATCCGTGAAGTGCGCCCCGATATGGCGCTTTCGGGTGATTTTATCGTTGGCTTCCCCGGCGAAACCGATCAGGATTTTGAAGATACAATGCGTTTGGTGCGTGAAGTGCATTATGCGCAGGCCTATTCATTCAAATATTCGCCGCGTCCGGGCACGCCGGGTGCCGATCTTCCCGATCATGTTGACGAAGCGGTCAAGGATGAGCGCCTTCAACGGCTTCAGGCATTGCTCAACGAACAGCAATATGCGTTTCAGGATTCGCTGGTCGGTCGCGAAATGGAGGTGCTTCTGGAAAAGCCGGGTCGCTTCGAGCGCCAGATGGTTGGCCGTTCGCCTTGGCTTCTGCCAGCAATCATCGATGACAATGACGATCAGGTCGGTGAAATCATCCGCGTAAAAATTACGGGGACTGGTACCAATAGTCTTATTGCGCAAAAGCGCGTCTAAGCGCATGATGTTGTTCAGGCAGTAGTCGCGGTGCGTAGCCTTTGACCGAACGTCCTGCCAAGACTGCGATTGCAATGCGTGAACCTTTGGGAGATGCGTTTGAGCGCTACGGAAAAACTTAAGCCTGCCAAGCCAACCATCCATACGCAAACAAACACAATTTCAAGCCCGGCTGCCAGTTCTGCGCCAAGTTCTGCAACTGGCGCCGCATCCGGGGCCTCCGATATGGCCCATATCGTCCTTACATTCGACAATAACCGTCTTGCCAGTGCGCTTTACGGCCAGTTCGATGAGAATCTGGCACGGATTGAGCAGAAGCTCGGCGTTGATGTGCGTTCAAAGGGCAATCAGCTCTCCATTCGCGGAGAACCCACCGCCACCGAACAGGCACGGCGTGCGCTGGATAATCTCTACGAAACCTTGCAGAAGGGCCATGAACTTGGGCCATCCGATGTGGATGGCGCGTTGCGCATGGCCATTGCTGCCGATGATCAGCTGATACTGCCCACCCTTGAGAACAAGGGTAAGCTTTCTTCAGCTCAGATTTCGACGCGCAAGAAAACAATCTTTGCACGCACGCCGGTTCAGGACGCTTATATGCGTGCGCTTGAACGCTCGGAACTGGTTTTTGGCGTTGGTCCCGCGGGTACAGGTAAAACCTATCTCGCAGTTGCTCATGCAGCCATGCTGCTGGAGCGCGGCCTTGTCGAGCGCATCATTCTGTCTCGTCCGGCTGTTGAAGCAGGCGAACGTCTCGGCTTTCTGCCGGGCGACATGAAGGAAAAGGTCGATCCTTACCTTCGTCCGCTTTATGATGCACTTTACGACATGATGCCTGCGGAAAAGGTCGAACGCGCCATTACCGCTGGCGTGATCGAAATTGCACCGCTTGCCTTCATGCGTGGTCGCACATTGGCGCATTCCGCTGTCATTCTTGACGAAGCACAGAATACGACCTCCATGCAGATGAAGATGTTCCTGACCCGTCTTGGCGAAGGTTCGCGCATGATGGTCAATGGCGATCCAAGCCAGATCGATCTTCCGCCCGGTCAGAAATCCGGTCTTGTCGAGGCGCTGCGCGTTCTTGAGGGCGTGGATTCGGTGGTCAAGGTGCGCTTTACCGAAAAGGATGTGGTTCGCCATCCACTGGTGGCCGCCATTGTCGGCGCTTACGACGATGATGCGAAAAAGCATGCCCGGTCAGAATAATTCAAAATTATTCTTGTATTCGCGTAGAATAATGACGATTTAAAAATATTACGTCCGCCTTTTAGCGGACGCTTCTTTTAACAACTGGAAGGATAGAGCGGCTGTTTCATCGCAAGCCGCGGCAGAAGTGTCAGACAACGCGATCCAAATCGATATCATGATCGAAGCCGGCAACTGGCCGGAAGAAACAGTCCTTGAAGGACTTGTGCAGCGCTCCGTGGAGGCGGCTTGGAATAATCTTGGGCTTCAACCCGCCAAGAGCGAACTCAGTCTGGTTTTTACCGACGATGCTTCCATCCGCAAGATCAATGCCGAGTGGCGCAACAAGGACAAGGCCACCAATGTGCTGTCCTTCCCGGCTTACCCTGTAAAGGCTGGCGAGCAGCCAGGCCCGATGCTTGGCGATATCATCATCGCGCGCGAAACGGTTGAACGCGAGGCTGTTGAGGAGGGAAAGCCGCTCGATAACCATCTCACGCATCTGGTCGTGCATGGGTTTTTGCATCTTTTGGGATATGATCATGAGACCGATGATGAGGCCGAGGAGATGGAACGCCGCGAGCGCGAAATCCTTCATGCTCTTGCCATCCCGGACCCTTATGCTGTATCCGATGTGAACATTGAAACAGATTGATCATGGCTGACCAAAACAACTCATCCACCGCTGGCGATAGCCGAGGCGACACACAGGACACTGAGGGGCAAAGTACGCAGCGCTCGCAATCGAGCGAAAAGCGATCCCTTCTGGCAAATATTTTTCCATTTATGCGTTCGCGGCACTCATCTTCCCTGCGTGAAGATCTCGCCGATGCGCTTTCAAGCACTGAAAGCGAACAGGATTCCGCTTTCTCGCCTGAAGAAAAGGCGATGCTCAACAACATCCTGCGCCTGCGGGAAATCCGTGTCGAAGACGTGATGATTCCGCGTGCTGATGTTGTGGCGATAGAAATTTCCACACCGCTCTGGCAAGCGCTGGAACTGTTTGAAACCTCCGGTCATTCGCGTATGCCGGTTTATGCTGAAACGCTGGATGATCCGCGCGGCATGATCCATATCCGCGATGTTCTCAATTATATCACCAGACAGGCGCGCCAGAACACGCAAAGCGATGCCGGTGAAGCAGGCCCCGCCAAGTTCGATATAGGCCGCATTGATCTTAGCAAAACGATTGGCGAGCTTGATCTCATGCGCAAGGTGCTGTTTGTGCCACCTTCAATGATGGCGAGCGGTTTGATGGCGCGCATGCAGGCAGCGCACATCCAGATGGCACTGGTCATCGACGAATATGGCGGCACTGACGGCTTGGCTTCGCTGGAAGACATCGTTGAAATGGTTGTCGGCGACATCGAAGATGAACATGACGACGAAGAAATCATGATCGCCGAAGAAGCCGATGGCGTGTTTGTCGTTGATGCACGCGCGGACCTTGATGAACTCACACAGAAGATCGGCCCGTCCTTTGAAGCGGGTGAACACGGGGAGGATGTCGATACGGTCGGTGGCCTTATTTTCTCCGTTCTTGGCCGTATTCCGTTGCGCGGTGAAGTCGTACAGGCGATCCCCGGCTACGAGTTCCATGTGCTTGAGGTCGATCCGCGGCGCGTCAAACGCGTGCGTATTGTACCGCTTTCTGAAGCGGACAATCACAGACATCCATCCACGGTGGGCGCCGATGATGCATCCGGCAACACCTCGGAAACATCCAAAGAGGCCTGATGATCGAGAGATTTGCGGGAAGGATCTCTTCATTGAGCGGATGGCGCCGTGCGCTGGTTGCTTTTCTCAGTGGCGCTGTCGCAACGCTGACGCAGCCGCCCTTTGATATTGCCATTGCCGGTTTCGTTGCCTTTCCGCTTCTGGTCTGGCTGATTGACGGTGCTATCCCCGATAAGAACAACCGCCCGATAAGGCGGTTTTTTCCCGCAGGCTTCATCGGCTGGTGTTTTGGCTTTGGCTATTTCGTGTCGGGCCTGTGGTGGATCGGCACGGCCCTTCTTGTCGATGCAGAGCAATTTGCCTGGGCGGTTCCTTTAGCCGTTCTTGGCCTGCCTGCATTTCTTGCGATTTTCTATGGGTTGGCTGCGATGATCGCGCGCCTGTTCTGGTCGCAGGGCATTGGACGCATCTTCGCGATTGCTGTCGCCTTTGGCTTTGTCGAATGGCTGCGAACCTTTGTTTTCACCGGCTTCCCGTGGAATGCGCTGGGCTATGCGCTCATGCCCACACCGATGATGATGCAATCGGTCGAGATTGTGGGTCTGGTTGGAATGAGTGCGCTTGCGGCCCTTATTTTTTCCGCACCGGCATTGTTGAGCGGCGGGCGTCTGGCCAAAAGCGGCATTGTTCTGGCCGCAACCTTGCTTGCTGCCCATATTGGCTTTGGCGCATGGACGTTATCGCGTGCACCAGCGCCTGATACGGAGCGTACTACGCTTTCAATCCGCGTGGTTCAGCCCTCCATTTCACAGAGCCTGAAATGGGATGATAACGAACGCCGCGCGATTTTTGACAAGTTCATTGCCATGACAAAACAGCTGCCGGCTGAGGGCAAGCCAAGGCCCGATGTCGTTATCTGGCCTGAAACCGCAGTTCCCTATATCCTTTCGCTGACGCCCGATGCGCTTCAACGCATTTCTGAAGTGATTGACGATGATCAGGTGCTGTTGACAGGGGCAGTGAGAGAGGAACGCGTTCCGCGTCGCGAGCCACGCTATTATAATTCCATCCTGACCATCAACAGCCAGGGTACAATCATTGATTATACCGACAAGGTGCATCTGGTGCCTTTTGGCGAATATCTGCCTTTTGAGAGGACGCTGCGCAGTTGGGGCTTGCAGGAAGTGGTGGAATTGCCCGGTGGCTTCACCGCTGCCAAGACGCGCCACGCAATCAATGTCATGGAAGGGCAGACCTTCCTGCCGCTGATCTGCTATGAGGCGATTTTCCCTGATGAACTGTCTTATACGGGCCGCAAGGTGACGGCGATTGTCAATGTTACCAATGACGCATGGTATGGAGACACGCCGGGGCCTTATCAGCATTTCCGGCAGGCACAGGTGCGATCTGTCGAACAGGGGCTGCCGCTTGTTCGTGCGGCCAATAACGGCATTTCGGCTGTGGTGGATTCTTACGGTCGAATCATAGATGAGTTACCGCTTGATGCGGTGGGCGTCATTGATGCCTATCTGCCGGAGGAACGTGTGCCATTTTGGGGCAATGCCCCCGGTGGCAAACAGACTCTTGCAGTTCTGTTAACCCTACTCGCCATATGCGTGTGGTTCAGGCTGCCTTTCAGCAGGCGTTTTCATTGACACGGCAATTTTGTTAAGCTGTTATATTAGCGCGGTGACGGTTAATTGCGCGAACTCGTCTGACTACCTCCCATATTGATTTTTATCCCTGTTCACATGAACAGGCCATGAATGAAAGCTCGCTGTTGCGAGGAGTGACACTGTATGATTGAGAATAAGAAGAAACCCAACCCCATCGATGTGCATGTGGGCAGCCGCATCCGCCTTCGTCGCAATATGCTGGGTCTCAGTCAGGAAAAATTGGGCGAAAGCCTTGGCATTACATTCCAGCAGATCCAGAAATACGAAAAAGGTACCAATCGCGTTGGCGCGAGCCGTCTTCAGGCAATTTCCTCTGTTCTCACGGTCCCTGTTTCCTTCTTTTTTGAAGATGCACCGGGTTCCAATGCCAGCACGCAGCCAGGCTTTGCCGAAGACAATGAAGCGACCTATGTTGTCGATTTCCTCAGCTCAAATGAGGGCGTGCAGCTGACGCGCGCATTTACAAAAATTGCCGATCCGAAAGTGCGCCGCAAGATTATCGATCTGGTGAAGTCACTGGCGGCCGAGAGCGAATAACCCGTCGCCACGCCAAAAAAAGCGTTTGCCGGGCAAATTTTTTCCGGCAACGCGGTGTCGCAACAAGAATATGCATTGACGGTTTAATCCCAACTTCGCTAACACAAACATGTGCCCGGACCCTGTTTATTGTTCCGGGCGCTACTGTGTTTCCATAACGGATCGTCGTCCGTTGGATTTTCAAGAGGGGTTACCCGTGTCGCGCAGTTCTTATCTCTTCACCAGCGAATCGGTGTCCGAAGGTCATCCGGACAAGGTTTGCGATCGTATTTCCGATGAAATCGTAGACATGATCTACAAGGAGGCGCGCCGTTCGGGCGTTGACCCCTGGTCCGTCCGCGTCGCATGTGAAACGCTGGCCACCACCAATCGCGTGGTTATTGCCGGCGAGGTGCGCGTGCCTGAAACGTTCCTGAAGAAGAATAAGGACGGCACAATTGCGCATGACAAGAATGGTCACCCGCTGATCAATCCTTCGCGTTTCCGTTCAGCGGCGCGTAAAGCGATCCGCGAAATTGGCTATGAGCAGGACGGCTTTAACTGGCGCACCGTGAAGATTGATGTGCTTTTGCACCCGCAATCGGCCGATATTGCGCAGGGCGTGGACAACGCAGCCGACCGTCAGGGCGAAGAAGGTGCGGGCGATCAGGGCATCATGTTTGGCTATGCCTGCCGCGAGACCCCTGATCTCATGCCGGCGCCGATTTATTATTCGCACAAGATTCTCGAAAAGCTCGCAGAAGCCCGCCACAAGGGCGAAGGCGATCCGGGCAAGCTCGGCCCTGATGCAAAGAGCCAGGTAACCGTGCGTTATGAGAACGGCGAGGCTGCGGAAGTAACCCAGATCGTTCTTTCCACACAGCATCTGGATGCAAGCTGGGATTCCAGCAAGGTTCGCTCCGTTGTCGAACCCTATATTCGCGAGGCGCTTGGCGATCTTCCGATTGCCGCAAACTGCAACTGGTACATCAACCCGACCGGCAAATTCGTCATCGGCGGACCGGATGGCGATGCAGGCCTGACAGGCCGCAAGATCATCGTGGACACCTATGGCGGCGCAGCTCCGCATGGCGGCGGTGCCTTTTCGGGCAAGGACACGACCAAGGTTGATCGTTCCGCAGCTTATGCCGCGCGCTATCTTGCCAAGAATGTCGTTGCTGCCAATCTTGCAGACCGTTGCACGATCCAGCTTTCCTACGCTATCGGCGTCGCACAGCCGCTTTCCGTCTATGTCGATCTGCATGGCACGGGCAAGGTGGAAGAAGCAGCCGTTGAGGACGCCCTGCGCAAGGTTATGGACCTGTCGCCAAGCGGCATCCGCAAACATCTTGATCTTAACAAGCCGATCTATGCCAAGACGTCGTCCTACGGTCACTTTGGCCGCAAGCCGGGTCGTGATGGTTCTTTCTCATGGGAAAAAACCGATCTCACAAAGGCATTGAAGAGCGCTCTTTCAGCGTGACTGTTTTTAAATGAGCGATGAAAATCATCCCGTACGTGCGGCCGGAAATTTTTTCGGCCGCCGTCATGGCAAGCCGCTTCGTCCGCATCAGAACAGTCTGTTTGAGGATCTGCTGCCGCGCCTGAAACTTGACCCCGACACACCTGCACCGCAGGATTTGCGGACATTGTTTGATGCGCCGGTTGAAAATGTGCGTATGGAAATCGGCTTTGGTGGTGGCGAACATCTCCATCATGAGAGCGGCCGTTATCCGCAGTCTGGCTTTATCGGTGTCGAGCCTTTCGTCAACGGTATGGCAAAAATGCTCACAGCGCTTCATGACGCGCCACGCCCGAATCTTCGCCTCTATGATGAAGATGCGACCGATGTGCTCGATTGGCTGCCGGATGCGTCGCTTTCTGGAATTGACCTGTTCTATCCCGATCCATGGCACAAGCGTCGCCATTGGAAGCGCCGCTTTGTCAGTGATGCCAATCTTGATCGTTTCGCACGTCTGCTGAAGCCTGGTGCAAAATTCCGCTTTGCGTCCGATATCGAACATTATGTCAATTGGACGCTTCAGCATTGCCGCAGACATCCGGCTTTTGAGTGGCAGGCACAAGGCCCGGACGACTGGAACAATGCCTATGATGGTTGGCCGGGAACCCGTTATGAAGCCAAGGCATTTCGGGAAGGTCGCCGTGCGGCCTACCTCACTTTCATCCGCCTGTAATCTATCTCAGATGCGGGTCTTGAAAAAATCAGCATCGGCTGGTATATAAGTCTCAAATTCTTGGTCGTTTGAACAAGAGTGGGCCCTCCCGGACCCGCTCTTTTTTGTTACCTGCGGCCCAGTGAAGAAGGTTTATCGAGTGAGCGAACACGAACAGGCAGCTGAGGCCGTAACCGCAGATGAGCGTATCATTCGCGAAACGGGCATCGATGCAAAAATAGCATCCATTGTGGAGCCGGTGATCAATACGCTGGGTTTCCGCCTTGTGCGTGTGCGCCTTTCCGGCCTCAATGGCCAGACATTGCAGATCATGGCCGAGCGGTCTGACGGCACCATGACGGTTGAGGATTGTGAATTGTTGAGCCGCACCGTGGCTCCGGTTCTCGATGTCGAAGATCCGATCAGCGGCAAGTATCATCTTGAAATCTCGTCGCCGGGTATTGATCGTCCGATGGTGCGCAAGTCCGATTTTACCGATTGGGCCGGGCACATTGCAAAGGTCGAAACGTCGATTGTTCATGAGGGCCGCAAAAAATTTCGCGGTCGTATCGTGATCGGCGATGGCGATTCGGTCGTGATCGAAAGCGATCAGATTTCCTATGGCAATGAGCCCGTCGTTCGCATTCCCTTCGATCTGATTGCGGATGCGCGTCTGGTTCTGACCGATGATCTGATCCGTGATGCGTTGCGCAAGGACAAAGCTTTGCGTGAAGGCCGCATTCCCGGTGATGATCTGGGCGATGGTCTGCGCGGCGATACGGAAGAAGCAGGTTCAGCGGAATCTGAAACGGAAAAGAAATAAGTTTCAAAGTGAGTTTCAGGCGTCCGGTACTCGAAGAAGGCCGGATGCGTCACCAAGGAGAGACCTATGGCAGTCAGTGCAAACAGGCTGGAACTTCTGCAGATCGCCGATGCGGTCGCACGTGAGAAGTCAATTGACCGCGAGATCGTTCTTGCGGCCATGGCCGATGCGATCCAGAAGGCAGCGCGCTCGCGTTATGGTCAGGAAAGCAACATTCGCGCCGACATCAATGCAAAGTCCGGTGAGATTAAGCTCCAGCGCCTGCTCGAAGTGGTCGAGACTGTCGAAGACTATTCCACGCAGATTTCGCTGTTCACGGCCCGCGACCGCAACCCGGATGCGCAGGTCGGTGATTTCATCGCCGATCAACTGCCTCCAATGGACTTCGGTCGTATTGCTGCGCAGTCTGCCAAGCAGGTCATCGTGCAGAAGGTCCGCGAAGCCGAGCGTGACCGCCAGTATGATGAATTCAAGGATCGTGTCGGCGAAATCGTCAACGGCACCGTCAAGCGCGTTGAATATGGCAATGTGATTGTCGATCTTGGCCGTGGGGAAGCAATTGTTCGTCGTGACGAGCTGATCCCGCGTGAAGCATTCCGCTATGGCGACCGTATCCGCGCTTATGTCTATGACGTTCGTCGCGAACAGCGCGGTCCGCAGATTTTCCTCTCGCGCACCCATCCATCTTTCATGGCGAAGTTGTTCAACATGGAAGTGCCGGAAATTTATGACGGCATCATTGAGATCAAGTCGGTTGCCCGTGATCCGGGTTCGCGCGCCAAGATCGCCGTTGTTTCGCGTGATGCGTCGATTGATCCGGTCGGTGCCTGCGTTGGTATGCGTGGTTCCCGCGTTCAGGCCGTTGTTGCCGAATTGCAGGGTGAAAAGATCGACATCATTCCATGGTCGCCAGATGCGGCTTCCTTCATCGTCAATGCGCTTCAGCCTGCTGAAGTTGCCAAGGTTGTTCTCGATGAAGATGCGGAACGTATTGAAGTTGTGGTTCCGAATGACCAATTATCATTGGCAATTGGTCGTCGCGGTCAGAATGTGCGCCTTGCGTCGCAGTTGACGGGCTGGGACATCGACATCCTGACCGAAGACGAAGAATCCGAACGTCGCCAGAAGGAATTTGCTGAGCGTTCGAACCTCTTCATGGAAGCCCTCAACGTTGATGAGATGGTTGGTCAGGTTCTGGCTTCGGAAGGCTTTGCCTCTGTTGAGGAAATTGCTTACGTCGAGCCAGGTGAAATCGCTTCCATCGATGGTTTCGATGACGATACGGCTGGTGAGATTCAGGATCGCGCCCGCGAATATCTTGAGCGTATCGAATCCGAACAGGATGAGCGCCGCAAAGAACTGGGCGTTGAAGACGAACTTCGCGAGCTTCCGGGCCTCACCACAGCCATGTTGGTTGCGGTTGGCGAAGATGGCGTGAAGAGCATCGAAGACTTCGCCGGTTATGCGGTTGACGATCTGGTCGGCTGGCGTGAGCGCAAGGAAAACGAGACCGTTATACACAGCGGTATCCTGTCGTCGTTCGATGTCTCGCGCGTTGATGCGGAACAGATGATCCTGACGGCACGTTTGAAGGCTGGCTGGATCACCGAAGATGAGCTGGTCGCGACGGAAGTCGAGGAAGAGCTTGAAGCAGGCGAAGAAGAAGCCGCTTCGTAAAATATTTAGAGCGTTTCCTTGTTCACTCAAAACAGGAAACGCTCTAAAATGAGTTTGATATTGTGATGTGGCTTTACCTCTGCTAGGCCGCTGCCAGTTACGTAAGTTGAATAAAAGGCAGTTCATGGCAAAGTCGGCAGCGCGTGTGGAGCAGGATATGAATGACAGAACCTGTATCGTCACACGCGAAAGCGGTTCTGCGGATGATCTGATCCGTTTTGTGGCCGGTCCTGATGGTTCGGTTGTGCCGGACTTGAAGCGTAACCTGCCGGGCAGGGGCTGCTGGGTCAAGGCGGAACGGCGTCTGGTGGACGAAGCTGTCAAGCGCAAGCTGTTTGCGCGGGCGCTGAAGGAAGGTGTAACGCCGCAGGCAGATCTTGGCGCACTGGTTGACCAGTTGCTGACGAAATCTGCACTGGGCAGTCTGGCGCTGGCCCGCAAGTCGGGTGCTGTGGTATCGGGATCGACAAAAGTGGATCAGGCGATCCGCTCCGGCGCTGCGGCTCTGGTGCTGCACGCGCAGGAAGCCGCCACAGATGGTGTGCGCAAGCTAGATCAGGCGCGACGTGTCGTCGTGCATATGGATGGCCCCGAAATCCCGGCCTTCTCTCTTTTCAAGGGGGAAGAAATGGATTTGGCATTTGGGGGTGGAAATGTGATACATGCAGCCGTGCTCGACACAAAGGCAGCCGCCGGGGTCGTGCAACGATTGCTTTTATTGCATCGCTATCGAGGTGAAAGCCCAGTGAATTGAAACGGCGAATTGAAACGGCAGTCCGACACTGCTGTGGTATAAATTAGTAGAGCGGTTCTCTTGAATTCCGAGAATATAGGATCCGCTCTGGAGCATGAACCGGATTGTCGGCTTGATTGGCCTAACCGGATTATGCGCTGAGGTGGATGACCGGAGCATTATTCAAAATGATCTGATCGCGTGGGATAATGCTCGGGTAAAGCAGCAGAAGCTGCGAAGGAAACGGAAACGTAATGAGCGATAAAACAAACGACGACAAGACGCTGAGCGTCAACTCCAAGAAGACGCTGACCATTAAGCGCCCAGGCGTTGAGCAGAGCACCGTGCGCCAGAATTTCAGCCACGGCCGCACAAAGGCTGTCGTCGTTGAAACGAAAAAGCGCAAGTTCTCACGGCCTGATGAGAAGCCTGAAGCGGAAGCGCCGGCACTCAAGCCTGCAGCGCCTGCGCCTGCGGCTCCAGCACCCGTTGCAGCACCCGCCCCAACACCTGCGGCTCCTGTTGCGCCGGCTCCGGTAGCGGCAACGCCAGCACCGGCGCCTGCGCCAGCAGCTCCGGTTGCAGCAAAACCGGCCGCTCCCGCGCCGCAGCCGCCAAAGCCTGCGGCACCTGCCGCCGCTGCACCGCGCCCGCAGACAGCACAGCATCAGCGTCCGGGCCAGCAGCAGTCTCGCTCTGGTCAGCCACAGCGCTCCGGCCAGCAGCAGCGCCCGCGTCCGTCTGATCGCTCAGGCATGGTGCTCAACACGCTGTCGCGTTCAGAAATGGATGCACGCCGCCGTGCGCTTGAAGGTGCTTTGGTTCGTGATGCGGAAGATCGCGTGCGCGCTGCCGAAGAAGCCAAGCGCCGCGCCGAAGAGGATGCACGTCGTGCCAAGGAACGTGAAGAATCCGCTCGCCGTCAGGCTGAAGAAGAAGCACGTCTGAAGGCGGAAGCGGAAGCCAAGGCACGCGCCGCTGCGGAAGCAGCCAAGCGCGCTCCACAGACAGAAACGCGTTCTCCGGAACGTCGTGATGATCAGCGCGCCGCGCCGCAGGGTGGACGTCCGCAGCATTCCGGTCGCCCGCAGCAGGGTGGTCGTCCCGGTCAGGGACAAGGTCAGCGCCCGGCATCGCCGGCGATTGCAGACGTTATTCCAACGGCAAACAAGCCGCTTCCACAGAGCCAGCAGCGCAAGCCGGGTGGCAATGTGGATGACGATGATCGTCGCGGTCCGGCAGGCGCCCGTCGTGGCACCCCTGCCAAGCCGGAAGTGCGTGCACCAAAGGTTGTTAAGGGTGAAGACGACCGCCGCCGCGGCAAGCTGACGATCTCCAGCAATCTGGAAGATGAAGGCCGTTCGCGTTCGCTTTCGGCAATGCGTCGCCGTCAGGAAAAGTTCAAGCGTTCGCAGATGCAGGAAACACGCGAAAAGATTTCGCGTGAAGTCGTTATTCCTGAAACCATTACGCTTCAGGAACTCGCACAGCGTATGACCGAGCGTTCGGTTGACATTATCAAGTACCTGATGAAGCAGGGCCAGATGATGAAGCCGGGCGATGTGGTCGATGCCGATATGGCGCAGTTGATCGCTGAAGAATTCGGCCACACCGTGAAGCGCGTTGCTGAGTCGGACGTTGAAGAAGGTATCTTCAACGTGGAAGACGATCAGGGTGCAATGGTTTCGCGTCCACCGGTTGTCACCATCATGGGTCACGTCGATCACGGCAAGACCTCTTTGCTGGATGCGATTCGTCAGGCCAATGTGGTCTCCGGCGAAGCAGGCGGCATTACTCAGCATATCGGTGCCTATCAGGTCGAACAGAACGGTCAGAAAATCACCTTCATCGATACACCGGGCCACGCAGCGTTTACGGCAATGCGTGCACGTGGTGCACAGGCAACCGACATCGCCATTCTGGTGGTCGCAGCCGATGACAGCGTGATGCCGCAGACGATTGAATCGATCAACCATGCCAAGGCGGCTGGTGTGCCGATCATCGTTGCCATCAACAAGATCGACAAGCCGGAAGCCGATGCGCAGAAGGTTCGCACAGCCTTGCTTCAGCACGATGTGTTCGTGGAAACCATGGGCGGTGAAGTGCTCGATGTTGAAGTGTCGGCCAAGAAGAAGCTGAACCTCGACAAGCTGCTTGAAGCTGTTCTGTTGCAGGCCGAAATTCTTGACCTGAAGGCTGATCCGGCCCGTACGGCTGAAGGTGTTGTCATCGAAGCGCAGCTTGATCGCGGTCGTGGTTCTGTTGCAACCGTTCTGGTTCAGAAGGGTACGCTTCGTCCGGGTGATATTATCGCTGCCGGTAATGAATGGGGCCGCGTGCGCGCTCTGGTCAACGACCGTGGTGATCATGTCAAGGAAGCTGGTCCTGCAATGCCGGTGGAAGTTCTCGGTCTTCAGGGCACGCCACAGGCTGGTGACCGCTTCGCGGTTGTTGCCAATGAAGCCAAGGCCCGTGAAATTGCCGAATATCGTCAGCGTCTGGCACGCGATAAGGCCGTGGCACGTCAGTCTGGTCAGCGCGGTTCGCTTGAGCAGATGATGAGCCAGTTGCAGGTGACGGGCACCAAGGAATTCCCGCTTGTCATCAAGGGCGACGTGCAGGGCTCGGTCGAAGCGATTATCTCCGCTCTCGAAAAGCTCGGCACCGACGAAGTGCGTGCGCGCATCGTTCATTCGGGTGCAGGTGGTATCACGGAAAGCGATGTATCGCTGGCCGAGGCCTCCAATGCCGCGATCATCGGCTTCAACGTGCGTGCCAACAAGCAGGCGCGTGATGCAGCCGACCAGCAGGGCACCGAAATTCGCTACTACAACATCATCTACGATCTGATCGAAGATGTGAAAGCAGCGATGTCGGGTCTTCTGTCGCCAGAACGCCGTGAAACCTTCATTGGTAATGCTGAGATTCTCGAAGTCTTCAACATCACCAAGGTCGGTAAGGTTGCCGGTTGCCGTGTGGTGGATGGTAAGGTTGAACGTGGTGCAGGCGTCCGCCTCATTCGTGACAACGTGGTTATCCACGAAGGCAAGCTCAAGACACTCAAGCGCTTCAAGGATGAAGTGTCCGAAGTGCCGATGGGTCAGGAATGCGGTATGGCGTTCGAAAATTACGACGACATCCGTGCAGGCGATACGATCGAAGCGTTCCGCGTCGAACATATTACCCGTACCCTTTAATGCTGTTATGCCGGGCCGCCCCTTTTATGGGCGGTCCGGTTTTTCATAAATCCGTTGCCCGGTTCCGAGGGTCTGACTCCCGTCTGAATTGTGGTAAATTGCGCTTTATAGCGCTTGCCAATTTGTCGTCATGTTATCGGCCGGCCCCGTGGGGCTGGATTGCGATTCATGGTGTTTATCGAGGATATAGCTATGGCCCGTTCTCCAGACCCCAAAGGCTCGGGTGGCCTTTCCCAGCGCCAGCTCCGCGTGGGCGAGCAGGTGCGTCATGCATTGGCGCAGGTTCTTCAGCGCGGAGAAATCCGTGATGATCTGATTGAGCGCACGGTTATTTCGGTGTCGGAAGTCCGTATGTCGCCGGATCTGAAAATTGCGACCTGTTTCATCACGCCGCTCGGCAGCACCGATGTTCAGGCCGTCATCAAGGCATTGGCCGCAAATGCGAAATTCATTCGTGGACGTGTGGCTCCAAGCCTAAATCAGATGAAATATATGCCGGAATTCCGCTTCCGGGCCGATACCAGCTTCGACAATTTTTCCAAGATTGATGCGCTTCTGCGTTCGCCGGAAGTGGCGCGTGATCTGGCACGTGACAATGATGATGACGGTGAAGCAGATGACGCTTCGCGCAATGGAGACGCATAAAGCATGGCAAGACGGGGCAAGAAAAAAGGCCGTCCGGTTTCTGGCTGGGTTATTTTTGACAAGCCAAAGGGCATGGGATCGACAGAGGCGGTCTCGAAGATCAAGTGGCTGTTCAACGCTGAAAAAGCCGGTCATGCAGGCACGCTTGATCCGCTGGCATCCGGCATGCTGCCGATTGCGCTGGGCGAAGCAACCAAGACCGTGCCTTACGTCATGGATGGAACCAAGGTCTATCGTTTCACGGTGAGCTGGGGTGAAGAGCGCTCGACCGACGATCTGGAAGGCGTTGCCACTAAAAATTCAGACAATCGCCCGTCACGTGCAGATGTCGAGGCTTTGTTGCCCAATTATACCGGCGTCATTTCACAGATTCCGCCACAGTTCTCAGCCATCAAGATTGCAGGTGAGCGCGCCTATGATCTGGCGCGTGAAGGCGAAACGGTGGAGATTCCGGCCCGTGAAGTCGAAATTGACCGTCTTGAGATTGTCGAATTCCCGGACGAGAACCGTACCGAATTTGAAGTCGAATGCTCCAAGGGCACCTATGTGCGATCACTCGCACGCGATATGGGGCGCGATCTTGGCTGCTTTGGCCATATTTCGGACCTGCGCCGCATTGAAGTCGCGCCTTTCACCGATGAGGATATGGTAACGCTGGCCGAGCTTGAAGAAGCATGGCCGCCATTGCCGCCCAAGAAGGAAGAGGGCGAGGCAGAGGCAGAGGTTATCGAGCAGCCAGCGCCGCGCCGCGATTTTTCGGCACTTGATGCGCTGATCATTGATACAGGCGCAGCCCTTGATTGCCTGCCGCAGGTGGTTCTGTCTGATGATCAGGCACAGCGCGTGCGCCTTGGGAACCCGGTCATCATCCGGGGCCGTGATGCGCCACTGGAAGCGGATGAGGCTTGCGTAACATCACATGGCAAGTTGCTTGCCATTGGCTATATTGAGCATGGTCAGTTCAAGCCCAAGCGTGTGTTCACCGCAGCATAACCGAACCAGTGGTTTCTATAGAGTTTCAGCGCGCCGTGACCCCGATGGTTTCACGGCGCGCTTTGTTTTCAGGCGGCTTGAAACTGATCAAAGGCGCGAATGGCGTCGGCGGCATACATAAGGGCCGGGCCACCGCCCATATAGACGCACATCGCCATAACCTCGGCCACTTCCTGCCGGGTTGCGCCAAGATTGTGAAGCGCCTTTGCGTGAAAGCCGATGCAACCATCGCAACGCTGCGTCACACCGATTGCAAGCGCAATCAGTTCTTTCGTTTTTTGATCCAGTTCACCGGATGCGCCCGCACTTTTTGCAAGCGCATGGAACGCCTGCATGGTTTCGGGCACCATTTTGCGCAGCTCGCCGCTATATTGCGATATGTCCTGATAGTTCTTGGTCACGGTTTTGCCCTTTTGTCTTGCGTTTCAATTCATATTTTTATAATATCACAAAAATATAAATCGTAAAGAGGCAACAGTGTCCATCAATCAAGAAATGCCGGCTCGGGCAGATATCGTGTCCAATTTTCTAAAAGGACTGGCCAATCCGCATCGGCTTCTCATTCTGTGCGAGCTGGTGAATGGCGAAAAAAGCGTGACCGATCTCATCAACGCAACAGGCATTGCACAGACGTCAATGTCCCAGCATCTTAACAAGCTGAAGGAGGAAGGCATTCTCAGCTATCGCCGGGAACACAGATTGCTTTTCTACAAGATTGAACATCCGGCTGTGATGGAAGTCATGGCTGTGCTTTATGCCCATTTTTGCCCAAAAGACCCATTATGATGAATTGGCCAATAGGTTTCGCCGTTGCAGACGTTAGATGACTGACCTCTTTCAATTCGAGCGGATTTGCTTTATAGGCACAGCGAGCAATGGGATATGCCTGCTGCTTTCATGGCCCGCGCTGGACGACATCCCGGCCTGGGCGTCTGTTTTTCCTCTCATCAAGAAAGGGTGTACGATGTCGATTACTGCTGAGCGCAAACAAGCACTTATCAAGGAATACGCCACCAAGGAAGGCGATACCGGTTCTCCTGAAGTACAGGTTGCCGTTCTTTCCGAGCGTATTGCCAACCTCACCGAACACTTCAAGGGCCACAAGAATGACAATCATTCGCGTCGCGGCCTTCTGAAGCTGGTTTCGCAGCGTCGTCGTCTTCTTGACTATGTCAAGGGCATCGACCAGTCGCGTTATCAGGCGCTGATTACCCGTCTGGGCCTGCGCCGCTAACGGTAAATCGGGCGACGTCTCAAAACGTCGCCCGTTTGTTTTACGAGCGCATCTTGCAAGATGCGCGCAGACTTACCGACTGTATTCCAAGGACGAGCGGATAGCCGCTATCCTGAAAGAGAATGCGTTTAAAGGGCAAAAGCCCATCTGGCATGAGACGGTGCACCGGGTGCATTCCGTCATGCCAACCGAGCCATAAGGCTCATGACCTGGACCAGTCATGGGGCAGGATTGCAGGTGGTTCGTGCAAGAGAATATTCCGGGTTGAATATTCTGGTCATAACGAACTTCCCGTTGTCTTGCCCGTGGCGTGTCCGCCAACCCGGATGATGTCCCAGCGCTTTTGCGCGGCGTCTCCATATAAGGACGAGATATGTTCAATACACATAAAGTAGAAATCGAATGGGGCGGTCGTCCGCTTACACTCGAAACCGGTAAGATCGCCCGTCAGGCTGACGGTGCCGTTCTTGCAACCTACGGCGAAACTGTTGTTCTGGCGACTGTCGTTTCTGCCAAGGAACCAAAGCCGGGTCAGGATTTCTTCCCGCTGACCGTAAACTATCAGGAAAAGACCTACGCAGCTGGCAAGATTCCTGGTGGATATTTCAAGCGTGAAGGCCGTCCAAGCGAAAACGAAACGCTTGTTTCGCGTCTGATTGACCGTCCGATCCGCCCACTGTTCGTTGATGGCTACAAGAACGATACACAGGTTGTTCTCACCGTCATTCAGCATGACCTTGAAAACAATCCGGACATTCTGTCGATGGTTGCAGCATCGGCTGCACTGACCCTTTCCGGCGTTCCTTTCATGGGCCCGATCGGTGGCGCGCGCGTCGGTTACATCAACGGCGAATATGTGCTGAACCCGAATATCGACGAAATGCCGGAATCGAAGCTTGATCTGGTTGTTGCCGGTACTGCTGATGCCGTTCTGATGGTGGAATCGGAAGCACAGGAACTCTCCGAAGACGTCATGCTCGGCGCTGTTGTTTTCGGACAGCAGGGCTTCCGTCCGGTCATCGATGCGATCATCAAGCTTGCTGAAGTTGCAGCCAAAGAACCACGTGACTTCCAGCCGGAAGACCTGTCGGACCTTGAAGCCAAGATGCTCGCAGTTGTTGAAAACGATCTGCGCGATGCTTACAAGATCACCGAAAAGCAGGCGCGCTATCTGGCTGTTGACGCTGCCAAGGCCAAGGCGAAAGATCACTTCTTCCCCGAAGGCGTTGAAGAACCGGAATTCTCGACTGAACAATTTGCTACTGTTTTCAAGCATCTTCAGGCGAAGATCGTTCGCTGGAACATTCTGGATACCGGCAGCCGTATTGATGGTCGTGATCTTTCGACCGTTCGTTCGATTGTTTCGGAAGTTGGCCTTCTGCCACGCACCCACGGCTCGGCGCTGTTCACCCGCGGTGAAACACAGGCCATCGTTGTTGCCACGCTTGGCACCGGCGAAGATGAGCAGATGATTGACGCACTGACGGGGACCTACAAGGAATCCTTCATGCTGCATTACAACTTCCCGCCATATTCGGTCGGTGAAACAGGCCGTATGGGTTCGCCAGGCCGTCGTGAAATCGGTCATGGCAAGCTCGCATGGCGCGCAATCCACCCAATGCTGCCAGCTGCTGAACAGTTCCCATACACGATCCGCGCTGTTTCCGAGATTACCGAATCCAACGGTTCGTCATCGATGGCTACCGTTTGCGGCACCTCGCTGGCGCTGATGGATGCAGGCGTTCCAATCATCCGTCCGGTCGCTGGTATTGCGATGGGCTTGATCAAGGAAGGCGAACGCTTCGCTGTTCTCTCCGATATTCTCGGTGATGAAGATCACCTCGGCGACATGGATTTCAAGGTTGCCGGTACGGAAAACGGCATCACTGCTCTTCAGATGGACATCAAGATCGACGGTATCACCGAAGAGATCATGAAGGTTGCTCTGGAACAGGCAAAGGGCGGTCGCGTTCACATTCTGGGTGAAATGAGCAAGGCTCTTTCCACCTCGCGTGAAGAACTCGGTGAGTTTGCTCCGCGCATCGAAGTGATGAACATTCCAACCGACAAGATCCGTGATGTTATCGGCTCGGGCGGCAAGGTCATTCGCGAAATCGTCGAAAAGACAGGCGCGAAGATCAACATCGAAGACGATGGTACGGTCAAGATTGCTTCGTCCAACGGCAAGGAAATCGAAGCCGCCAAGAAGTGGATTCATTCGATTGTTGCAGAACCGGAAGTCGGCGAAATCTACGAAGGTACAGTGGTTAAGGCCGCTGACTTCGGCGCTTTTGTGAACTTCTTCGGTCCACGCGATGGTCTGGTTCACATTTCGCAGCTGGCTGCTGACCGCGTTGCCAAGACCACGGATGTGGTCAAGGAAGGCCAGAAAGTCTGGGTCAAGCTCATGGGCTTTGACGAGCGTGGCAAGGTTCGCCTGTCGATGAAGGTTGTCGATCAGGAAACCGGCAAGGAAATCGTTGCTGAAAAGAAGGCAGAAGCCGACGCTGAATAAGCGTTGCAGTCTGCAATCAATTGAGAAAGAGCGCGTCCCAGGGCATTTGGGGCGCGCTTTTTTGTTGCGCGCAGAACAATTGAACGGCATGGGTGAAGCATGATGACACCAGCACAACAAACACTGTTTCTGCCGTTCGAGCAGGATATTCTGGATATGCCTGAAGAGGGCCAGTCCTTCCTCGCCTGTGGAATTTCTGCGGACCGGTCGCTTGAGGACGAATGGAAGCAGGCGCTGACCTGCCTGCAACCATGGCGCCCGGATTTTCTGGCGCTGAAAAAGGAAGGCTTTCAGGTTGAGCCGAGGTTGCCCGACAGTGCGCGTTTTTCCGGCGGGCTACTTCTGCTCGGAAAACATCGCGGGCGCAATGAGGCGTGGTTTGCGGAGCTTTTGACGCGTGTTGAGCCGGGTGGCTGGATCGTTGTCTGTGGCGACAAGAAACTGGGCGTTGACAGTTTCCGCAAATGGGTCGGCAATATTGCGCAAATCAGCGACCGCCTGTCCAAGAACCATGCCGTGGCATTCTGGTTGCAGCGTCCGGCCGATCTCAATGATGACTTCATCCATGCGTTGAAACCGCTGGCAGCTGATATTGACGAAGTGTTCCGCACCGAACCCGGCATGTTCTCACATGGCGCCATCGACAAGGGGTCAGCGCTGCTCGTTCCACATATGGAAAAGATCGTGTTCGGCCATGTTGCGGATTTGGGTGCTGGCTGGGGCTATCTTGCAGCACAAAGCTTGAAACATGTTGATCGCCTCAAGAGCATCGATCTTTTCGAGGCTGATTACGAGGCACTGGAGGCCGCTCGCGGCAATCTGCAGCGTCTCAGTCCGTCTGTGCCGATTGCGTTCAACTGGTTTGACGTGACGAGTGAAAAGCTGACGGGCATTTATGACACCGTCATCATGAACCCGCCCTTTCACGAAGGACGGGCGACCGACATGTCGCTTGGTCAGACGTTTATTGCTGCGGCTGCCTCACGGCTCAAGGTCGGCGGACGCTTGCTGATGGTTGCAAACCGCCAGTTGCCCTATGAGGCGACACTCAAGAGCGTGTTCAAGAATGTGAGTGTGCTTGAAGAGGCAAATGGCTTCAAAATCTTTGATGCAAAAAAGTAATTAAAAAAGCCACCCTCGCAGGTGGCTTTTTTGTTGGTGAAAACAAAGCTTATTCGCCGCGTTCGGCATCTGAGCTTTTGAGTTCTTCCAGGGTGGGCATCGAAACGATGTTATAGCCCGAATCCACATAATGGATTTCGCCGGTCACACCGCTTGAAAGATCCGACAGCAGATAAACAGCCGATTTGCCGACGTCGTCGATATCGACGGTGCGACGCAGTGGCGAATTGCGGCGCTGATAGCTGAAGATTGCGCGTGCGTCGCCAATGCCGGCACCAGCCAGCGTGCGCACAGGACCGGCTGAGATCGCGTTCACGCGAATACCCTGCGGGCCGTAATCGGCAGCCAGATAACGAACCATCGCTTCAAGGGCTGCTTTTGCGACGCCCATGACGTTGTAGTTCGGGATCGTGCGGGTCGAACCGCCATAGGTCAGCGTCAGGATCGAGCCGCCGTCCTTCATGAGCTTTTCTGCACGCTGTGCCATTTCGGTGAAGGAGTAGGCGGAAATCACCATGGTGCGACTGAAATTATCACGTGTGGTGACGTCTGCGTAACGTCCCTTCAGCTCCGTTTTATCCGAGAAGCCGATGGCATGAACGATGAAATCGAGCTTACCCCATTTCTTCTCGATTTCAGCAAAAACAGCGTCAACTGAAGCGATATCTTCAACATCACAAGGCAGAACCATATCCGAACCGACTTGTTCGGCCAGCGGCTTTACGCGTTTACCGAGCGCATCACCCTGATAGGTGAATGCCAGTTCGGCGCCCTGTGCTGCAAGCTGCCTAGAAATTCCCCATGCGAGTGAATGATTATTCGCGACCCCCATAATGAGGCCGCGTTTACCTTGCATCAAGCCTTCCATATTTTCCCTCTCTCTCAGCTCTCGTAACGCTGGAAAACCAGCGTCGCATTGGTGCCGCCAAACCCGAAGGAGTTGGAAAGCACGGTGTTGAGCTGAGCATTATCAATACGCTTGCGGACGATAGGCATGTCCGCGAAGGCAGGATCCAGTTCTTCGATGTGAGCGCTTTCGCAGATGAAGTTGTTCTTCATCATCAAAAGCGAGTAAATTGCTTCCTGCACGCCCGTTGCACCCAGCGAATGGCCGGTCAGCGACTTTGTGGCGGCAATGGGCGGGCAGGCATCGCCCGATCCGAAAATCTGGCGAATGGCGTCGATTTCCGGTGCATCGCCTGCAGGTGTCGAAGTGGCGTGCGGATTGATGTAGTCAATCTTGCCCTTGACGGTTGAAAGCGCCATTTTCATGCAGCGGATCGCGCCTTCGCCCGAAGGCGCAACCATGTCGTAGCCGTCAGATGTCGCACCATAGCCGACGATTTCGCCGTAAATTTTGGCGCCACGCGCAAGGGCTGTTTCAAGGTCTTCCAGCACGAGAACGCCAGCACCACCTGCAATCACAAAACCATCGCGGTTCTTGTCATAGGCGCGCGAAGCAGTTGACGGCGTGTCATTATATTTTGACGACATGGCACCCATGGCATCAAACAGCACCGAAAGGGTCCAGTCGAGGTCTTCACAGCCACCCGCGAAAACGCGGTCCTGCTTGCCATACTGAATCATTTCATAGGCATTGCCGATGCAATGATTCGATGTCGCACAAGCCGACGAGATCGAATAATTCACGCCCTTGATCTTGAAGAAGGTCGCGAGCGTTGCCGATGCGGTCGAGCTCATGGCTTTCGGCACGGCAAAAGGGCCAACGCGTTTGGGGCCTTTTTCACGGGTGATGTCGGCACTGTCGACAATCGTGCGTGTCGAAGGACCGCCGGAACCCATGATGATGCCTGTGCGGTCGTTGGAGACTTCCTCTTGCGAAAGTCCGGCATCGGCAATCGCCTGATCCATGGCGATGTGGTTCCAGGCCGTACCACGGCCATGGAAACGCATGGCGCGGCGGTCTACAAGCGCCTCGACATCGATCTTCGGGGTGCCGTGTACCTGACAACGGAATCCGAGTTCGGCATATTCTTCAGCACGGGAAATGCCGGATTTGGCCTCACGCAGAGAGGCTGTAACCTCTTCGGTGTTATTTCCAATTGAGGATACGATCCCCATACCCGTTACGACCACACGCCGCATCGCGTTCTCCTTTGCACCTGTTTCGTGTGATCAGCCGGCGAGGCTGACCTCTTAACGATTAGATAGGTGCGATCTTCGCATGTTTTGAGCGCGGCCGTATGAAAACTCGATGTTTTCTACGGTCGCGCCCGTGAATGATGATAAATTTAAGCGCTTTCGCTGTCTTTCGAAAGGCCAACACGCAGGTCGCTTGCCTTATAGATGGTTTCGCCGTCTGCTTTCAGCCAGCCATCGGCTGTGCCCAGAACAAGACGACCGCGCATCACACGCTTGAAGTCAATGCCATATTGCAGAAGCTTGGTGGTCGGGCGAACCATGCCCTTGAACTTCACTTCGCCGGTGGACAGCGCCATACCACGACCGGGTTCACCCAGCCAGCCAAGGAAGAAGCCCGTCAGCTGCCACATGCCGTCGAGGCCAAGACAGCCCGGCATGATTGGGTTGCCCTGAAAATGGCATGGGAAGTACCAGTCATCGGGGCTGACGTCGTATTCGGCACGGATATAGCCCTTGTCGAACTCGCCGCCTGTTTCGGAAATTTCGGTGATGCGGTGCACCATCAGCATTGGCGGCAGGGGGAGCTGTGCATTGCCGGGACCGAACAACTCGCCGCGCGCGCAGCTCAAGAGCTCTTCATACCCGTAGCTCGATTTCTGTTCTGCCATTACGCCTCCCTTGAGGATTATTCTGCTGTGACCATTTCTGCGTCAGAAACGGTCGGGTTGTCGTCTTTCGGGAACACCTCTAACACAGAGTGTTTCCATCAGTAAAATAGTGCCGGTGGCTTTCCAAAAAAAGGCGGGATTGCCATGCCTATTGATACTTAATCCGCAACGGCATATATCAATGTCAGTATGCAATGGGCAACAGCCCGTTTAATGTTTGACGAAATTGCTACAAGCTTGTGACGGATCCAAGGGTGAAAATGCAGAATTATCATGCCAGCCACTCGATGGTTTCAATGGAAGAGCGGCTTCGCGGCGCGGGTTTGCGCCCGACGCGCCAGCGTGTTTCGCTTGCCAATCTGATCTATGCGCAGGGCGACCGCCATCTTTCCGCTGAAGACCTTCATGAAGAAGCAGTCCTCGCAAATGTGCCGGTCTCGCTTGCGACTGTCTACAACACGCTGCACCAGTTCACCGAAGCCGGCATGCTGCGCATTATTGCGGTCGAAGGGTCGAAAACTTATTTCGATACCAATATTTCCGACCACCAGCATTTCTTCCTCGAAGGCGAGAATGTGGTTTTCGATATACCGCACGGTGAGCGTGGACAGCCAACCGTTTCCAACATGCCCGAAGCGCCGCAGGGTATGGAAATCGTCAATGTGGACATTATCGTCCGCCTTCGCCGCAAGACGCGTTAGGCATTTGGTATAATTTTCTAAAAAGGCAGCCTTTTCGGGCTGCTTTTTTGTTGCGCGCTGAAGTCTAAAATGATTCATCCGACCCATCCCTTTCTCAGGCGCATTTGAAAGCGGTCCTCCCAACCGGGCATGAATGCGTCGATAACGATTTGACAGGAGACGTCTATGCGTAAGTTGATCATTGCGGCCACCGCATTCGCCCTTTTCTCAACGGCAAGCGCTTTTGCCGAAAAGATCCGCATAGGCGTGACGCCCGGTCCGCATGCGCAGATCATGGAAAAGGTCAAGGAAGTTGCAGCGACCAAGGGCATGGACATCGATATTCAGGAATTTTCTGACTATGTGATTCCCAACATGGCGCTGGCCGATAAGGCCCTTGAGGCCAATTCCTTCCAGCATCAGCCCTATCTCGACAATCAGGTTGCAGATCGCGGCTTTCCCATTGAGACCGTGGCACAAACGGTCAATTTCCCGATGGGCCTCTATTCGAAAAAGCTGAAAAATATCTCGGAACTGGCGGATGGTGCCACCATTGCCATCCCGAATGATCCGACCAATGGCGGTCGCGCGCTGCTGGTGCTTGCCGATAATGGTCTGATCAAGCTTGATTCTTCGAAAGGCCTGAAGGTTACATCAATCGATGTGACGGAAAACCCGAAGAACCTGAAGTTCGTGGAACTGGATGCAGCGCAACTGCCGCGCTCACTCGAAGATGTGGATGCTGCGGTCATCAACACCAATTACGCCTTGGAAGCAGGCCTCAACCCGGCAGGCGATGCCCTGATCCGCGAAGGTGAAAAGGCGCCTTATGTCAATGTGCTGGTCGTGCGCAGCGAAGACAAGGATGCTGAATGGGTCAAGACGCTCATCAGCAGCTATCACAGCCCGGAAGTGAAGCAGTTTATTGCAGAAACCTTCAAGGGCTCGGTTATTCCAGCCTGGTAAGAACCCATAAAGAATAGGAATGAAAAGCGGGACGAGCAATCGCCCCGCTTCTTTATTATGCCTTGATTTCCATCAGGATATTGGCAAATGGAAGTCCGTTGTCATCCTGCGCACGGCGGCTGATTTCCCGAAAACCAAGCTTTTGATAAAACGCACAAGCGCTTCTATTGTCGGCATAAACCTCAAGTGAGAGTTTGCCTTTCTTTGCCAGAGCATGGTTGATTAAACGGCGCCCGATGCCATGGCCCTGATCGTGCGGATCGACAAACAGTCCGCCGATAAAGCTGTCCAGCAGGCCGATAAAGCCCACAGGCCTGCGCTCAAGGACCGCAACAAAAGTTTCGGACTTTTCCAGATACACGTCTTCGATCAGCTTTCGTTGCTTGCGCAGCAAATCCTGACCCAGAAATGCATGGGCTTCCATCGAAGCGCGATACCAGATGGACGACAAACTTGATTTGTCCGTCGCTTCATAAGCGCGGATGTCGATAATCCTGTTTTTCATGATGTTTCCAGAGTTTTGATATGCACAAAAATCCCACCCCGCTGGGTGAGGTCCAAATCCGTTAAAACGGCAACAATGAACGTCTGCGCATAAAACTCCTTCTTATCTTTGCTTCGTGAGAATTAATCTCACAAACGGTGTAGCGTCAAGATAGGGGCGATACAGGATCAGTCAAACACCTCATCCGGGTAAACTCCCCAGAGGTCGGATTGTTTGATCCAGCCGCGCGTACCCTGCACGTCCATCCGGCACCATTGCCCGTTGCATTCGCGCACGGTGCCGATCACATTGGGTTCAATTTCTGCTGCGACGCTGGCCGTTTCCACTGGATCACGGCGCATGATGATCATGGAGCCTGCATCGTTTTTGAGCCAGGGTGCTGTCACAGCCGTGCGCTTGCCGGAAAGAAGTGACTGATAGACCCAGCCTTCCGTGCCATCGGCATCGCGGATGCGGCGCCAGTTGTCATATTCCTGAATGATTTCGACAGGTAGGCCGGATTTCATGAACAGCCACGAAACCGCATAATCACGTCCCGGCCCGATGCGCAGATTGACGCGCGCCGGTTTGAGACTGACAAAGCGCGGCACAGGCAGCCCGCTTGCACCAAGTGTGGTGCCGGCGGGGGATGCGGCATTGGCGGCGTGCGTGGTTGGTGCGCCAAGAGATGCGATGACCAAAAGCAATGCGATGCTGCAAAGCACTGCGATGAAAAAGCGTTGCGAAAGTACTCGGTACAATTCTGACCTCTCGCCGTCCTGTCATGTCGATGCAGTTTCAGGACAGGGGGAGGAGCGTCTGAAACCGCTGAATTAATAAATTTCGCGGTTTTCCCGCGTTTGATGCCGTTTTAACGATTCTGTTTTTCTTTGTCTTTGCTGCGCCGCCTTGCTAGAGATGAGCAGCCGAAGCAAAATCACATATTGCACCTTCTTGGTTAAGGAGGTCTCAACGTGTTAAACGGCAAGGCAGGTTTCCTGTGAAATTTGTGCGCCTGCACAGGTGGTATTGCTCAAATAATGGGCTCACAAAAATGGGGTGGAGATGTCGAACAAGAAAAAGCCGCTGGTTGTTCTGACCCGGAAACTGCCTGACCCGGTGGAAACCCGAATGCGGGAATTGTTCGAGGCCCGTTTGAACATAGACGACCATCGCATGTCGCAGCCCGAAATCATCGCAGCGATGAAAGAGGCTGATGTTCTGGTGCCTTGCATCACTGATGTGATTGATGCGGCAGCGATTGAGCAGGCTGGGCCCAATCTCAAACTCATCGCCAATTTCGGCAATGGTGTTGATAATATCGACGTGGCTGCGGCTGCAAAGCGCGGCATTACCGTCACCAACACGCCCAATGTTCTCACCGAAGACACCGCCGATATGACGCTGGCGCTCCTTCTCATGGTGCCGCGCCGTCTGGTTGAAGGGGCCAACGTGCTCAACGAGCGCGATGGCCAGTGGCCGGGCTGGTCGCCGACATGGATGCTCGGCCGCCGCATCTGGGGCAAGCGCCTGGGTATTGTCGGCATGGGCCGCATCGGCACGGCGGTTGCGCGCCGCGCCAAGGCTTTCGGACTTTCGATCCACTATCACAACCGCAAGCGGGTGAGCGCGCAGATCGAAGAAGAGCTGGAAGCCACCTATTGGGACAGCCTTGATCAGATGTTGGCCCGTATGGACATCATCTCGGTCAATTGTCCCTCGACACCGGCAACGTTTCATCTGCTTTCCGCGCGCAGGATCGCGTTGATGCAGCCGACGGCTTATCTGGTGAATACAGCGCGTGGCCAGATTATCGATGAAAATGCGCTGGTCGATCTGATTGAGCAGGGCAAGCTTGCCGGTGCAGGCCTTGATGTTTTCGAACATGAACCTGCGGTCAATCCGCGCCTGCTCTCACTGGCGCAAAAGGGCAAGGTCGTCTTGCTGCCGCATATGGGGTCGGCCACGATTGAGGGCCGTGTTGATATGGGTGACAAGGTGATCATCAATATCAGGGCTTTTGTCGACGGTCATCGTCCGCCGGACCGTGTGCTTCCGAACAGAACCTGACTTTATTTGCTGGCGGTGAGACGATCAGCAGCCGCATCGCCAGCGATGAAGGTGAGCACCGATCGTGCATAAAGGCGCGGGTTTTCCGCCGGAACGCTATGGCCCGAATCGGGCAGGATGATCAGTTTCGCACCCGGAATATGATGCGCCATGAATTCCGTATGCTCGCGTGTGATGGCCGTATCGTGATCGCCGATCACGATGGCGGTTCGCACATTGATTTTTGCGAGATCATCAATCGAATAATTCGGCTCATTGGCCCAAAGGGCATGAATTTCCTTGTCGATGCTTGCATAATGGCGCAGTTCGGGAATTGGCTTGCCTTGCGCGCGCGCCAGCGCAAAGCCGGTTGAGCCTTCCGGCGTGACATTGGCAGCCTGTGCGAACAGGCTTTTCAATCGTTGAGGATAGCGCATGGCAATATCGAGACCAATTATGCCGCCATCGCTCCAGCCAACCAGATCGACTTTGTCAATGTTGAGATAATCGAGCAGCGCCACATAATCATCGGCCATCAAGTCATAGGTGATCGGTTTATTGGTGCGTGTCGAGCGCCCTTGTCCGCGGCTGTCTGCCACAATCACCATATGATCGCGTGCCAGAATCGGCAGTTGCGCATCCCAGACATGCTGGTCGGAAAGACCGCCATGGATCAGCAAGATCGGCGGCCCTTTGCCCACGACACGGTAATACATTTCAATGCCGTTGACGCTGGCAAAGCTTGCCGGGGACGCCGTTATGGTCATACGGGAAATTCTTTCAAACGAGACGGCTGAAGGCAAAAAAAGGGCGAGACCGAGAATGAGCCCTGCGATTCTTATTGTCGCTTTTGCCTTCATGGTCGCACACTTACGGCCTGCGGATCAGCGTTGGCAGATCATAAAGATAGGCGATCCGCTTGATGGCATCCTTAAGCGGCTCCAATGTGACGCTCATCGTGTGACCGCTGGCATGGATCAGCATGTCAGGCGCAGCACAAATGGCAACGTGGCCTTTCCAGAAGACGAGATCGCCGCGCTTGAGATTGGAATAATCCGCATCAGGCGCGACAACCTCGCCGAGCGTGTTTTGCTGCATGTCCGAATCGCGCAACACTTTGCGACCCGCCACCCACATTGAAAGCTGGACAAGGCCGGAACAATCAATACCAAAGCCGGATGTCCCGCCCCAGAGATAGGGCGTATGCATGAGCGTTTCGGCAACCGCAACGAAATCCTCGGCATGGTCGCTCAATGGCTTGAGATGCCGGGCAATCAGCGCTTCGCCGCTCGCAAGCAGCGCATATTCGGTGCCGCGTTTTTCAGAGGAGCCGACGATTCGCACGCGCGAGCCAAGCGATAATGTTCTGGTGTGCGGGAAGCGAAGATCATTGCCAGGATAGACGAATGTGCGCGGCGCGATCACCATATGCGTCGCCTCAGCTTCCGGCTTTTCGAGTGAAGCCGCTGATACGTAGCCGGTATAGCCGTCGCGTTCAGCCTGAACCCAGCACCAGCCATCCTGTTCGTCAAAAACACGAACCCTATCGCCGAAGATAATTTGCGTTTGCGGTCCGCTGTCCGGGCGCGGGTCGGCGCGCAGATCGACCACCGAATCGCAAACCTGCATCACTGTGCCGGACGTAAAACGCCTCGCCTCCACCTGACCGCTCAACCGTTCATCGGCGAGATCGGGACGGTAGGCATTCAAACGATGGTCGAGCATGCTCACAATGGTAACTCCCTGGCATTGGCGATCACCAGATCGCCCAGTCTTTCGACATAAAGCGCGCCAGCGACTGTTCTTTTAACTAGCACATTTCGACGATCTTTTTCATCACGATGCCGGGAGACGAGATTGAGCGTGCCCATCGTGTCGAGCGCACGCGTTATCACCGGCTTGGTGACATTCAGCTTGGCTGCAAGGCCGCGCACTGTATGCGGCGGCGGCTCCAGATAAATGGTCAGAAGAACAGCAACCTGCCGCGTGGTCAGGTCAGGCATTTCATCCTGCACCTGTGCCAGCGAAAGCGTTCTCAGCAATGTCAGTGCCTGCAAAGGCTTCAGTTCAACGGGCATGTCATACCGAATGCTTGGTCATTGTTTCGGACCCGTATCATTCAACGCTGTTTTCTTTTTGCAGGCAAGTCATTTCATCGTTGTTGCGACCGGGCTGCGTATTTCTCTTTGAGAAGCGCATAAAGCGCCCGAATGGCCTGTGCTTCGCCGCCAACAGGCGAAGCAGGCTTTTCGACGGGCACCCAGCCGTAAATATCGAAATGCGCCCAAGCCTTTGCCTTCTCAACAAAGCGGCTCAGGAACAGAGCAGCCGTAACGGAACCGGCAAAACCATCGGTGGTGACATTGTTGAGATCCGCAACGCGCGATGAGAGTTTTTGCGTATAGGGCTGCCACAGCGGCATGCGCCAGAGCGGATCAGCCGTCTCGGTGGCTTTGTCTGCAATAGTCGCAGCCAGCGCATCATCATGTGTGTAGAAAGGCGGCAGATCGGGGCCGAGTGCGACGCGCGCAGCCCCTGTGAGCGTTGCCATGTCGATGATCAGGTCCGGCTCTTCTTCATCGGCCAGTGTCAGCGCATCGGCCAGAACCAGACGGCCTTCCGCATCGGTATTGCCGATTTCCACCGTTAACCCTTTGCGGCTTTGCAGCACATCGCTCGGGCGGAATGCATTGCCTGCAATCGAATTTTCGACCGCCGGGATGAGCACGCGCAGCCGCACGGGGAGCTTGGCATCCGTGATCATGGACGCAAGGCCCAGCACATTGGCAGCGCCACCCATATCTTTCTTCATCAGCAACATGCCGCTTGCAGCCTTAATGTCGAGACCGCCGGTATCAAAGCATACGCCTTTCCCGACCAGCGTGATTTTCGGATCGCTGTCCTTGCCCCATGTGAGATCGATAAGGCGCGGCGCGATGCTGCCTGCGCGACCGACCGCATGGATCATCGGGAAGTTTTGTTTGAGCAGCGCATCACCTTCAATGGTGCTGACTTTCGCGCCATTTCTGGAAGCAAGATCGCGCGTTGCCTGTTCCAGCGCGTCCGGCCCCATATCATTGGTGGGCGTGTTGATGAGGTCACGTGCCAGCGTCACGGCATACGCAATCGATTGCGTTTCTGCGGCATCCACACCTTCCGGCACCGCCAGACGGATCATCTTGTCGCTGCCCTTGCGGTAGCGCGTGAAATTATAGCCACCCATCAAGAAGGCGAGGGCAGTCAGCTCGGCGTGATCCGGTTTTCCTTCAATGTGCCAGTCGCCTTCGGGCAGACCACGCGCCAGTTTTCCGGCGAGCAACTGCGACTGTCCGCCCTGTGCAATATCTCCTGTGCCAAACAGCGCCCCGGCAATCGTTCCATCGGTACCGGGAAGCACCAGAACCTGACCGGCCTGGCCGTTAAAATCATTGGCCTTCGCCCAGCTTAGGGCATCCTGCGTCAATCCCGCCTGATCAATGGCATTTTTGCTGATGAACCAGACTGGGCGGCTTTCGGCTGATTTTGCGGCTATGATCTCAACGGTCATGATAATCCTCGGCAATAAAAATTTATAATAACTCCAATAAACAAATAGCCCCCCTGCGTGAACCGGGTGGCTATTCAATTCTGCATGAAGCGATGAAATTCAGCGTTGATCGTAAGTTTGAACCTGCGCTGCACGATAGTCAAAAGCGGAAGCGGGCTTTCCTGCAAAAAGCGCCATACCACTGACGACAGCAATAATCGCCAGCGCACCGATGAGTGTGCATTCGATCATCGCTGCACCCGATCTGTTCTTGAAAAAGCGCGTCATCAAAGCCGGCATGTTACTTACCCTGAGCTGAAGTCTCGTTGGGGCTTCTTTTATTGCCTGCCAATTGTGATGAGTTTAAGAAACAAGGAAAATAAAACGTTAATATCGGTTGGAAACAGCTTCAATCTGGTTTGGGTTAACGGATGGCAAACGCAAGGCGATAGGCTTATATGCGTGTAACCACAGTCATTGCCTGAAAGATGATCAATGCCCGAATTGCCAGAGGTCGAAACGGTTCGCCGGGGCCTTGAACCTTTTATGGAAGGTTCAACAATTGCGCGGGTCGAGCAAAACCGGCCCGATTTGCGCTTTCCCTTTCCGGATCATTTTGTTGAACGTCTAACGGGGCGCCATATAGATGCGCTGGGGCGGCGTGCGAAATATCTGACCCTGCATCTTGATGACGGGCTGTCGATCATCTGCCATCTCGGCATGTCCGGCTCGTTTCGGATTGAAGCGGATGATGCGCAGGCCATACCCGGTGACTTTCACCATGAGCGATCCAAAATCGCCAAACATGATCATGTCGTTTTCCATCTCCTGCGCCCGAATGGTGCAGCCGCACGCATCATTTATAATGATCCACGGCGGTTCGGCTTCATGCTTTTTGCAGAAAAAGGCACGTTGGATATGCATCCTCTGCTCAAAGGGCTGGGCGCTGAACCCACCGGCAATCGCCTGTCAGGTGAATTGCTTGGAACCCTCTTTGAAGGCCGCAAAACACCGCTGAAAGCGGCGCTTCTTGATCAGCGTCTGATTGCTGGACTGGGCAATATCTATGTCTGTGAGGTTTTGTGGCGCTCCCGGCTCTCACCCATGCGGTCTGCGGGTTCCATTGCCAATGATAAGCCGGTGCTTGAGCGTCTGGCGGGCGATATTCGCAGCGTGATTGCCGAGGCGATTGCCGCGGGCGGGTCGAGTCTTAAGGATTACATTCAGGCCAATGGCGCGCTCGGTTATTTTCAGCACTCATTCTCTGTCTATGGGCGTGAGGCGCAGCCATGCCGTGCACCGGGCTGTGGTGCTTTGGTGGAGCGTGCCGTACAGGCGGGCCGCTCGACCTTTTTCTGCGCCTCCTGCCAAAGTTGATATTTGGCTGGTCTTGCCAAATGCAAAGCTTCGGTCCACCTTGGCCGCAAAATATGAACCGATCAAGGAGGAGAGGTTTCCCCATGGCTTATGAAACGATCATTGTAGAAACGCGCGGTGGCGTTGGTCTTGTCCGTCTTAATCGGCCACAGGCGCTTAATGCATTAAACAGCACTGTGCTGAAGGAACTCACCGAAGCACTGGCTGCTTTTGACACCGATGGCAGAATCGGCGCGATCGTTCTGACCGGCTCCGAAAAGGCCTTTGCGGCCGGTGCCGACATTAAAGAAATGCAGCCGATCAACTTTGTTGATGCCTATTTGCACGACATGTTTGCGGACTGGCGCAAGGTGGATCGCGTGCGCAAGCCAATCATTGCCGCCGTTTCAGGCTATGCGCTGGGCGGGGGCTGTGAACTTGCCATGATGTGTGATTTCATCATCGCCGCCACCAATGCCAAATTCGGCCAGCCGGAAATTACTCTGGGGGTGATGCCGGGCATGGGTGGCTCGCAGCGTCTCACGCGCTTTGTTGGCAAATCGAAGGCGATGGATATGTGTCTGACGGGGCGCATGATGGAGGCCGAAGAGGCCGAACGCTGCGGCCTTGTCTCGCGTCTGGTTGCACCGGAGGAACTCATCGAAGTGGCGCTGAAGGCGGCGGAACGCATAGCTTCCTTCTCACAGCTCTCCGTGCAGATGGTGAAGGAATCGGTCAATCGTTCTTACGAGACCACCCTTGATGAAGGTTTGCGTTTCGAGCGGCGCCTGTTCCACTCGCTCTTTGCGACGGAAGACCAGAAAGAGGGCATGGCCGCTTTTATCGACAAGCGTACGCCATCTTTCAAGAATCGCTGATCGCGTGATTATAAAGACAGAGCTTCCCGTGCCATTTAGCCAGATTGGCGTCTCAGGCGGCCGAAATTTCAGCCAGAAGGCCGCATATCCGGCCTTCTGGCTGGTTTGCAGATCAGAATCCTCGTTGACGCGAAGATAAAGCTGATCTATAAGCCCGGCACGGATCGGTGGCCCTAGGCATTATGGCTGCCCTAGTGGTTTTGTGCCCAACGGTTTGACCAAATGGGCTAGCTGACAGAAAAAGAGAGGCATTTATGGCCAATACTCCTTCGGCCAAGAAGGCAGTGCGCAAGATAGCCGCACGCACCGAAATCAACAAGTCGCGCCGTTCGCGCGTTCGCACTTTCATCCGCAAGGTTGAAGATGCGCTCCTGAGCGGCGACAAGGAAGCAGCATCGGTTGCTTTCAAGGCTGCTGAGCCAGAACTGATGCGCGCCGCTTCCAAGGGCGTCGTTCACAAGAATACAGCTGCTCGTAAGGTTTCGCGCCTTGCCGCACGCGTTAAGGCTCTGAACGCCTAATATTTCCTGAAATTAAAATCAGGTTTTAGAAACCCGGCTCATTGTTAGCCGGGTTTTTCTTTTTGGAATGATTTTAAGGAATGCGCTGATATGTTTGAGCCGGCACCGCTCTGTATTAATTATGCAATTAATTCGTAAAATTTCGCAGTGTTCCAGAAAGTGACTGGTGCAATTTCCCTTTCTTTTTCAAAAGCTTGTGAGGCATTATCCACACTTATCCACAGGCGTGCCGAAGGACTCGGAAGCGGGTTTGAGTCAAGCAAATTATTAAAAATTATTTTCCTAGGAGAACAGACAGTGGCCGTCTAAAAAATCAGCAATCAAAACACATTGAATCCAAAGGTGTTATTTCTTTGATGCCCGATTCTCCGGTCGCGTTTGCAGGCCATGCAAGCCTTAATTGAAGAAAAAACAGCAATTCTTAGACTTGCTCTTTGCCACAAGGCTTCGTTAAAGTCAGGGCTCAAGAGAGGTGGGCCACGGCTCAGAGTTAGCATTAAAATTTGTTCTATATTGGCGCGGAATGTTCCTCCGCGAATGCTTAGTTCTGTGTCTAAGGTCCTGTTCCTGTTATGTTTGTCTCTTATGGGGGTGCTTACCATTCATTAACCGGAATGCTGTTTTAGGCGCATCTTCGTCAATTGAATGGTTGTCGCAAGACCCGTTCCGGGCAATCAGCTTTGAGCAAGGATTTTGTGAGTCGACGCGTAACCGAAAAGGAGCGTCCGGGGGTTGGTCCATGGCATGTGTTCGAAGCGTGGACTGTTTGAGTTTGTGTTTGGCCCTTCCCGTGAGGGCTTGAGTTAAAATGTGTACCTGCGAGGCGACCGGATCAAAAGATCAGGCGGACCTATGCGGGAAATAACGACAAGCGCCGCAAAAATGGCGCGTAAGAATGTGAAGGCAGGCGAGATGATGGCAATGATGACTGGTAAGTCGACGGCAACGATGGGTGATGATGCGCATGCGAACCGTATCCATGGATCTTCTGCTAAAGGAAAAGACACAAGCCTCATGGTGAGTGCTGATACTGGCGTCAGCGATGACGTTTTTGATCGTCTGACGGCAAAGCTCAAGGCGCGCGTTGGCAGCGAGATTTACTCAAGCTGGTTTGGCCGCCTGAAACTGGACGATCTCTCCAAAAGCGTTGTCCGCCTGTCCGTTCCGACAGCTTTCCTTCGCTCATGGATCAACAATCATTATTCCGAATTGCTGACGGAACTCTGGCAGGAAGAAAACCCGCAGATTCTGAAAGTTGAAGTGGTCGTGCGCGGCGTGAGCCGGGTGGTTCGTGCGCAAGCACCTGCTGAAACCAGTGAAGCCAACGAAGCAAAGTCGCCGGCTGCAATACGCGAAAAGGTGGTTTTCCCGGTCGGTCAGCCCAGCGCTGACAAGCGCGGCTCCACAGTCGTCGCCGAATCGGCATCAGGCGCGGTTCTCGGCTCTCCCCTCGACCCGCGTTATACGTTTGATTCTTTTATCGATGGTGCTTCCAACCGCGTGGCTCTTGCCGCCGCCCGCACCATTGCAGAAGCAGGCTCAAGTGCCGTGCGCTTCAACCCGCTTTTCATTCATGCATCCGTTGGTCTTGGCAAGACGCATCTTTTGCAGGCCATTGCCGCCGCAGCTTTGCAGCGTCAGGAAAAGGCACGTGTTGTTTATCTGACGGCCGAATATTTCATGTGGCGCTTTGCAACCGCCATTCGCGACAACAATGCGCTCTCGTTCAAGGAACAGTTGCGCGATATCGATCTGCTGGTCATTGACGACATGCAATTCCTGCAGGGGAAATCGATCCAGCACGAGTTCTGTCATTTGCTCAACACGCTGCTCGACAGCGCCAAGCAGGTGGTTGTGGCAGCAGATCGCCCACCATCGGAATTGGAATCGCTTGATGTCCGCGTTCGTTCGCGTCTTCAGGGTGGTGTGGCTCTCGAAGTTGCAGCGCCGGATTACGAAATGCGCGTTGAAATGCTGCGTCGCCGCCTGACTGCCGCACAGGTGGAAGATCCAAGCCTCAACATTCAGGATGAAATCCTTACCCATGTTGCCCGCACCGTCACCGGATCGGGCCGTGAGCTGGAAGGCGCTTTCAACCAGCTTCTGTTCCGCCAGTCGTTCGAGCCTAATCTCTCCATCGACCGTGTTGATGAACTGCTGGGCCATCTGACCCGCGTTGGTGAGCCAAAGCGCATCCGCATTGAAGAAATTCAGCGCATTGTTGCACGTCACTACAATGTTTCCAAACAGGATCTGCTGTCGAACCGCCGTACGCGCACCATTGTCAAGCCGCGTCAGGTTGCGATGTATCTTGCCAAGATGCTGACCCCGCGCTCGCTGCCGGAAATCGGTCGCCGTTTTGGCGGACGTGACCATACAACCGTGCTTCATGCCGTGCGCAAGATTGAAGACCTGGTCGGTGCCGATGGCAAGCTTGCGCAGGAACTTGAGCTTCTCAAGCGTCTGATCAACGATCAGGCCGCCTGATCGATAGAAATGAGTTAAAAAGCCTGCGCTGTGTCGATTTGAGACGCGGCGTGGGCTTGCTTTTCGCCTCAAAAATCTGCCACTTTAGCAAACCTTCTGGCGCCACAGGTGCCTTATTGATAGGGGCGTCTGCCCGTTGCGCGGTTGCCCAGTCCTAGAGAGCGAGTGCGTTTCAATATGCGTGTAACCCTGGAACGGTCAAACCTTCTTAAATCCCTCAATCATGTGCATCGCGTTGTCGAACGTCGCAACACGATTCCTATCCTGTCGAACGTGCTTTTGCAGGCCGAAGGCGCAAGCCTTGCCCTCAAGGCAACGGACCTTGATCTCGAGGTCAATGAAGCGACCGCTGCCATGGTCGAACAGGCGGGAGCCACCACCGTTCCGGCGCATCTTCTTTATGATATCGTGCGCAAGCTGCCCGATGGTGCGGAAGTCATGCTGTCGACGAACCCAGATGGCGGTTCCATGTCGGTGGTTTCGGGCAAGTCGTCCTTCCGCCTGCAATGCCTGCCACAGTCGGATTTCCCGGAACTGACTTCGGGTTCTTTCACGCATACGTTCCGCATTGATGCGCAGGCCTTAAAGCGCCTGATTGATCGCACGCAGTTTGCGATTTCGACGGAAGAAACCCGTTATTATCTCAACGGCATTTATTTCCATGCCATTGAAAGCGATGGAGCGCTCAAGCTGCGCGCTGTTGCAACCGATGGTCACCGTCTTGCGCGCGCTGAACTGGAAGCCCCTTCGGGTACTGAGGGCATGCCAGGCATCATCATTCCGCGCAAAACGGTTGCGGAACTCCAGAAGCTCGTCGACGCGCCGGATACGGTCGTTTCGGTTGAACTTTCGGATGCAAAGATTCGCTTCACTGTTGGTTCTGTCGTTCTGACCTCCAAGCTGATCGACGGGACATTCCCGGATTACCAGCGGGTGATTCCATCGGGCAATGACAAGAAGCTCACCATCAGCCGTCAGGATTTTGCAGCCTCCGTTGATCGTGTTTCGACCATTTCAAGCGAGCGTGGCCGTGCGGTAAAGCTTTCGATTGCCGATGGTCAGTTGACGCTTACCGTCAACAATCCCGATTCGGGCAGTGCGACTGACGAACTGGCTGCCGATTACGATGCTGACCCGATTGAGATTGGTTTCAACTCGAAATATCTGCTCGACATTACAAGCCAGCTTTCAGGCACCGATGCAGTCTTCATGCTGGCCGATGCAGGCTCTCCGACGCTTGTGCGCGATACCGGCGATGAAGATGTGCTTTATGTTTTGATGCCGATGCGCGTCTAGGATCTGTAAACCGGCCGTGAGCATGTCTGAATCCAATATAAGCCGCCCGGATCGAGTTTCGGTCCGGCGGCTTAAACTTGTCAGTTTCCGCAATTATGCGGAGCTTGCGCTGCCGCTTGGCCCCGGCCATGTGGTGCTGACCGGTGAAAACGGTTCGGGCAAAACCAATCTGATTGAGGCTTTGTCGTTTCTGTCTCCGGGGAGGGGGCTGCGCCGCGCATCCTATGATGATGTGGCGCGCGCGGGGAGCCATGACGGCTTTGCCATTCATGCAGCACTTGACTGCATGATCTATGGCGACGCTGAAATCGGCACGGGTACGACAGGCGGGGGCGAAGGTGGCCGCAAGGTCCGCATCAATGGCATAGCCGCATCGGGCGATGAGTTGCTTGATTATGCACGCGTGTTGTGGGTTGTGCCGTCCATGGATGGGCTGTTTACCGGTGGCGCCTCGGACCGGCGGCGGTTTCTCGACCGCATGGTGCTGGCCATTGACACGGGCCACGGCAAGCGGGTGCTCGATTATGAAAAGGCCATGCGCGCGCGCAATCGTCTGCTCAGTGATGGCAATGGTGACACGCAATGGCTTGATGCGATTGAAAGCCAGATGGCGGAACTGGGCATTGCCATTGCGGCAGCACGCGCAGAAGGCATGCGGCTGATCGCGGCGATGATTGAGCGTCTGCCGACAGATGGCCCTTTCCCCAAGGCAGATTGTTTTCTCGAAGGATCGCTGGAACAGCGAATCGCTCTGGAAGCAGCCCTTGATCTGGAAGAGGATTTTCGCCGCACGTTGCGCGATGGCCGTGCGCGCGATCGCGCCGCGGGGCGCACACTCGAAGGCCCGCATCGAACCGATCTCATCGTCCAGCATCGGCCCAAATCGATGCCCGCAGCCCTTTGTTCAACGGGTGAGCAGAAAGCACTGCTGATCGGCCTTATTCTGGCACATGCAAGACTAACGGGAGAATTGTCCGGCATGGCACCGATTCTTCTGCTTGATGAGATTGCTGCTCATCTTGATACCGGACGCCGTGCAGCGCTGTTCGGCATCCTTGACGATCTTGGCGGGCAGGCATTCATGACTGGCACTGACCGATCGCTTTTTGAGGCGCTGGAAGGCGATGCGCAGTTTTTCAATGTGGCGGCGGGCCAACTGACAAAAATCTGAAAATAGTCGCTGACAGCGCATTTGCGCGGGCTTATGTTGAGCCATTATGAATGCATCATCAAAGCCTTTTTCATCGGAAGAATTGGAGCGCTATGCGCGCCATATCGTGCTGCCGGAAGTTGGCGGGCCGGGCCAGCAGAAGCTGAAAGCCGCCCGTGTTCTGGTTTTGGGGGCCGGTGGCCTTGGTGCGCCTGTGCTGCAATATCTGGCGGCGGCAGGCATTGGCACACTCGGTCTTGTCGATGACGATACGGTTTCGCTGTCAAATCTGCAAAGGCAGGTGATCCACGATACAGACAGTGTCGGGCTGGCGAAGGTGGAGAGTGCAAAGGCATCCATCGCGCGTATCAATCCGCATGTGCATGTTCAAACGCACGCCTTGCGGCTTAATGCCGAAAATGCGCAGGCCCTGATCGGCGATTACGACGTGGTTGTCGATGGTTCTGATAATTTTGCCACGCGGTATGCTTTGGCTGATGCCTGTGCCGTGGCCGAACGCCCGCTGGTCACCGGTGCGATGGGCCGTTTTGATGGCACCGTCACTGTTCTTATGCCTTATAGGCAAGGTGCTGACGGCACACAAAACCCATCCTATCGCGATCTCTTCCCCGATATGCCACCGCCTGGGACTGTGCCCACATGCGCGCAGGCTGGTATTCTTGGTGTGTTGCCGGGCGTTATCGGCAGTTTGCAGGCGATGGAAGTCATCAAACTGGTAACAGGAATTGGCGAGCCGCTGATCGGTCGGCTTCTGCTTTACAACGCCTTGAATGTGCGTTTCGAAACCATCCGATACAAGGCGCGCAAACCGAAATGACACAGCTTCGCATGATTGCGATTGGCCCCGACTTCGACCGCTGGAACGCCCTTTTGACGCTCGTTCGCGACAGTTTCGCCTATATGGATGGCATCATCGATCCGCCATCATCCGTGCATCTGCAGACGGTTGAAAACCTTAAGATCAAGGCCCGCGATGAACAGGGCTTTGCAGCCTTTCTTGGTGACGAACTGGCTGGATGCGTGTTTATCAAAGAAAAGCATGACCATTTTTATCTCGGCAAACTTGCGGTGGCACCAGCGCTGGAAGGGCAGGGCATTGGTCGCAAGCTGATGGAACAGGCTGATAAGACAGCTGTTGCGCGGGGTAAGCCGGTGATCGAGCTTCAGGTGCGCATTGAGCTGATACGCAACCGCGTGGTTTTTGAAAAGCTGGGCTATCGTTTAACCGCTGAGACTGCGCATCCCGGCTATAACCGCACAACATCAATCACGATGCGCAAAGACATTGCGCATCGTAATTAGCCGGTTAATCTTTTAATATTGTGTGGCGCGATCGACCACGTTTTCCAGCGTTCCATCGCGTTCAAAGGCTTCGATCTGCCGGATGATCTGCGGAACGATTGCACTGGCTGATGAACTCGCAGCCGCATGTGGGGTGATTGTGACTTTCGGATGCGTCCACAGCGGGCTATCGGTTGGCAATGGCTCCTGATTGAACACATCAAGCGTGACTGCGGAAAGCAAGCCACGATCAAGCGCTGCCAGAATATCGGCTTCGTTCTGCAAGCCGCCACGACCAGCGTTGATCAGCACAGGCGCGCCCAGCGGTCCGTCGCTTTTCAATTGCGCAAACATGCTCATGGACAGGATGCCCTTGGTGTCGGGCGTCAAAGGCAGAAGGCAGACGAAAATATCGGCAGTCTTGAGAAAGCGCGCAAAGCCTTCCTTGCCGTTGAAGGTCTGAATGCCGTCGATTTCCTGCGGACGGCGGCTCCAGCCCGTTACATTGAAGCCGAGCGTTTTTAGTTTCTCGGCTGCATCGCGGCCCAAAACACCGAGCCCCATGATACCGACGGTGACTTCATGGGCTGCTGGCTGGCGCGGGTCTTCGTGCCAGACATGGTTTTTCTGCTGCTTGCGATAGCTTGCACCAAGCCGGTGATGGTCAAGCACCTGCCAGACGGCATATTCTGTCATGCGCATGGTGAGATCATCTGAAATGACACGCACCAGCGGCACATCAGGAATATGGGGATCATGAAAGACATGATCGACGCCAGCACCCAGCGAGAATATCACTTTGAGATTGGGCAGATTTGTCAGTGAACCGGGCTTCTGCTTCCAGACAAGCGCATATTCGATGCTTGGGTCGTTGTCTGTGCGTTCTGTCACCACACTGCGATCCGGCCCATGCGCCTTGAAACTGTCGATCCAGATCGCCGGATCCCAATTGGTGAGTGCGAGAAGAATGTTTTTATCATTCTTGCCTGTCATTGTTTTACTCCTCCCGAAGTGGTCGTCTCCATGTGGAAGGCTGCCGCCATCAACGCTTTTGTATAGTCGGTTTTGGGATTGGCAAAGACTTCCTGCGAGGTTCCATATTCGACTGCCTTGCCATTGCGCATCACCAGCACATCATTGGCCAGTGCCCGCACCACTTTCAGATCGTGACTGATGAAAAGATAAGCGAGATCATGCTTCTTTTGCAATGCGCGCAAAAGATCGACCACCTGCGCCTGCACGCTCATATCAAGCGCTGAGGTTGGCTCGTCGAGCATCACGAATTTCGGGTTAAGCACCATGGCGCGTGCAATCGCGATGCGCTGGCGCTGGCCGCCTGAAAATTCATGCGGATAGCGAAAGCGGGTTTCAGGATCAAGGTTCACTTCCTTAAGGGCTGCCACCACACGTTCGTCGCGCGCATCCGCCGAAAGCCTTGGCTCATGCACCAGAAGACCTTCGGCAATGATATCGGCAATGGTCATGCGTGGGCTTAACGAGCCGAACGGGTCCTGAAACACGATCTGCATTTCCCGGCGCAACGGGCGCATATCCTTGAAGCTGAACTGCGCAATGTCGCGCCCCTCGAAGCGGATTTCGCCTTTGGATGAAATCATGCGCGACAGGGCGAGACCCAGTGTTGTTTTGCCTGAACCCGATTCACCCACCACGCCAAGCGTCTGGCCGGCGCGCAGTGTCACGTCGATGCCATCGACGGCTTTCGCATGATCGACGGTCTTGCGCAGAAACCCCTTTTTGATCGGGAACCAGACGCGGACATCCTTGCCTTCCATCACCGTTTTGGCAGAAAGATCAGCCAGTGGCGGTTCGCCCTTTGGTTCAGCCGCCAAGAGATGCTTGGTATAGTCGTGCTGCGGATTATCAAAAATTTCGCGCGTTGGACCCGTTTCGACAATCTTGCCCTTGCTCATCACGCAGACACGGTCGGCGATCTTGCGCACGATACCGAGATCATGGGTGATGAAGAGCATCGACATGCCCTGCGATTCTTTAAGGTCCGCAAGAAGCTGCAAAATCTGCGCCTGTACGGTCACATCAAGGGCGGTTGTCGGCTCATCGGCAATCAGCAGCTTCGGCTTGTTGGCGAGCGCCATGGCGATCATAACGCGCTGCCGTTGGCCACCTGAAAGCTGGTGCGGGAAGGAGGCAAGGCGTTTTTCAGGATCGCGAATGCCCACTTCATGCAAAAGCGCCAGCGTGCGCGCGCGCGCCGCCTGATCCCCCATGCCCTGATGCATTTTCAGGATTTCAGCAATCTGCCGCTCGACCGTGTGCAGCGGATTGAGCGAAGTCATCGGCTCCTGAAAGATCATGGTGACATCATTGCCGCGCACGCGCCGCAATTCGGGCTCCTGAGCCTTCATCAGATCCTTGCCGTCAAACAGAATTTCCCCTGATGGGTGACTGGCTGACGGATAAGGCAGAAGCTTCAGGATGGAGAGTGCCGAAACCGACTTACCGGAACCGGATTCACCGACAAGTGCGACTGTTTCCCCCTGTCTTATATCGAAGGAAACGCGGTCGACGGAAATGCGTTCTTCACCATTCTGGCGGAAGGCGACCGAAAGATCACGCACAGAGAGCAACGGCTTGTTCATGGACCCACTCATTGAAACGCCTTTCGTGGATCGAATGCATCACGGGTGGCTTCACCGATGAAAATGAGCAGCGAGAGCATGACCGAGATCACCACAAAGCCGGTAATCCCAAGCCATGGCGCCTGAAGATTGTTCTTGCCCTGTGCGAGCAATTCACCAAGCGAGGCCGAACCCGGCGGCAGACCAAAACCAAGGAAGTCGAGCGACGTCAGTGTTGTGATTGAGCCATTGAGGATGAAGGGCAGGAAGGTGAGTGTTGCGACCATGGCATTTGGCAAAAGATGCCGCCACATGATGGTGGCGTTTTTCACGCCAAGCGCGCGGGCTGCATTCACATATTCAAAGTTTCGCGCGCGCAGGAATTCGGCCCGGACAACGCCGACAAAGGCCACCCATGAAAACAGCAGCATGATGCCCAGCAAGACCCAGAATCCGGGTGGCAAAATCGCGGCAATGATCAAAAGCAGATAAAGAACCGGGATGGACGACCAGATTTCGATCACCCGCTGGAAAATGAGGTCGACCCAGCCACCGAAATAACCCTGCACGGCACCGGCGCTCACGCCAATGATTGCCGAGAAGAAGGTGAGGATGAGACCAAACAGCACCGATATGCGAAAGCCGTAAAGCGCGCGTGCGAACACGTCACGCGCCTGATCGTCGGTGCCAAGCCAGTTGAAATTGCCGATAATGCAATTGGGATCATTGACGCCGAGCGGATAGCGCTGGCAGCGCTGTTCTTGCGTATAAAGCCAGAATGGTTTTGAGGGGGCAGCCTCTGGAATGTCGTTATTGACGGTGTTGTAGGAATAACGCACCGGTGGCCAGAGCGCCCAGCCATTGGCGTTGATCTCTTCCTGTATCACCGGATCGCGATAATCGGTGACGGCATAAAAGCCGCCGAATTTTTCTTCCGGGTAATCGACAAAAACCGGCGCCAGCAGCTCGCCCTTGTAGGAAACAAGGATTGGCTTGTCATTGGCAATGAACTCGGAACAAAGGGCTGCGACCAGCAGAAACAGGAAAATCCACAGCGACCAGTAACCGCGCTTATTGGCCTTGAAATTCTGCCAGCGGCGGCGGTTGAGCGGCGAAAGAAATGGACGTTTAACACGCTTTGCTTGAGGGGTAAGAGTGGTGTCGGTCATCACACATCCCTCCGGTCAAAGTCGATCCGCGGATCGATCCATGTATACATCAGATCGGACAGAAGACCGACGAGCAGGCCGATCAGCGAGAAAATAAACAAGGTGGCAAACACAACCGGATAATCGCGATTGATGATCGACTGGTAGCCAAGCAGCCCCAGCCCGTCGAGCGAGAAGATGGTTTCGATCAGCAATGAGCCGGTAAAGAAGGCAGAAATGAACGCTCCCGGAAAACCGGCAATCACGATCAGCATCGCATTGCGGAACACATGGCGATAAAGCACCTGATTTTCGGTCAGCCCCTTGGCGCGCGCGGTCGTCACATATTGCTTGCGGATTTCTTCCAGAAACGAGTTCTTGGTCAAGAGTGTGGTTGTGGCAAAAGCCGAGAGCACCAGGGCTGTAACCGGCAGAACCATGTGCCAGAGATAATCGCCAATCTTGGCCCAAAATGACATTTGCGCAAAATCAGGCGAGGTGAGGCCACGCAGCGGAAACCAGTCTAAGAACGAGCCGCCGGCAAAAAGCACGATCAAGAGGATCGCAAACAGAAAGCTCGGAATGGCATAACCGACAATGATGATCGCGCTGGTCCAGGTGTCAAAGCGCGTCCCTTCCTTGATCGCCTTGCGAATGCCAAGCGGGATCGAGATCAGATAGGACAGGAAGGTGAGCCAAAGTCCAAGCGAAATTGAGACCGGCATCTTTTCCTTGATGAGGTCGATCACGCTGATATCGCGGAAATAGCTGCGCCCGAAATCAAAACGCATATAGTTCCACAGCATCTGGCCAAAGCGTTCCAGCGGCGGCTTGTCGAAGCCGAACTGCTTTTCCAGATCGGCAATGAATTGTGGATCCAATCCCTGCGCACCGCGATATTTGGAGCTGGACGAACCGCTGTCCATATTGCTTTGACCAAAATCGCCGCCACCACCGGAAAGGCGATCCAGCGCATCGCCACCCTGACCGGAAAGCTGCGCAATGACGCGCTCAACCGGCCCACCGGGTGCAAACTGAACCACGGCAAAAGATATGGCCATAATGCCGAGGATGGTCGGGATCATCAAAAGCAGGCGGCGTAAAATATAAGCGCCCATCAGCTCTCAATGCTCCGCATGTTCAGTTTGTTGTTACGGCTTGCCAACAGCTTCCACTTTCTTCTGATCAATCCACCACAGCGTCTCAACCGGAAAGCCATAATCGGGCTTTGGCTCCTTGAAACCAAAACGATCCCAATAGGCGACCAGGTGATTCGCGACAGTCCAATTTGGAATCCACTCGAGCCGGATACGCAAGTACCGATCCAGCACCCGGATTGTTGCAACCAGCTCTTCGCGCGTGGAAACATTGCCAACATCATCAATCAGGGCGTCGATCATTGCGTCTGATGTGCCCGAAAGATTATAGCTGCCCGGTGTTTTTGCAGCTTCTGACCCGAACATGGACGCAAGCGATTCTTTGGTGGGCGTTGCACCAAATTGCATGGCGATGCCGACAAGATCGAAATCGAAATCCTGCATGCGCGCCTGATATTGGCTGGAATCCACCAGTCTGAGGCTCGCATCAATGCCAATGGCCCGCATTTTCTGCACGAAGGGATTATAGATGCGGGAGAAACTCTCCGAATTGCTGAGAAGCTCAAGCGAGAGCTTTTCGCCATTCTTGCTATGGAACTGGCCATTCTTGCGCACAAAACCCGCCTCTTCGAGCAGGGCGATGGCGCGTGAAAACTGCTTGCGGTCGCGCCCAGAGCCATCGGAAACCGGCATGAGAGCAGCATCCCCAAAGGCCGCTTCGGGAATTTTGCCACGATAGCGCTCAAGCACTTTCATCTCATCTTGCGTGGGCAATCCGACCGCCTGAAAATCTGAGCCGTTGAAACAGGATTGCGAGCGTTCATAGGTCGAATAGAAGAGGTTTGCATTGGTCCATTCAAAGTCAAAGCACAGATTGATTGCCTCGCGCACCCGCGGATCGCGAAAACGCTCCCGCCGCTGATTGAGCGCCCATGCCTGCATGAGTGGACTTTTTTCTTTTGGGAACGTGCGCTTGATGATCTTGTTTTGTTGAATGGCAGGGAAATCATAGGCTGTTGCCCAGGTCTTTGAAACGCTTTCCTGCCGGAAATCAATATTACCTTTTTTGAAGGCTTCAAATTCCGGTTGACGGTCGCGATAAAACTCAATGCGGATACGATCAAAGTTGGCTGAACCACGCGCAACCGGCAAATCTTTCGCCCAATAATCCTCGACCCGCTCATATTCGATAAGCTGTCCGGCCGTGATTGGACCGACGCGATAAGCGCCTGATCCAAGGATGGCTTCCATGCTGGCCGCCTCGAAATCCCGATCTTTGAACCAGTCTTTCGACAATATCGGCAATGTCACTGCATTGAGAACAGCGCTGGGCCCACGACCGGAAGCAAAGTGCATGCTCACGTCGTGTGGGCCGATTTCTTTGATCGTTTCGAGTGCTGAGAGCACCTGCCGGATCAGTGGATGGCCTTTCTTTTTGAGCATCTCATAAGTGAAAACGACGTCCTTGGCTTCGATGGGCGAACCGTCGTGAAAGCGCGCTTCTTTGCGCAGCCGGAAGAGACATTTCTGACGATCTTTAGAAAGCGTAACGCTTTGCGCAATCAGACCGTAAACCGAATCCGGTTCATCAAGCGCCGGAGCCATCAGACTGTCAAAGGTTAGCTCCATGCGCGGCGGCGCATCGCCTTTGAACGTCAGGGTGTTGAGGGTGTTAAATGTCTGCGTGTTCTGGTTCCAGACCCACGTATTGGGTGCCAGTGTGAAGGTGCCACCCTTTGGCGCATCGGGATTGACATAATCGAAATGCGTGAAATCGGGCGGGTATTTCAGATCGCCAAAGGCTGACAGACCATGCAGGGGGGTGCCTGTGGCAAGCTTTGCGAAAGCCGTTTGCGGCAGGCAGGCCGCAATTGCAGCACTGCCTGTCAGTCCGAGAAAATGACGGCGATTGAGATGTAAGCCCGGCATGGCCGATATGCCCCCTTAATTCGAGCTGTTTTTGAGCTTTGCCTCCTTGGCAGGGCCCACCCACCAGGAGAAAGGGTCAATCCCAAGATAGTCGGGTTGCGTTTCAGGCATGCCGAATTTGTTCCAGTAAGCGACATTGATATGGTCGGAATACCATTGCGGAATGACGTAATAATTCCACAAAAGCGCACGGTCGAGCGCATGGGTCGCAGCCACCAGTTCCGCACGATCCTTGGCATAGACAACGCGATCAATCAGCTTGTCGATTGCCGGGTTTTTGATACCGGCATAATTGCGGCTGCCTTTATGGTCGGCAGCTTTCGAGCCCCACATGTCACGCTGTTCGTTGCCAGGTGATCCGCTCTGCGGCATAACAGAAGTTATAACGTCATAATCAAAATCATTGACGCGGGCCTGATATTGCGCGCTGTCGACAATACGAACGGTGGCACTGATGCCGATCTTGCGCAGGCTTGCGGCAAACGGATTGTAAATCCGCTCATCGGTCGGATCCTTGCCAAGAAACTCGATTGTGAACTGCGTGCCTTTTGCATCAACGAGCTTGTTGCCCTGCAATTTCCAGCCTGCCTCGCCAAAAAGCTCAAGCGCCTTGCGCAGATTGTCGCGTGTCGCCTGTGGTGTATCATAGACAGGCAGTTTGAATTCCTTGGTCAGTGCATCGGCTGGCAGTTGATCCTGAACGCTTTGGAGAATGGCTTGTTCTTCAGGGGTCGGAACACCACTCAGATGCAGCTCGTTGCCGGCAAAATAGCTATTGATGCGCTGATATTGATTGAAGAACAGCAGGCGGTTCATCGATTCAAAATCAAATGCATAGGTCAGTGCTTCGCGAACTTTCACGTCCTGAAACTTGTCGAGGCGCGTGTTGAGGAAATAGCCCTGCATGCGTCCGACCGCATGATAGGGAAAGGATTTCCTGATCACATCACCCCGTTTGACAGCGGGGAAATCATACTGTTCAGCCCAGCGCCGGGCGCTGTTTTCAAGCCGGTAGTCATATTGTCCGCCTTTCTTGAAGGCTTCCCATGTCGCATCTTCGTTGAGATAATATTCGTAGCGAACTTCATTGAAATTATAGCGCCCGACATTGACCGGCAGGTCTTTGCCCCAATATTCGTCGGCGCGCTCCCAGATAATCGAGCGCCCCGGAACCACGGATTTGATCTTATAGGCACTGGAGCCGAGCGGGATTTCCAGTGTCGGCCGGGTTACATCGCGCTGCTTGCCCTGTGCATCCTTGCCCGTCCACCAGTGTTTGGGGAGAATGGCAAGCTGGCCCATAATCTGCGGCAGTTCGCGATTGCCTGTCTGCGAGAAGGTGAACTTGACCTCGTGGTCGCCGGTCTTTTCCGCCTTTTCAACATCGCCATAATATTTGTTATACATGGGCGACTGCTTTTTGAGCACTTCAAATGACCAGATCACATCATCGACGGTGATCGGCTCGCCATCATGCCATTTGGCATTGGGATTGAGCCGAAATTTGACCCACGAGAAGTCATCAGGATACTGCAACGCTTCCGCGATCAATGGATATTGGATCGATCCTTCATCGAGCGAATCACTCATCAATGTGTCGTAGAGCATGCCGCCGCCAAAATCTGACAGGCCCGCCGCCGCAACACCCTGAATGACATAGGGGTTGAGCGTGTCGAATGTGCCCACCGCCACCATGTTGAGTGCACCGCCTTTGGGTGCATCCGGGTTCACATAGTCATAATGTTTGAAATCGGCTGGATATTTGGGCTCTCCAAGCAGACTGGAGGAATAGCGCCATTGCGGATCGGCATCATTGGCATAGGAGCTGGAAACCGTACCGCTCAACATCGTTCCTGTGAGCATCGTAATTGCAAACGCGCCCGCCCAAAAAGCTCTCATCCAGCATCTCCGTTCTTGTCTCGGATATATTGGGAGCAAGTTTTATGGCTTTTTGCGGAGGAAGAAAGGCACAAGTTGAAAAAACATGTCGCCAGAGCAGAAGTCTGATCTGAGCAGACCGCACGCTCATAAAAAAACCGGGTCGAAACCCGGTTTTTATCATTGTTTCATCAAAGATTAATTGGCTGGAGCCGGTGCAGGCTCTGCCGGGGCTGCTGGTGCAGGCGCTGCCGGTGTTTCGCCACCTTCGGCAGGTGCTGCTTCCGCAGGCTTTTCACCTTCACTCGCAGGGGCCGCGTCGACGGTTGGAAGCGGGGCCGGATTGTCCGAAAGCGAACGCAGATAAGCAATGAGATCAGCGCGTTCATTGTCCTTTTTGTCGCCAGCAAAGCCCATGGCTGTGCCTTTGATATAGCCCTTTGGTGAGGTCAGGAACTTGTTGAGATGTTCATAATCCCACTTGTTACCCGCAGCTCCAAATTCCTTCATCGCAGCCGAATAGCCGAAACCTTCCACAGATGCAGCCGGGCGGTTCAGTACGTCCCAAAGATGTGGTCCGACCTTGTTGGCACCGCCTTTTTCACCCGTGTGACACGCAGCGCAGCGCTTGAAAACGTTCTGTCCGCGCGCAGCATCTGCGGATTGCAACAGAACTGCAATCGACACTTCTTCCTTGGCAGGTGCTGCTGCACCACCGCCCGCCGAAGCCTCTGTTGCTTCGATTATAAAACCTGGCTTTTCAGGGGCTGGCGCATGAAACAGCGTATCGGACAAAATGCCCGTCGTCATGACAACGAAAACCGTTGCCAGAAAAGCCATTATAAACTTGTTAGTTCGGGTTGAATTCATCGCCGGTCAGCGCTCCCTCTACTCAACGCCCTCCAAAGCCGGCATGCAGAACCTATGTTGAAAGGCTGGCAAGTCTCTCCCCGGCATCGGGCGGAAACTAGGTCTTTTAAGGGGGGGATGCAACACCTATAAGTGGTTCTGCACCCGTGACTTTTTGACACTTTTGCTGCATTTATTGAGCAGATAAAGGTCGTCATAAGGCCGCTGCTTTCAATGAAACACCAAGAGTCGATCATGCTTGAGAAGATGAAAACCCTGACACTTATCCCGGCGCGGCTCGGTTCCACACGGCTGCCGAACAAGCCGCTCGCCGATATTTGTGGCAAGCCGATGATCGTGCATGTGGCCGAAAGGGCTGTGGCAGCCTCGCTGGGGCGCACGGTTGTGGCAACCGACAGTGATGAGATATTCGCCGCAGTGATCGCGCATGGTCATGAGGCGATCATGACGCGCAGCGATCATGAATCGGGCTCGGATCGAATCTATGAAGCGCTTCAGAAACTCGATCCGGCGAATGAGGTGGAAGCCATCATCAATGTGCAGGGCGATTTGCCAACCATCGATCCGGAAACCATTCGTCGCGCATTGCGTCCCTTGCAGGACGGTCCCGCAGACATTGCGACCCTTGGTGTTGAAATCAAGCTGGAAGAAGAAAAGGTCAATCCGAATGTCGTCAAGATCGTCGGTTCGCCTTTGAACAATGGTGAGCGTCTGCGCGCGCTCTATTTTACGCGCGCCACAGCCCCCTATGGCGATGGGCCACTTTATCATCACATTGGCCTTTATGCCTATCGTCGAGCAGCGCTTGAACGCTTTGTGAAGATCGGCCCATCGACCCTTGAAAAGCGCGAGAAGCTTGAGCAGCTTCGCGCGCTTGAAGACGGAATGCGCATTGATGCCGAGATCGTCACAACAGTTCCACTTGGCGTTGATACGCAGGCTGATCTTGACCGGGCGCGCGAAATTATCGCAAAGGGTTTATGATTTAAAATAAAAGGATTTGGAGCGCCGATCTGATTCAATCAGATTGAAACGCGCTCTAAAGCACGCTTCGATTGTTGCGGAGCATTTGAGAAAGCACAAACACGATGAAGACCAACCGGATTTCCTTTCAGGGTGAAGCAGGCGCCAATTCCGATACGGCGTGCCGCAACATGTTTCCCGATATGGAGCCTTTGCCGTGCCCGACTTTTGAAGATGCCTTCAATGCGGTTGAAAGCGGTGCTGCGGATCTTGCGATGATCCCGATTGAGAATACGCTTGCAGGCCGCGTTGCGGATATTCACTATCTGCTGCCGCTCGCCGATATGCATATCGTGGGTGAATATTTTCTGCCGATTCACTTTCAGCTCATGGTGCTCCCGGGTGTGAGGCGCGAAGAGATCAAAACGGTTCACAGCCATATTCATGCGCTTGGCCAGTGCCGCAAAGTCATCCGGCAAAATGGCTGGAAGCCGGTGATCGCAGGCGATACGGCAGGCGCTGCGCGCCTTGTGGCTGATTTGCAGGATCGCTCCATGGCGGCCCTTGCGCCGCGTCTGGCCTCTGAACTCTACGGTCTTGATATTCTCGAAGAGAATGTGGAAGATTCGGAAGACAATGTGACCCGCTTTGTGGTTCTGTCCAAGAACAAGCAGTGGGAGCCGCGCCCTGAAAAGGACGAGCGCATTGTCACGACTTTTGTTTTCCGCGTGCGCAACGTGCCAGCAGCACTTTACAAAGCGTTGGGTGGTTTCGCCACCAATGGCATCAACATGACCAAGCTGGAAAGCTATCAGATCGGTGGCCGTTTCATCGCGACACAGTTTTATGCCGATGTTGAAGGTCACCCGGAAGATCGCAATCTCCAGCTGGCGCTCGAAGAGTTGCGCTTCTTCACAAAGGAAGTGCGTATTCTCGGTGTCTATAAGGGGGCCGATACGCGGGGCACACAGTTGCTCGCAGCTGAGTAGCAAGCATTTCCAGCGAAAGTGGGAACCGGTTTCGCGTAGGAAAATGCGCAGAAAAAATAGTTAGATCGGTTTGACTGATCTAACTGTTTGCCCAGGCTCTGATCAGATGGGTTGCGATGGCGCCGGATGCCGGGACACGCAGCCCATTTTCATGGGTGTCTGAAAGCATGGCACGGACTTCTGCCTTGTCGAACCAGCGACCGTCTTCGAGCTCCGAATGATCAATGGTGAAATCATCGGAAAGCACCTCGGCATGACAGCCGATCATCAGTGAATAAGGGAATGGCCACGGCTGGCTGGCATAATAGCCAACACGACCAATCGACAGGCCCATTTCCTCAAAACTTTCACGCCGCACGGCAGCTTCAATTGTCTCGCCATGCTCGATGAAGCCAGCAAGGCAGGAATAGGAACCGGCGGTAAAATGCGCGCTGCGTGCGAGAATGCATTTTTCACCCCGAACAGGCAGCATGATTGCCACAGGATCGGTGCGCGGAAAATGTTCGGCTCCGCAATTCGGGCAAATGCGTTTTGCGCCACCGGCGCGCATTTGGCTTTTTGTGCCGCAACGCCCACAAAAACGATGATTGCTGTGCCATGCAGTCAGTGCCGCCGCCTGCGCCAATGCGCCAACAAGATCGGTGGAAACCAGCCCTTCCATATAGATGCTGCGATAATCCTGTGCGCGAAACGGGTGCGCCAGTGCATCGGGATCAAGTGGCGCCATCAGTGCCACAATCGGCACGCCATCCTGTAAACCCAGCAACACAGGCTCATCGAGATCGGGCGAAAATGCCTGCGCTTGCGTAAGCGAGAACAGCGCGCGCGGCGCATTTTCATCCGTGTAGTCAAGCAGAAGCTTATGGTTGCCCAAAACCATCACGCGGGTTTCAGGCAATTCCAGTGCGTTAAACGCAGAATCGTCCTGACGTTTTTCTGAAAGTCGGTCTATGCGATTGCCGGCGAAGCCAACAAGACTGCTCGGCTCAATATCCGGCAGGTCTGAAAGACTGAAAACCATGATTGTCTCGAAAAGTTTAAGGGAGAATCAGAGAGCAGTGCGAATCGCTTCGATGAAGCGAAGAGCGTCTTTTTCCGCATAAGGTGCGCGGGTGCCGTGCCCCCACACAGGGCCGGGCCAACCGGCATCGCCTTCATTGCGCGCAATCACATGGATATGCAACTGACGCACCATATTTCCCAGAGCGCCCGTATTGATCTTGTGGCACTGTGTGGCGTTCTTCAACGCCTGTGAGACCATCGCGGCTTCAAATGTCAGCATGGTCTGATCAAGCGGTGTCATATCGTGAATTTCGCTCAGCCCGGCGCGTCGTGGAACCAGAATAAGCCATGGCCAGCGCTTGTCATTCATCAGTCGCAGCTCGCAAAGGCCGAGCGGAGCGACTGAAAAAGTGTCGGCATCAAGCCGTTTATCGAGTTCAAACTGTTTCATAGAATAATTCTTATCAGTTTTTTTGTCTCTGCGCTTGCTTTTTGCGCGCCGATTGACGATATGCAGCGTGGGAGGTTGGTGGTGGACGAGCCACTCGCCAACCGGGTCAGGTCCGGAAGGAAGCAGCCCCAACGAGCACGGCACGGGTCATCGTGCCAGCCTCCCACCTTTCTTTCACGACGATCATGACTGTTGATGGTTGATATGCCAATGTCGAAGTCACTTTCGTCTCCGGTCCAAACTGTTTAAGGTTTCAGCCTGGACAAAAGCGAACAGGGAACGGAAGGGTCGCAATGGACACAAAATCCGAAACTGGCGCTTATCGCGTTCTCGCCCGCAAATATCGCCCCCAGAATTTCAATGATCTGATCGGTCAGGAGCCGATGGTTCGCACGCTGAAAAATGCGTTCGAAACGGGTCGCATTGCGCAAGCCTGGATGCTGACGGGTGTACGCGGTGTGGGCAAGACCACAACAGCGCGCATTCTGGCGCGTGCGCTTAATTACAAGACTGATTCAGTCGACCAGCCGACAATTGATCTCTCCATTATGGGCGAGCATTGTCAGGCGATTATGGAAGGCCGCCATGTCGATGTGATCGAAATGGATGCGGCTTCGCATACGGGTATCGACGATATTCGCGAAATCATCGAGCAGGTACGCTATCGCCCTGTTTCGGCACGCTATAAAGTCTATATCATCGACGAAGTGCACATGCTGTCCAATCAGGCCTTTAACGGCCTGTTGAAGACGCTTGAAGAGCCGCCGCCGCATGTAAAGTTCATCTTCGCCACCACCGAAATCCGCAAAGTACCGATCACGGTTCTGTCGCGCTGTCAGCGTTTTGACCTGCGCCGCATCGAATCGGGCACGCTGGCCGCACATCTGAGGCGCATTGCGCAGGCAGAAGCAATCGAAGTCGATGACACATCACTGGCGATGATTGCACGCGCTGGCGAAGGCTCGGCACGCGATTCGCTCTCGATCTTTGATCAGGCGATTGCGCATGGCGCCGGTCATGTTTCAGCGGAAGCCGTGCGCTCCATGCTGGGGCTTGCCGACCGCGCCCGTATCATTGATCTCTTCGAGATGATCATGCGTGGCGATGTTGCTGGCGCTTTGAGCGAATTCCGTGCGCAATATGATGTCGGAGCTGACCCATCGGTGGTGCTGACTGATCTTGCCGATTTCAATCATCTGGTGACGCGCCTGCGCTTCACGCCGGATGTGGCGAATGATGTAACGCTTTCGGAAGATGAGCGGGTGCGTGGCCGTGATTTTGCGCAAAAGCTTTCAGTGCGCGTGCTGTCGCGCACATGGCAGATGTTGCTCAAGGGCATTGCTGAAGTGGATACGGCAACACGGCCTGTGCAGGCGGCAGAGATGCTGCTGATCCGTCTGGCCCACGCAGCTGATTTGCCAACGCTTGATGAAGCGCTGAAGGGACTTGAAAACGGCACTGTTTCAGCGCCGCGTCCGCAATCACCAGGCGGCGTAAGGCCAAATAGCGGTTCGCAACCAGAAGCGCGTGGCAGTGTTGATGCGGTGGCCGGCTCAACCATGATGCCTTCATCGGGTGGTCCTGCGACGGCCATGCGATTGGTCGAGACACAGCCGCAGTCGGTTCAGTCGGCATTGGCAGCATCGGCTCCGCAGCAGTTTGTCGATAACACGCCGCAGCCTTCGGTGCCGATCAACAGCCTCAATGACATTGTTGCACTGGCGGATAAGTTCCGCGACATGCAGTTCAAGATTCTGGTCAAGAATTGCGTGCGCTTGTCCTCAATTGCCCCCGGACGGCTTGAAATCGGTCTGACGGATGATGCGCCGAAATCGCTGGTCAGCGATATTTCGCAGCGCCTTATGAACTGGACCGGCATTCGCTGGGTGGTCACGGTTGCGCGTGATGTTTCGGGGCAGACTGTTGCAGAAGCGGAAACCGAGCGTCGCGATAATCTCGTGACCGACGCACGCGCTGATCCTGATGTCGCCGCCATTCTGGCCGCTTTTCCGGGTGCAAAGATCACAGACGTCCGCATTGCCGTTGCAGAACAGGGTGATGATGACGATATAGACTTGGATAGCGTTGAAGACGTGCCCGGCGCGCCTTCTGACGACGACTGAATTTCAAAGACAACGGAGTGAACCCATGCGTGACATGATGGGCATGATGAAACAGGCAAAAGAACTGCAGGCCAAGATGAAGACCATGCAGGACGAAATTGCCAATCTTGAAGCAACCGCTTCTTCGGGTGGCGGTCTGGTCACGGTCACGCTTTCGGGCAAAGGCACCTTGTCGTCGCTCAAGATCGATCCTTCGATGATGAAGGAAGAGGACACGGAAATCCTCGAAGACCTGATCATTGCAGCCCATAATGATGCCAAGGCAAAACTCGAAGCCGAAATGGCTGAAAAAACCCAGTCCCTGACTGCGGGTCTGCCAATTCCTCCGGGCTTTAAGCTGCCGTTCTAAGGACGGGGGAGCGGCTTCGCTCCCTTATATTTATTTCCCTTTTTCTTACGCCCAAAGCAGCATGTCCAAACGTATCGCCGGTCCTGAAATTGAACGTCTGATCCAGCTTCTGGCCCGCGTGCCGGGACTGGGGCCGCGCTCTGCGCGCCGTGCAGCGCTGCATCTGATCAAGAAAAAAGAGGCGCTGCTGATCCCGCTTGGCGGCGCCATGCAGGATGCCGCCGAAAAGGTGCGTATCTGCTCGTGTTGCGGCAATGTCGATACATCCGATCCATGCACGATCTGCACCGATAATCGTCGTGATCCATCGATGCTGATTGTTGTGGAGGATGTGTCAGACTTGTGGGCGCTGGAACGCGCAGGCACCATGAATGTGCGCTATCACGTGCTGGGCGGTCGTCTGTCGCCGCTCGATGGCATCGGCCCGGATGATCTTAACATCAAGGGGCTGGTTGAACGCGTCGCATCCGGTGAAATCAAGGAAGTGATTCTGGCCGTTAACGCGACAGTCGAAGGCCAGACCACGGCACATTACATCACCGATCAGCTGACGAATTTAGAAGTCCGCGTCACACGGCTCGCGCATGGTGTGCCGGTGGGCGGTGAACTTGATTACCTTGATGAAGGAACGCTTGCGGCTGCATTGCGGGCGCGAACTGCACTCTGATTGCGTTTGGGAGAATTTCACAATGGCATGCAAATGGAAACGAAGCCTGAAGCTTGTTCTCGGCCTGTTTGCCAGCCTTGCCATATCGCCCGCATTCGCAGCGCCTTCCAAAGCGCAGGTTGAAAGCCAGTATCGTAACTGGATCGAAAAAGACCTCTGGCCGGAGGCAAAAGCCGCAGGCGTTTCGCGTGCTGTTTTCGAGCAGGCTTTTGCTGGCGTGACAATCAACTGGAAACTGCCTGATCTGGTTATTCCGGGGGAGAAGCCAACCACACCCAAAGAGCAGAGGCAGGCCGAATTCGGCGCTCCGGGTAAATATTTCAATGCCAAAACGATAGGCTCTGTTACGAGCGGCGGCAAGGCACGCTTTGGCCAGAATGCAGCCTTGCTCAAACGCATCGAACAGCAATATAGCGTGCCGGGGCGGATTGTTGTTGCAATCTGGGGACGTGAATCCGGCTTTGGCACGGTCAAAATTCCTTATAATGCGTTTGAAGTGCTGGGCACCAAGGCTTTTATGGCAACGCGCAAGGATATGTTCCGCAAGGAACTGATTGCAGCGCTTCAGATCACATCACGCGGCTACATAGCCAATGGCTCAATGAAAAGCTCATGGGCGGGTGCGCTCGGGCAGCCGCAATTCATGCCGACATCCTATCTCAAACATGCCGTTGATTTTGATGGTGACGGCAAGCGCGATATCTGGAATTCGGTTCCCGATACGCTTGGCTCCATTGCCAATTATCTCAAGATCCATGGCTGGCAGGCTGGACGCGACTGGGGGTATGAGGTCAATGTGCCGCAAAACATTTCCTGTTCGCTGGAAGGGCCTGATCAGGGCAAGACATTCGCCGAATGGGCAAAGCTCGGTATCACCCGCACCAATGGCAAGGCGTTTCCGGCCAATGAAATGCGCGGCGAGGGCTTTTTGCTGATGCCGGCTGGTCGTTATGGCCCGGCCTTTATTGTGACGCCGAATTTCTACGCCATCAAAGATTACAATATGAGCGATCTCTATGCGCTGTTCATCGGCCATGTCGGAGATCGGATTGCTTATGGCGCTGGTGATTTTGAAAACCCATGGAGCACGATTGGCACCATGTACCGCTCCGACATTCAGGTCATGCAGAAGCGCATGCAGGCGCAGGGTTACGATATTGGCAAGGCTGATGGCCTGCCGGGCTTCAAGACCCGTCGCTCAATTGGTCTTTGGCAGTCCAGAAACGGGCAGGCTCCAACCTGCTTTACACAGCCTGAAATCGTGAAGTCCATTCGCTGAAGTGAATTGCCGGGAGTTTTGGCTCCCGGCAATGACTGTTTAAGCGGCCTTTGTCAGCATGCCATGCGGGTCGAGTACAAATTTCTTCGCCACGCCCTGATCGAAGCTTTCATAGCCTTGCGGCGCTTCTTCCAATGAAATCACCTGCGCATTGACGATCTCGGCAATGTTCAGACGACCATGCAGAATGGCCTGCATGAGTTGACGGTTATATTTGACCACCGGCGTTTGGCCCGTATGGAAAGACTGTGCCTTTGCCCAGCCAAGACCAAAGCGCAGCGACAGGCTGCCATGCTTGGCAGCACTGTCAACAGCGCCGGGATCTTCGGTCACGTAAAGACCGGGAATGCCGATAGACCCTGCCGGACGGGTAATTTCCATCATCTGGTTGAGAACAATAGCCGGTTGCTCGCCACCACTGTGGCCGCGCGCTTCAAAGCCCACGGCATCAATGGCGCTGTCCACTTCATTGCTGCCAGTCACCTCGGCAATCATGTCACCGAGACGATCGCTTGCTGAAAGATCAATTGGCTCGAAGCCAACTTTTCGTGCGTGTTCCAGCCGTTCCTTGTTAAAGTCGCCAACCATGACCACCGCAGCACCAAGGATACGGGCAGAGGCGGCCGCAGCAAGTCCGACCGGACCGGCACCCGCCACATAGACGATGGAGCCAACGCCGACGCCTGCCTTCACCGCGCCGTGAAAGCCGGTGGGTAGAATATCGGAAAGCATGGTCAGGTCGCGAATTTTCTCGATGGCTTGTTCGCGATCCGGGAATTTCAGCAGATTGAAATCGGCATAAGGCACCATGACATAGCGTGCCTGTCCCCCGATCCAGCCGCCCATATCGACATAGCCATAAGCGCCGCCAGCACGTGATGGATTGACGGTAAGGCAAACGCCGGTGTCTTGCGATTTGCAGCAGCGGCAGCGGCCGCAGGCGACGTTAAACGGCACGGACACGATATCGCCCACGTCGAGCATTTCCACATCGCTGCCTTTTTCAATCACTTCGCCGGTGATTTCGTGGCCAAGAACAAGGCCGGGCATGGCGGTGGTGCGGCCGCGGACCATATGCTGATCTGAGCCGCAAATATTGGTGGTGATCACTTTGAGAATAACGGCATGATCCAGCTTGCGCCCGTCCGGGGCGCTCAAGACCGGATCATCAATATCACGAACTTCGACTTTACCGGGGCGCATGTATACAACGCCTCTATTCCTGCTCATGTCGACCTCCTCCAGATTGACGTGCGGATCGTTCCCGATCCGCATATTGGGCCGGGATATGCGGGGATATACCCGTGGAGAAAGCCTAGCGTGCTTGATCGTCGGAGAGGTGGTCTGTGCGCGACATTTTTGGTTCGCTCATCAGCATGTCGGCGAAAGATTTGAGCGCTTTGGTCTGATAGCGGTCATTGTGAGAAAGCATCAGAAACTGGCGTTGCGGGAGAGTGAAATTGACTTTGACGAGCGTGCCTGCCGCAAGATGCGGCGCTGCCACCAGTTCCGAAATTGCCGTGACATAATTGCCGGAAAGCACCGCCGAGCAGATGGCTTCATTGGATGGAAGCTCGAGCGCGATGCTAAGACGCGCAGGATTGTAGCCTGCGACCCGCATCGCATCTTCAAACACGCTGCGGGTGCCTGAGCCATGCTCTCGCAAAATCCATTGGCCGTGAAACAGCGTATCCCAGGTGAGTTTCTCGGCATCGCGCCATTGATGGGTTGGTCCTGTGACAACAATAAGCTGATCCGTAGCAACCTTGCGCAGCGAGAGGGTGGGGGCCTGAACAGCACCCTCCACAAGCCCGATATCTGCCAATCCTTCTTGCGTGGCCTGTGTGACGCTTTCGGTGTTTCCGAGCGTGAGGCGCAAATCGATCATCGGATGCGTCGCATGAAACTGTGCCAGATAGGGCGGCAGCCAGTAACTCGCGATGGTTTGGCTTGCATGGATCGCCAGAATGCCGCGTTTTCCGCCGCCAAGCTCTGACAGCATACGCTCCGCCGATTGCGCGCGCGCCAGCGTTGCGCGTGCTTCATCCAGAAACATGCGGCCATCGCCCGTCAGCTCAATGCGCCGTCCAATGCGGTTGAAAAGCATTGCGCCATAGCGATCTTCGAGTATGCGGATCGCTGAACTCACCGCCGAGGGCGTGAGATGAAGCGCTTCAGACGCCCGTGTCAGATGCTCACGCTCTGCCACTTCGATAAAAATACGTAATTGTTCCAGTGTCATAGCTATGATCATTCGATTTTATCGAATGAATTATGCCATATTATGCGATGGAATGAACAGAAGAATAAGCGCATTCGATTGGAAAATATTTCTCAAGATGTGAATGCTGATTCCAATGAACACCGCAACTGCCACAAAATTTCAGAACATTCTCCCGGGGCTTGCACTCAGCCTTGCTGTTTCGGCTGTGGCGATAGGGCTTGAAAAGATTGAGGAGCATTATACCGGCAAAGCCTGGCTGGAAGCGCTGGTGCTGGCTATTCTGCTCGGCACCGCCGTCAGAACACTCTTTCGACCCGGCAAGCAGTTTGCCAAAGGCATCAGCTTGTCCGCCAAACTGCTGCTGGAGATTGCGGTCGTTTTGCTTGGTGCTTCGATCAGCGTGAGCGCGGTCGTTGCCGCCGGTCCCGGACTGATTATGGGTATCGCGGCCGTTGTGGCACTTGCGATTACGCTCAGCTATGGCATAGGGCGTTTGCTGAAACTGCCGCATCGCATGGCGGTTCTTGTGGCCTGTGGCAACTCCATCTGCGGTAACTCGGCCATTGCCGCCACTGCCCCCGTCATTGGTGCAGACAGCGAAGATGTGGCCGCTTCCATCGCCTTCACGGCAATTCTGGGCGTTGTTGTGGTGCTGTGCCTGCCGTTGCTCGTGCCGTTGCTGGGGTTGTCATTCACGCAATATGGCGTCCTGGCGGGACTGACGGTCTATGCGGTGCCGCAGGTGCTCGCTGCAACCGCGCCCGTTGCGGCAATCAGCGTACAGCTTGGAACCTTGGTCAAGCTTGTGCGCGTGCTGATGCTGGGGCCGGTCATTCTGGTGTTGTCTGTTGTTGCAGGCAATCGGGATGCAGACGTGAAGCCCGGCTTTCTGCAACTGGTGCCGTGGTTTATCATCGGCTTTCTCGGTATGATGGCATTGCGGGCCTTTCATCTCATTCCGCAACCCGCTCTCCCAGCCATACAATATGCATCCACAGCACTGACGATCATTTCAATGGCGGCGCTGGGATTGGGTGTGGATGTGCGTTCGGTCGCCTCTGCCGGTGGCCGCGTGACCCTTGCCGTCATTCTTTCGCTGCTGGCTCTTGGGCTGATCAGCCTTGGCCTGATCCATTTGCTTGGTGTTATCTGAGGACAGCTTGTTAATCGCGCCGATCCGCTCCGAGATCAAAAAGAAAAAGCCCGCCATTGGCGGGCTTTCTCATTTCTCTAAGAGGTCGAAAACTTAGTTGTTTTCCGACTTCTTCATGGCTGCGGCAAGAATGTCGCCGAGCGAAGCGCCAGAGTCGGACGAACCGTACTGAGCAACGGCTTCTTTTTCTTCAGCGATTTCGAGCGCCTTGATCGAGACCTGCAGCTTGCGGGTCTTCTTGTCGAAGGCGATGACGCGGGCGTCAACCTTCTGACCAACCGAGAAGCGTTCTGTACGCTGTTCGTCACGGTCACGCGACAGATCCGAACGCTTGATGAAGCTGTCGAGATCGTGGTCAACGAGACGGACTTCAAGGCCACCATCGGTAACAGCTGTGACTTCACAGGTTACAACAGCGTTCTTGCGCAGTTCACCCGAAGCGGCTGCTTCACCGACCTTGTCGCCGGAAAGCTGCTTGATACCGAGCGAGATGCGTTCCTTTTCAACGTCAACGTCGAGAACAACGGCTTTAACAACTTCGCCCTTGTTGTATTCTTCGATGACCTGCTCGCCCGGACGGTTCCAGTCGAGATCGGAAAGGTGAACCATGCCGTCAACGTCGCCGTCGAGACCAATGAACAGGCCGAATTCGGTCTTGTTCTTGACTTCGCCTTCAACGATCGTGCCCGAAGGGTACTTGTCGGCAAAAGTCGTCCATGGGTTGTCGAGGGTCTGCTTGAGGCCGAGGGAGATGCGGCGCTTGACCGGATCAACTTCGAGCACAACGACTTCGACTTCCTGAGTGGTCGACAGGATTTTGCCTGGATGTACGTTCTTCTTGGTCCACGACATTTCTGAAACGTGGATCAGACCTTCGATGCCTGGCTCGATTTCGACAAATGCGCCGTAATCGGTGATGTTGGTTACAGTACCGGTGATCTTTTTGCCGATCGGGTACTTCGCACCGATGCCATCCCAAGGATCGTTCTCGAGCTGCTTCATGCCGAGCGAGATACGATGTGTATCCTGGTTGATACGGATGATCTGCACCTTGACCGACTGGCCGATGGTGAGGATTTCCGATGGATGGTTGACGCGGCGCCATGCCATGTCGGTCACGTGCAGGAGGCCGTCAATGCCGCCGAGATCAACGAACGCACCGTAATCGGTGATGTTCTTGACAACGCCTTCAACAACCTGGCCTTCTTCAAGGTTCTGAACGATTTCCGAACGCTGTTCCGCACGGCTTTCTTCAAGAACGGTCCGGCGCGAGACAACGATGTTGCCACGGCGCTTGTCCATCTTGAGGATTTCGAAAGGCTGTGGGACGTGCATAAGCGGGGTAACGTCGCGGATCGGACGAATGTCGACCTGCGAACGTGGAAGGAAGGCAACTGCGCCGTCCAGATCGACGGTGAAACCACCCTTGACCTGGTTGAAGATGACGCCGTCGACGCGTTCGCCATTGGCGAACTTCTGTTCGAGCTTGCCCCAGCTTTCTTCGCGGCGTGCTTTTTCGCGCGACAGAACAGCTTCGCCGAGTGCGTTTTCGATGCGCTCAACGTAGACTTCAACTTCGTCGCCCGGCTTCATCGAGCCGTCTTTGCCCTTCGCGCCGAATTCCTTCAGCGGAACGCGACCTTCGACCTTGAGGCCGGCATCGATGATTGCCATGTCTTTTTCGATGGCAACGATGCGACCCTTTACAACATAACCTTCTGCAAGGTCATTGTTGGCAAAGGATTCAGCCAGCAGCGACTCGAAGTCTGCAAGGGTTGGATTGAATTCAGACATAAATACTCCTGATGCATCCGGTATAAAACAACATCGGATGCGGCGCCGGGGGTTAGAGTTGCGTTCGGCCTGTCCTTCGGCTCCGTCCCTTTGGGACAACCGGCGCGTGGAACGCGAAGTCAGGTTATAATGTTGGGAGTGCCCTATATAGGAACAAACCCCGAATAATCGAGCATTTCCGGGCGGGTCATAGCAGAAAACCTCACGGCTTTCCTGATTTTATGCCGGATGCTGCGCCAAAGCGTGATCAATCAGCTTTTTCGCTGCCAGAAATGCCGCTTCTATACTCATTTTACTCGTATCTAGCAAGTGTGCGTCTTCAGCAGGCTTGAGCGGGGAATCCGTGCGGTTCATGTCGCGCTCGTCACGCTTTTTGAGATCGGCCAGAATTTCATCAAAATCGGCCGTTCCACCCTTTGCAATAATCTCGTCAAAGCGGCGTTGTGCACGCACTTCCGGTGAGGCGGTCACAAAAAGCTTGATAGCGGCTTGCGGACAAACCACCGTTCCAATGTCGCGCCCATCGAGCACGCTGGATGGCAAGGCTCTGGCAAAGCCGCGCTGTGCTTCAACAAGAGCGCGTCGCACAGCGGGCATGACAGCCACTTTGGATGCGGCTTCGCCAATTGCATGGGCCGAAAGAACAGCCTTGTCCATCGCGTGCAGATCAAGATGAAGTGCCACATCGGCAGCAATTGCTTCATCATCCAGCGGCAGCCCCTGATCAAGAAGCGCTTTCGCAACAGCACGATAGGTTAGGCCGGTATCGAGATGCGGCATGCCGTAATGAATGGCAATGCGCCGGGCAAGGGTTCCCTTGCCCGAGGCTGCCGGTCCGTCGATGGCAACGACGAAACTTGTCATTGCTGCGCGCTGACTTCGATTTTTGCACCAAGACCCGGCATCATGGTCATGAATTCCGGGAACGAGGTGGCAATCATCGTGCTGTCGTCAACTGTGACTGGCTTCTCGGACGCCAGCCCCATGACGAGAAAGCTCATCGCGATGCGGTGATCAAGATGTGTGGCAACCGTGCCGCCGCCAAGGCCCTTGCCGTCAGGACGACCGCGAACCGTGAGCGACATTTCACCTTCGGTGCAATCAACGCCATTGGCTTCAAGGCCACGCGCAACCGCTGCAAGGCGATCTGATTCTTTGACGCGCAGTTCATCAAGGCCGTCCATGACGGTTTCGCCTTCGGCAAAAGAAGCGGCAATCGCCAGAACCGGATATTCATCGATCATGGAAGGTGCGCGTTCCGGCGGAACGACAACGCCCTTGAGCTTCGATGACTTCACGCGCAGATCCGCAACGTCTTCACCGCCGGCAAGGCGCGGATTGATGATTTCAATATCAGCGCCCATTTCCTGCAAGGTGAGGATCAGGCCGGTGCGGGTCGGGTTCATCAGCACATTGCGGATGGTGACGTCCGAACCTTCAACCAGCAGGGCTGCAACCAGTGGAAAAGCGGTTGAGGATGGATCACCCGGCACGTCGATGGTCTGGCCAGTGAGTTTGCCCTGTCCGACGATGCGGATATGGCGCACGCCGTCCTTGTCGGTTTCAACCGTCAGGTCAGCACCAAAGCCCTGAAGCATTTTTTCGGTGTGATCACGCGTCATGACAGGCTCAATGACCGTTGTAACACCCGGCGTATTGAGACCTGCGAGCAGAACGGCGGACTTAACCTGAGCGGACGCCATCGGCACGCGATAGCTGATCGGGGTTGCAGTTTTGGGACCGGTGAGTGTCAGCGGCATGCGGTCGCCTTCGGCAGCCTTCACCTGAACGCCCATTTCACGCAGCGGATTGAGCACGCGCCCCATGGGGCGTGAGGTCAATGATGCGTCACCGATGAAGGTTGTGGTCATGTCGTAGGTGCCGACAAGGCCCATGGTGAGGCGTGCACCGGTTCCGGCATTGCCGAAATCAAGCGGGGCTTCAGGCTGCAAAAGACAGCCATTACCAACACCATTGATGATCCAGACGTCGCCGTCTTTGCGAATCTTGGCACCCATCGCCTGCATGGCGCGGCCTGTGTTGATAACGTCTTCACCTTCGAGCAGGCCGGTGATACGGGTTTCACCCGAAGCCAGACCGCCGAACATGAAGGAACGATGCGATATAGATTTGTCACCCGGAATGCGAATTTCGCCCTTGAGCGCCTCTGAACGGCGGGCGATTGCAGGTTTCGGGGTAGCGGAATGGGACATGGATTTGTTACTGTATCATTTGGGCGTTATGCACGCGGGATTGATCAAAGCGGCAGCTACCTAGCACAGGAACAGCGCGGGGTCATCCGCGAATGCGTGTTTTGAAACACAGATCGCGTGCAGAATGCGTCTTTCGCTTTGACAAAAGCTGCAAATTGCGTTTATGCACCAAAACAACACCGTAATGCGCGTCTTCCGCCTTCTCCCGACTGATGGACGGTTGAGGAGTTTGATGGCGAGCTTAAAGCATGTAAGCGTCGCAGGCGCGACGGAGAAATCAACTCACGAGGCTAAACGTGGCAAAAGCTGAACTTGGTACCAAGCGCATCGATCCGGAAACGGGCAAAAAGTTTTACGATCTCAATCGTGATCCGATTGTTTCGCCCTATACAGGCATTTCCTACCCACGGTCGTATTTTGAAGCGACCATAGCGGAAAGCCGTGCGGCCGAAGAGGAAGAAGAAGCCGAAGAGCTCGATACAGCGCTCGAAAAGCCGGAATTCGTTTCTCTTGAAGATGCGGATGACGAAGCCAAGGGTGGTGAAGATCTTCCTGACCTCGACGACGATGTCGATCTGGGCGATGACGATGAAGACACCTTCCTTGAAGAGGAAGAAGATGAAGACGACGACGTTTCCGGTATTCTGGGCGGCGGCGTTGGCGGCGACGACGAAGAAGTCTGATAACGCCTTCATGGACGATTTAAAGCAGGGCGGCTCAATGAGTCGCCTTGCTGTTTTCTGGGCTGCAATCTCACGCCTGTTGATGATCGACAAATTATTTTTGGCAGATATGAAAAGAGTTGCGTTTTATCTCTTGATCTTCTGTAACTTGCCCTTTAATAAGCCGCTTCAACGGGCAGCAAATTTCTGTCTGATGGGGCCATAGCTCAGCTGGGAGAGCGCTTGCATGGCATGCAAGAGGTCAGCGGTTCGATCCCGCTTGGCTCCACCAAATTTCCCCACACCACTCTATAAAAAACCGTTGAGCCCTAAAACCGGTCGCGAAATGCTAGGAATCGCTTTCGCGGGGAAAATACGTCACCGGACTGATTTCTATTCCCGCTACGATCCGCGAACAACATGCGTAAAAATAAGAACATAGAGCGAGCGTATTGGGTATGATTAAGCGCGATACGCTCTAGCCGGACGGTTTTATTATCGGAGAAATTAAGTTTCCCTCGACTTTTATCTCAATGTTGTTAGTGAAGCTCCACAAAAGTAATTGTTAGCGGTCGGTTGGGTGAAAAGGCTTCCTGATTTCGACGGTCTGCGATTTCTACTGTGTCTTGGAATTGCAGCGTTTCATTATTCTTTTCGCATCCCTGTGAAAAACGCCCCGCTGCAAGACATTATATTACCATTTGCTTATTTTACTGATGTCTTTTTTATTGTGTCAGGTCTGTTTCTAGCGAGAAAGCAGAATTACGTCTGGAACAGACGGCAATATCTTGGTTTTGTTGGCAAGCGCCTGGCGCGGATTTATCCGCTGCACGCCATAACCTTTGCCTGCTTTGCCCTTTTGTCAGTCTTGACGGCAGCCTGTGTTCTTCACCCTTCCGCCGAGCCCAATATGAGCCTGTCAGACGGGCTCACACAATTGCTGCTCATTCATGATTGGGGGCTTGGAAAAACGCTCTCTTATAATTACGTCAGCTGGTCTCTGAGCGCACTTTTCCTGATGTATCTCTGCTTTCCCTTGTTTGATATTCTTTGCCGCAGGCTAGGGAGTTTTGTTCTCGTTATTGTTATCCTTGTTGTAGCGGTTGGAGAGTATCTGGCGCAGAGGCTGGGCGCCCCCTCCTTGACACGCATTCAAATGGCCGATGTGGGTGTGCTGCGGGCGCTGCCTTCTTTCCTTTTCGGCATGTGGCTTGCGCGCCGTGCGCATCCGATAATGCCAGTGCTTGCGATTAAGCTGGCGCTTGCCGTTTGTGTGGCGATTTTTCTATTTTATCATCCGCCAGCTGTGGCGGGTGAACCCAACACGCTTGAAGGGCCGTTGCGGCTGGCTTTCCTTTATTGTGGAGTTTATGTGCTCTACATCGCCTCTATCCAGGATGTTTACACCCCCCTGCGACTGCCTGTTCTGGTGCGGCTTTCTCCCTACAGCTTTGGTATTTTCATTCTGCATCCATTGGTCGGATTGATTTTCTTCAACGCTCTTCCGCAACATTGGGGAGACACCACAATCGGTGCTGTGATGCTGATTGCGGGTGGTGTTACAGCCAGCGTTGTTGCGGCTTTTATAGCCTGGCATATTTTTGAAAATCCAATCAATCGCTGGCTCGTTAATCGGATAAACCGATGGCTAAACCGCGAAAGCGATACGGAAAACCTTCTGGGTTCAGGGCAATCAGCGCATTAGAGCGCATCCCGAAAAGTGTGAAACGGTTTTCGGAAAAAGATGCGCGATAAAACAAAAAGTTTAAGAGCCGATCTCATTCAGTCAGATCGAAACGCGCTCTAGCATCTGGAAAAATATGGACGGATGGGTAGGTCTCTTTTAGACATTTGTTTTGGAGCTGATCGTCGGAGTGATTTCAGCTCGGCGTGATTCTGGGAGGAATGATGACTATTGAGGCCGTTTCCGTTGATAAACAGCCCCTGTGGCAACCTGATGCAAACCGTATTGCGACAAGCCCGCTCGAGCATTTTCGTGTGCAGGCCGAGGGGAGGGCGGGACGGAAACTTGCCACTTACACCGATTTGCACCGCTGGTCGGTTGAAGATCGTGCCGCTTTCTGGAGTCTAATCTGGGATTTTTGCAATGTCATTGGTGAGCGCGGGCAAACGGCGCTGGTCGACAATGGTCATATGCGTGAGGCGAAATTCTTTCCCGATGCCAAACTTAATTTTGCAGAAAATCTCCTGCGTCATAATGGTGCGGGAGAGGCGATCATCTTTCGCGGCGAAGACAAGGTTGAGCGCCGTCTGACATGGGACGACCTTCATGCGCTGGTCTCGAAACTCCAGCAATTCATGCTGGCAGAAGGAGTAAAGCCCGGAGATCGCATTGCGGGCATGATGCCGAACATGCCTGAGGCTGTCGCTCTAATGCTGGCGGCGTCTTCTATCGGGGCAGCCTGGTCTTCGTGCTCGCCGGATTTTGGCACGCAGGGTGTGCTGGATCGCTTTGGCCAGATCGAGCCGAAACTGTTTTTTGCCTGCGACGGTTACTGGTATAACGGCAAACGCATTGATGTGAGTGACAAGATCGCCAAAGTGACAGCCAGGCTGCCCAGCAGCAAACGCTCGGTCATCGTTCCCTATTTGGGCGAAGCGGAAGCGGTGGCCAGCAAGGCCCGGAACGGCATTGCGCTTGACGCAGCCCTTGCCCCTTTTTCAGCAAAAGCGGTCGAATTCGCGCGCCTGCCGTTTGATCATCCGCTTTATATTCTGTTTTCTTCCGGCACGACCGGCATTCCGAAATGCATTGTGCATCGCGCTGGCGGCGTGCTGTTGCAGCATCTTAAGGAACACCGTCTTCACGCGGATATTCGCGAAGGCGATCGCTTCTTCTATTTCACCACCTGCGGATGGATGATGTGGAACTGGCTGGCGTCGGGTATCGCATCAGGTGCAACGCTGCTGCTTTATGATGGCTCGCCATTTTATCCCGATGGCAATGTTCTGTTCGATTATGCGGCAGCGGAAAAAATGACCTATTTCGGCACGTCGGCAAAATTCATTGATGCGGTGCTGAAAGCCGGTCTGCGACCCGGTGAAACCCATGATCTGTCCGCTCTGCGTACCATTTCCTCGACCGGTTCGCCGCTGTCACCTGAAGGTTTTGCTTTTGTCTATGAGGCAATCAAAAAGGATGTGCATCTGGCATCCATCTCAGGCGGAACGGACATCGTTTCCTGTTTCGTGCTGGGCGTGCCGACCGAACCCGTCTGGCAGGGCGAAATTCAGGGCGCTGGCCTTGGCATGGCTGTTGATGTCTGGGACGATAATGGCAAGCCGGTGCGCGGCGAGAAGGGCGAACTGGTTTGCACCAAGGCCTTTCCTTGTATGCCGCTGCAATTCTGGAACGATCCGGAAGGCGCGAAATATCAGGCAGCCTATTTCGAGCGTTTCGACAATATCTGGTGCCATGGCGATTTTGCTGAATGGACCGAGCATGATGGCATTGTCATTCATGGCCGTTCGGATGCCACGCTTAATCCGGGTGGTGTGCGTATCGGGACAGCAGAGATTTACAATCAGGTCGAGCAGATGCCGGAAGTGACGGAAGCACTTTGCATCGGGCAGGATTGGGACAACGATGTGCGCGTGGTGCTCTTTGTGCGGCTTGCTGAAGGCGTTTCGCTTGATGACGCTCTCAAAGCGCGGATCAAAGCCAAAATCCGTACCGGCGCTACACCGCGCCATGTACCTGCAAAGGTCATCGCTGTCAGTGATATTCCGCGTACCAAATCCGGCAAGATTGTCGAACTTGCCGTGCGCGACATCGTGCATGGGCGCGAGGTGAAAAACCGTGAAGCACTGGCAAACCCGCAAGCACTGGAGCTTTATCGCGATATTGCCGAGCTTCAGGAGACTTGACGCGGAATGGCGCGCGAAAGAAAATTTCGTTATAGGGTAATAAATAGCCACAGAACGCCGCGCAAAGCCATTGCCTAATCGGTCTCCACACGACACTCTGAACGGAACATAGCTGTTTTCAAAAACAGCAGCCGGGCAGAACTTGTGGAGGACGAGTATGTTTGCTTCGGGCCAGAATTTGGGGGGCATGAATTTCGGTCTTGGCGAGGAGATCGAAGCCCTTCGTGATACGGTTCACCGTTTTGCGGAAAGCCGCATTGCGCCGCTTGCCGCCGATATTGATCGCAAGAACGCATTTCCCATGCATCTGTGGCGCGAACTGGGTGATCTCGGCGTGCTGGGCATCACGGCACCAGAAGATTACGGTGGCGCAGGCATGGGCTATCTTGCGCATTGTGTGGCAATGGAAGAAATCAGCCGTGCATCGGCCTCGGTTGGCCTGAGCTATGGCGCGCATTCCAATCTCTGCGTCAATCAGATCAAGCGCAATGGTTCGCCCGAACAACACGCGAAATATCTACCCAAACTTATCTCCGGCGAGCATGTCGGTGCGCTTGCCATGTCCGAACCGGGAGCCGGTTCTGACGTTGTGTCGATGAGGCTGACAGCCGAAAGGCGCGGGGACAGTTATATTCTCAACGGCAACAAGATGTGGATCACCAACGGCCCCGATGCGCATGTGCTTGTTGTCTATGCCAAGACCGATCCGGCAGCGGGTCCGCGTGGTATCAGTGCCTTCATCATTGAGAAAACCTTCAAAGGCTTCTCAACCGCGCAAAAGCTCGACAAGCTCGGTATGCGCGGCTCCAACACCTGCGAACTGGTGTTTGAGGATTGTGAAGTGCCCGCCGAAAACCTGCTGGGGGAAGAAGGCAAGGGCGTCAATGTGCTGATGTCCGGCCTTGATTATGAGCGGGTCGTGCTGGCCGGTGGGCCGCTTGGCATCATGGCGGCCTGTCTTGATGTCGTTGTGCCTTATGTGCATGAGCGCAAGCAGTTCGACCAGCCGATTGGTGAGTTTCAGCTGATGCAGGGTAAGCTTGCCGATATGTATGTGAGCTTCAACGCTTCGCGCGCCTATGTTTATGCGGTGGCAGCGAGCTGTGATCGTGGCGAGACGACGCGCAAGGATGCGGCTGGCTGCATTCTTTATGCAGCGGAAAACGCCACACAAATGGCTTTGCAGGCCATACAGGCGCTGGGCGGTAACGGCTATATCAATGATTATCCGACCGGGCGTCTTTTACGTGACGCAAAGCTTTATGAAATCGGTGCAGGCACGTCGGAAATCCGCCGTATGCTGATCGGACGGGAACTCTTTCAGGAGACCCGCTGATGTCGGTTCTGAAATCTGAAATTTTGACACGCAGCCCCGTCTTTGAAGCCAATCGCAAGGCTATGCTGGCAGCGCTTGATGTGGTGGCAGAGGCATCACGCATGGCCATGGATGGCGGTGGCGAAAAAGCGCGGCAGCGTCATATCGCGCGCGGAAAACTCTTGCCGCGTGATCGTGTTGCGCAGCTCATCGATCCGGGATCACCCTTTTTGGAAGTGGGGCTGACGGCGGCGCATGACATGTATGACAATGCGGCCCCTTCCGCGGGCATGATCACCGGCATTGGCCGGGTATCTGGCCGTGAATGCATGATTGTCTGCAATGATGCAACGGTGAAGGGCGGCACCTATTATCCGATCACGGTGAAGAAGCATCTGCGCGCGCAAGAGATCGCAGGCGAAAACCGCTTGCCTTGCATTTATCTGGTCGATTCCGGTGGCGCGAACCTTCCCAATCAGGATGAGGTTTTTCCCGATCGCGATCATTTCGGGCGTATTTTTTATAATCAGGCGCAGATGTCGGCAGCGGGCATTCCGCAGATTGCAGTCGTCATGGGGTCGTGCACGGCAGGCGGCGCTTATGTGCCTGCCATGAGCGATGAGACGGTGATCGTGCGCAATCAGGGCACGATTTTTCTGGCTGGTCCGCCGTTGGTCAAAGCTGCAACCGGCGAAGTGGTAAGCGCTGAAGATCTGGGCGGGGGTGACACGCATACCCGGCTCTCCGGCGTGGCCGATCATCTCGCCCATGACGATGCTCATGCGCTGCAAATCGCTCGCGCCATCGCCGCTAATCTCAACAGTGAAAAGCGTGCCTTCATACCAAGAGGCGAGGGTGCTGCCCCGCTTTATGACGCGGAAGAGATTCTCGGAATTGTCTCGGCTGACACCCGCATTCCCTATGATGTGCGCGAGCTGATTGCGCGGTTGGTCGATGGTTCCGAGTTTGATGAGTTCAAGGCACGATTTGGCCCGACGCTGGTCTGCGGTTTTGCCAGTCTTTATGGAATGCCGGTTGGCATTATCGCCAATAATGGCGTTTTGTTTTCGGAAGCTGCTTTAAAGGGTGCGCATTTCATAGAGTTGTGCTGCCAGCGCAATATTCCGCTGATCTTCCTGCAAAATATCACCGGCTTCATGGTTGGTCGCAAATATGAGGCCGAAGGCATCGCCAAGCATGGGGCCAAGCTGGTGACGGCGGTCGCCACCGCCAATGTGCCGAAGATAACCATGCTGATTGGTGCATCTTATGGGGCGGGAAACTATGGCATGGCCGGGCGGGCCTATTCTCCGCGCTTTTTGTGGACCTGGCCGAATAGCCGTATTGCGGTGATGGGCGGCGAACAGGCGGCAGGCGTTCTGGCCACCGTCAAGCGTGACGGGATCAAGCGCAGCGGCGGCACATGGTCGGCGCAAGAGGAAGCGGAGTTCAAGCGTCCCACCCTGGACATGTTCGAGCGTCAGAGCCACCCGCTTTATGCATCGGCACGGCTTTGGGATGACGGCATTGTCGATCCGCGCAAGAGCCGTGAAGTGCTCGGTCTATCGCTTTCTGCAACGTTGAATGCGCCGGTCGAGCCGACGCGCTTCGGCATCTTTAGAATGTAAAGAGGGCGGTCAGATGTTTCAAAAAATACTGATTGCCAATCGCGGAGAAATCGCCTGCCGTATTATCCGAACGGCGAACAAATTGGGCATTGCCACTGTCGCGATTTATTCGGATGCAGATGCCAATGCGCTTCATGTCGAAATGGCTGACGAGGCGGTGCGCGTCGGTCCGGCACAATCTGCGCAAAGCTATCTGAACATTGAAGCGATCATCAAGGCGGCACTGGATACGGGCGCGGAAGCCATTCATCCGGGCTATGGTTTTCTCTCTGAAAATGCCGGCTTTGTGGATGCGGTCGAGGCAGCAGGGCTCACCTTCATTGGCCCTTCGGCCAAAGCCATCCGCGCGATGGGGCTGAAAGATGCCGCCAAGCGCTTGATGGAAAAAGCCCGAGTGCCCGTCGTGCCCGGCTATCATGGCGACAATCAGGACGCCGCCTTTCTCAAAGGCGAGACGGATCGCATAGGTTATCCTGTGCTGATTAAAGCGCGTGCGGGCGGCGGCGGCAAGGGTATGCGTCGTGTCGACAATCCCGCCGATTTTTTAACTGCACTCGAGAGTGCGCGACGCGAGGCAGAAGCATCGTTTGGCGATCGCGCCGTGCTGATTGAAAAATACATGACCAAGCCGCGCCATATCGAGGTGCAGGTTTTTGGTGATAATTTTGGTCATGCGGTGCACTTGTTTGAGCGCGATTGCTCGCTGCAACGCCGCCATCAAAAAGTGATTGAGGAAGCACCCGCCCCCGGCATGACGCCTCAAATGCGCGCTGCCATGGGCGAGGCGGCAGTCAAGGCTGCCCAAGCCATCGGCTATTCCGGCGCAGGCACGGTGGAATTTATCGCCGATGTGTCGGAAGGGCTGCACCCTGACCGCTTCTTCTTCATGGAAATGAACACGCGGCTACAGGTTGAGCATCCGGTGACGGAAGCGATAACCGGCCTTGATCTGGTTGAGTGGCAATTGCGTGTGGCGTCCGGCGAAGCCTTGCCGAAGCAGCAGATTGAGCTTTCCATCAATGGCTGGTCTTTTGAGGCGCGGCTTTATGCCGAGGACCCTGCGCGTGATTTTCTGCCCGCGACCGGCAGGCTTGCGCTGTTTGCAGCGCCTCAAAATGCGCGCGTGGATTCCGGCGTGCGCTCTGGCGATACCATCACGCCGTTTTATGATCCGATGATTGCCAAGATCATCACCCATGGCGCAACGCGCGATGAGGCGTTGACCCGGCTCGAAGGCGCTTTGAACAAGACGCGTATTGCAGGACTTGTCACCAATCGGCAGTTTTTGTCCCAACTTTGCAAGCTTGAAGCCTTTCGTTCTGGCGATGTTGATACAGGGCTGATTGCGCGTGAGGCGTCCACACTTTTCAGAATAGAACAGCCTTCGGATATTGCTTTTGCGCTGGCAGCACTCGGTGCGCTTGATTTGCTGGATGCGCCGCTTAACAATGATCCATGGAGCAGTCTGCGCGGGTTCCGCCTATGGGATGATGCAGCGCGCTCCGTCCTGCTTGATCATCATGGTGAGCGCCAGACAATTCGTTTTACGATCAAAAGCGGCAGGCTTTTTGGCTTTAGCTTTGGCGATCTGGAAATCCGCTCTCATGAAAATGGTCTGGTGCGCTTTTCAATTCATGGTCACCTTGAACAGGCATCCGTCATGCGCATCGGCGTTGACGTGAGCGTTCAGCTCCATGGACGCGACGCCTTGTTTCATCATGTTGAGTTTGTCGGTGCGGAGGAGGAGGTTTCGGGCGAAAGCCGCATTCTCTCGCCGATGCCAGGACTTGTGCGGCTGGTGCGCGTTGCGGAAGGCGAAAGTGTCGCCAAAGGCGACCGGCTTGTGACGATGGAAGCGATGAAGATGGAGCTTTCACTGACAGCACCGCGAGATGGCAAGATCGCAACTGTGAGCGTTGCAGCAGGTGATCAGGTCGATGAAGGCGCGCTGTTGGTCCAACTGGAGGAAGAGCATGATCCCGAAAAGTGGGAACCGGTTTTCGGACAAGATCATGCTCAAACAAAAAGAGGAGAAGAACATGGCTGAACACGTGGAAATCGTCGAAATGGCAGCGCGTGACGGCCTGCAAAATGAGAAGCGTTTTGTTCCGACAGCCGACAAGATTGCGCTGATTGATCGCCTGTCCGCTTGTGGCTATTCCCGTATCGAAGCAACCAGTTTTGTCAGCCCCAGATGGGTGCCTCAATTGGCCGATGCGCAAGAGGTGATGCGCGGTATCCACCGTGCCGGCAGCGTCCGCTATTCGGTTCTGGTGCCGAATATGAAGGGCTATGCGCTTGCGGTGAGCGCCAATGTTGATGAAATTGCCGTCTTCATCTCTGCCTCCGAGGGCTTTTCCAAAGCCAATATCAATTGCACGATTGCAGAGAGCATCGAGCGGCTGGCACCAGTGATTGGTGCAGCGATCAATGATGGTCTGGCCATTCGCGGTTATGTCAGCTGCGTTGTCGAATGTCCTTATGATGGGCCAACTGCGCCGCAGGCGGTTGCAGAAGTCACCGAGCAACTCTTTTCGCTTGGCTGCCACGAGGTGAGCCTTGGTGACACAATCGGGCGCGGCACGCCTGAAACAGTGAGCGCCATGCTTGATGCCGTGTTGAATATCGCGCCTGCGCACAGTCTTGCCGGTCACTATCACGACACCAATGGCCGTGCGCTTGATAATATCCGGGCCAGTCTGGAAAAGGGGCTTCGGGTGTTTGATGCATCGGTGGGCGGACTGGGGGGATGTCCGTTTGCACCGGGTGCCAAGGGCAATGTCGATACGCTGGCAGTCGCGGACATGCTGCATCGGCTTGGCTTTGAAACCGGCCTTGATATTGAAAAGCTGAGATCGGCAGCGTTGTTTGCGCAAGCGCTCACGCAGGATAAGGCTGCATGAGCGCGTTCGAAACCTTGCAAATTGCGCTTGATGAGCGCGGTGTCGCGACACTGACGCTCAATCGCCCCGAGCAGCACAATGCGCTTTCCGGTCTTATGATCGATGAGCTTTTCAACGCGACGCTGCAACTGGCAGATAACGACGCGGTGCGTCTCGTTATTCTGACCGGCAGCGGCAAAAGCTTTTGCGCAGGTGGCGATCTTGGCTGGATGCAGGAGCAGGTGAAAGCGAACCGCTCTCAACGAATAGAAGCGGCGCGCAAACTGGCGCTGATGCTCAAAGCCTTGCGCGATCTCCCCAAGCCTCTGATCGGGCGGATCAATGGACAGGCTTTTGGCGGTGGTGTCGGGCTTATCAGCGTTTGCGATGCAGCGATCGGTGTCTGTGATGCGCGGTTCGGGTTGACGGAAACCAAGCTTGGCTTGATCCCGGCAACCATCAGCCCCTATGTGGTTGCGCGGATCGGACAGGCCCATGCACTGAGAACGTTTACCTCGGCACGATTGTTTGATGCAAAGGAAGCAAAGCACATTGGATTGCTGCATCACGTGGTCGAAGCAGAGCAACTTGATGCTGCAATAGAGCGGGAAATCAAACCCTATTATTCGACTGCACCCAATGCGGTCGCAGCGTCCAAACGACTGGTGCACGCGCTCAGTGCACCGATCGACGAAGCGGTGATCGAAATGACACTCACCCGTCTCGCCGACACATGGGAAACGCCAGAGGCTGCGGAAGGAATCGCGGCCTTTTTTGCAAAGCAAACACCACCATGGAAGAGAGGAGGATAAGCATTTTTTGGGAGGCAGTTTTCGTTGTAGTTGCGGGTACTTGGCCCCTTGCAATCGGAAGCTGGAAATGCATTCTTATTACATCATGAAAGCGTGCTGCCGTTCTGGAGCATGTTTCCGAAAGCGCAGATGCAATTTCGGATAATATTATGGCTCTGGCGCCCCAAAAGGGTGATGGTGCGGCGTGTTTTTGGATTGACCCTTTAAGATCGTATGATTGAAATAAAAGGGAGGGCCCGGCAAAGCTGCAGCGCATATGCGCTACGATTTGACCGGCATGGGTTGTCTGGGGCCATCGGGAAAAACGGGGCCTCACCAAAGGAGAAAAAGAATGAACCTCAAGCTTCTTTCCAGCGTAGCCTTTGCCGCTACTCTCGGTTTTGCCAGCGCTGCTTATGCAGATATTACGATTGGCGTTGTCGCACCACTCACAGGTCCGGTTGCCGCCTATGGCGACCAGGTCAAGAAGGGTGCGGAAACCGCTGTTGAAGTCATCAACAAGAATGGTGGTATCAAAGGCGAAAAGATCGTTCTGAAGTTTGCCGACGATGCCGGTGAGCCAAAACAGGGCGTTTCTGCGGCAAACCAGCTTGTTGGTGATGGCATCAAGTTCGTCGTCGGCCCGGTCACGACCGGCGTCGCGATCCCTGTTTCCGACGTTTTTGCGGAAAACGGCGTTCTTATGGTTACGCCAACTGCAACCGGTCCTGATCTGACGTCGCGCGGCTTGGAAAACGTGTTCCGCACCTGCGGTCGCGATGATCAGCAGGCCGATGTCATGGCCGCCTACTTCCTGAAAAACTTCAAGGACAAGAAGGTCGCCATCGTTCACGACAAGGGCGCATATGGTAAGGGTCTCGCAGATTCCTTCAAGGCTGCAATCAACAAGGATGGCATCACCGAAGTTCAATACGATTCCGTCACCCCCGGCGATAAAGATTTCAGTGCTCTGGTATCCAAGCTGAAAGCCGCTGGTACGGAAATCGTTTATTTCGGCGGTTATCATGGTGAAGGCGGCCTTCTGGCCCGTCAGATGCATGATGCAGGTTTGAATGCCCTGATTCTTGGCGGTGAAGGTCTGTCCAACACCGAGTTCTGGGCGATTGGTCAGAAGAATGCTGAAGGCACACTCTTCACCAATGCTGTTGATGCAACGAAGAATCCAGCTTCCAAGGAAGCCGTTGATGCACTGACAGCCAAGAACATTCCGGTTGAAGCATTCACCATGAACGCTTTTGCCGCTGTTCAGGTGCTTGCAGACGGTATTGAACGCGCTGGTACGACGGAAGATACCGCAGCTGTTGCCGCAGCACTTCGCGATGGCAAGCCAATCGAAACGGTTATTGGTAAGCTGACCTATGGCGAAACGGGTGATCTTTCATCGCCAAGTTTTGACGTTTTCAAATGGGAAGACGGCAAGATCGTTGGTCTTGATTGATCAGCCATTTGCAATTGACGAAAACGCCGGGGATCAAACCCCGGCGTTTTTGTTTTGCGAATAACAGTTGAGGCTTTTTATGAGCTGGGAAAACCAAGCTCTGCTTCGATGGCTTCAAAAGTGTCATCCATGGCACGGGTCGGGCTGAACGGAAGTGCGAAGTGACCGTAGGCGATCGACATCTGTCCTTCGGCTTTGCGCTCGCCGCCTTTGGCAACCGCAGCAATGTAAAGGGCGGCGGCAAGCCCGGTTCTGTCCGATCCTGCTTTGCAATGAAGAAGCACTGGCTTTTCCGCTTGCTGCATCAAAGCAATGAGCGCGCGTGTTTGCTCTTTGCTGAGTTGTTTGCGCGATGACATCGCATAATCTGCGTGTTGAATTCCAAGCGCTGTAGACGCTGCAACTTCGTCATCATACCATTTCGAACCCGGCTCTGCGCCACGCAGATTGATAATCGTTTTGATGCCATAAAGCGTCTTCAGCTGTGCAATACGCGATGGATCAGGCTGATTGGAGCGATAGGCTTGCCCTGCGATGATGGTGTGGACATTGCCTTTATACTGAATTGTTACCAAATAGCCACCAAGAAAACTCCCGCCAATCAACACGCTCAGAACAAGTATCCTGACAAAACCAAGCGAAAAAAGCGCATGTTTTTTGAGGGAGTGCATAATTGTTCCTTAGTAGAGGTTTCTAATGTGATATAAATTTACTTTTTTTACTTGAATTCCCTCTCTTATATAGTACGATTGCGACATAATGTTGAAAAGTGTAATTTTATATTTCGTTGCGTAGTGTTTTCCAAGATTGACACGACTGAGCTTGCCGGAAGAGTGAGAGCGTCCTCCCGGACTGCAATTTCATCTCGAACGGCTGATAATGGTAAGCTTCGGTTAACCATAGTGGTTTAGTTTATTTGTATCAAAATGGGGCATTTAGCGGAGCAGGTTTGATGCAGCGCTATAGATTTGACGACAAAAAAGTTTTGATCGAAGCCATAGTCGAACTTCTTAACAGAGGTGTCGAGCCGGATGAACTTGATCTGGTACTCAGCCGGATTGGTCCGGTGGATCTCGATCTGATGCGGCAGTGTTTGATTGAGGTCTGGAACTATAATCATCCGGAACCTGTACAAACACCGATGGCAGCTTGATCAAAGCGCATCCCGAAAAGGGAGAATGCGTCTTCGGACAGAACACGCGTGAGCGCGCGTTGGGTTTTCGCGTGTTGTGATCGCAAGGAGCTCTGGCAAAGGTTAACACGTGGCCTATGGGCGACCAACGGGCCTATATGCTGGGCATTGCGCTTTCAGGTTATTCTTTTTGGGCTTTTGATGGATTTCTGAAGACTGTCACAATCCTGAAATGCAACAATGCTAAATCTAAATTCGTATCGGGAATTCATTCGGTGATGCGACCACGGATGTAATGGCGCAAACCGAATGAAAGCGGAAGGTCGGGTTCATCCCGGCCTTTTTCGTTTTGCAGCCCGAAGGAAACGCTTCACAGCTGCCGGATCTGGAACTAGTCTTGCGCAGCGTTTCGTGAGGAGGCAATCAATGATACGCCATATCGTTCTTATTCGGTTCAGATCGGATGTCGAACCCGCGCAGATAAAAGCCGCTCTTGATCAGGTGGTCGCTTTGCGGGGCAAAATCGACGGCATCGTTGCGATTACAGCGGGCAAAAATAACAGTCCCGAAGCGCTCGAAAAGGGATTTAAGCACGGCTTTGTTGTCGATTTTACCGATGCAGCGGCGCGCGATGCCTATCTTCCTCATCCTGATCACGTGGTCGTTGGCGGAAAGCTTGTCGAACTGGCTGAAAATGGTCTCGATGGTATTCTTGTGTTTGACTATCATTGTTAAAACAGAAGTCCTCCGACCCCCATTTTTCCCAGATCGTCTGAATCAAGCCTCACACCCGCCATCAAGCGATCCAGTATCCAGTCGAGGCTGTTTTCGCGCGCACTGCGTGCGGATCCGGGCGCGACAATAATATATTTCTCCCCAAGCTTTGCCAGAACCAGAAGATTGCCCGGATCAACCGGCATACCAATACGCAAAATCTCGCCACCCGAAGCGAGAATTGCGCGCGCGACAATGTCCGCTTCATCTGCGATGGAAGAGGCGCTGACTATGAGGATGAGATCGCACGCATGCCGGAGTTCACTGATTGCCCGCATGAGCGCATCTTGCGCATGAACCACGCGGTGTTCAGCCCCCACTGATCCGTGATTATGCTCAATGCGCATGGAAATGAGCTTGCGTGTTTTGTCGAGGACTGAATCGCGTATGGACGGCAATTGAGACTGGATAATCCCGACCGTCATGGCCTGGAACGGCCTCACATCCAGAATATTTTGCGGGGCTGCTGGCCAGCGCAGGTTTTCAATCAGCTTTGCTGGTATCGCAAAGGGAATGATTTTAACGCTCGCAACCATCTGGCCACGCTGAACGCGGCAGTCATTGCGCAATGTTGCAACGGAAATACGCGGATCAAGCAGGTTTATGGTGTCGATGGCAGTTGCTTGCGCGTGAAACAGACCGTCATGACGGGCAAACAGATTGATACGCCCTGTAACGGGCTTTCCCGCTTCTATATTCTCTGAAATGAGCAAATTTCCGACGGCAAGCGCTGCTTCATCTTCCCTGATGTCGTCGTCTTCGAGGCGTGCTGCAAAGACATGCGTGATGCCTTGTTTTTGCAAAATATCGAGATGGTCGCGGGTTAAAACGGTGCCTTTACGAAAGCTGTGTGCACCTGACGTGATTGCATAGGCAAGCATTGCCCCTTCAGTTTGTTCAATCGGCCAGTTCCCAAATATCATGTGTTTTCCGTCAAAGCATTTCCAGCAAAAGTGCGCAGCGGTTTTGCGTAGGATAATGCGTAGCGCAAAAGATCATTTCCAGCAAAAGTGCGCAGCGGTTTTGCGTGGGATAATGCGTGAGTAAAAGATCATTTCCAGCAAAAGTGCGCAGCGGTTTTGCGTGGGATAATGCGTGAGTAAAAGATCATTTCCAGCAAAACTGCGCAGCGTGCAGGCCGTAAAGTGCGACCAGAGGATCCTTTGTGATCCCGCTATGATGCTTTGGCTCCAGTGTAAAACAAAAAGAATGCGCGCTCTGGCGATGATAATGGTCGGGGATACTTCCAGATCATGGGCCTGCAAGTTGAATTGGTATCATTAAAAGCGATTCGCGAATCGATTTGCGTTGAGTGAATGGCAAAATTTATGGAGTTATTTTAAAACTTGTGTTATTGACAATATTGTCAGCTGTTAAATGTTGTTATGATTAAGTTGCATTATATAAAATAATCTACATTAGTATTGTTTAATCTTCATGAATTCTTTTGTGTGGTATCTTTGTTTAAGGTTCAGTTACGGTCAGTTTAACGCTGGGTATCGTCTTGAATTTTTTGATTTTAACTTGTAGAGAGCCGCCGACGGGAATTGGGTTTGTCCAGTTTGATTCCGGATGGGTCGATTATGACTCACAAAGCATATGCAGCCGCGACATTTCGATCCAGTACATTTTCAGTCTGGCGCGTGACAAACAGCTTTATTCGTTATAACGGTACCTTTGAAATTTTCAGAACTTACCGAAATCTAGGAAATGACGAATGCACCAGAGCTGAAGTTCTGTGTGCAGGATGGAAAGACAAATGAAACACGGCACCCCCCGGACGATCATTTCGTTCGCCGTCTTGGCCCTCACGGCGTTCCTCGCCGGCTGCGAGAACCAGGTTCTGCTCTCTCCGAAAGGAGAGATCGGTTTGGCGGAACGCGATCTCATCTATTTTGCGACTGGCCTTATGCTGCTGGTCGTGCTTCCGGTCATTGGCATGACGCTCTATTTCGCCTGGAAGTACCGCTCCACCAACGAAAAGGCAGAATATCTGCCGGACTGGCATCATTCCAACAAGATTGAAGCGGCTGTCTGGCTTATTCCTGTCGTTATTATCGTTTTGCTTGGCACTGTGACATGGATATCAACGCATAAGCTTGACCCTTACCGTCCGCTTGTCTCAGACGTGAAGCCGGTCAATGTTGAAGTTGTCGCGCTGGACTGGAAATGGCTGTTCATTTACCCGGATCTGGGTGTTGCATCGGTCAATGAAATGGCGATGCCGGTTGATGTTCCTGTGAACTTCAAGCTGACATCCAGCAGCATTATGAATTCCTTCTTTATTCCGCAGCTTGGCAGCCAGGTTTACACCATGCCGAGCATGCAGACGCAGCTGCACCTGATTGCAAATCATGAGGGCGTGTTTGACGGCATTTCCGCTAATTATAGCGGTCAGGGCTTTGCCCAGATGCGCTTTAAGGCGCACTCGCTTGATCAGGCCGGTTTTGACAAGTGGGTTGCCGATGCCAAGGCGTCCGGTCAGGAACTGACGCGTGAGCGTTATGCTTCGCTGGTTCAGCCAAGCGAGAAGGCTCCGGTTCAGTTCTTTGCCTATAATGACAAAGCGCTGTTTCATAATATTGTGAACCGCTGCTGGGATGGCAAATCGGTTTGTCTTGATGATCTGATGCATCAGGAACAGATGGTGCGTGAAGCCCGTGCAGATCTGCGCAAGTCTTCGCCCGTCGATTTCAGCCAGTGGGCAAATGACATTCTTTGTCTGACTCAGCCGCAGCGTATGACGCAGCTTGAAAACTGATTTGCCGATGTAGCCGGCCCCGGGCATTTCATCCGGGGCTTGAGCTGCTGATCGCACTCCAATCGAAGTAAGAATAGAAATGTTCGGAAAACTTACGCTCGAAGCGATTCCCTATCACGAGCCTATCATCATGGTCACACTGACCGCGATAGCTGGTGGGGCGCTCGCTATTCTCGCAGCCATTACCTACTATAAGAAGTGGGGCGTTCTGTGGAGCGACTGGCTGACCTCTGTCGATCACAAACGTATCGGCATTATGTACATTATTCTGGCTTTCGTGATGCTGTTCCGCGGCTTCTCGGACGCTGTTATGATGCGCGCGCAGCAGGCAATCGCCTCCGGCGCCAATGAAGGCTTCCTGCCGCCGCACCACTATGATCAGATCTTCACCGCGCATGGCGTGATCATGATCTTCTTCGTCGCGATGCCTTTCATTGTTGGCCTGATGAACTTTGCCGTACCGCTTCAGATCGGTGCGCGCGACGTGGCTTTCCCATACCTCAACTCGTTGAGCTTCTGGCTCACGGTTGCCGGTGCCATCCTGGTTAACATTTCGCTTGGTATCGGCGAATTCGCAAAGACCGGCTGGCTGGCTTATCCGCCGCTTTCAGGTCTTGAGTTCAGCCCGGATGTCGGGGTGGATTATTATATCTGGGCCTTGCAGATTTCCGGTATGGGGACGCTGCTTTCGGGCGTGAACCTCATCACCACCATCATCAAGATGCGTGCGCCGGGCATGGGTATGATGCAGGTTCCGGTTTTCACCTGGACCGCACTGTGCTCCAACGTTCTGATTGTGGCTGCGTTCCCGATCCTGACTGTGACGCTGGCACTGCTGTCGCTTGACCGTTATCTGGATTTCCACTTCTTCACCAATGATGCTGGTGGCAATCCGATGATGTATGTGAATCTGATTTGGATCTGGGGTCACCCGGAAGTCTATATTCTGGTTCTGCCGTGCTTCGGCGTTTTCTCCGAAATCATTGCCACGTTCTCCGGCAAGCGCCTGTTTGGCTATGCGTCGATGGTTTATGCGACCGTTGCCATTACCATTCTGTCGTTCCTCGTCTGGGTGCATCACTTCTTCACCATGGGTGGCGGTGCAAGCGTCAATGCCTTCTTCGGCGTTGCGACCATGATCATCTCGATCCCGACAGGTGCAAAAGTCTTCAACTGGCTTTTCACCATGTATAAGGGGCGTCTGCGCATCGAAACGCCGGTCATGTGGACGCTCGGTTTCATGTGTACCTTTGTTGTTGGTGGTATGACGGGCGTTCTGCTTGCTGTTCCGCCTGCAGATTTCGTGCTGCACAACTCCGTGTTCCTGATCGCCCACTTCCATAACGTGATTATCTCGGGCGTTCTGTTTGGCTGCTTTGCCGGTCTCATCTACTGGTGGCCAAAGGCGTTTGGCTTCAAGCTGCATGAAGGTCTCGGCAAGAAGGCGTTCTGGTGCTGGCTGGTTGGCTTCATCATGGCCTTTATGCCGCTCTACGTGCTCGGCCTGATGGGCATGACACGCCGTCTGAACCATACGGAAAACCCAGCCTGGCATATCTATCTGATCATTGCAGCAATTGGCGTTGCGATTATTCTTTGCGGTATTGTCTTCCAGGTTCTCCAGATCATGATCTCCATTCGTGATCGTGAAAAGCTGCGCGTCGTCAATGGCGATTCATGGGGCAACGGACGTACGCTCGAATGGTCGATTTCGTCACCTCCACCATTCTACAACTTTGCTGAAGTTGCGCATGTGCGTGATCACGACAGCTGGTGGGATATGAAGCAGAACGGTTATGTGCGCCGCACTGAAAACTTCGCCCGCATTCATATGCCGAAAAACACAGGCACGGGCTTCATCATTGGTATGCTCTGCATTCCTCTGGGCTTTGCGCTGGTGTGGCACATCTGGTGGCTCGCAATTGCTGCAGCTGTTGGTGTTCTGGCTGTCGCCATTGCCCACTCTTTCAACAATGACAGGGACTATTATGTCTCGGCCGATGAAGTACAGCGCGTCGAAGACGCCTATACGCGGCAACTGAATGCTCAGGAGGTCTGATCCATGAGCGCTACCGTTCATACAGCTGCACCATTTACGGGCGGCAACGAGCATCCGGCTCACGAAGATCATCATGATGCAGGGTCGACCACACTGGTCGGCTTCTGGATCTACCTGATGAGTGACTGCGTTCTCTTCTCGGGCCTTTTTGCAACCTACGCCGTTCTGGCGCATCAGTTCGCGGGTGGCCCGACTGGCCGTGAACTGTTCGATCTGCAGTTTGTTCTGACAGAAACGATGATCCTGCTGGCGTCTTCGCTGACTTATGGTCTGGCGACGCTCTCCATGTTCAGGAACAATCGTGCAGGCGTGCTCTTCTGGCTGGGCGTGACTTTTCTGCTCGGCTTCGCGTTTCTTGCGATGGAAATCTATGAATTCCATCACCTGATCGTTGAAGGTGCAGGTCCAAGCCGCAGCGCATTCCTTTCGGCCTTCTTTGCGCTGGTTGGAACCCATGGTCTGCATATTACCTCGGGCCTCATCTGGATTCTGGTGCTTTCCGCCCAGCTTCTGCGGGATGGCCTGACTGAAAAGAACCGGACGCGCGTGATGTGCTTGAGCCTCTTCTGGCACTTCCTGGACATCATCTGGATTGGCGTCTTTACCCTTGTCTATCTGCTGGGTGTATTGTGATGAGCTCTGGACACGAAACACACGATCAAGCCGCGCATGGCAGCCTGAAGTCGTACCTGATTGGTCTGACACTGGCGATCATCCTCACCATCGTTCCGTTTATGCTGGCAATGAATGGCTACTTCACGCCGGCAACGACCGCAGCGATTGTTATCGGAATGGCCGCCGTTCAGATCGTGGTGCATCTGGTTTACTTCCTGCACCTTGATCCGAAGTCGGAAAATGGCTGGAACATTCTGGCGCTCATTTTCACGGCCATCATTCTGGCGATTGTGCTGGCTGGCTCCATCTGGGTCATGCATCACCTCGATACCAATATGATGCCGATGTATATGACGCCGGGCGATGTGCGTAATCTGCCGTAAGTGAATTTCAGGAGGCTGGCTCGTGCTGGCCTTCTGTTTCCTCATAACCAGGTCTGACGGCCCGGTTTTGCGGCTTTTTTCCTCCCTCTCCCCCTTAAAAAGCCGCATGGCGCCCCGGTCTTTGCCGGGGCGCTTTTCGTTTGTTTGAGGCAGTTCCCGAAAAGGGGAAGCTGGCTTTCGCAACAGCATGGATGCGAAGGTGAAGACAGAGCATTTCCAGCAAAAGTGCGCAGCGGTTTTGCGGGGGACAATGCGTGAGCAAAAGAGCATTTCCAGCAAAAGTGCGCAGCGGTTTTGCGGGGGACAATGCGTGAGCAAAAGAGCATTTCCAGCAAAAGTGCGCAGCGGTTTTGCGCGGGATAATGCGTGACGGAAAACAGACAGGACGTTTCTAACGGATAGCCTTAAAAGGAAATGGGCGCGATGTGCCCTTTAAAGCAAATAATGAATGTATAAAATTTTAGTAAACTTATTATTATGCTGTAATATTCATCGTTCTTTGCATTCAAATAGACGTTATAGTTTGCTAAATATTGGTCACTATTGCTTTTGTCCATAATTTGGGCTATATGATACACAATGGTTTTCTTTGTATTGCATTTCTACAGTTGCATATTTGGAGAATTATCGATGTTTCTATTTAAGAAACGACTTAATAAAAAGCTCGTTCGCGCATTCATTTTTTCGTCTGTACTCTTTGTTCCTGCCGTGGCTTTTGCTGTGCCTGCGACCGTGACTGCGACTGTAAATGTCCGCAGTGGGCCGGGCGTCAATTACGGGCGGCTGGCCGCATTACCGGTTGGGCTCCGGGTGGATGCGGGCCCATGTCGTGGGCGCTGGTGTCAGGTAAACAGCGGTGGTTATCGTGGCTGGGTTTCAGCGCGTTTCATAAGCTTTGGCGGCTATGTGAGGGGGCCAGTCTATCCGAACCGGGCCTATCTTAACCCTGTCGATCCTTATAGCGCCTATCCATCGGGATATTATCCTTCCGGTTCAAGCACCACTGTCATCATTGGCGGTGGCGGCTGGGGACCGGGTTACGGCTGGGATCGCGGTTGGACCTCGGGATGGCCTCCCTATTGGGGATGGCGCGGAGGTCACGGCGCATATCCGGGTTGGCGTCATGGCTGGGGACCGAGATACGATCCTTATGCCGGCTCTCACCGGGGATGGAATCCTGCCTGGGGTGTTGGTCCTGCCAGAGGTCCGCACTGGTCAGGGCGAACTGCCCCTTACCGGATTGGGACAGGTGTTCGCCCTCAATTCGGCAATATGCGCCCATATCACTCCGGGCGCTGAACCGGCATAAATGATTTCATATCAGGTCATTTTCCTCCTCCCCTGACCATGACCTGAGACGCGGCCTGCCGGATTCCCTCCCTCCGGCGGGCCGCATTCATTTTATAATGTTAAAACGCGCCATTAACTCTCCATTGACTCAATCTATTCACAATAGGGGATAAATGACTTCGGGCTTTGCAAGGAGGTTTGTGATTCTCGTCTGAGCCCGAAATGTCATACCGCATCTGGGTTGAAGCTTGGTCTTCCCACCACTCTATGCTAATCCCTGAATCGTCCTGGGATTGTGGGGGAGGACGAAGCGCTACCGAGGCGGTCGTCAAGGAGCGCGCATCCCGAAAAGTGTAAAACAGTTTTCGGATAATATGCGCATGAAACGAATGTTTAGAGTGTTGATCTGATACAATCAGATTGAAATACGCTCTGGAACCCGGACAGTAACGTGTATGACTAGGCGTAACAGGACGATACAGGGAAGAAGTCTCATTGTACTCGCATTGGCGGTGCAATTTGCTTCAATGACCGTTTCGCCCGCTTTGGCATTCGAAATCTTTGGTATACGCCTCTGGGGTAAGGACAAGAGCGTCGACCCTGATATTATTGATCCCAAAAGCTATTCGGTTGAGGTCAACGCTGTTGGTAATCGCAAGAATGCCGATGGCAGCGATGCTGATCTTAAATCCGTTATAGAAGGGGCCTCCGGCCTTGTTTCCGACGAACAGACGCCTGCATCGGGTTCTGCGGGCCTTCTGGCGAAAGCACGGGGCGATTATCGCCGTATTCTGGCAGCACTCTATGGTGAAGGTCGTTACGGCGGCACGATTTCCATCAAGGTTGATGGCCGTGAAGCCAATGATATTCCAGTCGATACCGATATTCCAAACAATGCGAAGATCGATATTTCGGTTGATCCGGGTCCGCAGTTTTTGTTCTCGCGCACGGCCATATCCAATATCGCACCGCCGCCTGCAGACAAAAGGGAACAGGTGGAATCGGTCGAAAAGGCCGGTTTTGCTCCTGGTCAGGTCGCCCGTTCAGGCACCATCCTGAAAGCCGAGCGGCTGGCGGTCGAGGCATGGCGTCAGCAGGGCTATGCCAAAGCCAGGATCACCAAAGAAGACATTGTTGCCGATCATGATGGCAATAGGGTTGCTGCCGATATCGGGCTTGATCCGGGCAGAAAGGCTTATTACGGCCCCGTCAGCGTGGTTGGTACTGCGCGCATGGACCCGCAATTTGTCGCCTGGATGACCGGATTGAAGCCGGGTGAGCAATACAGCCCCAAAGACATCGAAGATGCAAAAAAGCGCCTTGGTCGCATGGAAGTCTTCCGCTCGATGAATTTTGAAGAAGCCGAAAAGATTGGGCCGGATGGCAGCCTGCCAATGACGCTCAATGTTCAGGAGCGCAAGCCACGTCGCTTTGGTTTTGGTGCCGAGTTTTCCACGCTCGACGGCTTTGGTGTCACCGGTTACTGGATGCACCGCAACCTGTTCGGACGCGGCGAGCGCTTGCGTTTCGATGCCAAGGTCAGTGGTGTCGGCGGTTCACAGGACAATTCCTTCGATCCGTCCAATTACACCTATACGCTTGGAACGAGCTTCGCAAAGCCCGGCGTTTACACGCCTGATACGGATTTCGTTGCCGCCCTTGATGCCAAGCGTGAAGTGCTTGATGCCTATACGGAAACGTCGATCAATGCGAAGACCGGCTTCACGCAGATTTTCAGTGATGAGCTTTCCGGCGCACTTTATGCCAAGGCAAGCCATGGGCGCTTCGATGACGATTATTTCGGAAAACGCGAATTTACGACAGGTGGTCTTGAAGGCAATCTTCTTTACGATGGCCGGAACAACAAGCCCGATCCAAGCTCGGGTGTTTATCTGGAAGGCAACATTCAGCCGTTCTATGAGTTCCAGCGTGGCAATTTTGCGACCCGCTTCACGGCGGAAGGACGCGCTTATTACGGCTTTGGTGCCACAGACCGCGTTATTCTCGCTGGCCGCGTGAAACTTGGCTCTGTCGTTGGCGCCGGTATTGCGGATATCCCACCCAATCAGTTGTTCCTTGCAGGTGGTGGCGGCTCAGTTCGTGGCTATTCCTATCGCAGTATCGGTGTTCAAACAGCGACGGGCGACACGATTGGCGGGCGCTCGCTGGTTGAGGCATCGGGTGAAGTGCGTACGCGTGTCACCGATTCAATTGGTGTCGTGGGCTTTGTCGATGCAGGCTATGTCGGCGAACAGTCCTATCCGGATTTTTCAGAACAAATGCGCATAGGCACGGGCCTTGGCCTGCGTTACCTGACAGGGCTTGGGCCGATCCGTCTCGATGTCGCTCTTCCGCTTAACCGCCGCTCGGGCGATCCGAGCTATGCATTTTATGTGGGCATAGGACAGGCGTTTTGACCAGATTTCTAGCACTCTTGGCCTTCATTCTTTTCGCCATTCCAGCGCTCGCACAGCAGCCGCAGCAGGAAGAGGAGAAGTCTTATTTCATTTCTTTTGTGGAGAGCAAACTTTCCGCGCCCAACCGTCGTATCCAGTTTTCGGGTCTGAGCGGACTTTTGTCGTCTGAGGCAAGTGTCGGGCAGATCACGATTGCTGACCGCGAAGGCGTTTGGCTGCGCATTGAAAATGCAAAGCTCAACTGGAGCCGCACGGCGCTTTTTACCGGCCGTTTGAGCATTCAGTCGCTGGTGGCTGAACGCATTGATTTCATTCGCAAGCCGTTGCCGGACAACAGTCTTCCATCGCCGGAATCATCGACTTTCAGCCTGCCGGAACTGCCGCTGTCGATCAATATTGATAGTCTTGATGTCGCTCATCTGTATTTTGGCCAGGAGATTTTTGGGCTGCAATCGGAAGTGTCGCTGAATGGAAGTCTGTCGCTGGCGGATGGCTCGCTGAATTCCACGTTCGATATCAAGCGTTTGGATGGTCCGGGTGGCAATTTTGCCTTGCGCGCAGCCTATGCCAATGCCGATCAGAAACTTGATCTTGATCTGAAAGTGAGCGAGCCTTCCAATGGTATCGTTGCCAATCTGCTCAATATTGAGGGATATCCGCCTGTCGATCTGACGCTGACGGGCAATGGTACGCTTGATGATCTCAAGATTGATCTGGCCCTTGATACCAATGGCAGCCGCACGCTGACGGGTGGCTTTACACTGGTGCGCCGCGCTGATGGACGTGTCTTTGCCACACAGATCAATGGCCCGATTTCTGTTCTTGTCCCGCCTGCTTTCCGTGATTTCTTTGGTGCCGATACGGCATTGACTGCAAATGGGCTTCTGAAAGATGGCGGCGGGTTCCGTCTTGATGATCTTGCACTCAATACGGCTGCGATGAAGATCAAGGCTTCTGCTGAATCCGACACGAGCGGCTTTTTGAACAAGCTGCGTGTGGATGCAGATATTCGCGATGACAGCAAAGGTGAAGTTTTGCTGCCGGTCAAAGGTGCGCAAACCACGATCAACAATGCGACGCTGCAAATCGCCTACGGTGATCGTCCGACCAATGATTGGACGGGTAAGCTTGCGGTTTCCGGCTTTAAAAATGCCTCTGTTTCGGCTTCCAGCATCGCCCTTGATATGGGGGGGGTGGCTGAAAATCTGAATGATGCAACGAACCGCCATATCACATTTAACGTTGATGGCGGTGTAAGCGGCATCAACGCGCCCGATCGGAAAATCGCCGAAGCTTTGGGTGATAAAATTGATGTCCTGATCAATGGTGGCTGGCGTTCCGGTTCCCCGGTACAACTTGAAAAGGCTGGTATTGAGGGCAATGGCCTGAGCCTTGAGCTAAACGGCAACATCGATGATTTCATCTTCAACGGCGATATTCTTGCAAAAATTGCAAGCCTCGCTCCTTATGCGGAACTGGCCGGGCGCGATCTTGCGGGCAGCATCGATGTGAAGGCCTCCGGTAAGGTTAGCCCCATCAGTGGTGCTTTTGATCTCAATCTCGATGGCACGGCGCAAAATATGCGCACCGGTACGCAAGCTGTCGATAATATTCTTGATGGCGAAGTCCGCATGAGCGGCGGAATTGCCCGCAGTGCGGCAGGCTTTGCTGCACGCGATTTCCGCATTGGAAATGCGCTGAGCGAAATCACCGCCAACGGCTCTTTTGCATCTGATAAGGCAGATTTCGATTTCGGTGTCATGCTGTCCGATATGAAGCTTCTGTCTGACAAAGCCTCAGGCCGCATGACGATCAAAGGCAGCGCGCGCGGCGATGACAAACTGATCGCTCTGGCGCTGCGCGCCGACGCACCACAGGGAACACTTGCTGATCGCAAGCTCGCCGATGGCGCGCTCGATTTCAATGCGTTGCTGGATGGCAATGCCACAACAGGCGCATCGCTTTCAGGCAAGCTTGCAGGCAGTGCACTTCTCAATGGCCAGAAGATCGATCTTGGCACGCTCATCGATATCGTCAATGACGAGAAGCGCCTGACCAATCTCGTGTTCAATGCAGGCGGCACACATGTTTCCGGTGACGTGACGCAGAATGCCAAAGGTTTGCTTGCGGGCCAACTCATGGTTGATGCGCCTGATATTTCAACCGCAGCTGCACTTTTCCTTGCTGATGCGACGGGTTCCGCCAATGCCGACATCACGCTTGATGCCAATGGTGAACGCCAGAATGCAACTGTCAACGCCAAGGCCAATGGTCTGAAAATCAACGGAAATCATATCGCATCTGCAGATATTGCCGCAAGCGCGCAGGATCTGTTCGGCGTGCCGGTTGTCGATGGAACGGCCAGCGCACGCGATATTCTGGTTGGCACTTTTGGAATCGACAGTTTTGATGCCAAGGCCAATGCAACAGGGACAAAGACCGATTTTACCGCGAGCACCAAGCTCAAGATTGGCACTTTGGCCAATGCATCCGGTTCGCTTGAGCCAAAAGATGGCGGTTTTGAACTGGGGCTTGCTTCAGCTGACGTGAAACAGGGTTCGCTTTCAGCCGTGCTTGCTGCACCCGCAACCATTGCCATGAAAGGCAGCGATATTTCTTTCGGCGATATCATCGTCAATACCGGCGATGGACAGGTCAAGGTGAATGGTGCGATTGGAGAAAGCCTTGATCTTTCGGTTGCACTGAAAAATTTGCCGCTGGCGCTGGCCAATACTTTCAAACCCGAACTTGGTCTTGGCGGTATCGTTAACGGTACGGCGCGCGTTACCGGTACGCGCGAGAATCCGAATGCCACTTTTGATATTTCTGCGCGTGGTGTGAGCGCAGCGCAGCTTAAAGATCAGGGTATTGCGCCGCTTGATGCGGATGCAAAGGGCAGTTCTGACAGCAATCGTTTGAATGTCGATGCGCATGTAAGCGGCGGCGGCGGTATTGATGTCACCGCTAAGGGCGGCGTCCCGCTTGGCAAAGGCGAGCTTGCAGTTGATGTCAACCTGACCAATCTTCCTTTGGCAGCACTCAACGGCGCGGTAAAAGGACAGGACCTTGCAGGCAATGTCACCGGCACGGCACGGGTCACAGGACCGATGACCAATCCGGCAGCCCAGTTTAATCTGCGTGGTACAGGCCTGGCTGCAAAGCCGTTGCGTGACAACGGACTTGCGCCGTTAAGCTTGCAGGCTGCGGGTAATTACGCGGCCATGGCGGTTGATATTTCTTCTTTGAACGTGGATGGTCCGCAGGGTCTCAACATCACAGCCAAAGGCAAGGTGCCGTTTTCGGGGCAGGGGCTTGGCGTGGATGTTTCGGGCAATGTTCCGCTGGCGCTCGCCAACCGTTTCCTTGCTGATCGCGGTTCGCAGGTGAGTGGTACACTTTCGCTGACAGCCAATGTTTCAGGTGGCTTTGACAGACCGCAACTGCGCGGTATGTTCTCGACATCGGGTGCGCAGTTTATCGATCCAGAAACCAATGTCCGATTGAACGCCATCAATGTGATGGGGGCGATGGAGGGTGAGACAATCACGCTCCGTCAGGTCAATGCGACCTTTGGCAGTGGAGGTAAGATTTCCGCAAGCGGTACGATTTCGACAAATGCGAGCGCAAATTTCCCGGCCAATATCGACATCAAGCTTGATCGTGCGCGGTATGCTGACGGCAAGCTCGTCGTTGCCACTGTGAGTGGTGGCATTTCGATCACCGGGCCATTGATGCGTGATCCACTGATTGCTGGCCGTATCGATGTTGAACGTGCAGAAATAACTGTGCCAGAAAATCTGGGCGGTGGCGCGGCCTATGTCCCTGTACGCCATATCAACACACCGGCAAATGTTCTTAAAACGCTGGAGCGTGCCAAGGTTGAGACACGTCGTGGCAGCGTGCCGACACCAACGTCCCGTCCGACGGTTCCGCGTCTTGATGTGCTTGTCAACGCACCCAACCAGATATTTGTCCGGGGCCGGGGTTTGGATACGGAACTTGGCGGTCGCGTTCGTTTGACCGGTCCAGTGACAAACATCCAGCCTGTTGGCTCGTTTGATCTTATTCGTGGCCGCATCGGAATTCTCGGCCAGCGCATTACCTTTGATGAAGGTCATGTCACGCTGGTCGGTGATCTTAATCCTCAGCTCAATTTCGTTGCCCGCAGTGAAGGGGATGACATTACGGCAATTGTGACGGTGACGGGTACGGTTGATAATCTGAACATCGCATTCTCCTCCTCGCCGGAATTGCCGCAGGATGAAGTGCTGGCGCATCTGATATTCAAGCGTTCGATTGGTGAGTTGTCAGCCTTCCAGATCGCCCAGCTTGCGGCTGCGGCTGCCGAGCTTGCGGGTGGTTCGAATAATTCGCTCATGAGCAAGCTGCGTCAGGGCACGGGGCTTGATGACATTGATGTTGTGACCGATAGCAAGGGGCAGACTGCGGTCCGTGCAGGTCGTTATATTCGCGATAATATTTATCTGGGTGTCGAAGCGGGTTCTGCTGGCACGACCAAAGGAACGGTTAATCTGGACATCTCCCGCAATCTCAAGGTCAAGGGTGCTTTGGGATCGGAGGGTGACTCGAGCGCCGGTATTTTCTACGAAAAAGATTATTGATCGAAAATGCGATCAAAGGCCGGGCATATCCCCCGGCCTTTTTTCTACCCACTGTTGCGCCCCCGGTTTTTCTTAACGTTTGCGCGAGGTGTTTAACGCTTCCTCAACCATAAAGACGCAAATTGTTCCCAGCGTAAGAAGGTATTTTGCCGTATTTTGAGTTGGGCGAATTGTATGTCGAAACTGACTGAAAGATTAAGCCGCCGTCATTTTCTGATGGGCACTGGTGCTGCGATGCTGGGCGGTGTTGCAGGCTGTTCGCAAAGCATGGATATGTCTGCATTCCAGATGAATGTCGATCCAATGTCGACGGGTGGCATCACGCCGATGCGTCCGCAGATCAGCATTGATAAGAATATTACCACGCCGGATGTGATGTATGCTTCGGTGCAGGAAGGGCCTTATGCGCTTCCGGCAATTCCCTATCAGAAAGTACCGAAAGAGTTCCGCCGGCAGATCGTACCCGATCCGACAGGCGAAGCGCCGGGAACGATCGTTGTCGTTACCAAAGATCACTTTCTTTACTATGTCTTGCCCGGTGGCGAAGCGCTGCGATATGGCGTTGGCATCGGCAAGGCAGGCTTTGAATGGCAGGGCCGCGCCAATGTTCAGTATAAGAAGCAATGGCCGCGCTGGACGCCGCCGCCTGAAATGATTCAGCGCCGACCGGACCTTGAGAAATACCGTAATGGTCAGGAGCCGGGTCCACAAAACCCGCTTGGGGCGCGTGCGCTTTATATCTTCCAGAATGGTCGTGATACGGGTTACCGCATCCATGGCTCGCCGGAATGGTGGTCTATTGGCCAGTCTATGTCCTCAGGCTGCATCCGCCTGATGAACCAGGACATTATTGATCTTTATAACCGTGTTCAGGGAAAAGCGCCGATCATCGTGAGCTGATCGCAATAGGTTTGAAGCAAAAAACAGAGCGCGTGCATATCAACAATACACGCGCTCTCATGTTCGACCGGACGGACTGGAGGCGTTTCGCCCGGTTGATTGGTCTTCTGTTTACTCGTAATGAACAGGCTTAGACGCACTGTCGGCAAAGGCGACAAGGCGGGAAAGTTCAAGCTTCATGCTATCCACCGATGCATGGCGTTTTGCAGGCGCAGTGATATCCTGTGCCATCTGTGTCGATACCGCTGGCACCGCAAAGGCTGCTGTGGTGAGCGCAATGGCTGCAACAAAGCCGAGGCGTCGTTCGGTTCTGGCTTGCATGTTGGGTCTCCTCGTGCCGCTTTGCGCGGCCTAAATCAAAAAAATCCTACGCAGCGTTTTTCACATCAGTGAAAGGTCGCGCGCCGGGTTATGCTCAAAGCACTGTCGATGGCATGGATGGGTATTGGCAGCAAAGTCTGTCCGAAATCCGCCAATGTGTCGGCAAAATTGCGTGCGGCGTCTGCCACATCATTGCACCGTCGTTTGCAGGCAATGGCCTCAAGACAGGTATCGAGCAACAAGCCATCCTGATTCTGAATGCCGGAGATAAGACCGAGTGTCAGGCACTCTTCCCGGCAAACATGGTGCGAATCGAATGGAAAGGCGCGCAGTGGGCAGCTGGCGCAATGGCGCAACACGCGGATAAACTGCGAAAGTTCGCCCACAGCCCGTTTCGCTTCTGACGCGCCAAGCACTTCCGCATAAAGACCCCAGGTCATTTCCCATGGAATGATTGAGCCGGTTTCAAACCCCGCAGTCCAGCGGCGGTAGCCCTCAAGCACCAGCTTTTCCGGCAGGCGGTCATAATAGCCCACGCTGTTGGTGCCATTGAGTTCGGAGATACGCATATTCATTTGCGCCTCTGTTCAGAGGTATAAACAGCCAAACCGTCTCGCTGCTTATGATTTGCGAGGCGTTCTGTTTCCCCTCGCACATTGCAGTATCCGGTCGGCAAAAGATGAAGTTGCCACGGCAATCCATCTACATTTGCGAACCGGCATTCACTGACACCGATCATCGGGTCCTCCAATCGAACGGGTTCAAGGCCCAAACATCAAAGGCTGCACAAAATAACTCAACTGCATAAAAGCTGTAAATTGATCTGGAGTCAATTACTCATCTTTTATAAAAGTGAATTATTTCAATAGTGTAGAATTATTCTAGACTATTGAACTCATGTTTATAGCAATAGCCGGAGAACGCAATCACTACAATTGGGTAGCGGTTGCGGCAAACGGGCGCATAAGTCGTCTATGCACCCGTCTTTTCTATTCAGAGCGTGTCGCGCTTAATCCTGCCCGATACGCACGCTCTATCTTCTTGTTTTGACGCATGTCGTTCTCTGATCGTAGCGGGAATGGAAATCAGTCCGGTAGACTGATTTCCCCGCAAAGGCGGTTCCCACTTTTTCGCGACATGCTTTAGTGGTTTGAATGGTCGTCAGACTTACCGCTTTGCGCAGTTACCGGAAACTCCACATCGACCTTCCCGGCTTTTGCGAATTCAAGCGTCGCGGAAACCTTGTCGCCTTCCTTGTAAGGATGCTCGGGCTGAATGAACATCAGGTGATAGCCGCCCGATTTCAGCGCAACGCTCTCGCCTGCTGGAATATCCAATCCGTTCTTGAGTGGGCGCATTTTCATGACCTGATTCTCCATGGTCATTTCATGGATTTCAACGCGCTTGACGCCGGTCGTTGTAACGCCGACCAGCGTGTCAGCCTCTTTGCCGTCATTTTTGATGGTGAGGAAACCGCCGGCAACTTTCGCGCCGGGAACCATGGCACGGATAGAAGGTCCACTGATGCTGAGATCACCCACTTTGATTGCAGCCATGGCATGATCGCCATGATCTGCATGTGTGCTGCTGCTCGCATTGCCGTGCATATCATGTCCGGCATGTTCGTCGGCACTTGCTGCGGCCAACACGCGAAGCTGTGGCGCTGGATGCTTGAGATCATGCGGGTTCTGACCATCCTTTGCAATGTCTGTCCAGGCCACGGAATCATCCGTTCCGCAGAATTGCGTCACAGGGAAGGAAAGCGTTGTATCCTTGTCGAATTTGGCAAGCTGGCCGACAACCACGAATTCGTCATAGAAGTCGCTTGGCAGTTCGCCTTCGCTCCATGTCACCTGTTTAAGGCCTGAGGTCACATCCTTGCCATGGACCTTGTAGCTTTGGGCATAGTCGCCTTTGGCTGTTTCGATCTTCCAGCCAGCCTTCGGCTGTGGCTGTGCGGAAACAAATCCTTCGGGAAGCTCCACTTTGACAGCAGTGGTCGCTTTGCCATCACAACCATGCGGGATGCGGATAATCGCCTTGTAGCGGCTACCAGCCATCGCTTCGCTCTGATCAAGCGAGGAATGGGCATTGACGATTCCCGCGGAAGCGCAAAGGGCAAAAAGCGAAATGGCGGATGTAAAAAGACGAGTGTTTTTCATTGTTTCAAACCTGAATAATCATATGTCGGGATGCAGCGCATTGAAACGCTTGCAAGCGAAGATGAATCTCAGGCGAAGGGTGGCGCTTGTGGTGGCGCGGACGGTGGATAGATGGTCTGCTTTAAAATGGGTTCTGATGGAAGAATAACTTCTGCCGCTGCAATGTTGGGTGCGGCCCCGGTCGATGCAGCAGGCAAGGGGCAAAGGAGTGCTGACGAAATGCGGCAGGCATCACAAATATTGCTGTTGTGCAGATGCTGGTCCTGATCATGACTTTCTTGATCGACTGCATGGTCGGTGATGCAAAGCACCGGATAGCTGCCATCGGGCAGAACATATTGCGCAAGCAGCAATGGTTCGGGCGCAGCGAATATCACCGGCTTGTGTCCGAAAGCGACGAGCAACAACGCCAATACGCTCAAAATGCGTATTGCCAATGTTGCCCGGAACTGGACTGCGCGCATGTTCAACCCAAAATTCTCCCTCAGGATCGACTTTATCTATTCCGAAGCGGCTGTCTTTGCCAAGCGTCAAATAGAAGCTTGTTGATTAGGATGCACTCAGGTGAGCGGTCAGTTTATGCGCTCTACGCGCCGCATTGTCCTTATTGATACCGTCCACCGCGTTGAATGACTTCAATCTTATAGCCATCCGGGTCTTCAACAAAGAAGAAGCGCGCAACCGGCACATCACCGTTCTTGAAATCGACCAGCTTGCCGACCTTGAAGCCGAGTTCTGCGAAACGGACATGTTCCGCATCAAGATCATCGACCACGAAAGCGACATGGCCATAGCCATCGCCGAGATTATAGGCTTCAGTGCGCCCCTTATTAACGGTCAGCTCAACTTCGAAATCGGCTTCGTCATTGCGCAGATAGACCAGTGTGAAGCTTTCGAAATCGATGCGCTCGGCGATTTTCAGGCCAAAGGCCTGATCGTAGAAGGAAACTGAGCGCGCTTCATCAAGAACGCGTATCATTGTGTGGATGGCTTTGGCCATTATGTCACCTGCCTGGCTTAAAACTCTTTGTTCACATCTATTGGCCTTTTGGCTGAAACTGGATTATCTCAAGATATGCAAAGCGAGCAAGCGGAGAGCTTGCCGCAGACGAGGTTGGAAGAATGTCAGGCGTAACGCGTGAACAGGTTCTGGAGCGGCTGAAGGCTGTGACAGGGCCAGATTTCGAAAGCGATGTCGTGTCGCTTGGTCTGGTGTCGGATATTTTTATTGCCGACGGTAAAGTCTTTTTCTCGATAACGGTTCCGGCGGATCGCGCAAATGCGCTTGAGCCGATGCGGCTGGCTGCGGAAAAGACAGTCAAGGAAATTCCGGGCGTGTCCGGTGCGCTGGTCACGCTGACGGCTGAAAAGAAAGGCGGGCGCACAAGTGACGATGCTCCGCCGCCGCCAAAACCTCAGCCGCGTCCCGCGCAGGCTGCGGCAGCACCAAATCGCCAACCACCACAACCGCGTCCGGCTACAAAGCCCGGCATTCCCGGAGTTGGTGCCATCATTGCCGTCGCATCCGGCAAGGGTGGGGTGGGCAAATCCACCACGGCTGTCAATCTGGCGCTCGGCATGGCCGCAAATGGCTTGAAAGTCGGCATTCTCGATGCCGATATTTACGGCCCATCCATGCCGCGCCTGCTTGGCCTTTCCGGTCGCCCGGAAACAATCGAAGGCCGGACGCTCAAGCCGATGGAAAACTACGGCATCAAAGTGATGTCGATGGGCTTCATGGTGGATGAAGAAACCCCGATGATCTGGCGCGGCCCTATGGTCATGTCGGCGCTGACACAGATGCTGCGCGAAGTGGCATGGGGCAATCTTGACGTTCTGGTCGTCGATATGCCCCCGGGTACGGGTGATGCACAGCTCACCATGGCGCAACAGGTGCCGCTGGCGGGTGCCGTTGTTGTTTCAACGCCGCAGGATCTGGCGCTGATCGATGCGCGCAAGGGGCTTGCCATGTTCCGCAAGGTGGATGTGCCACTTTTGGGTATTGTCGAGAACATGAGCTATTTTATCGCGCCCGATACCGGCAAACGCTACGACATTTTCGGTCACGGCGGCGCACGCAAGGAAGCCGAACGTCTTAATGTGCCGTTCCTTGGTGAAGTGCCGCTGCACATGGATGTGCGCGCGCATTCGGATAACGGCACACCGATTACGGTGGTGGAACCTGACAGCGAGCACGCGAAAATTTATCGCGATATAGCAGCCAAGGTTTGGGCGAATATGAAATCTGGTGAGGGCGCTGGAAAGTCCGCTCCGGCAATTGTTTTTGAATAAAACGAAAGGGCCGCGCAACGCGGCCCTTTTATTATTTACGTAATCACCGAAGGCTCAGTTCGTCCGCTGCGCTTTTTCACCTCAGCGATCTGTTCTGCTGCATCGATCAGTGTCGCGAGCGTCTCCTGCGTGTCGAGATTATGCTTGGCTGCATCTGCTTCATAGCGCTCGATATAGATGCGGATTGTGGCGCCCGATGTGCCGGTGCCTGAAAGACGCAGCACCACGCGCGCGCCGCCTTCAAAATAAATGCGGATGCCCTGATGCTCGCTTACCGAATGATCGATCGGATCGTGATAGGCAAAATCATCGGCCTTTTCGATCTTAAGGCCATTGACGCTTGTGCCCGGCAGGCTTGCAAGCTTGCCACGCAAATCAGCAACCAGCTTCTTTGCAATGTCGGAATCCACCGCTTCATAATCGTGACGGGTGTAATAGTTGCGGCCAAAACGCGCCCAATGTTCCTCCACAATGGCTTTCACACTTTCCTTGCGCACGGCAAGAATGTTGAGCCAGAGCAGAACCGCCCAAAGCCCGTCTTTTTCGCGCACATGGTCTGAGCCAGTGCCGGAGCTTTCCTCACCACAGATCGTGACCTTGCCATGATCGAGCAGATTGCCGAAGAATTTCCAGCCCGTCGGGGTTTCATACATGCCAATGCCAAGCTTCTCCGCAACGCGATCAGCGGCAGCACTCGTTGGCATGGAGCGGGCAATGCCCTTGATGCCGTTTTTATAGCCGGGTGCCAGATGCGCATTGGCTGCAAGCATGGCAAGCGAATCGGATGGGGTCACAAAAATACCGCGCCCGATGATGAGATTGCGGTCGCCGTCGCCGTCTGATGCGGCACCGAAATCGGGTGCATTGTCTGACATCAGAAGATCGTAGAGCGCTTTGGCATAAACGAGATTAGGGTCCGGGTGATGGCCGCCAAAATCTGGCAGCGGCACGAAATTCATCACGCTGCCTTCCGGCGCACCGAGACGATGTTCAAAGATCTCCTTGGCGTAAGGGCCGGTAACGGCATGCATCGCGTCGAACTTCAGCGCAAAGCCGCCTTTGATCATCGTGCGGATCGCGTCAAAGTCGAACAGGCTTTCCATCAGTTCGGCGTAATCAGCGACGGGGTCAAAGACCACGATCTCTGTTTCGCCAACCTTAAAGGCTCCAATCGTGTTGAGATCGATATCGGCTGCATCGGTGATCTTGTATTGATCAATCACTTTTGAGCGCGCAAAGATCGCTTCAGTGATCTTTTCCGGTGCCGGGCCGCCATTGCCGATATTGTATTTGATGCCAAAATCTTCGGTCGGACCACCGGGATTGTGGCTTGCAGAAAGAATGAGGCCACCAAAAGCCTTGTATTTGCGGATCATGTTGGAAGCGGCAGGCGTCGAAAGAATGCCACCCTGCCCAACCATGATACGGCCAAAGCCATTGGCGGCTGCGATCTTGATAACTTTCTGGATCACTTCGCGATTATAAAAGCGTCCATCGCCGCCGACCACGAGGGTCTTGCCCGTAAACCCTTCCAGCACATCGAAAACCGACTGGATGAAGTTTTCGGCATAATTGGGCTGCTGGAAAACCGGCACTTTCTTGCGCAGGCCCGATGTGCCGGGCTGCTGATCCTGAAAGGGCGTGGTGGCAATTGTCTTGACGGTCATATTTTTCCCGTTCGATTAAAATAGTCTTGGTGGGTGCAAGTGATCAGTCTTTGCGGTCATAGCAAGACAAGATAGATCAAACTTATTGTTTGAAAATAACAAACTGTGTGTTTCTTCTCTAAACACACGCTCATTTTTCAATTCAGGTGCCTCATATGAAGCCTTGCCCAGCCGAAAGCCTGCCTGCGCAAATTCTCTCGAAGCTTTCCGAAACAGATGGCCGCCTGATTGTTGCAATTGCTGGACCTCCGGGAGCTGGCAAGTCGACGCTCTCCGGCTATCTGCGCGATGCGATCAATAAAGGTGAGGCGGGGCCGGCTGTCGTTGTGCCAATGGATGGCTTTCATCTGGACAATGCCATCCTGGATGAATGCGGGCTTCGCAAGCGGAAAGGCGCACCGCAGACTTTCGATTGTGCAGGCTTTGCAGCACTTTTGGCGCGACTGAAAAACGCGCAGGAAGACGTTGTTATCCCGGTTTTCGACCGCACGCTTGATCTTGCCCGCGCTGGCGGAGCAATCGTGCATGCCGATCACCGGATTCTGCTGGTTGAGGGCAATTATCTGCTGCTTGATCAACAACCATGGACGCGTCTTGCATCGTTCTTCGATATGTCGATCTTTCTGGACGTGCCTTTTGCCGCGCTGGAACGCCGCCTTATTCAGCGCTGGCTTGATTATGGGCATAGCCAGGATGCAGCACGCGAACGCGCACTTTCCAACGATATTCCCAATGCAGAACTTGTGATCTCATCCTCACGCAATGCAAATTATGTTGTTACAACGGCATAAGACATGACGGAAAATTGCATGCGAAAGCCTTGCGGCAAATGCCTGCTGGCTGCATGATATTCAACATCAGTCATATTCTCACGGGATAAGCCTTTTATGATAAATTATGTGTTCGCCCCCGCACCACAGCCATTCGTGCCTGTGAAGGGAACAGAAGCACGCTTTCCCGTGCACCGCATCTATTGTGTTGGTCAGAACTATGCCGATCACGCCATTGAAATGGGCGGCGATCCTACACGCAATCCGCCTTTTTTCTTCCAGAAGAACCCGGATAATCTGGTTATCAATGGCGGTGATTTCCCCTATCCGCCAAAGACTGAAGACGTGCATCACGAGATTGAACTCGTTGTCGCGCTCAAGACGGGCGGCAAGGATATTGCTGTCGAAACGGCGCTCGACCATGTCTATGGCTATGCAGTCGGTATCGACATGACGCGGCGTGATTTACAGGCTGTCGCCAAGAAGGCGGGCCGTCCGTGGGAAGTGGCAAAGGCGTTTGAACATTCGGCCCCTTGCTCGGCTATCGTGCCCGTGTCGGAAGTCGGTCACCCGGATTCGGCCGCAATTACGCTGAAAATCAATGGCGAAACGCGCCAGTCCGGTGATCTTAACCAGATGATCTGGAAGGTGCCGGAAACCATTGCCTATCTGTCATCGCTTTTCGTGCTGCAACCGGGTGATCTGATTTATACCGGCACGCCCGCAGGTGTTGGCGCTGTAAAGCGCGGAGACGTACTGCAAGGAACCGTGAGCGGTATCGGTTCGCTTGCCGTAACAGTTGTCTGATCAAGGAGGAACGATGAGCACCTATCTCCCCATGGACGTGCATGACGCGCTTGAACGTTTCATCAATGAGACGCATCCGGGTATCAATCAGAGTGAGGCTATCATTCTCATTTTGAGGAACGCACTTGTGCAGCAGGGCTATCTTGCCGCGGCGTCAGAACATGGTACACCACCGGAAGAATTGAACGCCACGAACGACGATTGAATATGAACAAGAACCCACCCGAGGGAGCTGGCTCCAATGTCGCTCTCGGTCGCCGCCTTCTGCTTCTGACGATTCTCGCGATTTTGCTGACATGCGGACTCATATGGATGAGTATTTATCTGTTTGATCCGCATGGTGGCCTCGGATTGGATGATCTTGGGATTTTGGCGCGTGATTTCAATGCGATAGATACAATGCTGCCGCGTATTCTTTGAGGTTTGAAATCGCTGTGTTACGCGTTGAAATATTCATTTTGGCGTTGTTGCAACTTTGAGGGCTTCCGTTCTGTGTCTTTTGCGTGATACATGACGGTTATCGATTGAAAGAATATTGTCTGAACCGGGCCGCAAAACGGACCCGCTCAAGCCAAGAGGGTCTTATGGCATTCGAGGACATCAAAGCGGAAATCGCCCTGCTGTTTGAGCAGATGGTCAACCAGCCGCAGGACGTTCATGAGATTCGGGAAACTGTTCGCGAGAAGCTCAACGCGTTGAAAGCGACTGGTATGCCTTTGCCGGAAGATCTTGTTGAACTCGAAAAACGCATTGAACAAGATTTCGATTCATAGGATCGGTCAATCATGCATTTTCAGGCTTTCTCCAAACCATTTTCGTCTACGGTCCTTAAAGGGGTTCTTCTCCTTGGTTGCGCTGCCGCTTTGAGCGCATGCAACACAACGAGCGATGGCAAGTCTGGAAAAACGGCGCTGGTCTCACCGGCAGAAAATTCGGCCAAAGTTGCTGCCGCGCCTGCTCAGGGTGCTGTCACTGTCGCCGATGCCAATGCGACACCCGGCACGCAGACTGTCGCATCGCTTGAAAATCCGGTGCTCCCATCTGTTGTGCCAATTCCCGGTATTCGCGGGCAGTCAGAGCCGATGATGGCCTTTGCTGGCGCGCAGGCAGCAGCCTCGCCTGCATCTCTTGCCACCAATATGGCATTTGAAACGCCGGACCATGCACCCGAAGGCCTCGACGATCTGATCACCAAATATTCGGTTGCCTATGATGTGCCGGAGCGTCTGGTGCGTCGTGTGGTGCATCGCGAAAGCCGCTTTAACCCCGGAGCGCGCAATGGACCTTACTGGGGCTTGATGCAGATCAGCCATCCAACGGCGCGGGGCATGGGCTACAAGGGCAACCCCAAGGGGCTTCTTGATGCCGAAACGAACCTGAAATATGCCGTTCGTTATCTCTCCGGCGCTTATAAGGTTGCAGGCGGTGATGAAAGTCAGGCTGTGCGCTATTATGCACGTGGCTATTATTATGATGCCAAGCGCAAGGGATTGTTGCAGGAAACAGGTCTCGACGGCAGTTGGAAGCGTGGTGGTCCAACGCGCGAAGCAGCAATCGTCTCTGCTGAAACAGAAACGCTGCCAGACGGCGCTTCAGCGCCGCTTCCCGGCGTCGCACCAGTTCAGGCGTCTTATACCCCTTCTGTGCAATAACCGCATTCTGCAACTGTCATCTTGATGCTGCAATGCGATGGCAGTTTGCTGTCTTGAGCGCGCACTCCGAAAACTGTTTCACACTTTTTGGGCAAATGTGCGTCTCACATGAAAAGACATGAGTGCGTGTGATGAATGTAAAGCTGCCTTATCCAATCAACTGGAAATATGACCGGGCCGAGTTGTGGGTCGATGGTATCATTCATGTGCTGGGCGTCGCACTGGCGCTTGCCGGCGCCATTGCCATGTTGCTCTATTTTCTGCCCAACATGTCAGCAGCCACTTCCATTTCTTCAGGTGTCTATCTGGCAAGCCTTCTGGCAGCGCTTGGTATTTCGGCAGTCTATAATATCTGGCCGGCCTCGCCGACAAAATGGTTTTTGCGCCGTTTCGATCATTCGGCGATTTATCTGCTGATTGCCGGAACTTACACGCCTTTCGCGATCCATATGGGCGATCGTGCTTGGCCTTTGCTTCTCTTTGTCTGGGGCGTGGCTTTCATTGGCATCATGCTCAAACTCTTTATGCCCGGACGCTTTGATCGCCTATCGATCCTGCTTTATCTCGCGCTCGGCTGGAGTGGTGTCATGGTCTATGACACCATGGTGCAGTCATTGCCACCAGCCGTCTTCTGGCTGATCGCAGCGGGTGGCATGGTTTATTCACTGGGTGTGATCTTTCACGTCTGGGAGCGTTTGCGCTTTCAAAATGCCATCTGGCACGCTTTTGTCGTGGTCGGCGCTGCACTGCATTATTGTGCGGTTTTTGTTGTTGGAACCTGAAACTGACGAAATGCACGGCATCAGATTGAGTTTATGGCGTGCCGAAAATGGTGTTTTGCGAGAACCGGAGCGGAGTGTACTTTAAGGTACATGCGCACCGGAAGCGCAGCAAGGCGCCATTTGCAGACCGCCAGAAGCTCAATCTTAGTGAAAGTCGCGTGAGTTCGGCATCACCTTCACATTGCGCGGATGACGCGCTGTGGTTTCTGAAGGTGTCATGAGCCTTTGTGATTCCCGTCCACTCATTTCAATCAGTGTGGCAGAGCGATCTTCCAGCTTTGATGCGACCAGATGCACCACACCTTCCGGGCTGCGCTGAACCTGCCCGTCAATCAGAATAAGCCGAGCGCCCATCACTTCGCGACGAAACGCCTTCATGATCTTCGGCCAGATGACGATATTGGCAATGCCCGTTTCATCCTCAATCGTCAGGAACACCACGCCCTTGGCACTGCCGGGGCGCTGGCGCACAGTGACAACACCGGCCACTTTCATGCGTCCCCCCTGTTTGCCTTCCTGCACGGCCCGGCAGGTGGACACGCCTTGAGCTGCAAGCCCTTCACGCAGATATTGCATGGGATGACCTTTAAGTGAGAGGCGGGTCGTTTCATAATCGGCAATCACATGCTCGGAAGCAGCCATCTCGGGGAGCTTTGTGCGCGGTTCTTCTGCGAGTTCGCTTGTTTCAGCGGCACGAAACAGCGGCAGCGTTTCATCATTGGGCAGGCGGCGCACGGCCCAAAGCGCGGCACGACGATCAATGTTAAGTGAGCCAAAAGCATCGGCATCGGCCAGAAGCGTGAAACTGCGCCGGTCAAGCCGCAGGCGGCGATGCATATCCTCAATACTGCGATAAGGCTCGTGCTGACCTGCATGAAGAAGGTCGGCATTGCGTTCGGAAAACCCGTCGATCTGGCGAAAGCCGAGCCGCAGCGCTGGTTGTTTGCCGGGCCGGTTTTCCAGAATATTATCCCACTGGCTGAAATTCACATCGATTGGCAACACAATCACGCCATGCTCGCGCGCATCGCGCACGATCTGCGCGGGGGCGTAAAAGCCCATGGGTTGCGAATTGAGAAGTGCTGCTGCGAATACGTCTGGATGGTGGCATTTGATCCATGCGGAAATATAGACCAGATGCGCGAAGCTTGCCGCATGGCTTTCCGGAAAACCATATTCGCCAAAGCCCTTGATCTGGTTGAAACAATTTTCGGCAAATGTGCGATCGTAGCCACGGTTGACCATGCCATCGATCATTTTTTCCTGCATGGTGTGGATGGTCCCAACCTTGCGGAAAGTCGCCATGGCGCGGCGCAGAAGATTGGCCTCATCGGGCGTGAATTTAGCGGCCTCAATGGCAATCCGCATGGCCTGCTCCTGAAACAGCGGCACGCCTTTGGTCTTCTCCAGAATTTTTCTGAGTTCGTCTGGCTCACCATGTTCGGGGGAGGGCGAGGGGTAAGTGACGTTCTCCTGCCCGCTTCGCCGTCTCAAATAAGGATGCACCATGTCGCCTTGAATGGGGCCGGGGCGCACAATGGCGACCTGAATGACAAGGTCATAGAATATACGTGGTTTCAGGCGCGGCAGCATGTTCATCTGCGCGCGGCTTTCCACCTGAAACACGCCAAGCGAATCGCCCTTGCAGAGCATGTCATAGACGATTTTATCCTCGCGTTCCAAATTGGCGAGCGTCAGCTTTTCGCCGCCATAAAGATGCGGCTTATGGGTGTGAATGAGGTCGAAAGCTTTGCGGATGCAGGTGAGCATACCGAGCGACAGCACGTCCACCTTCATCAATCCCACTTCATCAATATCGTCTTTGTCCCATTCGATAAAATAGCGTTTGTCCATCGCTGCCGGGCCAATGGGCACCGTTTCGTCAAGCCGGTCGCGCGTCAGGACAAAACCGCCGACATGTTGCGAAAGGTGGCGTGGAAAGCCGATCAGTTCCAGTGCCAGTTCGACCGCACGCCGGATGATGGGATTGTCAGGATCAAGCCCCGCCTGGCGGATATGCTGCTTGTCGATGCCGCCACCTGATATGCCCCAGACTGTGTTGGCAAGTGCTGCCGTCACGTCTTCCGTCAGGCCCAGTGCCTTGCCGACATCGCGGATCGCACTGCGCGAGCGATAGCTGATGACGGTCGCGACAATCGCCGCACGATCGGTGGTGTAGCGATTGTAGATATACTGCATCACTTCTTCGCGCCGCTCGTGCTCGAAATCGACGTCGATATCCGGTGGCTCCTTGCGTTCGACCGAAAGGAAGCGTTCGAACAGGAGATCCACTTGCGTTGGATCAACGCCGGTCACACCAAGGCAAAAACAGACAGCCGAATTGGCTGCCGAACCGCGTCCCTGACATAGGATATTCTTCGATTTGGCAAACTGCACAATGTCATAGACGGTGAGAAAGTAAGCCGCATATTGCAGCTGTTCAATCAGCGCCAGCTCCTTGTTGATTAGCGTCTGAACTTTGGCTGGAATCGTATCTGCACCATAATGCCTGGCAGCACCCGCCCATGTGAGATCATGCAGATGCTGCTGCGGTGTCTTGCCGGGCGGTACTGGCTCATCAGGATAATCATATTTCAATTCATCAAGCCTGAATGTGATGGGAGCCACAAAATCGACTGTCGCTTTGATTGCTGTTGCGTAATTGCGGAACAGACGCAGCATTTCATGCGATGGTTTGAGGTGGCGCTCGGCATTTTTTTCAAGCAGCCGCCCGGCTGCAAAAACCGTTGTGTGATGCCGCGTTGCTGTCAGCACATCCTGCAACGCGCGGCGATCAGGGTGGTGATAAAGCACGTCATTGGTGGCAAGCAGCGGCACATTTGCTGCCGCTGCAAAACCTGCGATGCGTTCGGCACGGCGCCCGTCATGGCCTTGATGGGGCATGGTCAGCGCCAGCCAGACAGAGCCGGGAGCCGCCTGTGCGATCTCCGTCAGACGCGCGGCAAAATCCGGCTCGTCTTCGTCGGGCGCAAAGACGGCAATCTGAAACTGCCGCGCGCGGAACAGCAGATCGCCCCATTCGAGATGACATTCGCCCTTGGTGGAAGCGCGATGTTTTCCTGTTGTCAGCAGGCGGCACAATTGCCCATAGGCCGCGCGATCACGCGGATAGGCAACCATATCGGGTGTGCCATCAGTAAAGGAAAGGCGGCAGCCGATGAACAGGCGGAAGTCGCATGTGTCGCGAATCTCTTTCCACGCCGCGTGGGCGCGAACCACACCGGCCAGCGTGTTGCGGTCGGCAATGCCGATGCCGGACAGCCCAAGCGCGTGAGCCTGCATCACCAGTTCCTGCGGATGCGATGCACCACTCAAGAAAGAAAAGTTGCTGGCGACTGCCATTTCAAAATAGCGGGGCATCACGCAAACAACCCATGCAAAAACCAGCGGGGATGGTTGGAGCCATCATAAAGCCCCTCGCGAAAAATCCAGAAACGCTGGCCGTTATCATCCTCCACGCGGTAGTAGTCGCGCAGCTGCGGCACATCATGGCCGATTGCGAGCCACCATTCCGGCTCGATTCGTTCTGGTCCTTCGGCAAGCCGCACATGATGACGCACGCGCCGCCACAGGAAAAACGAGGGTGGGCTGTCGGGCACTTCCGCAATACTCTCGATTGGCTGCGGCGGATGAAACAGTTTTATTGGTCGCGCTGGCGGATCATCGGGAAGTGTCGGACCAATGTCATAATCGGCCTCGCTTTTGCGGTTTTGCAGGGCAGAACGCAGGCCAAAAGCACGTTCGGGAATATGCGTATTGCGCGAAAAGGAAACCAGCACGCGCTCCTGCCCCAGCCGTGCCGAAAGCCGGTCGATCAACTGGCTGAAGCCAGCTTCGTCTTCTTCATGCTGATCAAGCCCTGTCTGGCGCTGGGCAATGGCTCCGCTGCGAAGTGCTGCGAGACGGATCATGTCGAAGCCAAAACCGGCATCAAGCGGATCGGTCAACGCATTGAGCCGCTCCCGTGCGAGCCTGAGAAATACCCGATCTTCACGCAAAGGCTGGCCGGTTTCGATACGGATATGGCGCACCTCGCCATCGACCCGAAAGAAGGAAGCTTCGATCAGAAGCGCCCCTTTGCCCTCAATTTCAAGAAGCGCAAACAGCTCCTGCGCCAATTCCTGCAAGAGGCGTTCGACCAGTTCCATGGCGTTCACCGGTTCAGGCAGGCGGCGTTCGGCCATGTTGAGCGGTACGATGCGCAAGGGCGAAATTGGTGCGCGCTCCTGTCGAGCCAGCCGGTCAAGCTTGGTGGCAAGGTCGGCTCCAAAACGCGCGGTGAGTGCTGCGCGGGGCAGTGCCATGACATCGCCGATACGCTTTAGCCCGGCCCGTTTGAGACCTGTTTCCGCAGCCTCCGTGAGTTCAAGAGACGAGAGCGGCAGGCGCGGCAACAGCCGGTCGGCATCAGATCTGCTGAAAACACCGCCTTTTGTTCCGCGTGCAAGCAACCGTGCGGCAAAGCTGTTATCGGCAACGGCTGCCTGTATGTTCAGGCCCGTCCGTTCAATCCGCATGACAGCGTCCTCACGCATGGCGGCAAGCCCGCCAAAGAGATGCGCACAGCCGGTGATGTCGAGCATCAGACCATGCGGCGCATCAAAAGCTATAAGCGGTGTGTAACGCTCGCACCAATGGGCAAGACGCTTAAGCAGTGCGCAATCGTGCTCCGGTGCGGCTGTTGCCACTTCCAGCCCTTCCACCCGCGCCCGTGCATCGGTCAGCGCCATGCCAGGGAAAAGGCCGAGCTTGGCTGCTTTGGCGTCCACCGCCATCAGGCGCAAGGCATTGGCCATGCGCTCGCTCACAACAAGCGGCCGTTGCTGTTTGCCATCATGCAGAGCGGCGCGGCGCAGCCGGTCGGTCGGCAGGAACGGAAACCACAGGGCGAGGAAAACGCGTTCTGTCATCCCTTTCGCTTGCTCCAAATTCAAGGTTTTCATTGTTCCATTCCATGATCCACTGTCCGCAGGAGCCGTGCCGGTTGCGCTCAAGCACGGCGGAAAAGACAGGCATACCGGGTGCATTCGCGCCGCTGGAGCGAGATGGCGCAGGTGCCACCCGCCAGCGGCTGACAGCAGCACTTTGCACGCCTGTGCGGTGGCTTCTGAGCAGGATGACCGGCAGATGCGCGGTTTCTGTTGCCAGAAGCAGGCGACGTGAAGCAGTCAGATCGAGACATTTCGGTTGCCCCGTCACCGCGGCGACGACGCCGGAGATGAGGTTTGAAGCCTTGCCGCTTGCCTCTTCAAGCGCATCATTGGATGCTTTCAAAACATCCTGTGCGCTGGGGCAGCGCACGATCAGAAGCCGGGACGGATCAATGCCGAATGCATGAAGGCCCGGTGGATAAAGTCCACCATATTCGCTTGATGCCCTTTCTTCCTCAATCCAGATAATTGCCCGTTTTGAACGGGAGGCACGCAAAGCCAGCGCCAGCGCAAAGCCGGTTGCGGCCATATGTGCACCGGGATTTTCAGCAAAAACCTCATGCAGTGCATCGCCTCTCAGACCATGCGGAAAGGCGGCATCGGCCCCGGCAAGGCCGAGCGTAAAAGTGCCTGCACGCCCACTGCCTGCTCCTGTTTCTTGTGCAAAATTTCCTTGCGGATTGTTGCCTTCGATGGCCGTAACCATGCGCCGCAACGCCGCGATGTCGATGCCGCTCACGTCAAAAACCCCATCAATTGTTCATGTTATGTTCTAGTATTGAATCGTCAAAGCCAAGAGTCAAGCGCAAGAAACAGTTGCCCTCTGCGATTTAAAAATTGTATATGAATCATATATGTTTCGTATAGCGCTTTGCATCCAGGAACACATGAAATGGTTTCGGGTAAGACGCACGCTAAAACAACAGCTTGGAGTGCTGATCTGATAAAATCAGATCAGAATGGCTCTAACAGAGGACGCCATGGGTATCGTAAAAATCGGGGATGAACTGCATGAAGAGCTGCGTAAGGCAAGCGATGTCATGTGCCGTTCGATCAATGCGCAGGCCGAATACTGGATGAAAATCGGTATGCTCGCGCAGGCAAATCCGGAAATGTCGTTTAATGAAATTGTACAGATGCAGTTGCGCGCCGCCCGGGTTGAGCTTCCTGTTCTGTCGGTGCAGCTGTCATGATCAAGACAGCTGCTGAACTGGAAAAAATGGCGGCTTCGGGTGCGCTGCTGGCTTCCGTTTTTACCCTTCTGGATCGCACGGCGCTTGCCGGTATGACCACGATGCAGGTCAATGATCTGGTTGAGGATTATATTACGCGCGCGCTCAAGGCGCGACCGGCCAGCAAGGGCCAATATGATTTTCCTTATGTGCTCAATGCCTCGAAAAATGAGGTTGTTTGCCACGGCATGCCTTCGGAGAGCGAAATCATCGAAAATGGCGAAATTATCAATTTCGACATTACGCTGGAGAAGGACGGCTATATCGCTGATTCCAGCAAAACCTATATGGTTGGTGACGTCGCTCCGTTCGCTTCGCGTCTGGTGCGCGTGAGCTATGAGGCACTGTGGAAGGGCATCGCCGCCGTGCGCCCCGGCGCCACGCTGGGCGATATCGGTTATGCGATTGAGCGGCATGCCAAGCGCCATAATTACAGCGTGGTGCGTGACTATTGTGGCCATGGCATTGGTCACGAAATGCATGAGGAGCCGCAGGTTCTGCATTTCGGCAAGCCCGGAACAGGCCTGCGTCTGCGCGAAGGCATGGTGTTCACCATTGAACCAATGCTCAATCAGGGCACAGCCAAGGTAAAGACCGAAAAAGACGGCTGGACGGTCGTGACGCGGGATGGAAAATTATCGGCACAGTTCGAGCATACGGTGGCTGTCACGCCGAATGGCGTGCGGGTGCTGACCTTACGTCCGGACGAAGACAAGATGCTGTTAAAGCATGTCTCGCAAAAGCCGGTGACGATTTTGGGATAAGACGCATGTAAAATGCGTATTCTGAATAAAAAACGCCCTCCGGTTGAGAGGGCGTTTTTTGTCTTTAGGATTGGGCTTAGCGACGATCGCGGGCAGCCAGAGTACGCAGACGAAGCGCGTTGAGCTTGATGAAGCCAGCTGCGTCCTTCTGGTCATATGCGCCCTGATCGTCTTCAAACGTCACCAGCTTGTCGGAATAAAGCGACTTGTCGCTTTCACGACCGATCACAATCACATTGCCCTTATAAAGCTTGAGCGTGACTTCGCCTTCAACGTGACGCTGGCTGAGGTCGATAGCGGCCTGCAACATTTCGCGTTCCGGCGAGAACCAGAAGCCGTAATAAATGAGTTCTGCATAGCGTGGCATCAGCTCATCCTTGAGGTGCGCTGCACCACGGTCGAGCGTGATCGATTCGATGGCGCGGTGTGCAGCCAAAAGGATCGTGCCGCCCGGCGTTTCATAAACGCCGCGGGACTTCATGCCGACGAAGCGGTTTTCAACGAGGTCAAGGCGACCAATGCCGTTGTCGCGGCCATAATCATTAAGCTTGGCAAGCAACGTCGCACGCGATAGACGTTCGCCATTGATCGAAACGGCATCACCCTTTTCAAAGCCAATCTTGATGATGGTTGGCGTATCCGGGGCGGTTTCGGGCGAAATCGTGCGCATATGCACATATTCAGGCGCTTCGATCGCCGGATCTTCCAGAACCTTCCCTTCAGACGAAGAGTGCAGCAGGTTTGCGTCAACGGAGAATGGCGCTTCGCCCATCTTGTCCTTGGCAACAGGAATCTGGTGCTGTTCGGCAAATTCGAGCAGATGCGTGCGGCTCTTGAACGACCAGTCGCGCCATGGGGCGATGATCTTGATGTCCGGGTTCAGCGCATAAGCGGAAAGCTCAAAACGAACCTGATCGTTGCCCTTGCCGGTTGCACCGTGTGCAATGGCGTCTGCGCCGGTTTTCTTGGCAATGTCGATGAGGTGTTTGGAGATCAGCGGGCGGGCAATCGAGGTGCCGAGCAGATAGACGCCTTCATAGACGGCATTGGCGCGGAACATCGGGAAGACAAAATCGCGCACGAACTCTTCACGCACGTCCTCAACGAAGATTTCCTTGATGCCCAGCATTTCCGCCTTTTTGCGTGCTGGTTCAAGTTCTTCGCCCTGACCGAGATCGGCAGTAAAGGTAACGACTTCTGCGTTAAGCTCAGTCTGCAACCATTTCAGGATGATCGAGGTGTCGAGACCGCCCGAATAGGCGAGAACGACTTTTTTAACGTCTTTCAGCTTGCTCATAGTTCACTTCCGTCTGATGCGATGAAGGCTTGTTGCAAGTCTTTTATCAGTTGCTAAGCCGCGTGCAACCCGGATGACATTTTCTTATAAAAAAGCATCAAAAATTCCGATGGCGTGATGGCCATATTCGCGTTAGCTTGCCGCGAATTCCCGGAGTCTCTGCTCATGTCTTTCCTGACAAATCTGACCTTCATTCCCGAATGGACCATCTTCGTCCAATTTGTGATCGCCACCGCAATTTTATCCATCACGCCCGGCCCGGACATGACGCTTTTTGTTGGTCGAGCTCTGTCAGAGGGAAAAGCTGCAGGCTTTGCCTGTCTGGCGGGTGCCAGCACAGGCATTATCATTCATACAAGCATGGTGGCTCTGGGCCTGTCGGCGCTGATCATAGCATCGCCCGCCGCCTTCACTGTGTTGAAAGCCGTTGGTGCGCTCTATCTGGTGTGGCTGGCTGTTCAGGCAATCCGCAAGGGGTCGGCATTTTCACCGGAAAAGAATGGCGGCAAGAAGCACACATTGTTTCAGAACTGGGCAACGGGACTGGGCATCAATCTGCTCAATCCGAAGATCATTCTCTTCAACATGACTTTTCTGCCGCAGTTTGTTTCCGCGCATGACCCACACGCCATGGGAAAACTGTTTTTTCTTGGTCTGTCGTTTATTCCGCTGGCGCTGCCTTTCACCATTCCGATGATTGTGGCAGCTGATAAATTCTCCGGTCTTCTCAAGAAGAATCCAACGGTTACGCGGATTGTAGACTGGCTTTTTGCGGGTGTTTTTTCGGCCTTTGCGCTCAAAATTCTGACAGCGCAGGCCAAGTAGGATTACTTCGCCGGGCGGGCTAAAAATCGTCCGGCATTACGACCGGCAATCAGCCAGTAGACAAAACCACCGACGACGCCTGAACAAGCGAAAGCGCCTGTCAGAAGCGCGATACTTGCGGCAATCTGCTGATCCGTGATTGCGAAAAGCGAACCTGTTCCCATTGCCAGCAACCCGATCACAAGGCCGCCGATACAATAAGGCAGCGATGATTTCCACCCGCGCGCTTCGGCTATCACAATCAGCACCAGTGCCGGGAAAAAGCTGAAGCCGCCTGCCATGAATGCCAGAACAGGTCCGCCGACGAGAACGGCTGCATAAAAGCCCGTCATATCCCAGCTGTCACGAATTTCCGTAAAAATATCCTGAAAAAACGGGTCTGACATGGCATAGCCGAGTACATCGACCTGGCTATAAAGAATGGCCGCCAGAAAAAATCCTGCGGCCAGAACAGCGACACAATAGCCGAAAACAATGACAACAAACCGTGTGATGTAATCGAAAGTGTCGGTCAAACGGGTTGATCTCCGTAAATCATTCGCCGTGTCCGGCGATCATCATGGCTTCAAGCGCCAGCCGTTCGGTTTTGCGCATACGCTCTGATTCCGACTTCAGCTGACCACAGGCCGCCAGAATATCGCGACCGCGTGGTGTTCGGATCGGCGACGCGTAGCCCGCCGCATTCACATAATCGGCGAAGCGTTCGATATGTTCCCAATCTGAGCACTGGTAGTTGGTGCCGGGCCATGGGTTAAACGGGATCAGATTGATCTTGGCCGGAATGCCCTTGAGAAGCTTAACCAGCAGCTTGGCATCTTCCATGCTGTCATTGATGTCTTTGAGCATCACATATTCAAATGTAATGCGTTTTGCATTCGACAGGCCCGGATATTCGCGGCAAGCCTTGAGCAACTGCTCCAGCGGATATTTCTTGTTGATCGGCACCAGCAGGTCGCGCAACTCGTCGCGCACGGCATGGAGCGAAATTGCCAGCATCACGCCAATTTCTTCGCCAGTGCGATAGATTTCCGGCACAACGCCAGAGGTCGAAAGCGTGATACGACGCTTGGAAAGGGCAAGGCCATCGCCATCTGACGCAATCAGCAGAGCCTTTTTCACTTCTTCAAAATTATAAAGCGGCTCGCCCATGCCCATCATGACGATATTGGTAACCTTGCGGCCTTCCGCAGGCACGATGGCACCATCGGGTGTGTCGGTTTCCGGGAAATCCCCCAAACGATCACGCGCGGTCAGAAGCTGCGCCAGAATTTCTTCTGATGTCAGATTGCGCACCAGCTTCTGCGTGCCGGTATGGCAGAAGGAACAGGTTAGCGTGCACCCAACCTGTGAAGAAATGCAAAGCGTGCCGCGGCCTTCTTCCGGGATATAAACACATTCGATTTCGACAGGACGCCCGGCACCGCGTGGCGGAAAACGGAACAGCCACTTGCGCGTTCCGTCCTGCGAGATTTGCTCTTCAACCACTTCCGGGCGCGCAATGGTGAAATGCTGCGCCAGCAGCGCGCGCAGATCCTTGGAAATATTGCGCATATCGGCAAAGTCGGAAACGCCGCGCACGTAAAGCCAGTGCCAAAGCTGCGCAATGCGCATCTTCACCTGCTTTGGCAACACGCCAATCTTGATCAGCGCATCAGCCATTTCCTCACGCGACATGCCAATGAGCGAAGGCTTCTGTTCCATATTTGCGCGCACATGGCGGGCAAGCTGGTCGCGCGTATCATCAATGGTCAGGTCGAACGAAATGGACATATGTTTTCAACTGTTGAGGACGCCGCATAAAGCGCGCCGGTAAACACGATCTGTTGCATGGATATATGGGCTCGTTCATCTGAAATGCGAGCCTGTTGCGCGCGCTCATAGCACACAATATTCGATCCGTCATCCCGCAGTGTTTCGTGGGAGATATGCAGCGACGCGATATCGGATGATAAAAAGAAAAGCCGGAGCTTCGGCCCCGGCTTTTAAATCTGCTTGGACTGATTGGCTTATTTGCACTTCTGAATGGCTGCGAGTGCTGCCGAAATGCCTTTGAGCGAATAAGTATAACTGGTTTTGGTGCCGCGCTTGGACTGCGCCTGAACCTTCATGTCAGAACCGCCGCGCATGGCTGCGACCAGCTGTGGCTCTTCCGCGGCATTTTCCATCCAGCCGGATTTGCCGTTGACGAACATGTTGAAGCTGCGATTGCCGACAGTAACCACAACCTTGGCGTTGGTATTGAGATCATAACCGGCCATGAACTGAGGTTCAAAGCTGATGTTCTGGCCCGGTTTCTGGCTCACGAGAAAGAAATTATCACCGTGATCGACATTGGCTGGGGCCTTTTGTGTCGGCACGGACAGGACATAGCAAACCTTGCCATTACCCGACTGGTAGCTATATGCGCCCCAGGCGTCGAACTGTTTAATCTGGGTCGGTGTCTGGGCCAGCGCTGCGCCAGCCATTGCAATCGTGAACACCGAAGCCGCGACGATCGATTTTCCAAGCATGGTTTTTTACCGGTTCTCTTTCGTTTGCTTCCAAGTCGAATATCGGGATGTCGTCGTTCAACACGCCGCCCCGCTTAGTGACCCTTAATGTGCCTTAATCTGGGTTACCAAACGGTGAAGTTTTGAAAGAAAACTTGAACGAGTGCACCAGGCTTTGAACCTTAGTCCCCACGATCCCGCTGCTCACTTCATCCAAAAGAAAGCGGCAAGAGTTTGTCGGCAGCAATCTATCCCATTGTATGGATGTGTAAATCCGTAACAAAGCTGTGAATGAGATCGGTCAGCTTCCGGTGATATCAGCTTCGTCGCGCATGGCTTCGCGCGCTGCAATACGGTGCGCAGGCGTTATATGCGTGCGCACGGCTGTGAGTGCTGCCATCAGCACCGCAACGTCATCGGTAAAGCCAATGCCAACCAGCATATCGGGAATAATATCGAAAGGCAGTACGAAATAGGCAAGAGCGGCCATCAACGTCATGCGCACACGCGTTGGCGTTTTTTCATCAAGCGCGCAATAATAAGCCGCCACGACTTCATCCATAAAAGGAACCATGCGACCGGCACGGCGTGCGGTTTTCCAGAAACCTTTTTTCACCCGTTCGCTGCGCCTTTGGTTCTGGCGATCATCACCGGGTTCAAGGATTTCATCGATCCTGGTGCTATCCATAGTCAATCAAACTCCTGTCATCCGCGTCAGCCTGTGACTCCAACAAAATGGGGGTGCTGGGACGTCTTTTCAAGTTTTCGTGGTCTTCAGCCTGCAAGAACCGTCAGCTACACCAAACCTCCCAAATCACCAGAATATAGAGTCCTTCCCGTTGAGGGGCGTCCTACGATCTGGCTGAATGGAGATTTTTATGCACTTTACCGGCTATGGCGAAAATTTTGTACGTAGTGACCGGTCAACCCAGTTTTACCGTGGACATCAACTGGCTTTGGCGCAGGACATTGGCGATCAGATCACTGTCGATGTGAAAGACGGCGTTTGCTATGACATGACTGCCTATATGCGTTTTCTTCTGGGCGCCGGGATATCGCAGCATACATTGCGCGGCACATCCGGTCAGAACTGGATTCCGTTACTGAATTTCAAAGCGGGCGAATTGTGGAACGGTTATTCAGCGCTTCCCTATGGCCGGGCAATTGGATTTTACGACGTGAAAGCCGGCCACATTTTTCATTCTGCCATTTCTGTGGGGGATACCTTCATTCGAAGTATCAATGGCGGAGCGCTCGGTCAGGACTGGAGTGATCGTGTCGATCTGACGAAGGCTCTGCCTTATAATTTGAGAAACCGAGACGGAAGCTTCAATTATCAGAAAAAGATCATTATCGTTTATATTTCAAAGGTTTGATAGGATTAAGCGATTGCATTCATCATGCGTGCTAACTGGATGTCCAACTCTGTGATGCCGTTTTCGCTATGCGTTGAAAGCGTGACATCGACACGATTATAGACATTGAACCATTCGGGGTGATGGTCAAGCTTTTCGGCATAAAGTGCTGCCCGGCTCATAAAGCCGAACGCTGCGTTAAAATCTTTGAATTTGAAACTTTTACTGATGGCTTCGCGATCATCGACTTTCTGCCAGCCCTCAAGCTTGGCAAGTTCCTGTTTCAGTTCATCTTCATTGAGCCGGTTGCGTGTCATTGCCTTTTGCCTATGTTGTTGGCTATTCAGCTCTAACTTATCATAACCGTGAGAGTTCCGTGACCCAATCAGCCCCAACCAGTATTTTGTTTGTCTGCGCAGGCAATATTTGTCGTTCGCCGCTTGCGGAAGGCGTGATGCGAGAGGTTCTGGCTGAGCGCCGCATTGATCATGTGTTGATCGATTCCGCAGGCACCAATGGCTACCATACCGGCGAAGAGCCGGATGATCGCTCGATCCGGGTTGCAGCCGGTCATGGCCTCGATATTTCTGAGCAGCGCTGCCGTCAGCTCATTGCAAGCGACTTTACGCGGTTCGATCTCATTGTGGGTATGGATCGCTACAATATGCGCATGATCGCACAGCGAAAGCCTGTAAGCGCAAGCGCTCGTATCGGGTTGTTCACCGAAATTGCGCAAGGAAAAGCAGTTGAAATCCCCGACCCTTATTATGGCAATATCGGGGATTTCGAACATGTTTACCGGATGGTTCTGGCCTCATCAAAGGCGCTGGCTGACCAGTTCTGGCGCGATGCGGGTACCAAAGGCCAGGCTTCCTCGACAACATAAGGTCCACCGCCGACAGAATCACGTGACGACATCAGCACGAAGCGCCCCACCTTGAACGGCATTGTCGAGAAGTTGCCGCGCGATGAGAGGTAATGCACGACATCCTCAATGCGCGGGTTTCTCAACCGTGCCAAAGTCACGTGCGGTGTGAATTTGCGCGGATCAGCAGGAATGCGAAGCCGTTGGCAGATGCGTTCGATTTCGCCCTGAAGTGCGTTGAGTTCAGGCGAGGGAGATACGCCGGCATAGATGCTGTGCGGCTTCTTGGAGCCGAAAGCATCGACACCTGACAGGCTGAGCATGAATTCAGGGCGCCGCACGCGATCGAGTGCATTGGCAACCTCATCGGCCACATGGCCTTCCACATCTCCAATAAAACGCAGGGTTATGTGGTAGTTTTCGACATCAATCCAGCGTGCGCCGGGGAGGCCGCCTCGTAATAACGAGAGCGAAAGCGCGGCGTCGCGCGGGATTTCGAGGGCAGTAAAGAGACGCGGCATAAAGCATCCTCCTCGAACCGTTCTGCACCAGAGCGTCGTGTGGCAAAAACCACGGAAGGACGCTCTGCGTTTAGAGTGCCTATGCATCAATCATCAGGAAAACGAATCTTCTTTACGAACCGATGCAACTTGCAGCGAATCATTCTTCGCCGTTTTGAGCAAGCTGTTTATGCTTCCGGTCTGTGTCAGCCGCCCGATGTCCCCGTCTTTTGTTTGGCTTTGAGGGTTTTCTCGATCACTGGCATGAAATGGCTGACCATTGTTTCAACGCCCTTTTCATTTGGGTGCATGCCATCTTCGAGCAGCAGATCCTTCTGGGTGGTGACACCATCAAGGAAGAACGGATAAAGTGGTACGCCATATTTCTGCGCGAGCTTTGGATAGATCGGGTTGAATTTGTCGGCATAATCCTTGCCCATATTGGGCGGAGCCATCATGCCCGCGAGAATGACTGAAATACCGCGTGCCTTCAGACGCGAAAGCATTTCATCAAGATTTTTCTCTGTAATGTCCGGCGAAATACCGCGCAGCGCATCATTGGCACCCAGTTCCAGAATAACCAGATCGGTGCCATCGGGAATCGACCAGTCGATGCGCGCAAGCCCACCGGTTGTGGTGTCGCCCGAAACGCCTGCATTCTCGATACTGACTTCATAGCCCTTGTCGTCGAGTGCTTTTTCAAGCTGCTGCGGGAAGGCCGCATTGGACGGCAAAAGGTAGCCAGCCATCAAACTGTCGCCAAAACCGACAATCTTGACCTGTTCAAGCTGTTCGGTTGGCAATGCGTCTTCGAGGCCAGTTGGCTCTTCCTGAGCGCGTGCTCCTGTCGCAAGAAAAGATGCGGTCAGAGCAAAAATCGATAACCAAACCGTGATCGAGTGTTTGAAACGCATTGTTAGCGACCCATATCTAGCAAAGTGGGCAATCCGCCCGGATGATTCCTTCTCGCGCAAAACAAGTTCAATTTTGTGACGCGCTTTGACCCTGAATATGCATATAGGAAGAAAAACGCGTGACGGAACAGGTAGCATCTTCAATTTCTGGCCCGATTATTGAACTTGAGAACGTTCATTTGACCCTCGGGCACGCTGCCTCGTCTGTGCATGTCCTCAAAGGCGTCTCGCTTTCCATTATGCAGGGCCGCTCTGTCGGTATTGTTGGGCCATCGGGTTCGGGCAAATCAACCCTGCTGATGGTGCTGGCGGGGCTCGAGCATGTCGATCAGGGCAGCGTGAAAATCGCAGGCGAGACGATTAGTCAGATGTCCGAAGATCAGGCCGCGGCTTTTCGCGGTGCCAATATCGGTATTGTCTTCCAGTCGTTCCATCTGATTCCCAATATGACGGCGCTTGAAAATGTCGCTGTTCCTCTTGAACTTGCCGGACGTAAAGATGCGTTTGAGGTTGCCGAACGCGAGCTTCGCGCTGTGGGGCTTGGCGAGCGCCTGACACATTATCCGTCGGAACTGTCGGGTGGTGAGCAGCAGCGTGTCGCCATTGCGCGTGCGCTTGCGCCAAGCCCGAAAATCCTCATTGCCGATGAACCGACCGGCAATCTCGACACGGCAACGGGTCGACAAATCACCGATCTTCTGTTTTCAAAGCAGCGTGAAAACGGCCTGACCATGGTGCTGGTAACACATGATCCATCGCTTGCTGCGCGCTGTGATCAGGAGATCCCGGTGCGTTCAGGCCGTATCGAAGAGCCTGCCCGAAAAGAGCCTGCGCTTGAAGAGGCGGTGGCAGGCGCATGAGTTTTTTAAAATCGTTTTCTCTCGCTCTGCGCTTCGCTTTGCGTGAAATGCGTGGTGGGTTATCCGGCTTCTATATCTTTCTCGCCTGTATCGCTTTGGGTGTTGCAGCCATTGGTGGCGTAAACTCAGTTGCGCGCTCGGTCAGTACCGGTATTGCAGCCGAAGGCCAGACTATACTTGGCGGCGATGTCAGTTTTGCGCTCAATCAGCGTGAGGCCAGCCCCGATGAACGTGCCTTTATCGAGCAGCAGGGACGCTTTGCCGAAAGCGCCACCATGCGCTCCATGGCGCGTTTGCCCGATGGGTCGGATCAGTCGCTCGTGGAAGTGAAGGCCGTGGACGCTGCTTATCCGCTCTATGGTGAGTTGAAAACACAGCCGCAGCTTTCGCTTAACGATATGACCAAAGAGCAGGACGGCGTTTACGGCGCGGCTGTCAGTCAGGATTTTCTCAATCGCATGGGCGTGTCGCTCGGCACGAAGGTGCTGCTCGGGTCTGAAACTTTTGAGCTGCGTGCGCTGATTGAAACCGAACCTGATCTTCTGTCATCGGGTTTTAATTTCGCGCCGCGTTTTCTCGTCTCGATAGACGGCTTACGTGCATCTGGCTTGATACAACCCGGAAGTCTTGTCGATCATATCTATAAGGTCGCATTGCCGGGTAGTGCATCTGATTCAGCAATCACGCAGTTGCGTGAACGCGCAACGAAGGACTTCCCCGATGCTGGCTGGAATATCCGCTCACGCAACAACGCAGCCCCCGCACTGACTGCCAATATTGAGCGCTTTTCGCAATTCCTCACGCTGGTCGGCCTGACGGCGCTGATTGTTGGCGGTGTTGGTGTTGCCAATGCCGTTCGCGCTTATCTCGACGGCAAGCGCGGGGTGATTGCGACGTTCAAATCATTGGGCGCGCCTGCACGCTTTGCGGTGCTGGTCTATCTTGTACAGATCATGGTGATCGGCCTGATTGGCATTGCCTTTGGACTGCTGCTGGCGGCCATTATGCCGTTTGCGGCTGCCGCAGCCCTTGCCAATTATCTGCCCGTTGCGGGTGGTGGCGGCTTTTTCCCTGATGCTCTGGCACTGGCGGCAGCGTTTGGCCTTATCACAACGCTGGCCTTTGCGATCATTCCGCTGGGGCGTGCACGCAACATCCCTGCCACTGCATTGTTTCGCGAGCAGGGTTTTGAGCAGCGCGGACTTCCGCCATTGCTTTATCTGGCTCTGGCTGTCCTGCTGATTGCGGCACTGGCCGGACTTGCGCTTTATGTGGCCTATGATCGGCGGATCGCAGGCGTTTTCATTGTTGCGGCGATTGCGGCTTTTGGTGTGCTGCGGCTTGTGGCAGACGGCATCCGCTGGCTGGCGCGCCGTGCGCCGCGTGTGCGTTCAACAGCTGTGCGTCTGGCAATTGGCAATATCTACCGCCCCGGCGCTCTGACGCCTTCGGTGGTTTTGTCGCTCGGTCTTGGCCTGACGCTGATGGTGGCTATTGCGCTTATTGATGGCAATCTGCGGCGCCAGATAACGGAGAATATTCCCGCACAAGCGCCGGACTTCTTCTTCGTTGATATCCAGAACAATGACATCGGTGATTTCACCAAACTTGTCAGCGGCATCGTGCCGAATGGCAAGCTCACTGCCGGGCCGATGCTGCGTGGTCGTATCGTTGCTTTCAACGGCACGAATGTGCGCGACATGACCATTCCGCCTGAGGCCGCATGGGTGTTGCGTGGAGACCGTGGCATTACTTTTGCGGACAAAGTTCCCGAAAATTCGACGCTGAGCGAAGGCGAGTGGTGGCCTGCCGACTATAAGGGCGAGCCTCTGGTCTCGTTTGCAGAGCGCGAGGGCAAAGAGCTGGGGCTCAAGATCGGCGATGTGGTCACCGTTAATGTGCTTGGCCGCAATATCAATGCCAAGATTGCAAGCTTCCGGCAGTTGCAATGGGAAACGCTGGCGATGAATTTCGTCATGGTTTTCTCGCCCAACACGTTTGCCGGTGCACCTGCAACGTGGCTTGCAACGCTGACGATCCCAGAGAATCAGAAGAACTTGGCGCCGGATGTTTTGCGACAGGTCACAAAGACATGGCCGGCGGTGACGACAGTCAGCGTCACCGATGCGCTTGATGTGGCAAATGACCTGATCAGTCAGCTTGCAACGGCGATCCGGGCGGCAGCCTCTATTGCGCTTGCGGCATCGGTTTTGGTGCTGGGCGGCGCTTTGGCTGCTGGCAACCGTGCCCGTGTTCACGATGCGGTGGTGCTAAAAACGCTGGGTGCCACACGCGGCACGCTGATTACGGCTTATATCGTTGAATATATGCTGCTTGGTCTTGCAACCGCCGTGTTTGCGCTGGTCGCGGGAAGCGTTGCGGGTTGGTACGTCGTGGTTGAAGTTATGAAGCTTAAAGCACAGTTCCTGCCGGATGTGGCTTTGATGACGATTGCCATCGCTCTTGTGCTGACTGTCGGATTCGGACTTGCCGGAACATGGCGTGTTCTGGGTCAGAAGCCTGCGAACGTGCTCCGAAACTTATGAAGCATTTGTAATGTTGTTGCATAAAATCGCGTAAGGTCTTGGATCTTATTGAAAATGCGGTCCATTTTAAAATGCTCTTATTATGATTTTTTACAGGGAGTACTTGTAGGATAGCTGCAAAATCCCCATAATAAGCGAAGGCATGCTGGGGTCCCGCCAGCGGCGCCTTGTGGCATCTTAAGCTTGAAGTATGCCCTGACACCGGACGGGACAAGGCAAGAGGAATTAAGTCATGGCTGACTATCGCAATATTCAGGCGCAGAGGCCCGTCGGCGGCGCGCGCGTCGGTGCTGACATCGATCAGGGGCTGCGCAGCTATATGCTGGGCGTTTACAACATGATGGCTATCGGCTTGGTCGTTACCGGCCTTGCTGCTCTGGCTGTCTCATCGCTGGCAACAACAACAGACCCATCGGCTGCAGTTGCGCAGATGGCGAACGGCAAGATGCTCACTGCACTCGGTGCAGCCCTTTACACATCCCCGCTGCGCTGGGTTGTTATGCTTGCGCCGCTCGCAGCAGTCTTTTTCCTGAGCTTCCGCATTGAGCGTCTGTCGGTATCGACCGCCAATGCTGTGTTCTGGGGCTATGCGGCACTGGTTGGTCTGTCGCTGTCGTCGATCTTCCTGGTCTTTACCGGCCAGAGCATCGTTCGCACCTTCTTCGTGACGGCTGCCTCTTTCGGCGCGCTGTCGCTTTACGGCTACACCACCAAGCGTGATTTGTCCGCTATGGGGTCGTTCCTGATGATGGGTCTGTTTGGCCTGATCATCGCTTCGGTTGTTAACATCTTCCTCGGCTCCACCGCGCTGCAGTTTGCAATCTCGGTGATCGGCGTGCTGATCTTCGCAGGTCTGACCGCCTACGACACGCAGTCGATCAAGGAAATGTATTTTGAAGGTGATTCGGCCGATTCGCAGGGCCGTAAAGTTGTTATGGGCGCGCTGCGTCTGTACCTCGACTTCATCAACATGTTCATGTTCCTGCTTCAGTTCATGGGCAACCGCGACTGATCAGTCTGGAATAGAATGAATGCGAAAGGGCAGCGGAAACGTTGCCCTTTTTGCTTTTCAAAAAGACTTCTTCGGGGCATGTTGAGCGGGTAATTTCAAACAGAGTCCTGGCTTTCGCTATGCCCTTCATTCGAGACTTTCAGCCCACCGATATGGCAACCATTACCGCGATCTACACGGAAGCGGTGTTAAACGGCTCCGGTTCCTATGAGATTGAGCCGCCTACTCTTGATGAGATGAAGCGGCGCTTCGACACTTTCGTCGATCAGGGTTTTCCGATTCTTGTTGCGGAAGAGCATGGCCGGGTGCTGGGCTATGCCTATATCAGCTATTTCCGCACAAGGCCTGCCTATCGCTGGCTTGCAGAAGACTCGATCTATATCGCACCCGATGCGAAGGGAAAAGGCCTTGGTAAGCTGCTGCTTGGAGAATTGATAAAGCGCGCGACCGCGCTTGGCTTCCGGCAGCTGCTGGCGGTGGTGGGCGATGGTGAGCACAATATCGGCTCGGTGAAGCTGCATGAAAGCCTCGGCTTCATCCATTGCGGGCGTATTCAGGGTTCCGGTTTCAAGCATGGCCGCTGGCTTGATACCGTGCTGATGCAGTTGCCGCTTAATGGCGGTTGCACGGTTGATCCCGGCGCCATGCCACTGACTTAAGTCATCGCTTATTTATCGACCAGCTTGAGGCTCTTGTCGAAAACGCGAAGCACACGCTCAAGCTCGTGCCCGCGCTTCATGATAAGGCCTGTTGCGGCAATGACAGAATAGGCGCCCTGCTTATTTGCGAGCTTTGGATTTTTCTCAATGCGAAAAAGCGGCACTTCGCTTGCCCGACGGAAAATCGAAAAAACAGCCCTGTCTGCGAGATGGTCAATCGCATAATCCCGCCAAACGCCTGTTGCGACCATGCGGCCATAAATATTCAGGATTTTGCCAAGCTCATGCCTGTCAAAGCTGATGGTGGTTGGAGCAGTTTTTATATGCCCCACAGGGGCAATGTTTCGGGTGGACGAAGAGTTGGGAAGTGAATGGGACGCTGCCGCATTCTCATTTGCAGCGCTTTGTTTATCCATGGTTTTCCTTTCGACGCTGGATGGTTAGCCAAGGAAATGCGCAAGTCGCAATTATCTTGCCGCATAAGCACATGGTGATGGTTTTGTTAAATCTTTGCAAGGTTGTGATTGGCGCTGGTGATCGCGCGCAAATTGATCTATAAAAAATCAATCCCAATTAGTTGTATATTAGCTGGTCACGAAAAAAGAACGTCTGTTCTGAATGGTGATGATTGGCCACATTTTGGCCTTGTTAACTTCGCATTCCGGCCTGATTGTGCGGCCTATATTAGCGTGTTGCCTGAGACGGTTCGGTTCGGGTTTGTCCGACCCCAAGCCCCCCGCCCAAAGGACTGCTCGAACCGAACCAGCTCACACGCGATCAGCCTCCCAGGCAAATGTGAACTTCCAAAAATTATCGAAAACAGGCCGTCAAAGACGTGATCCTGATAGCGTTTGGCGCATTACAGGCTAAGCGGGCTTCTTTGCTTAAATATGGCCGCACCATGGATTGGGCCAAGCGCATTGGCGCTGTTGCTTTCCTGCAAAATGATTGCGCAGCCGTTTACGTCCTTGCGCTTGAGCTCTGAGGCAGGCAGCTCGATTTTCATGGCCTCACCGTCCCACATGCCGATCGTGTCAGTGTCCGTCACCGTATTGCGGTACGTGACTGACTGGCCGGCATTCTCGCCCCGGTCGATCGGGATCGTGACTGCATCGCGCAAATAGAACATCACCACATGCACCGGACTTTTCGGCTTTTCACCTTTGGCGATCTCGATGGACAGACGTCCGTCATCCAGCTTACGGATCGAAACGGGCACGTTAAGTTTGTTTGCAGCAATATGTTGTTTTACCGCCTCAGCATCGCGACCATTCACTTCAGACGTGCCATTGACGATGGCCTGCGGCGTATACAGCATCTTGGCATTAAACGAATTGCGATAGGCGTTCTGGCGGTCCGTGTTGTCCTGCGATGCAAGCGTATCGTGCCAGCCCATATAGTCCCAGTAATTGACGTGGAATGACAGCGCCAACACGTTCGGGTCATCGGCATATTTCGCCAGATTCTTATCGGCTTGCGGGCAGGATTTGCAGCCTTGGCTGGTATAAAGCTCAATCACCGATGTGCGCATGCTGCTGGATTCAGCGTTCGCCACGCCATGCATGGACAAACTACCCGTAAACGCCAAACCCAGAGCAGCACAAACACAGCGCAGACCGGGAGCATATTCGCCGGAAAATCGTGTACATGTCCCATTGAAAGGGGAGTGGAAGGTCACTTTGGTTTCATCCTGCAATCAACGCATTTCCAGCAAAACGAAAACGGTTTTGAATGGTTCAATGCGTATATAATTAGCTCTGACATATATTATGTAGGAATTGGCATGATCAATAGGAAGTCACGTTGCAGTGAGTTTCATGTGGGTACTGTTTCTTTTATCCCACGCTTGGCGTGACCTGCGATAAAAGGATGGTGCGCCAGAAAATCCATAGGGACGGGACTGATCGAATATGCGGTTGAGCCTAAGAGAAAGAGCCATCGCCATTTGCGATGAAAAGATAGCCAAAAAGGGCGAGACGGTTGGCATCTCTTTTTACGCGTTCTTTGCCAATAAGAATTCTGACCCCGAATTGCTTATGGAAGCTGCTCAGTGGTGGATTAAAACCCACACGCTTGATCATTTTGAGAAAGCAGTAAAAATCAGGGATATGATCCGTTCGGGCTTATAAACCAAAAGGCCGCCGGATTTCTCCGGCGGCCTTTTAATTTTGATGCTGTACTGATTAAGCAGCCAGATCGCGCAGAACGGTCTGCAGAATGCCGCCATTCTTCATGTAGTCGAGCTCATCCAGCGTATCGATACGGCAGATGAGCGGAACCTTCTTCACGCTGCCATCGGCATAAGTGATGGAAGCTTCGACCTTCTGGCGTGGGCGCACATCGGCAAGGCCTTCGATGGAGACGATTTCATCGCCCTTAAGACCGAGTGTCTGCCAGCTTGTGCCTTCCTCGAAGACGAAAGGCACAATGCCCATGCCAACGAGGTTGGAGCGGTGAATACGCTCAAACGACTGCGCAATCACAGCCTTGACGCCGAGCAGATTGGTGCCCTTTGCAGCCCAGTCACGCGACGAGCCATTGCCATATTCGACGCCGGCAAAGATGACGAGCGGAACGCCCTCTGCCTTGTATTCCATAGCGGCGTCGTAGATCGACATTTCTTCCTTCGACGGATAGTGAATGGTGTATCCACCTTCACGACCGTTTTCGCCCAGCATGTGATTGCGAATACGGATATTTGCAAACGTGCCGCGCATCATCACTTCATGGTTGCCGCGACGTGTGCCGTACTGGTTGAAGTCGGCAATGCCGACGCCATGGTCAAGCAGATACTTGCCAGCAGGTGACTGCGCCTTGATGGAACCGGCAGGTGAAATATGGTCGGTTGTGATCTTGTCGCCGAAGAGACCAAGCACACGCGCGCCTTTGACATCAGAAATCGTGCCAGCCGACTTGCCCATGCCCACAAAGTAAGGCGGGTTCTGCACATAGGTCGAATTGTCGTCCCATGCATAGGTCTGGCCAGCAGGAACCTGAACGGCCTGCCAGTTTTCGTCGCCCTTAAACACATCCGCATATTTCTCGGAGAAGATTTTGCGGGTGACATTCTTGGCGATAAAGTCCTGAATTTCCGCCGATGAAGGCCAGATATCGCGCAGGAATACCGGATTGCCATCTTGATCTTCGCCAAGCGGCTCTGTTGTCAGATCCTTGGTAACCGTACCGGCAAGCGCGTGAGCAACAACCAATGGCGGCGAAGCCAGGTAGTTTGCCTGAACGTCCGGCGAAACACGGCCTTCAAAGTTACGGTTACCGGAAAGAACGGCAGCCGCAATCAGACCCTTTTCATTGATGGTCTTGGAGATCGGCGCAGGCAATGGACCGGAATTGCCGATACAGGTCGTGCAGCCGAAGCCAACGAGGTTGAAGCCGAGTGCATCAAGATCCTTCTGGAGGCCAGCGGATTCAAGATAAGCGGCCACAACCTGAGAACCGGGTGCGAGCGAGGTCTTGACCCATGGCTTGGTCTTGAGACCCTTGGCAACCGCATTGCGCGCCAGAAGACCGGCAGCAATCAGCACGCTTGGGTTGGAGGTGTTGGTGCAGGACGTGATTGCGGCAATCGCCACATCGCCATGACCAAGATCATAGTCTTCACCTTCAACGGCATAACGTGTGGTCTGGCCGGTGGTCTTCTTGTACTCGGTTTCAAGCGAGGTTGCGAAGCCCGATGCAATGTTTTCCAGCGCAATGCGGCCTTCAGGACGCTTTGGACCAGCCATCGATGGAACAACGTCACTCATGTCGAGTTCGAGAATGTCGGTAAAGACTGGGTCTTCCGATCCAGCTTCACGCCACATGCCCTGAGCACGCGAATAAGCTTCCACGAGCGCGAGACGGTCTTCTGCACGACCGGTCGTGTTCATGTAGTTGAGCGTTTCCTTGTCGATCGGGAAGAAGCCGCAGGTTGCGCCATATTCCGGGCCCATATTGGCAATGGTCGCACGGTCGGCGAGCGTCATGTTTTCGAGGCCTTCGCCGAAGAATTCGACGAATTTGCCGACAACGCCCTTCTTGCGCAGCATCTGTGTGACGGTGAGCACGAGATCGGTTGCGGTCACGCCTTCCTTGACTTTGCCTGTCAGGCGGAAGCCGATGACTTCTGGCAAAAGCATGGAAACGGGCTGGCCGAGCATGGCAGCTTCCGCTTCAATACCGCCAACACCCCAGCCAAGAACGCCAAGGCCATTGACCATGGTGGTGTGGGAATCGGTGCCAACGCAGGTATCAGGATAGGCAACGGTTTCGCCATCTTCTTCCTTGGTCCAGACAGCCTGTGCCAGATATTCAAGATTGACCTGATGGCAGATGCCGGTGCCCGGAGGAACAACACGGAAGTTCTTGAATGCCTGCTGGCCCCATTTGAGGAAGCGGTAGCGTTCGCCATTGCGCGCATATTCGAGGTCCACATTGGCCTTGAAAGCATTTGGATTTCCGAACTCATCGACGATCACCGAGTGGTCGATGACGAGATCAACAGGAACCAGCGGATTGATCTTTTCAGGATCGCCGCCCAGCGCCTTCAGACCATCGCGCATGGCTGCAAGGTCAACAACGGCTGGAACGCCGGTGAAGTCCTGCATCAGCACTCGGGCCGGGCGATAAGCGATTTCAGCGCCTGCCGAGCCGCGATCATTGAGCCACTTTGCAACAGCTTCGATGTCCGACTTCTTGACAGAGCGGTCGTCTTCGAAGCGGAGCAGGTTCTCAAGGAGAACCTTCATGGAGAAAGGAAGCTTGGATATGCCCGTCAAGCCGTTCTTTTCGGCTTCGGTCAGGCTGTAATAGACATAATCCTTACCGCCAACGGTAAGGGTTTTGCGGCATTTAAAGCTGTCGATGTGCGACACTTCATTCGTCCTTTATGCTACTGGCCGGAAAACCAGGACGAACGCCTAGGCTAGCGTTTCAAGGACGCGCCAAGGTGCGGGTGCAGTCATTTCCGCTGTCCGTCCCGAAACTTGTATAATAGGTTACAAGTGTTTGAGATCGGCCAAAATTCGTTTCCACACCGACCGCTGGCATGGTAGCCCTCATATAGAGAGTTTCCTAAAACGATTCCAGACTGAATTTCGTGAATTTGCCCCCTTGCGGCGAAATGTTGCGATAGTCCCTTTTAGACGTTGCCAGAAGGGGCTGAGGAGAGAGAATGCGGCTCAAAGCCGAAAATCTGGCAGGTGAGCGCGCGGGCGAGACGATCTTCGCAGGCCTTTCATTTGACTTGTCGTCGGGTGAAGCACTTATTGTCACCGGCCCGAACGGCTCTGGAAAGTCGACATTGCTGCGAATCATCTGTGGTCTTCTGGCGCCGGAAAACGGCACCATTGCGCTCTACGAAGACACTGTTTCGATGCCAGTGCGCGCTGCTTGCCATTATCTTGGCCATCTCAATGCAATGAAGCCCGCTTTGAGCGTGCGCGAGAATCTTTTGTTCTGGCAAAAATTCAATGGTGCTGCACGCTTCGATATTGAAGAGGCACTGGAGGCAGTCGATCTGCCGGGCGTTGACCATCTGCCTTTTGGCTATCTGTCAACCGGGCAGAAGCGCCGTGTTTCCATTGCCAAACTGCTGATCAGTCATCGCCCGGTCTGGATTGTCGATGAGCCGACCGCCGGTCTCGACAAGGCATCCGAGGGGCGCTTTGCAGAGCTGATGCGCGATCATAGGCGTGAGGGCGGCATGGTGATTGCCGCAACGCATATTCCGCTTGGTCTGACGGGGATAAAATCGCTCGACATGGCCGCCTATGCGCCCGAGGTGGCGTGATGGGAGCACTGTTTATCAGAGATTTGCGTTTGGGTTTTCGTGCCGGTGGCGGCGCACTGATTGGGATTTTGTTCTTTCTGGCTGTCATTTCAGTGATGCCGTTTGGCGTCGGCCCTGATCTTAATCTGCTCTCGCGCATTGGTCCGGCCATGTTATGGATCGGCGCTTTGCTGGCAACACTTCTCGGCCTCGACCGGCTGTTTCAGGCGGACCGAGAAGATGGCTCGCTTGATCTGCTGCTGATTGGTGCAGACCGCCATATGCTGGCTTTTACAGTCTTTGTGAAATGTCTTGCCCATTGGGTGGCGAGCGTTTTGCCGCTGGTCATTGCGTCACCCATGTTGGGGCTGTTCATGAATATGGATATGACCGCAACCGCTGCAACTGCGCTGACACTTCTGGTCGGAACGCCAGCCATTGCTTTCATCGGCGCAGTCGGTGCGGCATTGGCGGTGGCGCTTCCGCGCGGTGGCTTGCTGGTTTCGGTGATCGTGCTGCCGCTGACCATTCCGGTGCTGATTTTCGGTGTCTCGGCTTCATATGGCGCGACCGATGCTGTGGCCCCATTCTTTGCGCCGTTTCTGATTCTGTGTGCGCTGACTTTGTTTTTTGCTGTTTTAGGGCCGTTGGCAGCTGCAGCATCTTTAAAAAGTTCGGCGGATTGAGCATGATCCCAAAAGTGGGAACCGGTTTTCGGATAAGATCAGGCTCGGCGGATTGACGCAGTTGATTACGGTCAATTGAACGGCATATCGCGTCAGGTATAAGTATAGGCCATGACGAATGACATGATGAAAACCCAAAGCTGGCTCGATCTGGCAAACCCGACCCGCTTTCTCGCTTTCGCAGGTAAGGTTCTGCCGTGGCTTGGAGGCTTTGCCGGGCTGTTTCTCGCAGCCGGGCTTTATATGGTTTTTCTGTCGCCGGATGATTATCAGCAGGGTCTGACTGTCCGCATCATGTATATCCATGTGCCTTTCGCCTGGCTTTCGATGATGTGCTATTCGATCATGGCAATCTCGGCCCTGGGGACGCTGGTCTGGCGCCATCCGCTGGCGGATGTCTCAATCCGCGCAGCGGCTCCCTTGGGCGCGGTGTTCACAGCGCTTGCACTTGCAACCGGCTCGCTCTGGGGCAAGCCGATGTGGGGCACATGGTGGGTGTGGGATGCGCGATTAACTTCCGTGTTCGTGCTGTTTTTGATGTATCTCGGCATTATTGCGCTGTCGCGCGCCATGGATGATCCGGCCAAAAGTGCAAAGTCCGTCGCCGTCCTCACACTGGTTGGTTTTATCAATATTCCGATTATCAAATTCTCGGTCGACTGGTGGAACACATTGCATCAACCCGCTTCGGTTTTCCGCATGGATGGCCCGACGATTGATGGCTCTATGCTGCGGCCGCTTTTTGTGATGGCGATCGGCTTCACGCTGCTGTTTCTCACATTGCACATGATGGCGATGCGCAATGAAATCTGGCGTCGTCGCGTGGCTATGATGAAAAAGCTTGCAGCCCGCAATGCAGATCGCAGCCGTATGAAAAAAGTGCGTGTGGAAGCACAGGAGGCAACGCAATGAGCCATTTCGCTTATGTGGCGATCTCCTATGGCATCGCCGCCGCAGCCCTCGCCATCACGATTGGCTGGATACTGATCGATCAGCGCATTCAGAAAAATGAGATCAAACGGCTTGAAGCGCAAGGCGTGCGCCGCCGCTCGGCAAAGAGTTCTGCGCAATGAGTGAAGCCGATACCGCTAAAAAGCCCCGCATATTGGTGGCGCTGCTGCCTTTGCTGATCTTCGTTGGCCTTGCCGTGATCTTTGCCGTGCAGCTTTTATCCGGCAAAGACAATACGACTATTCCTTCGGCCTTGATTGGCAGGCAGGCACCACCAACCAATCTTCCGCCCGTCGAAGGCCTTCTGCGCGATGGTGCGTCCGTGCCGGGGCTCGACAGCGAAGATTTCAAAACGGGTCCTGGGGGCAAGCTCACGCTCGTCAATGTCTGGGGATCATGGTGCGTACCATGCCGTCAGGAGCATCCGCTTTTGATGGAAATCGCCAAGGACAAGCGCATTCGTGTGGTTGGCCTCAATTACAAGGACCAACCCGAAAACGCCCGCCGTTTTCTTGGCGATCTCGGCAATCCCTTTGCTGCCGTGGGCGCAGACCGCGCGGGACGCTCCGCCATTGAATGGGGGGTCTACGGCGTGCCGGAAACCTTCCTCGTCGATGCAGACGGTAAGATCGTTTACAAGCATGTCGGGCCGTTTACGCCGGAGTCGGTCAAGAACGATTTGATGCCTGTGATAACCGGCGCGATTGGCGACCTGTGAGCGGGCTTCCTCATCTGCTTTGGGTGTTAAGACCTCAGAATTGATTCACGATCAGGACGACGATCAAACAGACAATTGCGCCTGCAAAGAGCGACAGAAACATTGTTATCCAGAACAGAATGAGTAGCCAGATTGCTCGCAATGGCCTGCGTGTTTTTAGCAAATAAAGCAGTTGCGCGACCGGAAGGAGCAAAACGCCGACAAACAATAACCCTCGAGAGGGAAGTGCGTGGCCATTGATCTGTGCATCGGAATTAAGTGCATGAAGCGATGCTATGAGAAGTGCAATTGACGAAGCGAAAAAGGCCAGATCTCTAAACCTTTCGCTAGGACCAAGTATGCCGCCTAGATAAAACGATACAGCGCCCACTATTAAAGGGATAATAAATACTGCGCACAAAAAAGCGCCTTGTTGGCTTTAAAATTTTCCCGCACCACTAAATATGCCCCGTAGAATTAAGTGATTCTTCAGTGGATGATATAGCGTGAGAATTGTTTACAGGTTCAAGGAAAAAAGGCGGCTCGTTTTGAATTAGAGCGGGTTTCAATTTGATTGGGTCAGATCGGCGCGTCTCAAAGTATTTGTTTTAAAGCGCATCCCGAGAGCCATTTCATGCTTTTCGGGATGCGCTCTGATTGCAGACGGAACATCTATATTTTTAATTTCCGTTCTTCATTCGTCTCAATCCGGCAATTTCCGCACCGCGCCCTTGGCAGCACTGGTTGCCATGGAAGCGTAAGCCTTCAACGCGGTTGAAACCTTGCGCTTGCGCTCTTCAAGCGGCTTCCAGCCGGATGCATCCTGCTCGGCGCGGCGTTCCGCCAGCGTTGCATCATCAACAGCCAGATGGATTTTGCGGTTTGGAATGTCGATATCGATAATATCGCCTTCGCGCACCAGACCGATCGTGCCGCCTTCGGCTGCTTCCGGCGAAACGTGACCAATTGAAAGACCCGAAGAGCCGCCCGAAAAACGTCCGTCAGTGACCAGCGCACAAGCCTTACCGAGGCCCTTTGATTTCAGGTAGCTGGTTGGGTAGAGCATTTCCTGCATACCCGGACCGCCGCGCGGACCTTCATAGCGGATCAGCACAATGTCGCCAGCCTTGATCTTGCCGTTCAGGATACCGAGCACGGCAGAATCCTGGCTTTCGAAGATGCGGGCAGGGCCGGAGAATTTCAGAATGGAATCATCCACGCCTGCCGTCTTCACGATGCAGCCGTCTTCAGCCAGATTGCCGTAAAGCACGGCCAGACCGCCATCCTGACTAAACGCATGTTCTTTCGAACGGATAACGCCCGTTTCACGGTTCGTATCAACGCTGTCAAAGCGGCGTTCCTGGCTGAATGCAACCTGTGTCGGCACGCCGCCGGGGGCCGCCGAATAGAACTTGTGCACCATTTCACTGTTGGTGCGCGTCACGTCCCAATGATCGAGCGCCTTGCCCATGGTTTCACTATGGATGGTTGGCAGATCGGTATTGATCAGCCCTGCTTTGTCGAGCTGGCCGAGAATGCCCATAATGCCGCCTGCACGATGCACATCTTCCATGTGAACCGTATTGTTGGCAGGCGCGACCTTACAAAGAACCGGCACGCGGCGCGACAGACGGTCAATATCGGCCATGGTGAAGTCGATTTCGGCTTCCTGTGCAGCCGCCAGAAGATGAAGGACCGTATTGGTCGATCCGCCCATGGCAATATCAAGCGTCATGGCGTTTTCAAAAGCCGGGACGCTTGCAATCGAGCGCGGCAGGACGCTGTCGTCGTTCTGCTCATAATAACGGCGCGCGAGATCGACAACCAGATGACCGGCTTCCACAAACAGGCGCTTGCGGTCGGCATGGGTTGCGAGCGTCGAACCATTGCCCGGCAGCGACAGGCCAAGTGCTTCTGTGAGGCAGTTCATCGAATTGGCGGTGAACATGCCCGAGCATGAGCCACAGGTTGGGCAGGCAGAGCGCTCAATCGCCTTGACCTGATCGTCGGTATAGTGGTCATCGGCGGCAGCAACCATGGCGTCCACGAGGTCGAGCTTCTTGACCTGATCGTCCCACACGACCTTGCCAGCTTCCATCGGACCGCCGGAAACGAAAACGACCGGAATATTGAGGCGCAGCGAGGCCATCAGCATGCCGGGCGTGATCTTGTCGCAGTTGGAAATGCACACCATCGCATCAGCGCAATGGGCATTGACCATATATTCCACCGAGTCGGCGATCAGCTCGCGCGATGGCAGCGAATAGAGCATGCCGTCATGACCCATGGCGATGCCGTCATCGACCGCAATGGTGTTGAATTCTTTCGCAACGCCACCAGCGCTTTCGATTTCACGGGCAACCAGCTGGCCCAAATCTTTCAGATGCACATGGCCCGGCACGAACTGGGTGAACGAGTTCACCACGGCAATAATTGGCTTGCCAAAATCCTCATCCTTCATGCCGGTGGCGCGCCATAGGCCGCGCGCGCCAGCCATATTGCGGCCGTGGGTGGTAGTACGCGAACGATAAGGAGGCATTTTCAAACCTTTTAGGAACTGTTCTAATTTGGTCGTCGGTATGCCAGAATCACCCGCTCTACGCAAAGCGCAAATTGCCCCAGCGCCTGCACTGGTGCGCTATTTTCAAGCACATCGCATTCAGCGGAAATGTTCAGGCGTGCAATCATAATTGCCGACACCGACCGCCCCAACTTAGCATATTGTTGATATAATGCAAAAGATTTTACGCTTTAAACGTAAGGAAATTTCTTAAACGCCGCTCGTTGCTTCCGCCAAGGCGCTGTCAATCAACGCATTGACGGTTTTCATGCACTGCTTTGAAAAACGTGCAGGTCAAAAAGAGCCGATGTTTTCGCTCTAAATGAGCCCGGCGTCGAGACAGGAGAGGCGAAACTAAAACCGCTGAAAAAAACGGCCAAAGCGACATGCGCAGAGTCGGTGCGCGTGATTGTGGTTGTCGCCTTAGGCTTTCGTTTCTCTCAGCACGGTTGCAAAGTCGGGAAAACCGTGTCGCATCGTCAGCGCTGCATCACTTCAGAAGAAAATGCGTAGGCCAGCGTCCTCGTCAGCACGTAGGGTGGCACGGGTTTTCGAAACACCGGCACATCAGGATAGCGCGCAGCAAGATGCGTGGGCAATCCTCCACCTGTATGAACCACGACAAAAACGTTGCGGCTCTTTAGTCTGTCCAGAATAGGCTCCAAATCACCATCCGCAAGGTTGACGTCGAGAATGGCGGCGTCCACTTCCTGCTTATTGATGAGGTCTATGGCTTGTTTTACGGTGCCCACAGGGCCGATAACAGTGCCCTGGGCATCTTCCACAGTGGCGGCAACGTCGAGAGCGACGAAAATTTCGTCCTCCACGACCAGTACCCGCCTATGTTCAAGATTATCCATGATCTTTCCACTGTCGCTATCGATTTCTGTTTGCTCTAAACCCAGTGTGGGTTGTCGCAGAGTCAATGCTCAGGCACACAAAGAGGTTCCCTGAAGGATCAGGATAATGGATTAATGGTGAATCAAATCTTTATTTCAGGCAGGGCAGCCCGATTTAGCCCGCTTTAGAAAGCAGTGAAGGTCAGGGTCGTGAGCGAACGCACAATATTGGGAATATCGAGCACATTTTCATTGATGAATTTGCCGATGTCGTCGCCTTCTTTTACGTAGATCTTGGCGAGCAGATCATATTCGCCGCTCGTCGAATAGAGTTCCGAAACAATCTCACGCTGATAGAGCGTGTCCGCAACCTCATAGGTCTTGCCGGGGGCGCATTGCAGTTGCAGGAAAACGGGCTTCATATCTGTTCCTTTCGCCATATGGCGGTCAGCGGCCATAGAGCTAAATTGGCCATTATCTTTGGCTGTTTCAAGCACGGGCGGATACGCGAAATCAAGAGCGTTTCCCGTATGCAAACAGTGTTTCTATCGCAGGTTTAATTTACAGAATTGTGTTTTTAATCAATGAAGGCGATAAGACACCGCTAAAGTGGAAATAAGATAATCATTACATGCTTTATGTACTCCCAGCCGTTTTAATGCTGTTTTCACTGGCCTTTGTGGTTGTCGGTGCAATGGATAAGCTGCGCCGCCATCTCTTATGGTGTGCATTATGCTTTTTCTGCATCGGCCTGGCCATGCTTTCCCAGCTTGTCGATATACCGGCAGATGATGGTGTCAATACGCTGTTGACCACCACAATATATGTGGTCGGCACTTTATCGGGCGGGCAGGGCATTCTTCTCAGGTCCGCGCGCCGTTTGCCGCTGTGGTTCGGGATTGTCAGTTTTGGTCTGATTGTCGGTGGCGTTGTTTATTTTCTCTACGTGCAGCCCAATGCGATCAATCGCATTTACGTTGTGAATTTTGGCCTCGCATGCATGATTTTGACCTTTGTCTGGTACTTGCGCGGATTGGCGCGGGGCTCTGTCGCTGACCAGCTCATTCTGGGAATGCTGTTTTTGGTTGCGGTGCAGTTTTTTCCCCGAACACTGCTGACCGCGCATTCCATTGTCGGTGATGACACGGCAGCTGACTTTGCTTTTACGCCATTCTGGCAATGGACTGTTTTTTCAACCGCTGTTGCGGGTGTCATTGCCGGTCTGGTGCTATTTGCGGCAGCGGGGGCTGATCGGTTCAGAGAACTGGTTTATGAACGGGATACTGATCCGCTGACCGGGCTTTTAAACCGCCGTGGGCTTGAAACAGGGATGAACGCGCTGGAGCGCGGTCGCTTTTCTGGCTGGGTTGTCGCCTGCGACATCGATTATTTCAAAACGATCAACGATATTTATGGACACGCGACGGGGGACACAGTGCTCACAGAGTTCGCAGCTATTTTAAGGTCCTATTGTACTGATCGTCATCTGACGGCGCGTATCGGCGGCGAGGAATTTGTCATCTGCCTTGAGGATATGCCGAGTGATGCGGCGTTTGAGCTGGTCGAGAGCATTCGGAGAAGCGTCAAGACGCGCGTTTTCTCGCGTCTGTCAAAGGATACGAGCCTGACGTGCAGTTTTGGAGTGGTCAGACTGGGGCATAAAGACGATTTCTGGCGGGCGGTGGAGCGCGCTGATAAGGTTCTTTATGAAGCCAAAGAGGCCGGTCGAGATCGGACTTTGTTTGAAGATAGAATTTCCTGAGCGTTGTGGCGTTTGAAATTCTTGCTGTGAAAACCGGATAAACTTGCTGTGATGATCAAAAATCTGACGCAGATTATGTGTTAGAAGCGTTTTTTACACTCCCGCAAAGCGAGTTATGCGTAAGCCAATGCAATTTTTATCCGCTCTGATTTCGAATTCTCCTTTTCGCTTTTCGTCATTTTTCATCATGAGTGTTGCCGCCTCTTTGAGTACGCCGTCCATGGCAATGACGGCGCTGGAAAAAGCACAACTTGAAAGGCTTGACCCTGCAACGCGTCTTGAGCAGCGTTGCGATGTTGAGGCGATGGAACGCATCAGCAAGGATAAAAGAAAGCTTTCGGTCGATAAGGTGCTGGCCTATGCCTTTTCAGACCCTGTTGCCTCAAAAAATATGATCAAAGCGGATGGCGCTGCTTTTCGCAGCCGCGAGCATTGGTACAAGCTCTCATTCGTTTGCAAAACGGATGATGAGCACATCAATGTCGTTTCCTTTGATTATCACATTGGTGAGGAGGTTCCGCAGTCTCAGTGGGACAAGCATTACCTCGTGCCATGATGATGAGAGCACCTTTATAGGTTTGCCGGTACGTCTCTATTGCGCACCATCATCCGCGCGGCAGGCTGAAAGCAGCGTGATTTCTTTGGCCGAATCGTCCGCCTCCAGATGGGTGAGAATGGCCCGTCCATCTTTTTCAGCCCAGCGATAGCTGTCCTGCTCGTCCATTGCGACATATTTCCTGAGCGCATTATGCCATTGCAGAGCAACCATTTTGCCTTCAACGTCAATGACGGCAAAAGCAGGCTCTTCGCCCGCATGAATATAGGTGACAGGCACCACGACCCCGCGTTCACAGACATAATCCGTCCGAATGACCGAATCCCGGCTGATTGTCTGGGCCAGAGCGGGGCTTGATGCGAGTGCGCTCAGAGCAAGAACGATGCCTGTATTGCGAGATTTTCTCAGCATAATGACCTCTGTTTCGTAAAGCGTTATGAAAGGTCTGGCAGAAAAAACAAAGAATTTCAATTTTTTACGGGAACCTAATTTACACTTGGCCGTTCTTCATGTGCTGGTCGTTAGATCGGCCGGGGCCCGGAGTTAATTTGCCCCCGCAATCCTAATCCGGGTCCCACTTTTAAATCCGCCACTTCATCCTGAAATTGATAATTCTTTCCCCGGAATTCGGTTATTTGAGAAATCGGGTGAAAATTTAATTCCGCATATTTCATTATCATAGCTTATAATTTTCGAAGTGCTTTCAAATAAGAGAAAGCTTATGGCATCCTGTGTGCAAAGACCTCTGATACTCTCAGGTCAATGAAACGCGGAGAGGTGGTCATGAAAATATCGAGAGTCTCATTCACGCTTGCAGCTTTTTTAGCAACGGCGGGTATTGCCGGAACTATTCAGGTCGGTCACGCCGATCAGACATTGCTCAATGTGTCCTATGATCCGACGCGGGAGCTTTATAAGGATTACAACGCGGCTTTTGCGAAGCATTGGAAAGAGCAGACAGGTGAAAACCTGACCATCCGTGTTTCGCATGGTGGTTCGGGCAAGCAGGCACGTTCCGTTATTGATGGCGTGAAAGCGGACGTTGTCACCCTTGCACTGGAAAGCGATATTGACGCGATTGTCGAACATTCCGGCAAAATCGACAAGGATTGGCGCAAGCGCCTTCCGCATAATTCTTCGCCTTATACATCGACGATTGTTTTTCTCGTGCGCAAGGGAAATCCGAAGGGCCTCAAGGATTGGGGCGATCTGGTCAAAGACGGGGTTGAAGTCATCACGCCCAATCCGAAGACTTCGGGCGGTGCCCGTTGGAATTATCTCGCTGCATGGGCATGGGCCAATAAGGAATATGGCGGCGATGAAGCCAGGATAAGGGAATATATCGGCGAACTTTTCCGCCATGTCCCGGTGCTTGATACGGGTGCGCGTGGTTCGACCACAACCTTTGTGCAGCGTCAGTTGGGTGATGTTTTGCTGGCCTGGGAAAATGAGGCCTATCTTTCCATCGCTGAATTCGGCGACAATGCCTTTGATATTGTGGTGCCGCCGCAGTCTATTCTGGCAGAACCACCGGTTGCGCTGGTTGACAAAAATGCTGATGACAATGGAACCCGTAAGGTTGCGCAGGCCTATCTCGAATATCTCTATTCACCGGAAGGTCAGGCCCTTGCCTCCAAGCATTTCTATCGTCCATCCGAGCCGGATATTGTGCCTGCTGACCAGAAACGTGATTTTCCGAAGCTCGACCTTGTAACGATTGACGACCCGGTTTTCGGCGGTTGGGCCAAGGCGCAGCCTTATCACTTTGGCGATGGCGGCACTTTTGACCAGATTTACAAACCGGGTAAATAAGCCTCTGTCAGGGCAGTGATTGCTGAGAAAGACCAATAAAAGGGAGCAAATATTGATGTCTTCGCACCCTGCACGGGTCAGAGCAGGGTGGCATTTCAGAAAACCGAGCGTTGTTCCGGGCTTCGGACTGACGTTCGGTTTTAGTGTCGCCTATTTGACTCTCCTCATTCTCATTCCGCTTGCAGCCCTCGTGCTGCGCTCAACAGATGTTGGCTTTGCCGGCTTCTGGCGGATCATCACCGATGAACGCACGTTAAAGGCACTTGAAACCAGCTTTGGCACCGCTTTCATTGCTGCAGTCATTAATGTGATTTTCGGTGTTATTCTCGCATGGGTTCTCGTGCGCTATCGTTTTTTCGGTCGCAGGTTTATCGATGCAATCGTTGATATTCCCTTCGCGCTTCCCACAGCCGTTGCTGGTATCGCGCTCGCTTCAATCTATGCGCCCAATGGCTGGATTGGCAGTCTGCTGGCGCCTTTCGACATTCGCATTGCTTTCACCCGTGCCGGCATCGTTGTGGCGCTGATTTTCATCGGGCTGCCATTTGTGGTGCGCACGGTGCAGCCCATCATGGAAGAGATCAGCCGGGAGGTCGAGGAGGCGGCGGCAACGCTTGGCGCATCGCGTTTTCAGACGATCTGGCAGGTTTTGCTGCCCGCATTGCAGCCCGCAATTCTTACCGGCTTTGCACTGGCTTTCGCGCGCGGGGTGGGCGAATACGGCTCGGTCATTTTCATAGCAGGCAACACGCCTTATGTTTCGGAAATTGCTCCGCTGCTCATCGTGATCCGGTTGGAGGAATATGATTATGCCGGTGCAACGGCGCTTGCGACTGTGATGCTCGCACTTTCATTTGCCATGCTGCTGTTGATCAATCTGATCCAGTCGTGGTCAAGAAAGAGGTATGGCTATGGCGCGTGACCATGTTTCTCCTGCGCGCAGCGCTGTGAGCGAAAGCCTGCCAACGCGTATTGTGCTGATCAGCATAGCGCTGATCTTTTTGTTGCTGTTTCTTATCCTGCCGGTGGTGGCCGTTTTTGTCGAAGCCTTCCGTAAAGGCACGGGCGAATATCTGGCAGCCTTGGCGGAGCCCGATGCATGGGCCGCAATTCGGCTGACATTGCTCGTTGCGGTTATCTCTGTTCCGGTCAATCTGGTTTTTGGTGTCGCGGCTGCATGGGCGATTGCCAAATATGAGTTCAAAGGCAAGGCGCTTCTGACAACGCTGATCGATCTGCCTTTTTCGATATCACCGGTGATTTCGGGTCTGGTTTTTGTGCTGCTTTTTGCAAGCCACGGCTTGCTGGGGCCGTGGCTTGAAAGCCATAATATTCAAATCCTGTTTGCTGTTCCGGGCATTGTCCTGGCAACGCTTTTTGTGACGTTTCCGTTTGTGGCGCGCGAGCTTATTCCGCTGATGCAGGAGCAGGGAAGCGGTGATGAAGAAGCAGCCATTTCGCTGGGCGCCAATGGTTGGCAGACCTTTCGTTATGTCACTTTGCCCAATATCAAGTGGGGCCTTCTCTACGGTGTCTTGCTGTGTAATGCCCGCGCAATGGGCGAATTCGGCGCTGTTTCGGTGGTGTCAGGACACATCCGCGGCCTCACCAACACCATGCCGCTGCATGTCGAGATTCTCTACAATGAATATAATTTCGTTGCGGCTTTCGCGGTTGCATCTTTGCTGGCCTTGCTTGCCCTTGTGACCTTGGCGGCCAAAGCTTTTCTGGAGATGCGTTATGGTGATGAACTGGCTGGCAGTAACGGGCATTAAAAACTAAATTGTCCAAAAGAAAATAAGCCGCCCATGCTTTGGCTGAGCAGTCGGTGGTAGGGGAAAGGATCGGGAATGGAAGTTCGTGTCGCCGGTGTGCGTAAAGAGTTTGGTCGCTTTCCGGCATTGCATAACGTGTCGCTGGATATTCGTTCGAGTGAACTGATTGCTTTGCTTGGTCCGTCCGGATCGGGCAAAACAACCTTGTTGCGTCTGATTGCCGGTCTTGAACGGCCCACAGAAGGGGCGATTTTTTTTGGTGATGAGGATGCGTCGCATAAGAGCGTGCAGGAGCGCAATGTTGGCTTCGTGTTTCAGCATTATGCGCTGTTTCGCCATATGACGGTCGCCGAGAATATCGGTTTTGGCCTCAAGGTTCGCCCTGGCAGCACCCGTCCGCCTTCCGCCGAGATCCGGCGTCGTGCACTCGAATTGCTTGATCTGGTGCAGTTGAAGGGACTGGAAAATCGCTATCCAACGCAGCTTTCCGGTGGGCAGCGTCAGCGCGTTGCGCTGGCCCGCGCCATGGCGATTGAGCCAAAGGTTCTGCTGCTTGATGAACCCTTTGGCGCACTTGACGCGCAGGTGCGTAAGGAATTGCGCCGCTGGCTACGCGAAATTCATGACCGCACCGGCCATACGACCGTGTTTGTCACGCATGATCAGGATGAAGCGCTGGAGCTTGCGGATCGCGTGGTGGTGATGAGCCAGGGGCGGATTGAACAGATCGGTACCCCGGATGAGGTTTATGATCAGCCGAACTCGCCTTTTGTTTATGGCTTTATTGGTGAATCCAGCACGCTGCCGGTAAGGATTGAAAAAGGGGAAGTCTGGCTGGCGGATCGCAATATCGGACTGGTGGCTGATGGCGCGGACGATGGCGAAGCACAGCTCTTCTTCCGCCCGCATGATGTCGAGTTGCTTGATGGCTGTGGGGGCTGCATCGCAGGCACAGTTATTGCCAGCCGAAGATCGGGGGGCAAGAGGCGGGTCGAGCTTGAAATCGGCGGGGCGCGTCAACGTGTCGAGATCGAGATTCCGGCCGAACATCCAGCGGCTGAAAAAAGCCGCATCGCTTTCCGTCCGCGCTATTGGCGGATTTTCGGACATGACCGAGCATCTCAAGCGGATGAAAAGGCAGAGGTTTTGGCTCAAGGCCATTCATAATTCAGGCGTATCGCCCCGATTTTACCCATCAGACATCCGCATTGGCGGGTGTCTTTTTCATTTTAGAAACAAAGAGCATCGGCATAGCATTTTCGAAATCTATTCTTCAGAGTGGTATTATTCTTATTTTCAGTATGTTAGGGTTGTAGAAACCGCTCATTTTATAACGCAACATTAATGTTCGGAAAGAATTGTGCGTTGCGATCTAAACGATTTGAATATCTCCACAGACTGTCGTCGCATTTTTGTCAAATGAGGACGACATTCAGGGAACCGAATACGGATATTGTCGTTTTTCTGCATTGAAATTCAATCTAATATCCATCCGCCGCATTTCACTCATTCCCTTCGGAAAGGCTGTTAAGGCACATGCCGGAATTGTCTTCTTCGCCGTCTCATTCGTCCATTGCCGATCATAAGACTTCGGATCAAATTCCGCCCGAACAACCTTCTCCGATACGTGCGCTTTACAAAAGCGAGGATGAACTGCGTGAGCTCGCAGCCTCCGTTGCACGTGGTGAAGAACTGGCATTACCCGGTTATCAGTCTTTTGAGTTCGATCAGCGCCTGTCTGAAAATGGCAAGCTGATCCTGCATGCCTATCGCTCGTCGGATGCGGCGTCTCGCGCTGGCGAAACCATCACGCCGGCGGCGCAATGGTTGCTCGATAATCATTATCAGATCGACAAGACGGTCCAGCAAACCCGCCGCGATCTCCCGCGCAAATTCATCCGGCAATTGCCACCCTATGCCGCCCGCGATGAAAAATTTAAGGACATGCCACGTATTTTTGCGCTGGCATGGCTCTATGTCGCGCATACCGACAGCAATTTCTCGCTCAAATCACTTACCGCGCTGGTTCAGGGTTTTCAGACGGTTGAGCCGCTCAAAATCGGTGAATTGTGGGCGCTGCCATCCGCTGTTCGCTATTTTCTGATCGAGAATGCACGCCGGTTGGCGCTGCGTGTGGATCGTGCGCGCAATATGCGCAATCTTGCCAATACCGCAGCAGACCGTATCGTCGTTGCCGCCAATGGCGACGAGCTTGATACGGTTCTTGCACAATATGCGCAGGCGGCACGCGACAGTACCTTTGCCACCCATCTTCTCTATCGTCTGCGCGGCGCTTCCACCGATACATCGGCTGCGGCCAGCTGGCTTGAGCATATTCTTGAGCAGGAGGGCAGCAATCCAGAGGACGCCATCGTTGAAGAACATGCGCGCCAGTCGACGGGCGGCGTGACGATGGGCAATGCGATCAGCAGCCTGAAACGCATTGACGATATTGATTGGGAAACCTGGTTTGAAACCGTCAACGAGGTCGATGCGATCCTGCGCGACCACAGCGATTTCGAACTGCTCGATTTCCGCTCGCGCAATGCCTATCGCGTGACAATTGAAAAGCTCGCGCGCTTTTCAAATATGAGCGAAATCGACATCACCTGGGCGGCGCTCAAACTTGCAGAAGAAAGCAAGGCAAACGGACCAGAGGCAAACGGGCAGGAAGGCAGAGGTTCTATTGCCTATTACCTTTCGGGTGAAGGGCGTACAGAACTTGAAAAGGTCTGCGGCTACAAAGCCCCCTTTGGCGTCAAAGCCCTGCGCTTTTATCGCAATCTTGGCCTTTTGGGCTTCTTTATCCCGACAGCCATTTTCACGATTTTGATTCTGCTGGGCGTCAATTACTGCATGAGCAGGGCCGGGCTTTCGGCTGATTGGCGCTTGCTGTTCACGCTTCTGGCACTTTTCCCGGCGATGGATGCGTCCTATTCGCTGTTCAATGCGCTGGTGCCGTGGTTTGTTCAGCCGACGCGTCTGATCGGTTTTGAATATAAGGAAGGGCTTCCCGTCGAGGCGCGCACGCTTGTTGCAGTCCCGACGCTGATCAATTCTCGCGATTCCATTGACGAGCAGATCCGTAACCTTGAAGTTCACTATCTTACCAATCCGCGTGGTGAAATCTATTTCGCACTGGTGAGTGACTGGGTTGATGCCAAGCAGGAAATTACACCTGCTGATATGGAAATTTACGAATATGCGCGCGATGAAATTGCCAAGCTCAATGAGCATTATACCGGCAATGAACAGCCGCGTTTCTTCTTGCTGCATCGCCGCCGTCTGTTTAACGAAAAGCAGAGCTGCTGGATGGGCTGGGAGCGCAAACGTGGCAAGTTGCATGAGCTGAACCTGCTTTTGCGCGGCGATCAGGATACGAGCTTCTTCCCACCTGATGAGCGCCTGCCGAAAGATGTTAAATTTGTCATGACGCTGGACGCGGATACACGGCTTACGCCTGAATCCGTGACCAATCTGGTTGGCAAGCTCAGCCATCCGCTCAACCGTCCCGTCTTTGATGAAAAGACCGGTAAGGTGGTTCGTGGGTATGGCATCCTGCAGCCACGCGTGACGCCATCTTTGACAACGGGTGATGAAGCCTCGTTCCTGCAACGTGTCTTCTCGGTCAATCGCGGCATCGATCCTTATGTCTTTGCAGTTTCTGATTCCTATCAGGATCTGCTGGGTGAAGGCAGCTTCACCGGTAAAGGCCTGTATGACATCGACGCTTTTGAAACCGCGTTGAAAGGCCGTGTGCCGGAAAACACGCTTCTCAGCCACGATCTGCTGGAAGGCGGCTATGCGCGTGCAGCACTCGTCAGCGATGTTGAAGTGGTTGAAGATTATCCGACCGGCTATAATGTCGACGTGTCGCGTCATCACCGATGGGCGCGTGGTGACTGGCAGCTTCTGCCATGGCTTTTCTCGACAAGCCGCGGCGTCAGCAACGTTACCCGTTGGAAGATGATCGACAATCTGCGCCGGTCGCTTAATCCTATCCTCTGGCTGATCGCTTCGGTTGTTGGGTGGAGCATTCTGCCGATTGGACCGGCTGCCGTCTGGCAGGCCTTCCTGATCGTCAGCATGTTTGTGGCGCCGACCTTTGGCATCATCACCAATCTCATTCCGTCCAATATGGACTATTCGCTCAAAGGCCACGCGCAGTCGGTTCTCACCGATATTGCTCTTGGTACTGCGGATGTGGCGCTTCGCACCACCTTCATTGCCCATTCCGCTTTCCTGATGGCCGATGCGATTGCACGCACGATCTATCGTCTGTTTGTCTCGCGCCGTGATCTTCTGGAGTGGCGCACGGCTGCACAGGCCAAGTCATCGCCTGACACGCTTTTGTTCTATTTCCAGCTGATGTGGCCAGCCATTGTCATCGCAGGGCTTGCAATTTTCTTTCCGCTCGCCGCGCAAAGCCATGCGGCAATGATCGCCGCGCCCTTTGCGGTGATCTGGTTTGCATCGCCGCTGATCGCATGGCTTGTGAGCCGTTCGGCCAAGCCGCAGGATACGCTGGAAGTTCTCTCTTCCGATAAGGCTGATCTGCGCCGCTATGCACGCCGCACATGGCGCTATTTTGCTGAGTTTGCCAACGAGGAAAACAACCATCTTCCGCCGGATAACTTTCAGGAAGACCCGGCTCCGATTGTCGCGCAGCGAACCTCGCCTACCAATATCGGCGTTTATCTTCTCTCGGTCATTGCCGCGCGTGACTTTGGCTGGATCGGCTTTGCCGAGACGATGAACCGCGTTGAAGCCACCGTCACGACGCTTGAGAAGATGGAGAAATATCAGGGCCATCTCTATAACTGGTATGAGACAAACACGCTGACGCCGATGCGTCCGCTTTATGTCTCTGCCGTGGATAGCGGCAATCTTGCCGGTCATCTTGTGACGCTTTCTTCGGCTTTGGAAGAATGGGCGGAAGCGCCTTCGGTTTATCTTCAGGCTGATCTCGACGGCATTATCGACGTCAATGATGTGCTTGAGGAAGCGATTGCAAAAATCCCGGATGATCGCCGGATTTTGCGCCCGCTGCGTCGTCGTCTGGAAGAGCGGATTGCCAATTTCCGCCGTGCGGTGCGCACCATCAAGGACGAGCCGGAAACAGCCTCCTTCCGCACCATCAATCTGTCGCTCTTTGCGACGGACATTGTGCGCCTGATGGAAGAGCTCGATAGTGAAATTGAAACGCCAGCAAGCGCTGAGGCAAAGGAATGGGCCAATATTCTGGTCGATACCTGCAAGGCGCATACGGATGATTCCGTTGGCGATCGCAACACAGATGAGCTGCGTGAGCGCCTGCGCGATCTCGCAGGGCGCTCGCGCCAGCTGGCATTCGATATGCAGTTTGGCTTCCTCGAACGCAAAGAACGCCGTTTGTTGTCGATCGGTTTCCGCGTTCAGGAAAACGAACTCGATGAAAGCTGTTACGATCTTCTGGCATCCGAAGCCCGTCTTGCTAGCCTGTTTGCGATTGCAAAGGGCGATGTGCCTGTTGAACATTGGTTCAAGCTCGGTCGCCTTCTGGTGCCTGTTGGCTGGAAGGGCGCGTTGCTCTCCTGGTCCGGCTCGATGTTCGAATATCTGATGCCACCGCTGGTCATGTCCGAACCGCTTGGCTCCCTGTTGGATCAGACCAATAAGCTCGTTGTGCAGCGCCAGATTGATTATGCAACCTCGCGTGGTCTGCCATGGGGCATTTCGGAAGCGGCGTTCAATGCGCGGGATGCGCATATGAACTACCAGTATTCCAATTTTGGCGTGCCAAATCTGGGTCTCCAGCGTGGACTTTCGCGCAACGCTGTTATCGCGCCTTACGCAAGCTTGCTTGCATCGCAATATCAGCCAGCGGCTGCGGTTGCCAATCTGAAGCGTCTGGAAAAGCTTGGTGCACTGGGCCGTTATGGTTTCCACGATTCGGTGGATTTCACCCCGTCGCGTGTTCGCGAAGGTGAAACCTATGCGGTCGTAAAAAACTACTATGCCCACCACCACGGCATGGCCATTATCGCGGTCAACAATGTGATTTTCGAAGGCCGTATGCGGGAACGCTTCCATTCCGACCCAGTGATCGAAGCAGCAGAACTTCTGTTGCAGGAAAAAGCACCACGCGAAATTCCGATGATCTACGCAAAGACCGAAAATCCGATGCGTGTGGATTCGGGCGGCTTCGACGATGCGCCAATGCGCATCATCGACGTTCCTTTCAAGGCACCGCGCACAACGCATATGATGTCGAACGGCCAATATGCGCTGATGGTTACGGCCAACGGTTCCGGTTACAGCCGCTGGCACAATTGGGACATCACCCGTTTCCACGCCGATGCCTCGGAAGACTTGCAGGGCACATTCCTGTTCCTGCGTGACATGGAAAGCGGCTATTCATGGTCGGCAACCGGCGAGCCTGTGCGCAACCCGGATGAAGAAACCAAGACTGTCTTCACGGAAGACAAGGCTGAGTTCTACAAAACCGCAGGCGACATCAAGACGGTCATGGAAGTGATTGTCTCGTCTGAATCCGATGGTGAAGGCCGCAGGCTCGACATCATCAACACCTCTGCGCGCGATCGTATCATTGAGGTCACGTCTTATGCGGAACTGGTGCTGACCGACAGCGACAGCGATGCGGCGCATCCGGCCTTTGCCAAGATGTTTGTTGAAACCGAAATCGCTGATAACGGTTCGACCATCTACGCCAAGCGCCGTAAACGTGCGCCGTCCGACCCGGATATTCATGTCGCGCATTTTGTGACCGATCTTTCGGGCTCTATCCGCGAAACGGAAGTCGAAACCGATCGCCGTGCCTTTATCGGTCGGGGCCGTTCGCTGCGTGATGCGGCAGCCTTCGATGAAGGTGCAAAGTTTACCGGAAGTCAGGGCTGCGTGCTTGATCCGATTGCATCGGTGCGCACACGTGTCCGCGTTCCGGCACATAAAAAGGTCAGCCTTGTTTTCTGGACCTTTGCGGGTGGAAGCCGCGATGCGGTTGAACATGCGGTGGCAACGCATCGCCATCCCGAAACCTTTGCGCGGGAATATTCACTCTCATGGACAAGCTCGCAGGTTCAGCTTTATCATATCGGTATCAAGCCTGCGGAAGCTGCTGACTATCAGAAGGTTGCCGCCTATCTGCTTTATCCGGAGCGCAATCTGCGTCAGCCGCCGGAAACCATTGCAGCCGGACTTGGCAAGCAATCCAACCTCTGGCCGATGTCGATTTCGGGTGACTATCCGATCTTTGCCCTGCGCATCGACAACGAGGTTGATCTTGATGTGTTGCGCGGCGTGCTGCGTGCACAGGAATACTGGCGCAGCAAGGGCCTTATCGTTGATGTGGTTGCGGTCAATGAACGCGCCTTCTCCTATGCGCAGGATACGCAACGTGCGATTGACTGGATCGTGGAAGGCTTCCGTGCACGCGGTGGCGGTCTGCCGCATATCTTTGCGGTGCGTCGCGATCAGATGAGCGAGGAAAGCTATAATACACTTCTGGCTTCTGCGCGCATCGTCATGCATGCGCAGAACGGTCCGCTTGCCGAGCAGTTGCGTCGCAGTGAGGAAATCACTGTCGATTTGGCTGCACGCAGTGATGCCAAAACACCGGCCACTGCACAGCAGGGGCTTGGTTCTGCGGGGCTTGGTCCGATTGCGCTTGAACGCGGCTCGGAAGAGCGTCGTCTGGTTGCAAAGCCGAAACCAGTCACTCTGCCGGCTCCATCGGGCGATGATCTAGAGTTCTGGAATGGCTATGGCGGTTTTGCGCAGGACGGCAGCTATGTTGTGCGCATCAACAACCGCACGACCACGCCGCATCCGTGGATCAACGTGATCGCCAATCCGAATTTCGGCTTCCATGTCTCGGCAGAGGGGTCGGCTTTCACATGGGCAGGCAACAGTCGCGATTATCAGCTCACCCCATGGGCGAATGATCCGGTCACCAACCGTCCGGGCGAGGCAATCTATATTCTCGACCGTGAAACGGGCCGCAGCTTTGCTCCAACGGCCAATGTGCTGCGCGACGAGGCGGTCACCTATGAAGCGCGCCACAGCCATGGTTACAGCACTTTTGCCGCTCAGCATGGCGAACTGGCACTCGAACTGACCCATATTGTCGATGCGGAAAAGCCTGTCCGGCTTTCGCGTCTGACGATCACCAATAAGGGCCGTTCCAAGCGTAAGCTGCGCGCTTATGGCTATGTTGAATGGGTGCTGGGCAATGCCCGCTCCAAGAATGTGCCGTTCATCGTTCCATCGCAGGATGAAGAACTGGGCGCACTCTTCGCAGGCAATCCTTATCACCCGGACAAGTCCGGTCAGGTGGCCTTCTTTGCGGCGAGCGAAAAGCCGCAATCGGTAACGGCTGACCGTGGCGAATTCATCGGCACGACCGGATCGGTGGATCGCCCTGAAATCGTGCTTGCAGGCAAGCCGCTTTCCAACACGGTTGAGGCCGGGCGCGATCCTTGTGCAGCGCTTGCCATCGATATTGAAGTCAATTCGGGTGAAAGCCGTGAAATTGTCTTCCTGCTCGGCAATGCTGCCGATCAGATGCAGGCAAAAGCGCTTGTCGAACAAAGCCGCAAGGCTTCGTTTGACGACAAGCTTGAGGGCGCGCGCAGATATTGGGAAGGTCTGTTCGACCGCGTACAGGTCAAGACACCGGATCCGGCATTCGACCTGCTGATCAATGGCTGGTTGCCCTATCAGGCGATTGCCTGCCGTATCTGGGCCCGCGCTGCCTTTTATCAGGCCAGCGGCGCGTTTGGCTTCCGTGATCAGTTGCAGGATACGCTCTCACTTCTGCTGATCGATCCGTCGCTGGCACGTGCGCAGATCCTCAATGCCGCTTCGCGTCAGTTCCCGGAAGGCGATGTTCAGCATTGGTGGCTGCCTGCAACCGGTGCAGGTGTTCGCACGCTGATCTCGGATGATGTGGTCTGGCTCGGCTATGGCACGTCGCTTTACGTCCAAACCACTGGCGATGATGCGATTCTCGATGAAAAGCTGGCCTTCCTTGAGGGACGCAAGCTGGAAGAGGGCGAACATGATGCTTTCTTTGAGCCGGAAATCTCGGATCAGACAGCAAGTCTTTACGAGCATTGTGCGCTGGCGCTTGATCTGGCGATCAAACGCACCGGCAAGCATGGCTTGCCGCTGATGCTGGGCGGCGACTGGAACGATGGCATGAACCTTGTCGGCGTGAAGGGCGAGGGCGAGAGTGTGTGGCTCGGCTGGTTCCTTGCCTATACGCTGAAGCAGTTCATCCCGATTGCCCAGTCGCGCAATGATATGCGCGCAACAGCGTGGGCGAACCATCTTGAAAGCCTGACCAAAGCGCTTGATCGCGATGGCTGGGATGGTGAATGGTATCGTCGTGGCTTTTTCGACAATGGCGCGCCGCTTGGCTCAAAAGACAGCGATGAATGCCAGATTGATGCCATTGCACAGTCGTGGAGCGTGTTGTCGGGCGTTGCCGATCCAAAGCGGTCCGAGCAGGCCATGGCTTCGCTTGAGAAATATCTGCTCGATGATCAGGGCGAATTGCTGCGTCTCTTCACGCCGCCTTTTGACAAGACGGTGCAGGAGCCTGGTTACATCAAGGGCTATCCTCCGGGCGTTCGTGAGAATGGCGGTCAGTATACCCATGGTGCAACATGGGCCATTCTGGCGCTCGCCCGCATGGGCAAGGCCGCTGAGGCATGGCGTTTGTTCTCGCTCATCAGCCCGGTCAATCATGGTCGCAACCCGGATGTTTATCGCGTTGAGCCATATGTGATTGCAGCCGATATCTATTCGGTTGAGCCGCGGCGCGGACAGGGTGGCTGGACCTGGTATACGGGGTCTGCCGGCTGGTTCTACCGCGTTGCGACTGAGGGTATTCTTGGCGTTACCAAACGCGGCAATCGCTTGCATCTTGATCCGGCCTTGCCGCCGGAATGGGAGGGCTATGAAGCAGAACTTCGTTTCGGCGAAGCGCTCTATCGCGTGAAGGTGATCGCCGGTGCCAAGGACAAGGTGATCAGGCTCAATGGCCGCAAGGTCGGCAAACCAGATGAAGGCGTGCCGATCAAGACGGATGGTGAACATGAAATCATCGTAGAGCTTCCCAAATCTGAATGAAGCATTTAAAAAGGCAGGTGAAAACCTGCCTTTCTTTTTGCTGCCAAGCATTTGGTTTGGCTGAAGCACATGCTCATGCAATGGAGGCCGTCATGGCCAAAACCGATATCGCGCGGCGCGTCTATAATCACGCATGGAAGCTTGATCCGATTGTCCGCAGCCTGCTGGATACGGACTTTTACAAACTTCTGATGTTGCAGATGATCTGGGGGCTTTACCCCAAAGTGGATGCGACCTTTGCACTTATCAACCGCACGACGACTGTGCGCCTTGCTGATGAGATTGACGAAGGTGAGTTGCGCGCACAGCTTGATCACGCCCGCACGCTGCGCTTCACCAAGAAGGAAATGATCTGGCTGGCGGGTAACAGCTTTTATGGTCGAAAGCAGATTTTCCAGCCGGAGTTTCTCAACTGGCTGCATGATTTCCAGCTGCCGGAATATGATCTGCGCCGCAAAGACGGCCAGTATGAGCTGCATTTCCATGGTCCATGGTCGCACACCACCATGTGGGAAATTCCCGCACTTGCCATCATCAATGAATTACGCTCGCGCGCTGCGATGAAAAACCTCGGGCCTTTCTCGCTTGATGTGCTCTATGCTCGCGCCAAAGCCAAGATGTGGAGCAAGGTCGAGCGGTTGCGCGAACTGCCAGACTTGAAGATTTCCGATTTTGGTACGCGTCGCCGTCATTCGTTTCTGTGGCAGCGCTGGTGCGTTGAAGCACTCAAAGAAGGTATCGGCAGCGCCTTTACCGGCACCAGCAATGTGCTGCTGGCAATGGATACTGATCTTGAAGCGCTTGGCACCAATGCGCATGAATTGCCAATGGTGCTGGCAGCGCTGGCCAATACGGATGAAGAACTGCGCAGTGCGCCTTATCGCGTGTTGCAGGACTGGAACCGCTATTATGGTGGCAATCTTCTTATCGTTCTGCCGGATGCTTTTGGCACGGCTGCTTTCCTGCGCAATGCGCCGGACTGGGTTGCGGATTGGACAGGCTTCCGCCCAGACAGCGCACCGCCCATTGAAGGCGGCGAACGAATCATTGAATGGTGGAAGTCACGCGGCAAAGACCCACGCGAAAAGCTGCTGATTTTCTCGGATGCGCTCGATGTCGATACAATTGAGGAAACCTATCGCCATTTTGAAGGCCGCGTTCGCATGAGCTTCGGCTGGGGTACGAACCTTACCAATGATTTCGCCGGCTGTGCACCGACAACGATCCATGGTCTCAAGGCCATATCGCTTGTCTGTAAGGTGATTGATGCCAATGGACGCCCGGCGGTCAAACTTTCCGACAACCCACAGAAAGCAACCGGCGATCCGAAGGAAGTCGAGCGCTATTTGAAATTCTTCGGCAATGAGGAACGTGTAGAGCAGCTCGTCAGAGTGTGACGAGCTGCGGTTTGTCTATTCCATCAATCGGGCCGTGCCGGAAAGGCGGATAGATTCGCCCCTCACGTGGCCGATTTCTGCGCGCAGATGTGAGGGCACGCCCGTATCCTCGCCCTGGATGACTTCAATAGCGCCGCCATGCGGCCAGCCCAGATCACGCAGATAAGCGGCAAAGGCCGCAGTCGATGCACCTGTCGCCGGGTCTTCATACACGCCGCCAGACGCAAAAGGATTGCGGCTGTGGAAGCGCTGTGGTGTCTCCGAATGCACCAGAAGGATCGTGGTCCAGCCCTGCCGGTTCATCAGCACCCGCCCACGCGGAAGGTCATAATGCATGGCGGCAAGCTTTTCGCGTGAGCGCAATGCCAATACGATATGATCAGCGCCTGCATGGATGAGTGCTGGCGGGATGCCCGGTGCGAGATCGTCCTTTTCATAGTTGAACAGCGCGAGCGCCTGCTCAATTTCGATCTCAGAGGCCGCACGGTTTCGCGTGGATGGCGATTGAAGGCTTGCAGAGAACAGATCGCCCTCCTTGCGGCCTTCTACCTTTATTGTCGTATTGTTGAGCATAAGCGTAAAAGCACCATCGCCTTCACGCATGGCCAGCGCTGCACCGAGTGCAATTGTGGCATGGCCACAAAAAGGGACTTCCATTTCCGGCGCAAAATAGCGCACACGAAAGCCTCCGGCTTCCGGCATGGCGAAAGCCGTTTCCGAAAAGCCTACATTGTGAGCGATTGTCTGCATGTCTTGAGCAGAGGGAAGTTTTTCAGAAATCAGCACACCGGCAGGATTGCCGCCCTGATTACCTTGCGAGAAGGCGGCTATACGCAAGACGTTCAATGACATGTCCTTTGCCTATCTTCGATTCTCTCCCGCCCCCCTCTTATAGAAGGCGCGCGATGCGTCGGGTCAAGGGAGCAATTATGCTCAATCGCGCATTTCTGTTGCCCATGGAGGATTGGCGCCTGCACGCGAAACGGTTACCGCGGCTGCACGAACGCCCAGCGCTATGGCGGAGTGAATCTGGTCTTCGTCCAGCTGGGCGAGGGCATGTTTGTTAAGCAGTCCCTGACTATGCAGGCTTGCGAGGATACCGGCATTGACCGTGTCGCCCGCGCCAACCGTATCCACCACATCGACTTTAACGCCGGGAACACGGATGGTCGCGTTTACGCTATAGGCATCGGCACCATGCGCACCTTTGGTAATCACGATGAGCTTAGGCCCAAGCGTGAGCCATCGGGCGGCAATCTCGTCATGACTGCCCTTTTCACCGAACCATTCGAGGTCTTCGTCGGATAGTTTCACAATATCGGCAAGGGCGATCATGCGCTTCATGCGCGCCAGATGCTTTTCGCGGTCAGTGATGAAGCCCGTGCGAATATTCGGATCGAGAAAAATGACGCGCTTGGATGCTTCGCGCGTCATCAGTGCTTCATAGACACGCCCGCATGGCTCTGAAATCAGGCTGATACAGCCAAACAGCAGTGCATCAATTCTATCATCGATCTCCGGGATGTCGTTTTCCGAAAGCATCCGCAGCGCTGTGTTTTCATCGTAAAATGCATAGCGTGCCTGCCCGTCAACGAGCCGCACAAAGGCCAGTGTTGTCGGACGGTCAGAGATTGCCGAGAAGGAGTAATCGACATTGGAGCGCGCAAGCGCGTCGCGCAAAACCTCGCCGAAAAAATCTGACGAAAGACCGCAGAAAAATCCGGTCGGAACGTTAAGCCGCCCAAGTGCGATCGATGTGTTGAACACCGAACCACCGGCCAAAGGCATGAAGGCCGTTTCTCCCTCTGCCGTCTGGCGAGGGAGCATGTCGATCAGGGCTTCACCGCAGCATAGAATCATAGAATTCGTCTTTCAATTATACGTGCTGGCCACCATTGATGTGAATTTCCGCACCCGTGACATAGGATGAGGCTTCCGAGCACAGATAATAGATTGTTTCGGCCACTTCTGATGTTTTTCCAAGCCGCCGCATCGGCAATTGCTCGACGAGCTTTTCCGTACCCGGCGAAAGAATCGCCGTATCGATTTCGCCCGGCGCAATGGCGTTCACGCGGATACCATGGGGACCGAAATCGGAGGCCATTTCGCGGGTCAGTGCTGCAAGCGCTGCTTTGGATGTTGCATAGGCAGTGCCTGCAAACGGATGCACGCGGCTACCTGCAATGGAGGTCACATTGACCACAGAACCCTGCGCTGCTTCCAGTTCTTTGAACAGCCCGCGTGCGAGCATGATCGGGGCCATGAAATTCACCTGAAACACATCACGCCACGCGGCCATTGGCGTTTCAATCGAGTTCAGGCGGCGACCGCCTTCGGCTTTGGGCGAAATGCCGGCATTGTTGACGAGCGCGTGCAACTTGCTGCCATTGGCTTCCAGTCTGCGCCGGATTTCAGAAATGGCTTTGCCAATATCTTCCTGATCGGCAAGATCAACTTTGATATGATCTTCCGGACCCGCGGGCCAAGGACAGTTTTCTGAAAAATCCTGTCGCGAACAGGTGATGACGCGCCAGCCGGCGCGGGAAAAACGTTTGACCGTCGCATGCCCTATGCCGCGGCTGGCGCCTGTCAGAACAAGCGTTTTGCGTTCCGCGGCAACATCGGGACGGGACGTATCGGTTGGGGAAATTGTAGACATGGCAACCTCACTCTCAATCTTTGAATAGACTAAGCCGCTCAGGATTTCGAGTGGATTCAACCGATCAGGCCGTTGGATGCTTCACTTGACCGCGATAAGGGCCGGTCGTCAACCGGCCCTGAACGAATTTTATCGTGAATTACCCATGATAATATCGAGAAGCGTGGTTGAATCACGCGGTTTCTGTTGTCCGCCGACGCTGGCAGGCGGCATTGGCTGAGCGTTATGATCCATACCCGTTGCGGTACCGGCCGGATAATCGGCTGTCGTGCCCTGCTGGATCGTGTTGCGCGCAGGCGAATCGGGTGCCGGTGGCCAATAGCCATCATCGTCATTGCCTGCCATAGGCGGATTGCCATAGCCGCCCTGCGGTGTCATGCCGGGTTCATAAGGCAGGTTCGGATCAATGCCATCGCTGCCGCCGGGAACCACGTTCTGAATATCGTAATGCCCGGGCAATTCTGCGATGGGCACGCCCTTATGGGCTTCCTTCATAAAGGCTTTCCAGGCGGCCACCGGAAGCGTGGAGCCGAACACCCGCTTCATGCCCTTGCCGTCATCATTGCCAAACCACACACCTGTGGTGAGATTGGCGGTATAACCGATAAACCACGCGTCACGGAAATTCTGGCTGGTGCCGGTTTTACCTGCTGCTGGCCAGCCGAAGGCCGCGCGCTTGGCAGTTCCGTCCTCCACTGTCTTGCGCAGCATAGCATTCATCATGCCGACATTGCGCTCATCAATCACGCGCGGACCAATACCGTCTTGCCTCTGATAGAGAACCTTGCCCTGTGCATCTGTGACTTTGGTGATGAAATAGACAGGCGCACGATAACCGCCATTGGCAAAAGGCACATAGGCATCGGTCAGTTCCAGAAGCGATACTTCCGAGGTGCCCAGTGCGAGCGAGGCATTGGGCTCAAGCTTTGACTGAACGCCAAGGCGGTGTGCGGTGTCGATCACGGTCTGCGGGCCGACCTCCATCACCAGCTGCGCTGAGACGGAATTGAGCGAATGGGAGAGGGCGGTGGCAAGCGTGACTTCGCCCATATATTTCCCGTTATCGTTGCTGGGCGTCCAGTTGCCAATCCGCACCGGCGCATCATTGCGCACTGAATCCGGCGTGCGGCCCTGTTCGAGTGCGGAGAGATAAACGAATGGCTTGAAGGATGAGGCAGGCTGGCGCTTGGCATCGGTCACGCGGTCAAACTGGCTGGCGGCATAATCATACCCCCCCACCAAGGCACGCACAGCACCCGTACCATCAATGGAAACGAGCGCCCCTTGGCTCACATTCATCTTCTTTCCGTTTTCGGAAATCTGATCCTTGATTGCTTCTTCACCGATATGCTGGAGGTTAAGATCGATGGTTGTCTCAACCGTGATGTCGCTTTTGGTGTCGCCGATCAGCTCTGGCAATTCTGCCACGACCCTGTCTGCAACGTAATTTTCCGAGCCTTGCCAATAGGATGCAGCGCGTGTGGGCGGTTCGCTTTCGGCAATTGCCACCTGACGATCATCGATCATGCCTTCTTCACGCATGGCACCAAGCACCAGCCTGGCACGTGCTGCGGCAGCTTCCGGGTCCCGCGCAGGCGAAAGCCGCGATGGCGCTTTGAGAAGCCCGGCCAGCGTTGCAGCTTCCATAAGGTTCACGTCCTTGGCGGATTTGTTGAAATAGCGGCGCGATGCCGCATCCACACCATAAGCACCCGAGCCGAGATAGACGCGGTTGAGATACATCTCCAGAATCTGGTCTTTGGTATATTTGTGCTCAAGCCAGAGGGCGAGCATCACTTCCTGAACTTTGCGCTCCAGCGTGCGATCCGGTGACAGGAACAGGTTTTTAGCAAGCTGCTGTGTGAGCGTTGAGCCACCCTGTACGGCGCGACCTGATATGATGTTGGTTATGACGGCACGTGCAAGACCAATCGGATCAATACCGAAATGCGACATGAAGCGGCGATCTTCGATTGCCATGACGGCTTGCGGTATAAATGGTGACATTTCGTGCAAGCCCACAGCCTGTCCGCCGGTGGTGCCGCGATTGGCAATCAGATTGCCTTGAACATCGACAATGCGCACGTTTGGTGGCCTGTCGGGAATTGCCCAGTCGGTTGTTGGTGGCATTTTGGCTGCGAAATAGACAAGCATGCCGGCAAAGGCAATGCCGCCCCAGAGGCCGAGCACCAGACACCAGTAAACAGCGCGGCGGACAAAACCAAAAAAACCACCGCGTTTTTTTTGGGCGCGGCGCGCACCGCGTGTTTCACGATCTTTCGACGGTTTGGCTTTACGTTGGGGCCGGGCCATGCGTTCCTCTTCGTCGATGCGAAATACGTCCTCTTCCTGTTCCGGCTTTTTACCGAAAGAAGGTTCGATCCGCCCGTTTCTGCCGTCTCGCGATGCCATGTCTGTTTAGATCCGCCCCGTATTCTTATCGTCTGCCGTCATCATAACCGGCTTAAATGATCAAACCCTGCACATAGGAAGGGCGTTTATCGCCTGAAGGGTAAATGCGGCAGTTTAAAGGGGTGTAAATTGGCAATTAACAAAAAAGCCTAAGATTAAGCACAAAATGAGAAGGCCCCGCAATGCGGGGCCTTCAAAGCAGTCTATCTGATCAGATCAGATTAGAACTTGTATGCAACGCCGAGACGAACTTCGTTGGTCTTGAACTTGTCGCGGACCGAGGCAACACCATCGGTGCCAAAGTCGAAGTTCTTGCGACCGTAATCGGTGTAACGGTATTCAAGGCGAACGATGACGTTGTCGGTTGCTGCATAGTCAACGCCTGCACCAGCAGTCCAGCCGGTAAGGGTCTTGCTCTGCTCAACGCTGACAGAATCAATGCCATTTGTTGCCGACAGCGTGTTCTTGACCTGACCGAATGCTACACCACCAGCGATGTAAGGCAGGAAGCGATCAACTGCGTAACCGGCACGTGCACGAACGGCACCCGACCAGCGCAGCTTGCTTTCAAGAGATGCAGAATTCGTACCATCGGTAATCGAATAGCTGTCCTTGAGGTTGTTGTAGGTTACGTCACCGTCGATACCCAGAACAACGCTGTTGCCGAGGTCGAAGTTATAACCTGCATAAAGACCACCGAGGAAACCATCTGGCTTGATGTTAAGCGCACCGGCTTCGCCAAACTGGCTGAAGCGCGACTTGCCCCAACCGTAGCCAATCTGACCACCGAGGTAAGCACCGTTCCATGTGAACGTTGGAGCAACAACAACCGGAGCAGGCTCTTCGTAAACGATAGCGTCTGCAGCTTTTGCGCCAGTTGCAGCAACGAGAGCAACGGTCGACGCGAGAAGAAGGGTCTTGAGCTTCATAATAGGCCTCCACTTGGGAAATAGGGATAATGAACTGTTGTCCCTAATATAGGCCATGGATCGGGAATGTCTGTAGCAAGAAGGACACAGTCACTTCTTAGTCGCAAAAAATGGGTATTTCCGGGCTTTTGCCTTAAAAACCCGCGAAAAATGGTTATCAAATGCTTAAAATTGGCCTCTAAATGATACCAAAGTGGTATTTGGGCATCCGTTGCGTTGCGCGCATCAGGTCTTGATTGCGGGGAAATGCATGCACGGGTTAGTGCAACATCGCATCGCGAAAAATGCGAAGCGGTTTTCGGACAACATGCGCGATAAGAAAAAGAAAGGGAGCGTTCTGTTCGGAACGCTCCCTGAAGCCGCCATTTGATTGCGCTTTACGCGTGCGCGAAAATATCCGTCTCAGGCCAGCCCATCAGATCAAGTTCTGAGCGGGTTGGCAGAAACTTGAAGCAGGCCTCAGCCTGTCTGGTGCGGCCATCGCGTTCCAGACGCTGTTCAAACACAGCTTTGAGCCGATGCAGATAAAGAACGTCAGATGCTGCATATTCAAGCTGTGCCTGTGACAGAACCTCTGCCGCCCAGTCCGATGACTGCTGCTGCTTTGAGATAGAAACATCAAGCAGCTCGCCGCAGATTTCTTTCAGGCCATGGCGGTCTGTATAGGTGCGGGTGAGCTTGGATGCGATCTTCGTGCAGAAAACCGGTTGCGGCATGGTGCCAAAAGCGTGCGCCAGCACAGCAAGGTCGAAGCGGCCAAAATGAAAGATCTTGGTGATCGAACGATCTTTCAGAAGCTTGACCAGATTGGGCGCCTTCTTCTGGCCTGCTTCAATCTGGATCACGTCTGCCGTGCCGTCACCGGGCGAAATCTGCACCACGCAAAGGCGGTCGCGATGCGGATTAAGGCCGAGAGTCTCGGTGTCGATTGCCACCGAATCCACCTGATAATGCTCAAGGTTCGGCAGATCGTGTTTATGAAAACGGATAGTCATTGAATTGTCCTTACTTGGCGGCAATCGCCGCCATAATACGTGCCCATGAGCGCTGGCCCTTGTGGAAAGAGTTCAGCTCATATTTTTCATTGGGCGAATGGATGCGATCATCTTCGAGGCCGAAGCCGACGAGCAGGGATTCCATGCCGAGGAATTTGTCGAAATCGCCAACAATCGGGATCGACCCGCCCATGGCGATCAGCACGGCTGGCTTCGGCCACTCGTCGGAAAGCGCATCCTTGGCCTTGGAAACCAGTGGTGAGTCATATGGCAGCTGAATGGCAGGCGAACCGCCATGCGGATGGAACTCGACCGAGCAATCGGCTGGCAGGCGTTCCTCAACGAAAGCGCGGAACGCTTCGCGGATTTTAACCGGGTCTTGCTTGTGAACGAGACGGAACGAAACCTTGGCGGAAGCTTGCGCTGCAATCACCGTCTTGAAGCCGTCACCGGTATAACCGCCGATGATGCCGTTGACTTCCGCAGTCGGGCGCGCCCAGGTCAGTTCGAGAATGCTGCGGCCTTTTTCGCCCGAGGGAATCGAAAGACCAATGGGGCCAAGGAAGTTTTCAGCCGTGCGGCCAAGGCTTTCCCATGATTGCAAAATCTGTGACGGGGTTTCTTCAACACCTTCATAGAAACCCGGAACGGTGACGCGGCCAGTTTCATCATGCAGGTCGGCAAGGATTTTTGCGAGAATATGAATAGGATTGGCCGCCGCGCCACCAAAAAAGCCTGAATGCAGATCGCGGTCCGCAGCCTTGATGACAATCTCTTCACCAACCAGCCCGCGCAGACCAACGCTGATCGCTGGCGTTTCAGTGTCCCACATCGAGGTGTCGCAAACGAGCGCCACATCGGCATTCAGCTCTTGCTTGTGCGCATCAAGGAATGGCTTGAGCGACGGTGAGCCGGATTCTTCTTCGCCTTCAAACAGCAATGTCACTTTCACCGGCAGGTTGCCATTGACGGCCTTATAAGCACGGCAGGCTTCCACAAAGGTCATCAGCTGGCCCTTGTCGTCGGATGTGCCGCGACCGGTGAGGATTTTGCGGCCATTGCCAACATCCTTGATCGCTGGCTCGAACGGATCATTTTCCCAAAGGTTCAGCGGATCAACCGGCTGCACATCATAATGGCCGTAGAAGAGCACATGCGGCGCATCAGCGGTTGCACCTTCATGATGCGCAAACACCATGGGATGGCCGGGCGTATCGCGCACACTCGCATCAAAACCAATAGATTTGAGGTCCTCGACCAGCCATTCAGCCGCCTTACGGCAATCGGCCTTGTAAGACGGATCGGTAGAAATCGACTTGATCCGCAAAAGATCGAACAGATGGTCGATGCTTTTATCGAGATTGGAATCGATATGATTGAGGACTTTATCGAGTGATTGGGTGGACATGGATACTTCCTGACGAGTCGTAATGCTGCTGCACAGTACAACTGGCAGGCCCAAGAAGAAACCCAATATGAACGCAAAACTGAGAGCTGAAAATGAATTGGCCGTTGCGGTGAGGGGGTACCACAACGGCCATATCACTACACTCAAAAACGACAGCCCGGAGAGGGGAATGAGGCTGTCGCTTACAACCGGCATCCAACGGGGGACGGGTCAGAAAACCGGCGATCAACATACTGTCGATGAACTGCAAATGGCCCTGCAACTGTGGCTATTCAAGGGCATTTAAGATTACAAATTCGTAACATAAACGTTATCAAAATAAGAGATTTGCATGAACGAGGCGAGAAAAAGCCACCTTTCAAGTGGACACTCGTTTCTCCTGACACATGGCTGGTTTTCTTTGGGCTTTGTTTCCTTTAATCCTAAGCCATGAAAAAAGGCGATCATCTCTTCCTCATCGACGGCTCGGGCTATATTTTCCGTGCCTATCATGCTCTGCCACCCCTGACCCGCAAGACGGATGGCTTGCCGGTCGGCGCTGTGTCCGGTTTTTGCAACATGTTGTGGAAGCTGTTGAAAGATGCACGCAATACGGATGTGGGTGTGGTCCCGACCCATTTCGCCGTCATTTTTGACTATTCGTCACAAACTTTCCGTAAGGAAATTTATCCCGAATATAAGGCCAACCGCACCGCACCGCCGGAAGATTTGATTCCGCAATTCGGCCTGATCCGACAGGCAACACGTGCTTTCAATCTGCCAAGCATCGAAAAAGAAGGCTTTGAGGCCGACGATCTGATCGCGACCTATGCGCGTCTGGCAGAGGCTGCGGGCGGTGACGTCACCATCATTTCGTCCGACAAAGACCTCATGCAGCTCGTCACACCGAGCGTGTCCATGTATGACAGCATGAAGGACAAGCAGATTTCGATCCCGGAAGTGGTTGAGAAATGGGGTGTGCCACCTGAAAAAATGATCGACCTGCAATCGTTGACCGGCGACAGCACCGATAATATACCCGGAATTCCGGGTATCGGGCCTAAAACTGCTGCACAATTGCTCCAAGAGTTTGGCGATCTTGATACGCTTTTGGCCCGCGCATCTGAAATCAAGCAGAACAAGCGCCGTGAAAATATCATCGCCTATGCCGATCAGACCAAGATCGCGCGCGAACTCGTCACACTCAAGACCGATGTGCCGCTGGATGTTGATCTGGATGGCCTTGTGCTTGAGCCACAAAATGGCCCGAAGCTGATCGGCTTCCTCAAGGCGATGGAATTTACATCGCTGACGCGCCGTGTGGCGGAAGCAACGGACACCGATGCATCGGCCGTTGAACCATGCCATATCGAAACGGAGTGGGGTGCGGATGCGCACGGCCCCGATGTTGATGTCCCTGCAAGCTCGGATTCTGCATCATCTGAAACCGCAGTTCGCGAAGCGCTTAATGTCAGCGGTTACACGCCCAAAGCGCTGGCTGAAAGCCGTGCTTCAACGGCGCTTGCGCAGAAAATCGACACCACGGCCTATATTTGCATTCGCGATCTTTCCACGCTGAACGCGTGGCTCGATGAAGCGATTGAGACTGGTCTTGTTGCTTTCGATACCGAAACCAATTCGCTTGATCCGATGCAGGCCGATCTGATTGGCTTTTCGCTGGCTCTTGCTCCGGGCAGGGCTGCCTATATCCCGCTCCAGCATAAATCCGGTGCAGGCGATCTTTTGGGCGGCGGCATGGTTGAAGGGCAGATTCCACTTGATCAGGCTCTGACTGCTTTGAAGCGCATTCTTGAGGATAAGTCCGTCCTCAAGATCGCACAGAACATGAAATATGACTGGCTGGTCATGCGTCGTCATGGCATCAATACCGTGTCTTTCGATGACACGATGTTGATTTCCTATGTGCTGGATGCGGGCGCCGGTGGCCATGGTATGGACCCATTGTCCGAGCGCTGGCTGGGCCATACGCCAATCGCTTATAAGGACGTGGCGGGCAGCGGCAAAAGTGCAGTCACATTTGATATGGTGGAGATTGATCGTGCAACGGCCTACGCAGCCGAAGATGCCGATGTGACGCTGCGCCTCTGGCAGGTGTTGAAGCCACGTCTCGCCGCAGAAGGCCTTGCATCGGTTTATGAACGTCTGGAACGGCCGCTGGTCGATGTGCTGGCCCGTATGGAAGAGCGCGGCATTTCGGTTGACCGGCAGGTTCTCTCGCGCCTGTCCGGCGATCTCGCGCAGTCTGCTGCGCGTTATGAAGATGAAATCTACGAACTGGCTGGCGAAAAATTCAACATTGGATCGCCAAAGCAGCTTGGCGATATTCTGTTTGGCAAGATGGGGCTTCCGGGTGCATCCAAGACCAAGACAGGTCAGTGGTCCACGTCGGCGCAGGTGCTCGAAGATCTGGCAGCCGAAGGTCTGCCTCTGCCGCGTAAGATCGTTGACTGGCGTCAGCTGACCAAGCTCAAATCCACCTATACTGATGCGCTGCCGGGCTTTATTCACCCACAGACCAAACGCGTGCATACCTCTTATGCAATGGCGTCCACATCAACGGGGCGGCTGTCTTCGTCTGAGCCGAACCTGCAGAACATTCCGGTGCGCACGGCTGAAGGCCGCAAAATCAGAACGGCGTTCATCGCTGAACCGGGTAACAAGCTGATTTCTGCCGATTACAGCCAGATCGAATTGCGTGTTTTGGCGCATGTTGCTGATATTGCGCAGCTGAAACAGGCTTTTGCAGATGGCATCGATATTCATGCCATGACCGCTTCGGAAATGTTCGGCGTTCCGGTTGAAGGCATGGCTCCCGAAGTGCGCCGCCGCGCCAAGGCGATCAATTTCGGTATCATTTACGGCATTTCGGCTTTTGGCCTCGCCAATCAGCTTTCCATTCCGCGTGAAGAAGCAGGGCAATATATCCGCACCTATTTCGAGCGCTTCCCGGGCATCAAGGATTATATGGAAGCGACCAAGGCTTTTGCGCGCGAACATGGTTATGTCGAAACCATCTTTGGCCGCCGCGCGCATTATCCTGATATTCGGGCTTCCAATCCGCAGGTTCGCGCCTTCAATGAACGCGCGGCAATCAATGCCCCTATTCAGGGCTCGGCTGCCGATATTATCCGCCGTGCTATGATCCGTATGGAAAATGCACTCAGCGATGAGAAGCTCAGCGCACGTATGCTCTTGCAAGTCCACGATGAATTGATCTTCGAAGTGCCTGAAAATGAGGTCGAGAAGACAATCCCTCTCGTGCGGCATGTCATGGAAAATGCCGCCATGCCTGCCGTGTCGCTTTCTGTGCCGCTACAGGTCGATGCGCGTGCAGCGCATAACTGGGATGAAGCGCATTGAGGGCTTAGCCGGTTGACCTGAGAGGTCTGACACGATAGGTAAGCGGCAATTCTGTTGCTTCGGTAGTCGTCAGTGGGTTTGTGGCCAAAGGGTTTGCGGCCAAGGGTGTCGACTTGTGAAGCTTTTTTGAAAGTTAATCATGTCTCTGCCTGAATCCATTGCTCCGGCTCTCTCCGGAGCATTAACCGCTCGCGGTTACAACACACTCACCGCTGTTCAGAACGCTGTTCTGGCACCGGAAACACTTCACGGCGATCTGCTCGTTTCCGCACAGACAGGCTCCGGCAAGACCGTTGCTTTCGGTCTTTCTATGGCTTCCACAATCCTTGGTGATGAGCTGCGCTTCGCGAATGCGGGCGCACCACTTGCCATGATTATTGCGCCAACGCGTGAGCTGGCTTTGCAGGTTCAGCGCGAACTGGAATGGCTTTATGCCGATACCGGTGCGCGTATCGCTTCCTGTGTTGGCGGTATGGATATCCGTTCTGAGCGCCGCGTGCTCGAACGCGGTTCGCATATTGTTGTCGGCACGCCGGGCCGCCTGCGCGATCATATTACGCGCAATGCGCTGGATATGTCGCAGCTGCGCGTTGTTGTGCTTGATGAAGCCGACGAAATGCTCGATATGGGCTTCCGTGAAGATCTCGAATTCATTCTGGGCGAAGCACCGGCAGACCGTCGCACATTGATGTTCTCGGCAACCGTACCAAAGCCGATTGCACAGCTTGCCAAGCGTTTCCAGAAAGATGCGCTGCGCATTTCTGCTGCCGGTGAAGCCGGACAGCATGCGGATATTGATTATTTTGCGATGCCGGTTCCACCGCAGGAACGCGACCACGCGATCATCAATACGCTTCTTTATTATGATGCACAGAACTCGATCATTTTCTGCTCAACCCGTGAAGCGGTTAAGCATATGGCGAGCCGCCTTTCCAATCGTGGCTTTGCAGTTGTGGCCCTTTCGGGTGAATTGAGTCAGGCCGAGCGCAACAACGCGCTCCAGTCGATGCGTGATGGCCGTGCCCGCGTTTGCGTTGCGACCGATGTTGCAGCCCGCGGTATCGATCTGCCTAATCTTGATCTCGTGATCCACGCTGATTTGCCAAACAATGCGGAAACCATGTTGCACCGTTCGGGCCGTACCGGCCGTGCGGGCCGCAAGGGCACATGCGTTCTGGTGGTTCCTTTCTCGCGTCGCCGCATTGCAGAACGTCTTTTGCATATGGCAAAGCTTGATGCCCAGACTGTTCCGGCTCCCGGCATTGCAGCAGTTCAGGCCAAGAATTACGAACGCATTCTCAACGGCAGCGCGCTCAGCCAGCCCGTGGAAGAAGAGCATCAGGATCTGTTGAAAGCATTGACCGAGCGTTATACGCCCGAACAGATCGCGAGCGCTTTCCTTAATCGTGAACTCGCAGCACTCCCTGCCGCCGAAGAAGTTTCTGATGCACCGATTCATCCGGTTGGCAGCAAGAAGCCGCGCGAGCGCGGTGATCGTCCAGAACGGGGCGAGCGCTTTGATCGTGGCGAGCCGGGTGAACGTTTCGACCGCAATGCGCGTTTTGATGGCGTTTGGTTCTCGGTTTCTGCCGGTCGCAAGCATCGTGCCGATCCAAAGTGGCTGTTGCCGCTGATCTGCAAGGCTGGCGATGTTTCCAAGCGTGAAGTTGGTTCGATCAAGATTTTCGACAATGAAACCCGCTTTGAAATCGTCGCTTCAAAGGCCGATGAATTCCGTCGTTCGGTTGAAGAACGCGGCACGGGTGAAAAGGGTCTTGTCATCCGCCCAGCCGTTGCAGGCGCTGGTGGTGATGCAACGCCTCGCGAAGGCAAGCGCGATTTCAAGCCGCGCAGCGACAAACCAAGAAGCGATTTCCGTGATGGCGCAAAAGGTGGCTGGTCAAAGCCAAAGGGCGACTTCAAGAAAGCTGGTTTCAAGAAGGACGGCAAGAAATCCGGCGAAGGCTTTTCCAAGAAGCCACGTAGTGCCTGATTGTTCTCAATGAAAAGGCCCCGCTTGCGGGGCCTTTTCATTGATCCAATATGCAAAAAGCCCCGGAAGATTTTGTCTTCCGGGGCTTTATTTTTAACTACACGTCCAGATTGGCAACGCTGAGTGCATTTTCCTGAATGAACTCGCGGCGCGGCTCGACTTCATCACCCATCAGGCGTGAGAACAGCGAATCTGCATCGGTCGCGTCGTTGACCTTAACCTGCAACAGCGAACGAACATTTGGATCGAGTGTGGTTTCCCAAAGCTGTTCGGCGTTCATTTCGCCCAAGCCTTTGTAACGCTGCAACGTCAGGCCCTTGCGGCCTGTTGCGAAGATCGCATCCAGCAGTGCCATCGGGCCGGAAAGCGTTTCCGACTTGTCCTTGCGGCGCAGAACTGGCGGTTCGGCAAAAATTTCCGACAGGCGCGAAGCCACGCGGTCGATCTGACGGGCATCGGCAGACCCGAGCAGGGCCATATCGAGAATGGCAACATCCTTCACACCACGCACCATGCGCTCAAAGCGATAGCCGCCGTCTTCGGTGACATGCGCCGTCCAGCCACGCTCGGTTTCTTCCGAAATCATGTCGAGGCGCTTGGCAACGATATCTGCGGACGTGTGCGACGTTGTGTCGTTTGCGCTGGCACTCGGGTTGAGCAGGCCGGCAATCGCGGCCTGTTCAACGACACTGCGGTCATAGCGCGTATGCAGACCCGAAAGAAGCTGACGCAGCGTGCGCGCATCATCAACCACCGACCGAAGGTCCGGTCCGGCGCGGACTTCGCCGCTGCTGATCGCAAGCGCCGCTTCTTCAAGACCGGTTTCGATGAGGAAATCCTCAAAGGCCGCTTCGTTCTTGATATATTGCGAGGACTTGCCGCGCGACACCTTATAGAGCGGTGGCTGTGCGATATAAATATGGCCGCGTTCAATCAGCTCGGGCATCTGACGGAAGAAGAAGGTCAACAGCAGCGTCCGAATATGCGCACCGTCGACGTCAGCATCCGTCATGATGATGATTTTGTGGTAGCGCAGCTTGTCAGGATTGAAGCCGTGCGCCTCATCCTTGCCGATCGACGTGCCAAGCGCTGTGATCAGTGTGCCGACCTGATCGGACGAGATCATGCGGTCAAAGCGCACGCGTTCCACATTGAGGATCTTACCGCGCAGCGGCAGAATCGCCTGATTCTGGCGCGAACGACCGCTCTTTGCGGAACCGCCAGCGGAATCACCCTCGACGATGAAGATTTCTGACTTTGCAGGATCACGTTCCTGACAGTCGGCCAGCTTGCCGGGAAGCGACGTCACGCTCAGATTGCTTTTGCGGGTGATGTCGCGTGCCTTGCGGGCTGCTTCGCGAGCGGCGGCTGCCTGAATAACCTTTTCAACAATGATCTTGCCGCCGGATGGGTGCTCTTCCAGCCAGGTTGAAAGCGCTTCATTGACGAGGCTTTCCACCACTGGACGCACTTCCGAGGAAACCAGCTTGTCCTTGGTCTGCGACGAGAATTTTGGATCGGGAACCTTGACCGAAAGAACGGCGGTCAGACCTTCACGGCAATCATCGCCGGTCAGACTGACCTTTTCCTTCTTGGTCATGCCGGACGAATCCGCATAGCCCGTCACCTGACGTGTCAGTGCGCCGCGGAAACCGGCCAGATGGGTGCCACCATCGCGCTGTGGAATGTTGTTGGTGAAGCACAGCACCTTCTCGTGGTAGGAATCATTCCACCACATCGCGACTTCAACGGTCATACCGTCTTTTTCGCTTTTGATATAAATCGGTGTTTCCAGAAGCGATTTCTTGCTCTGGTCGATATATTTCACGAACTCAACAACACCACCGTCATAGTGCAGTTCCTGTTCCTTGACGTCGGCATGGCGGCGATCAGAAAGCAGGATGCGCACACCGGAATTCAGGAATGCCAATTCACGCAGACGACGCTCCAGCGTGTCATAGTCAAAATCAACCATGGTGAATGTTTCAGGCGAGGGCAGGAAGCTTACTTCGGTGCCTGTATCGCTGCCAGCATCACCGGTAACGATGAGCGGCGCATCGGCAACGCCATGTGTGAAGGCCATTTCGTGAATTTTGCCAGCGCGGCGGATTTTCAATCTCAGCCAGATTGAAAGCGCGTTCACAACCGAGACGCCAACGCCGTGCAGACCACCGGAAACCTTATAGGAATTCTGGTCGAACTTACCGCCAGCATGGAGCTGGGTCATAATGACTTCGGCAGCCGAAACGCCTTCTTCCTTGTGAATGTCAGTCGGAATGCCGCGACCGTTATCGGTTACGGTGCAAGAGCCATCGGCATTGAGTGTGACGGTGACAAGCGTTGCATGTCCCGCCAGCGCTTCGTCAATGGCGTTGTCCACGACTTCATAGACCATGTGATGCAGGCCTGAGCCGTCATCCGTATCACCAATATACATGCCCGGACGCTTGCGAACTGCGTCGAGGCCTTTCAGAACACGAATGGAATCCGCGCCATATTCGGCGGGGGCTTCGGAATTCATCTCTGGAGTCTCGCTCATGAAAATCTTTCGAAAATGCGCCGCGAATGCAGCCTTAAAGCCTGCTGCAATGGCAGCATCAAATACCCTGTCGAATCACACGACAAACATGGCTTTAATATAGGCGTTAACGGCGATTTTTCCAAATTTTGGGGTCAAATTTGCCGGGGATTCCACTCATTTGGTGCAGGATGAAGCGTCAGGGTGGTGCGCAATCTCTGGAAGTGCCACAATTGCCCCTTATATGCTTATCTGACGGGGACATTCTCGACACGAGGAGCACGTCATGGAAAGCAAAATTGCGATGAAAAAAGCCGCCAGCCCTTTCGTGCCGCCCGCACCGCGCCCGCGCGAAAAGCCGGTCGGGCGCTTCGAGATGATGCGTGTGGTTTACAAGAACCCGCTCGAATTGTGGGGTGAGCCTTCCTATAACGAACCTTGGGTTTCTGTAAGCTGGCTGGGTATCAAAACCATCATAGCCAATGATCCCGGCCTCATCCGTCATGTGCTGGTCGATAATGCTGCAAACTATCCAATGTCTGCCATCCGCCAGCGCGTGCTCCGCCCGCTTCTGCGCGATGGATTGCTGACTGCCGAGGGCCAAGTCTGGAAGCGCTCGCGCAAGGCAATGGCGCCGGTCTTTACCCCGCGTCATATCGGCGGTTTTGCGCTCGCCATGCGCGATCGCTCCCGCCAGTTTGTCGAGCGTTACAAGACCAACGGCATCATCACCGATGTCGCGCACGACATGACGCTGCTCACCTATGACATTCTCGCGGAAACGTTGTTCTCCGGCGAAATTGCCGGTGATCCGAATGATTTCGCCCGCCAGATCGACAAGCTTTTTGAAACCATGGGCCGCGTCGATCCATTTGATCTTCTTGGCTTGCCCGAATGGCTGCCCCGCTTCACGCGATTACGCGGCAACAAATCGCTGAGTTTCTTCCGCGAACTGGTTTCTGATACAATCGCCTTGCGCAAAACACGCATGGATAAAGGCGAAGACGTTCCGAATGATTTCCTGACCTTGCTTTTGCGCGCCGAGGGACCGGACGGTTTGAGCCGCTCGGAAATTGAAGATAACATCATCACTTTCATTGGGGCGGGGCATGAGACCACGGCCCGTGCGCTTGGCTGGACGCTCTATCTGCTTGCCAAGGCACCGCAGGAACGCGCGCGTGTTGAGGCTGAGATCGATGCATTTTTTGCAGGTGGTGGACATGATCTGCCGCCGCAGGAGTGGCTGGCAAAATTGCCGCTGACGCGTGCAGCTTTTGAAGAAGCAATGCGGCTTTATCCGCCAGCACCGTCAATCAACCGCGAGGCCGCAACGGATGACACCTATGGAGATTTGAAAATTGCCAAGGGAACGGCTGTTCTGGTGATGCCGTGGGTGATCCACCGTCACAGGCTTTACTGGGATCAGCCGGATGCCTTCATGCCTGAACGCTTCTGGCCCGAAAACCGCGACAAACTTGATCGCTTTCAATATCTGCCATTTGGTGCAGGTCCGCGGGTCTGCATCGGTGCAAGCTTCGCGCTTCAGGAGGCGGTGATTGCGCTTGCAACCTTGCTTGATGGCCGTCGTTTCGACGTGCTGGAGACGACAAGGCCATGGCCGGTGCAGAAACTCACAACCCAGCCACAGGGCGGTCTGCCGATGAAGGTGGTGATGAGAATATAAATTTTAGGTATCTATTTTCAGCAACTATATTGCCAAATCAAGCGGCTCCAATGACATAAATTCAGTGACTGGAAAGTCTTGATTTAGTTTACTATAGTGAAAATTGTATGAGTTTTTTATTCCTTTATTAATGGTTTTCCTATTTACATCAAGAGCATCTATTTCACTTTTCGAGTACATATATCCATTGAGTTTTTTTATTATATGTGGAAATTGATCCATGAATTGATGATTCCTTTCAATTGTCATTGATCCATCTAATAAAATATTATTTTCTCTTTTTAATTCGGATTTTCCACCAAATCCTATATAGGTAGTGAATTTATCGCCATATTTATCTATTCCATATTTAATCGATAGGGAGTTATGCGTACTTGTTTTTATTTTATACAAATAAGTATTGTCGTTTTTTATATTATTGTAAGGTGATTCTAAGGAGGTATCGTTGCGATGCAGGTTCCTTAACTCTGAAAAACTCCTATAATCAATAATTTTGATTTGTGAATTGCTGATGTATTTATTTAGACCGTCTCTACTGCCAACAAATTGAATGTTATTATTTGTAAGGTGTGGTGATGCGTACGGATTTTTTGGGTAAAATTCGCTTGAATCGAAGCCATTTTTAATTACTTGTAGAGGGGTACCGCGATCTAAACGATAACCAGTTATAAACATTTCTTCAGCCTCGAAGCTGTTCCAGCGCATTGAGCCAAATGACCCGGGTGATAGGTATCGAATATCTAGCATCTGTAAATCCAATATAATTATTTAAAAGTAACATTGCTTGACTTGTAATAATTTTAGGTGACACCCAGTAAATTATTACAAGTCAATTAATGTTAGAACCTGTTATTTTTAACAGAATATATCATAAGTATTATTTATTGTTTTATCGATATATTATTATTTTTATATATGGAATAATTAAGCTAATTCGTTGATTTCTGGAATGTATTTATAATGTTGTTATTGATTTTCATATTCTTTCCGCTCGCCAAGGCACCGCAGGAACGCGCGCGTGTTGAGGCTGAGATCGATGCATTTTTTGCAGGTGGTGGACATGATCTGCCGCCGCAGGAGTGGCTGGCAAAATTGCCGCTGACGCGTGCAGCTTTTGAAGAAGCAATGCGGCTTTATCCGCCAGCACCGTCAATCAACCGCGAGGCCGCAACGGATGACACCTATGGAGATTTGAAAATTGCCAAGGGAACGGCTGTTCTGGTGATGCCGTGGGTGATCCACCGTCACAGGCTTTACTGGGATCAGCCGGATGCCTTCATGCCTGAACGCTTCTGGCCCGAAAACCGCGACAAACTTGATCGCTTTCAATATCTGCCATTTGGTGCAGGTCCGCGGGTCTGCATCGGTGCAAGCTTCGCGCTTCAGGAGGCGGTTATCGCGCTTGCAACCTTGCTTGATGGCCGTCGTTTCGACGTGCTGGAGACGACAAAGCCATGGCCGGTGCAAAAACTCACCACCCAGCCACAGGGCGGTCTGCCGATGAAGGTGGTGAGGCGTTAGGCGACCCCAATGGCGATCCGGGCAAGACGCGGATATTCGGGATCAGCCAAATTACTGAGGCTTTCAAGGTCATCGGGACTGAACCATCCAAGCTCAGAATGTTCATCGCAAACGTTTCGCGGTTCGCCACCGTCCCATTCCGTAATCTGATAAATATGGCTGATGGAATCGCCGTATAGGTCCGGCCTTTTCTCATCCACTGCGCCGATCTTCTGAAACTGCGTTGGACGAATGCCGAGTTCTTCGCCCATCTCCCGAACCAGCGCCTGTTCCAGTGTTTCACCGGGCTCAACATGACCTCCCGGCGCATCCCAATGATTGGGCCACGCCTTCTTCCACGGTGAGCGCAGGCCCATCAGAATTTTTCGCTCGTCATTGACCAGCATGGCACCTACCGTGACAACTTTATCCTTCATCCTGGCGCTCCTGTCATAGCGATGCGTTTGTCAGTCAACTTAACAGCGGGCTTACCAACGCACATCGCCAATTTTTAACGGCCAAGATGTTTGGAATGCCATTGGAGATGCTCATCCATGAAGGACGAGATGAAGAAATAGGAATGGTCATAGCCTTCGCGCATATTGAGCGTGAGTGGGATGCCAGCTTTCTTGCAGACTTCTTCCAATAGCCAAGGACGCAGACCTTCATCGAGAAAACCATCTGCGGTTCCCTGATCGATCAGAAACTCAGGAAAGCGGTAGCCGTCTTCAATCAGTAGCGTCGCGTCATAGGCGCGCCATGCGCGCTCTTCCATACCAAGATATTTTTGCAATGCAGGCTTCGACCATCCGGCGGTTGAGGGCTGCACGATGGGAGCGAAAGCCGATGCAGATTTGAAGCGCTCAGGATTTTTCAGCGCAATCGTTAATGCACCATGTCCGCCCATCGAATGGCCGGTGATGGCCTGACGCGCCATGTCGAGCGGGAATTCTTGTGCCACCAGCTCGGTCAGTTCCTTGGTGATGTAGCTATACATCTGATAGTTCTTGGCAAAAGGCTCCTGCGTGGCATCGACATAAAAGCCAGCACCTTTGCCAAACTGCCAGTTCTGCGGCTCGTCAGGGACATGTTCACCGCGTGGGCTGGTATCCGGGCAAATAACGGCAATTCCCAATTCGGAAGCCATTTGCCGATATTCACCCTTGTCCATTACATTCTGATGCGTGCAGGTGAGGCCGGAGAGATACCACAGCACAGGCACCGGACCGTCCTTGGCCTGTGGCGGCAGGAAAACGGCAAAGGTCATTTCGCACTGATTGGTTTCGCTTTTATGACGATAGACGCCCTGTGTTCCACCAAAGCATTTTGCAGTTGAGATCGTTTCCATGAATAACCCTAACTCCCAAGCGCCACGACCACATTCACTGTCGCTGCGACAAGGACCGTATTGAAAAAGAATGAAACGACGCTGTGCAGAAGCGTTACTTTTCGCATCGCGGTCGTCGTGACATTGGTGTCGGAAGTCTGTGCCGTCATGCCGATGGTGAAGGCGTAATAGGCGAAATCCCAGCCGGATGGCGCGGGCGTCTCAGGAAATGCAAATCCACCTTTCACGCGGCTGGCATGGGCTGAATCTTTTCCGGCGGGTTCTGTTGGTTGCCAAAACATATGAGCGTAGTGAATCGCCGTCATCATGTGGATTGTGCACCATCCCAGCGGTACCGCGGCAAGCGTCATAATCAGCGAAAACAGATCGGCTTGGGGTTTCTGATTGATCAGAACGAACAGCGACACGATCGCCACAACAACGGTGGCAAAAGTCACCAGAAAAATGATCCAGGTAGGTTCATCCGCTGTTGCTGCATGTTTTTTAAGATAGGACGCTGTGAGCTTGGGTAAAGCCACAAGCGCCAGAACGAGATAGAGCACAAAGAAACAGTTGGCCCCGATGACCGGGGCGAGCGGACTGTTTAAAAGCCAGGCAATAATGAAGATTGCCGCACCGCCAATGGCTGCCAGATAAAAGGACATATGGCGGTGTAGCAAAAGCATCAGGTGGCACTTTCCTGTGGTGTAAGCCGCATGTCGACATGCGGAATACCGTCTTCGAGATATTCTTCCGAAACAGCGATAAAGCCGAATGAGCCATAGAATTTCTGCAAATGGCTCTGTCCGCCAAGCTCGATGGCAATGCCCGGAAAACGCGCCTGTGCAAAGACAATCGCCTCTTTCATCAGCCGCTGACCAAGCTTGTAACCACGATAATCCCGCGCCACGACGACACGTCCGATTTTCACCGGCTTGCCATCCTTCTCCGGCGGCAGAACCCGCAAACTTGCTGCAAGTTCTTCACCATCGAGAATGCGCAAGTGAAACGCGTCGTAATCCTTGCCGTCGATTTCGGGGTATGGGCAATTCTGCTCCACCACAAAAACGTCCACGCGCAGCTTCAGCATCGCATAAAGCGCGCGCGGGGTCAGCTGGTCGATTTCATCCCAATGGGAAATGAAACGCTTTTCACCCATCAGTACACAATCACCGAGCGGATGGACTTGCCTTCATGCATCAGATCAAACGCCGTGTTGATCTCATCAAGCGGCATGGTGTGGGTGATGAGGCTGTCGATGTCGATCTTGCCTTCCATGTACCAGTCAACGATTTTCGGCACGTCGGTACGACCGCGTGCGCCGCCAAACGCCGTACCCTTCCAGACGCGTCCGGTGACGAGCTGGAACGGACGTGTCGCGATTTCCTTGCCGGCTTCGGCCACGCCGATGATGATCGATTCACCCCAGCCGCGATGGCAGCATTCGAGCGCCTGACGCATGACATCGGTGTTGCCGGTGGCATCGAACGAATAATCCGCGCCGCCGTCCGTCAGGTCCTGAATGGCCTGCACGACCTTGTCATTGCCGATTTCGCGCGGGTTGATAAAGTCGGTCATGCCGAATTTCTTGGCCATTTCCACCTTGGATGGATTGATGTCCACACCAATGATCTTGTCTGCACCAACCATGCGCGCACCCTGAATGACATTGAGGCCAATGCCGCCAAGACCGAACACAACAACATTGGAACCCGGACGAACTTTTGCCGTGTAAATAACTGCGCCAATGCCGGTGGTGACACCGCAACCAATATAGCAGATCTTGTCGAAAGGCGCATCTTCGCGAACCTTGGCAACTGCGATTTCCGGCAGAACGGTGAAGTTCGAGAAGGTCGAGCAGCCCATATAATGGAACACTTCGCCGCCATCACACGAAAAGCGGGTGGTGCGGTCTGGCATCAGGCCCTGACCCTGCGTTGCACGGATTGAGGTGCAGAGGTTTGAACGCTGCGACAGGCAGGTTTTGCACTGGCGGCATTCCGGCGTGTAAAGCGGGATCACGTGATCGCCCGGTTTGACCGAGGTCACACCGGCACCCACTTCGCGCACAATGCCAGCACCTTCATGGCCGAGAATGGCCGGAAACTTGCCTTCTGAATCAAGACCGGAAAGCGTGTAGGCGTCGGTATGGCAAACGCCGGTCGCCATGATTTCGACCAGCACTTCGCCAGCGCGTGGGCCACCGATTTCAACGGTTTCGATGGTCAGCGGCTTTTTTGCCTCCCAGGCAACGGCTGCGCGTGATTTCATGTTTGCAATCCTTTTTTCCGTGCGACCTATTTCAGATAAGTGCGCAAAATCCGCATGATTTCGTCGATCTCTGCATCGGGATCAGCCACAGCATCGCGGGCTATTGTCTCGCGCGCTTTTCCAAATGTCTCGCGAAAATGGCTTTCCAGCACTTCCGCCATCAATCCGTTGGCAGCCCCGCGCATTGCTGCAATCTGCTGCAAAAGGGCCGCACATTCCGTACCTTCTTCCACCGCACGCTCCAGCGCCTCGGCCTGCCCTTTAATACGGCGCAGGCGCGTCAAAGCGCGCTTCTTGTCTTCCGGTGAATGCGGCATGGAATCTCCCGATTTTCACGAAGCCTATATACTATAGGGGAGTATGTCAATTGCTCCCGAATTGCCTTTTGTGAGCATGGTTTTCTCAGCAATTGGCGTGGCCCGGATTTTATAGCATTTCCAGCAAAAGTGCGAAGCGGTTTTGCATCGGATAATGCGTAAAAACAAACAGTTACAGCGGTTCAATCTTAACTGGAGCTGCTGTAAGCCTCAAGCTTGAGATGCAACAGCGGGTAAGGGCGTCCCTGATCGTCGGTTTCCGAACGACCTGTTTCGACAAAACCCACATGGCGATAAAAGCCTAAGCCTTGCGTGTTCTGCTCGTTCACATCAACGGTTAGCGTGCCGCGTTTTTTCGCGTGCGCAATCATATGTTTGCCAATACCCTTGCCGCGCTGATCGGGCGAAATGAACAGGCTGTCGATATTGTTATCGGTCATGCCCATGAAGCCGACCGGTTTGCCCTCATCCTCGATAACATCGACTTCCACATTTGGCAGATATTGTTCGCCGACCAGCTTTTCGATCTCATCGAAATCTTCACGGCTGAGAAAATCGTGCGTCGCCAGAACGCTTGCGCGCCAGATAGCCGTAAGGGCAGGGGCGTCGGCAGGTGTGGATTTTCGGATATGGATCATCGTCGCTCCTTGTGGGATAAGCACCAAAGCAACGCCTTTATAATACGGAATTTCATTTGACGAGTCTGCCCGATCTTCCCGTTATCCGCATTCTGCCGCAACTGGATGCCGCTTTTGCCAATCATGCAAGTGCAGTTCTGGTTGCCCCTCCCGGCGCGGGTAAGACAACGCTGGTGCCACTGCATTTTTTAAATGCAAGCTGGCGCGGTGATGGCATGATTGTGCTGCTTGAGCCGCGCCGACTGGCAGCACGCGCGAGCGCCCGCCGTATGGCGCAGATCTTGGGTGAAGAGCCGGGCGAAACGGTCGGCTATCGTATGCGCCTTGAAAGCAAGGTCTCGGCGAAGACCAAAATTCTCGTCGTCACTGAGGGCGTTTTTGCACGCATGATCCTCGATGATCCGGACCTCAAGGGCATCGCCGCAGTCCTGTTTGATGAGTTTCACGAGCGCAGCCTTGATGCAGATTTTGGTTTGGCGCTGGCGCTTGATGTGCAGGCCGCCTTGCGCGAGGATCTCAAAATATTGGTTATGTCGGCAACGCTTGATGGTGCGCGGGTTGCATCACTTTTGGGCGGCGCGCCGATTATTGAGAGCGAAGGTCGCGCGTTTCCTGTCGATATTCGCCACCGCGAGCGCAAGCCGGATCAGCGCATTGAAGATGTGATGGTAAGCGCCATCCGTGAAGCGCTGGCGGACGAAACGGGCAGCATTCTCGCTTTCCTTCCCGGTCAGGGCGAGATCGAACGCACCGCAGCAAGCCTGGAAAAATTCCTGCCTGCCAATATCATTCTCGCGCCGCTTTATGGCGCGATGGGGGGCCGAGATCAGGATGCGGCAATCAAGCCAGCGCCCACAGGTTTCCGCAAGGTCGTGCTGGCAACATCCATTGCCGAAACCTCCATCACCATCGATGGGGTTCGGGTGGTGATCGATTCTGGCCTTGCCCGCCTGCCAAAATACGAACCTGCTACAGGCCTCACGCGTCTTGAGACGGTGCGCACGTCACGCGCAAGTGCTGATCAGCGGGCTGGTCGCGCCGGTCGTACCGAGCCGGGCATCGCTATTCGCCTCTGGCATCAGGGTCAAACGGCGTCACTCCCTGCTTTCTCTCCGCCCGAAATTCTGGAGGCCGATCTTTCCGGCCTTGTGCTTGATGCGGCTGCTTGGGGTGTGACCGATCCAGCAACTTTGTCGCTGCTCGATAAGCCACCCGCACCCGCGCTCAAAGAAGCCAAAGCGCTGCTCGTGCGGCTTGGTGCGCTGGATGATGACGGACGCCTAAACGCCGATGGCGAGGCTATGCGCTCGCTCGCCTTGCCTGCTCGTCTGGCGCATATGGTGGCGGAAGCGGGCAAACGTGGCGAAGCTTTGCGCGCTGCAGAACTCGCCATGCTTTTGACCGAGCGTGGTCTTGGTGGCAATGAAACCGATCTCGATACGCGCATGTCGCGGTTCCGCAATGATCGCTCTGATCGCGCGCAACGCGCAAAAAATCTCGCGAAGCGACTGACAACCAATGTGCCCAACAAAGGCGAAGCAGCAGGTTCAAGTGTTGGTCGTATGTTGATTGACGCCTATCCAGACCGTATCGCTAAGGCGCGTGGCGCAACGGGGCAATTTCTGCTGGCCAATGGGCGTGGTGGCGAAGTCGATCCAGCGATCAGCCTCAGCCGTGCGCAATGGCTGGTGGTGGCCGATATGTCGGGTAAAGCAGGCCGTGCGCGTATCTTGTCTGCGGCAGAAGTGTCAGAGACGGAAATCCGTGCAGCCCTCGGCAATAAGATCGAGAGCGGACGACAGATCGTCTATGATGCGGACAAGAACGCGCTGCGTGCGCGTGAAGCCGTGCGCATCGGCGCGATTGCTTTGTCGGAGAAGCCATTGGCTGCGCCTTCGGGTGCGGTTGCTGATGAGGGCGTCATCGCTGCCGTGCGCGAGCATGGTTTGCAGATTCTGCCATGGGGCAAAGAAGCCGAAATTCTGCGCCGTCGTCTCGGCTGGCTTTATCGCGGGCTGGGCGATCCATGGCCGTCAATGGATGACGACAATCTTGTTGAACGTCTTGATGACTGGTTGCTGCCATTTCTCATAGGCGAGGCGCAACTCGACCGCATCCCGGCGCATGTGCTGAAAAACGGTTTGATGAGCCTTGTGCCGTTTGACCTGCAACGCAGCGTCGATCAGCTGGCACCGACGCATTTTGAGGTGCCGACCGGCTCGAATATCCCGATCCGCTATGACACGGAGGAGCCGATTCTTGCCGTTCGTGTACAGGAGTTATTCGGGTTGAGCATTCACCCGGCCATTGCCAATGGCAAAGTGCCGCTTTTGCTGGAATTGCTTTCGCCAGCGCATCGCCCAATCCAGATCACGCGCGATCTTCCGGGCTTCTGGGCTGGCTCATGGGCCGATGTGCGCACCGACATGCGTGGTCGCTATCCGCGTCATGTCTGGCCGGAAGATCCGGCCAATGCGCAAGCGACGCGCAGAGCAAAACCGCGCGGCACTTGATGCCGATCAAGAATGCAGAACCACGTGAACCTCATCCTGATCGCGGATGTTGAGGCTTTCACGGATACGCTTTTCTGAGATCAGCTCAAGGCAATCATGCATATGCGATCCGATACGCCGGAAAACCCACACATTCATGGAATGGGAATGCGCGTGAAGCGTGGCCCGCCAAGCCTGCCCTGTGCCGCGGCGCGGCTTGAAAAGCTTGCGCCGCAGGCTGTTGTTCGCAATTTCGTGCTGTGGGATGACGATGCTCGGTGGAACGAGGCCGCGATCCAGCGCCTTTAGCTGTTTGCGATGGCTTCGCAGAATGGGTGGATATTCCACGATCTGCACATTCAATGAGCCGGAAGCAAACCGATCCGGCCAGTCGCTAGGTGCATTCAAAAGTTTTTTCTTACCCGGAATAACAAGCTCTGAATGCCTGCCCAAGCCTGATGATATCTTCCCCCTGAAGATAACCATGCGTGCCCTCCTACGCTTGTTATTGGGTGTTATAAATTATTCACAAAATTGACACAATTTATCTGGGCGCGCCCTGAAGGCAACGTGATTGCGCTTAAAGCCCGGTAAACTAAGGGGTATCCGTCGTTGCTTGTTAAGCTGCGACTGGATGACACAGTTCTGCTTGCATGAATATTTGCGCTGTCGCATAAGAAGCCAAAAGCGGTTTTGTTCTCGTCGGCTTTTTTGATCGGTATTTTTGAGCACAAAACTGTTTCACATTTTCTGGAATGTCTGGGAGTGGCTATGCACGCAGAATTCGATAATCGCGCTTCCAATCTCTCACGCAGGCCACGTCTGACTACATTGGTGCGTTTGCGCTGGTTGGCTATTGCGGGGCAGACAGCGGCAGTTTTGTTCGTGGCGCTTTATCTGCAATTCAGCTTCGTAATCAGCATTTGCCTCGCCTTGATTTCATCTTCAGCCTGGCTCAATCTCTATCTGGCTTTTCGCTTTCCAAACAATCATCGGCTCAATCCCGATGCTGCAAGTCTGGTGCTGGCTTTCGATATTCTGCAATTGGCGGGGCTGCTTTATCTGACCGGTGGTTTGCAGAACCCGTTTATCATTTTGATGATTGCGCCTGTCATTATCTCGGCGACATCGCTTTCGGTCAGGCATACCTTGGCGCTGGCATTGCTGGTGGTTTTTTGCACTACGTTTTTGTTGATGCATCACCGCCCTTTGCCCTGGTATCCGGGTGAAACACTGGTTTTGCCGTTTCTTTTTGTGGGCGGCATCTGGTGCGCCATCATTTCGGCGCTGGGCTTTACCGGCGTCTACGCCTATCGCATCGCCGAAGAAACCCGACAGTTAGGCGACGCTTTGACGGCAACGGAACTCATACTCCAGCGTGAGCAGCATCTGACCGCGCTTGACGGGCTTGCCGCTGCTGCCGCCCATGAACTGGGAACACCCCTTGCCACCATCACACTTGTGGTCAAGGAAATGCAGCGCACCTATGCAAAAAAGCCCGATAGCGACCCCGCATTGGCGGAAGATATTGCGTTGCTGCAATCGCAGGCGGCGCGCTGTCGCGAAATTTTGCAGCGCCTGACCAGCCTGTCTTCGGAAAATGAAGAACATATGTCACGTTTGCCGTTCTCGTCGCTGATCGAGGAAGTGATTGAGCCGCATCGCAACTTTGGCGTTGCGCTTGAGGTTACAAAGATTGATGGACCCAAGCCTGAACCGGTTGTGCGTCGCAATCCGGGTCTGCTTTATGGACTTGGCAATCTGGTGGAAAATGCCGTCGATTTTGCAAGCGACAAGGTGAGCGTGACCTGGGGTTGGACCGACGCTCATGTGACAGTGACCATCGAAGATGATGGCGAAGGGTTCAAGCCGGAAATTCTTGACCGAATCGGTGAGCCCTACATGACCAGTCGCGACAGCACGCATAATGGCGGTGGCGGACTTGGTCTGGGGCTATTTATTGCGAAAACCTTGCTGGAGCGTTCGGGCGCGCAGATCAGCTTCAGAAACCGCAAGAATCCGGGGCAGGGTGCGGAAGTGAAGGTGGTTTGGCCACGCGCCGCCTTCATTGTAAGCCAATGAAACCATTCAATATTCTATAAATCTGCGCCGTGAATTTCTTTTATACAAAAAGAAAAGGCTGTTTTGATCTTTGAGTCTTTGCTTCAAAAGCGCGTGTAAATACAAGGATTTGCCTGCCTCTAATATGGCATTTTTTTGTTCGGATTGCCTCAACAATTCAATGGCTATTTGACTTTTTGACGCAGGGGTATCAATAAGGGAATAAAAATACAGGCAGGAAGCACCCATGGAAGACTTGAAGCAGGAAGACACCGAAGCCATTGGCAACGATCCCACCCTCCTTCTGGTTGATGATGACAAGCCTTTCTTGCAGCGTCTGGCGCGTGCCATGGAAGGCCGTGGCTTTCAGGTGACGACTGCAGAATCGGTTGAAGAAGGTATTGCTGCAGCGAAAGCCGCAGCACCCGCTTATGCTGTGGTCGACATGCGCCTTGGCGATGGAAATGGCCTTGATGTCATCGAAGCCATTCGTTCGCGCCGCACCGATACGCGTGCAATCGTGTTGACCGGCTATGGCAATATCGCGACGGCTGTGAACGCAGTGAAGCTTGGTGCAATTGACTATCTTTCCAAGCCTGCCGATGCCGATGAGGTTTTCGCGGCTCTGACCCGGCGTCCGGGCGAAAAAGTCGCGCCACCGGAAAATCCGATGTCTGCCGACCGGGTTCGCTGGGAACATATTCAACGCGTTTATGAAATGTGTGAGCGCAATGTTTCCGAAACGGCGCGCCGTCTCAATATGCATCGCCGTACATTGCAGCGGATTCTGGCCAAGCGCGCGCCGCGCTAGTCAGTTGGGTTAATCAATGTCTGTCTCGGGGACATTGAGACCTGCAAGCTCTGCTATCGTCAGGCGTGCAGCACCCGCTCGTGCGAAGCGCAGCATCAGCGCCTTGCGGGTCGCGCCGGGAAGCTTGTGTTCCGGCGCATCGCGCAGAATTTCAGCCCCATAACCATCCGATAAGATAAAGCCGCAATCTTCCGGGAAGATGTCGCGTGGCATAGATGGATGTGTCGCAAAAAACAGCCGGTCGCAATAGGCGCGATAGTCCGGCCATTTCCGATCTGCCTTCCAGTCTTCGATGGATGATTTAATCTCAACAATCCAGATTTCGCTTTTGCGACTGACAGCGATCAGATCAGCACGCCGTCCTGAAGCAAGTGGCAATTCGGGCAGCGTTGCCAATCCCATGTCCAGAAACAGGCGTTGTACACCGCGACGCACGAGCATCGCGTTTTCAGATTGCCTTCCATCGGAAAGCGGGTGGGTTTTGTGGGGAATCACGATTGGCATGGCTGTATTGTGCGCTCCTGCCCGCGTGTCGGGCAAACACAAAACACAACCGCGAGGAAAATGGCAAAAAAGAGGCTGCTCATAAATTTTTAAATCACGGTTAACGGCTGGTTAAGAATCCTCCCGCATATTTGCGACCAAGAGAGCAATGCGCTCGTGTTTTTGCTATTTTGGTCTGGGGGAAATTCATGAAGTCTCGCGTCTTGCAACTGGCCGCAACGCTGCTTCTGGGCGGAATGCTCGCCGGCTGTTCCACTGTTGGTGGCACATTCTATACGGCATCCTATTCGTCGGTCAGCGATGCTGGTTATACAATTCCCGCCATTCCGAATGAAAAAATCCCGCAGCAATATCGTCGCCAGATCGTCAAATATCAGACCAACGAAGCGCCGGGCACGATTATCGTCGATACGGGCGAGAAGTTCCTTTATCTGGTGCAGCCGGATGGCAAAGCGATGCGTTACGGCATCGGCGTGGGTCGCGAAGGCTTCGGCTGGTCGGGAACAGCGCGTGTTGCCATGAAGCGTGAATGGCCGACATGGACGCCACCAGCGGCTATGATCAAGCGTCAGCCGGAGCTGGCGAAATATCGCAACGGCATGCAACCCGGTCTCAAGAACCCGCTGGGTGCACGTGCGCTTTATCTCTACAATAAGAGCGGCGACACCGGCTATCGTATTCATGGAACGCCGGAATGGTGGTCGATCGGCAAGGCGATGTCATCAGGCTGCGTTCGCATGATGAATCAGGATATACTAGATCTTTATGAGCGTGCCGAACAAGGAGCCAAGGTTATCGTCCGATAAGATAAGATATAAAAAGGCCGCTGAAAAGCGGCCTTTTCGTTAGCAGTTATAAAGACTTAAATCTGCTCGACCTGCTGCACTTCCGGTACGAAATGGCGCAGAAGGTTCTGAATGCCGTGCTTGAGCGTCGCCGTCGATGACGGGCAACCGGAGCATGCACCCTTCATGTGCAAAAACACGGTCCCGTTTTCAAAACCGCGGAAGGTGATATCGCCGCCATCCTGTGCCACAGCCGGGCGGACGCGGGTTTCGATCAGCTCCTTGATCGTTTCAACGATCTCAACATCGGCTTCATCGAAGAATTCTTCTTCATCATGAGCATCCCCGGCGGCTGCACCGGCATTGCCAGCCATGGCAGCTGCGCCCGACATGAAATGTTCCATGATCGTGCCCAGAATAGCCGGTTTCAGATGCTGCCATTCGCCGTCTTCCTTGGTGACTGTGATAAAATCATAACCAAAGAAAACGCCGGTGACGCCCGGAACTGCGAACAGCTTGGCTGCAAGCGGCGATGTATTGCCTGCGCTTGCGGCATCGCGGAAATCCGCAGTACCCTCTGGCATGACCACTTTACCCGGCAGAAACTTGAGGGTTGCCGGGTTTGGTGTGGTCTCGGTCTGGATGAACATCGTCGTTCTCCGCTTTCACTGTCTGAAACTTTTCGTAAACATGGCTAGGCGTAAAGGCAGATTTTGCCAAGAACGGTCCTACATAATCTATCATCAATATAGGGTGATTAGGTCACCGCATCAATGTCTTCATCGGAAAGACTGGATGGAATGACGGTCACAGGGATCTGGAACTGGGCGCGATTGGCAATAGACTGGACGAGAGGGCCGGGGCCGTCTTTGCCGGAACCTGCCGCCAGCACAAGAATGGCTATGTCCTGATCTTCTTCAATGAGGCTGGGCAATTCATCACTGATCAACCCTTCGCGGATGATCAGCTCCGGCTCAATGCCCTGTTCTTCACGCACTTTCGCTGCGAATTTTTCAAGCGTCGAGCGTGCACGTTCTTCAGCTTCAGCACGCATAATTTCGCCAACGCCCAGGATTTGTTGAAAATCGGAATTGTCGATGACAAAAAGCATGACCAACGCGCCATTTGAGTTTTTGGCGCGGCGCGCGGCATAAGCAACGGCACGCCCGCATTCAGGCGTCTCGTCAATCACGGCAAGAAACTTGCGGCGGTGACCGGCTTCCCGGCTAAGTCGTTTTGATACCATGGCGATAATGTGGCATTCTAAGACGTCGCCCGCAAGCAGGCGACGTCAGAATATTACACGTCATATTTATCAGTCTTGCAGCCAGCCGATGATGTCGCGCACATGACGCATATTGGTTTCTGCGATCGTTCTTGCGCGTTCGCCGCCATCTTTCAGAACACTGTCGATATAGGCAGGATCAGCCACCAGACGACGCATTTCATGGGTGATTGGCGATAGTTTTGAAACAGCCAGATCAGCAAGAGCTGATTTAAATTCGGAGAACTGACGTCCACCGAATTCACCCAGAATGTCTTCCTTCGACTTTGAAGAAAGGGCTGCATAGATACCGACAAGGTTGTCCGCTTCCGGCCGTCCAGCCAGGCCATCAATTTCCGAAGGCAAGCCTTCCGAGTCGGTCTTGGCCTTGCGGACCTTCTTGTTGATGGTGTCTTCGTCATCAATCAGATTGATGCGCGACAGATCCGACGGATCAGATTTCGACATTTTCTTGGTGCCATCGCGCAGCGACATGATGCGCATGGCCGGACCCGAAATCATCGGCTCGGTCAGCGGGAAGAAGCCGGAAACCTGCTCGTCTCCCACCTGCATATCCACGCCGATACCGAGTGACGCGATGCGGTCGGAATAATCATTGTTGAATTTTTGGGCGATGTCGCGCGTCAGCTCCAGATGCTGTTTCTGGTCTTCGCCCACAGGCACATGCGTTGCGCGATAAAGCAGAATGTCAGCCGCCATCAGGCTTGGATAAGCGAAGAGGCCGAGCGAAGCATTTTCGCGATCCTTGCCAGCCTTGTCCTTGAACTGCGTCATGCGGCTCATCCAGCCGATGCGCGCCACGCAGTTGAACACCCATGCAAGCTCGGCGTGCTGCATCACGCGGCTCTGGTTGAAAACGATGCTACGCTTGGGGTCGATACCGGCGGCAAGGAAGGCAGCCGTGACTTCGCGTGTTGACTGAATGAGTTCGAGCGGATCGGGTGAGACGGTCAGCGCGTGCATATCGACCACGCAATAAATGCATTCCTGTGTTTCCTGCACCTCGACCCACCGCTTGATGGCACCCAGATAATTACCAAGGTGAAGGTTTCCGGTCGGTTGAACGCCGGAGAAGACAAGCGGCTTAAACGTGCTCATGATATGATCCTGATGTTGGCCTTCGCCGGTGGAGAGCGAAGGGTATTTATTATGATGCGGTGTTTTCGCAGAGCTGTGATTGCCTTTCAAGGCAATTATTCTTGATTGTCAGACTGTTTCTTTGTGCCACCACGCTTGATGCCGCGACGGATCATAGCCGTGTTCGCGCCGCCCAGTCCGAAGGCCAGACTAAAGTAGACGACCATGGCGCCTGCAACCATTGCCGCAACAGTTCCGGCGCGCACGCCAAAAGACGATGCCGATGACAACTCATGGGCAAAATAGCCAAGAGAAAAATGAATGCCCAAAGCCATGACAGCGGCTGCAATCAACAGGCGTGGAATACGCGTGAGAAGCGCAACATCATTGCCCCAATGACCGCGCTTCACCAGCGTTGCAAACAAAAGCGCTGCATTCACCCAGCCTGCTGTGATTTCTGCAATGGCGATGCCGCTCGGCCCCATGCGCGAAAACAGCGTGATCGCAAGTGTGATGTTCACAGCAACCGAAATGGCTGCGAAGATCATCGGCGTTCGGGTATCTTCGCGGGCAAAGAAGCCCGGAATAAACGCTTTGATCAGTACATAGGCAGGCAGGCCGATGCCATAAATTGCCAGAATATTGGAGACGACAAGTGTCGATTCTGCACTGAACTGCCCGCGTTCAAACAGCAGGCGAACGATTGGTTCCGACATCACCAAAAGGGCTGCTGCTGCGGGAAGTGTGAGAAACAGTGTGAACTCGACCGAGCGATTTTGTAGGTTTGCGGCTTCCTGCATATGCCCGCCGCGCAACGCGCGCGACAATTCCGGCAGAAGCACGGTTGCAACCGCAATGCCCACCACGCCAAGCGGCAACTGATAAATGCGATCAGCATAGACGAGTGAGGAGACAGCCCCTTCCATGCCTGACGCAATATTGGTGTTGATCAGCAGATTGATCTGCGTGATGCCGCCGGTAATAGCGGCAGGAAGTGCGAGCACCAGCAGTCGTTTGACACCGGGTGTGAGGCGCGGACGACGAAAGCCGATTTTGATGCCAGCAACGCGCACATCGATCCAGACAATGGCAAGCTGCACAAGCCCCGCCGCCATCACCCCCCACGAAAGCGCATAGCCGACAGCCAGCGCGTCATAGCCCCGCCACCATGCGAAAGCCAGAACAGCAATCAGGATGATGTTGAGAAAGACTGGAGCCACGGCTGCTGCAAAATAGCGATGCAGGGAATTGAGCATACCTGCCATCATCGAAGCCAGCGACATACAGGCGAGATAGGGAAACATGATGATCGCCAGCCGCACCGTATTGTCGAATTTTACCGGATCATCGGTAAAGCCCGGCGCAATGACCGTGCGCACGATAAATGGCATGGAGATTTCCATGACGATGGTGATGAAAAGCAGCACCGTGAACAGAACGCCGAACACTTCTTCGGAAAAGCGGCGCGCACCATCCATGCCGTTTTTTTCGATTTCCTTGGCAAAAAGCGGCACGAAGGCGGCGTTGAATGCGCCTTCGGCAAACAACCGGCGAAATGTGTTCGGGAAACGGAAAGCCGCATTGAACGCATCCGCAACCGGTCCGGTGCCAAGCGCTGCCGCCATGAACATTTCACGCGTGAAGCCGAAAATGCGGCTCATCAGCGTGCCAGACGCAACGGTTGCGAATTTCTTGACCAAACTCATTGACTAAAAAACCTATGCTGCTGCGCGACCGTTGGTCTTGGCGGTGTTTTCGCCGCTAAGCACGGCAATAAGCTTGCGTCTGATATTGCCCTGACGCGTTGCGTTTGAAATTTTGTGTCCCACGAGATCCGTGATATAGAAACTATCGATGACCTTCTCGCCAAAGGTGGTGATGTGGGCTGAAGCAATATCCAGTGACAAGTCGGAAATAAGGCCAGTCAGTTCCGATAAAAGACCGGGCCGGTCAAGACCTTCCACTTCGATAACCGTGAATTTGTCGGAGAGTGTGTTGTTAATCTCCACATGCGGCTCGACTTTGAAGGCTTTGGTGCCCCTCTTGGGCTTTGTGCGTTTGGCCAGCACATCCGGCAGATGAGCTTTGCCGGACAGCACATCTTCGATCACCTTGCCAACCCGCTCCGCACGGCGGCGTTCGTCTTCGTCGGTATCGAATTCGCGGCTGATCAGGATCGTATCAAGCGCGCGTCCATCGCCGGTGGTGAAAATCTGCGCGTCGACAATATTGCCGCCAGCCGCCGCGCAGGCACCGGTGATAATCGACAGAAGGCGTGGATGGTCGGGTGCAAGGACGGTAATTTCCGTCACTGCCTCAAATGTGTGTGGTTTGGCCATCGTGGCAAGGACGCGACCATTGCGATCTGTTTCGCGGATGAAATGCGCATGGCGCACCTGATCGTCGAGGCTGACGGTCAGGAAATAATTGGTGTAATGCAGGCCAAGATAGGCATCGCGCTCGGCTTCTGGCCAGTCGGCAAGCTTTTCAGCCAAAGCTGCGCGCGCCTGCCGGTCACGGTCTGCGCGCGGGAGTTCCGAGAAGCCCCCTGTCAGCACCAGTTCTGTTTCGTAAAAAAGTGTGCGCAGAAGCTGGCCTTTCCAGCCATTCCACACACCGGGGCCAACACCCTTGATGTCGCAAACAGTGAGGATCAGAAGCAGCCTGAGCCGTTCCATTGTCTGCACGGTATCGGCAAAATCGACAATCGTCTTGCGGTCATTGAGATCGCGCGATTGTGCAACCATGCTCATGGTTAGATGTTCGCGCACCAGCCATTCTACGGTTTTTGTTTCGGACGCGGACAGGCCAAAACGCGGGCAGAGCCTGCGTGCAATGCGGGCACCGGCGATAGAATGATCTTCAGGTCTGCCCTTGGCAATATCATGCAGGAGTAAAGCGACATACAGCACGACGCGATCCCGCCGCATGGCGCTGACGAGATGATTGGCCAGCGGATGCTCGTTTTCCAACTCGCCATGTTCAATCTCGGAAAGCACGGCTATACAGCGCAGAAGATGTTCATCGACCGTATAGTGATGATACATGTTGAATTGCATCATCGCGACGATCTTGCCAAAATCCGGGATGAATTTACCAAGCACGCCGGATTCATTCATGCGCCGCAGGATGAGTTCTGGATTGCGCGGCGAGGTCAGCACTTCCAGAAACAGCTTGTTGGCTTCCGGGTTTTCGCGCAACTCGGCATTGATCAGTTTCAGCGAGCGGGTGAGCTGCTGCATGGCATCAGGATGGAACTCCAGTCCCAGCTTGTCTGCCAGATGAAAAATCCGAATGATATTGACCCGATCGCGTTTGAACACATCGGCATCGGCAATGTTAATGCGATGGTTTTCTGAGACAAAATCATTGCTTCCGGCAAGTTTACGCTTGCGGCGTGAGAAGGTAAGGAAGATGCGGTTAAAGCCCGGCACGTGCTTGGCCTGTTCCTCTTCCAGCGCCGCACAAAGAATGCGCGTCAGATCGCCGACATCCTTGGCGACCAGGAAGTAATGCTTCATGAAGCGCTCGACATAGTTCTGGCCAGGATGGGCGGTATAGCCCAGACGCTGCGCGATTTCCGGCTGAATGTCGAAGGACAGGCGTTCTTCTGCCTTGAGCGTTGCAAAATGCATATGGCAGCGCACCGCCCAGAGGAAATCTTCTGCCTTGTTGAACAGCTTGAGTTCTGCGCGTGAAAGCACGCCAAGCTTGACCAGTTCTTCCTTGCTTTTGACACGGTAGAAATATTTGGCGATCCAGAACAATGTATGCAGATCGCGCAGGCCGCCTTTGCCTTCCTTGACGTTTGGTTCGACCAGATAGCGGGTTTCGCCTGCCTTTTTGTGGCGATTGTCGCGTTCGGCAAGCTTGGCCTGAATGAATTCAGGGCCGGTATCTTTGACCACTTCTTCATCAAAACGCGTGTTGAGCGCATTGAACAGATCGCGATTGCCGATGATGAAACGCGCATCCAGAATGGCGGTGCGGATCGTCATGTCTTCGCGCGAAAGGCGGATGCATTCATCGATATTGCGCGTGGAATGGCCGACTTTCAGGCCCATATCCCACAGCATATAGAGCATATATTCCGCAACCTGCTCGCCCCATGGCGTCTGCTTATAGGGTAGCAGAAACAAAAGATCGATGTCGGAGCCGGGAGCAAGTCCGCCGCGCCCATAGCCACCAACGGCGACAATCGCCATGTTTTCGGCTTTGGATGGGTTCGTCATCGGATAGGCTTTGGTGCTGGCAAACTCAAACAGCACGCTGATCAGCGTATCCATGAGATAAGACAGGCGCCGCGCGCAGAGCGTGCCGCCGCCATCTTTCATCAGCAGGCTTTCAGCATTGGCGCGACCGCGGATCAGAGCGTCTTTGAGCGCATGAAGCACAACCTTGCGAACAGGCAGGCTTTGATAGCTTTCATCGGCTGAATCCGCCAGCTCATTGAGCTTGCGGCGAAGGGCTTCGGGATTGACGATTTCTTCAAGTTTCAGGTCGTGTGCGCTCATGCGGCTTGTATGTCCGGCTTTGGGGAAGGGACTTGCGATGACGGATCTATCCTATAGCCGGTTTTAAATTGTATGAATATTCAAAAGAAAGGGCCGGGCATTGCCCGGCCTTTCGCTGTTTCAGTTACCGGCATTATAGGCGGTAATCGCTGCCATATTGACGATGTCGGTATCTTTTGCGCCAATGCTCACGATCTGCGCTGGTTTGTCGAGGCCGACCAGCAGAGGGCCGATGATGGTCGCGCCACCCAGTTCCTGAAGCATATTGGCTGCAATCGATGCCGAGTGATTGTCTGGCGTGACGATGACATTGGCAGGGCCCGACAGGCGGATGAATGGATACTGGTCCATCAGTTTCGGGTTGAGAGCAACATCCGCGCTCATTTCGCCATCAAATTCGAAATCGACATGGCGGGTGTTGAGGATACGTACCGCCTCCTGAATGCGCGCCGAGCTTTCGCCACCCATATGGCCAAAGGTCGAAAAGGCGGTGAGTGCAACACGTGGCACATAGCCCATCCGGCGTGCCATGCCCGCGGCTTCCACCGCAATGTCAGCCAGTTCTTCAGCCGTTGGCTTTTCGTGAACAGCAGTGTCGGCGATAAACACCGTGCGGCCACGACAGAGCGCAATGGAGACACCGACCAGACGATGACCCGGCTTTGAATCAATCACGCGACGCACATCTTCAAGACCGGTTGCATAGTTACGGGTGATGCCCGTTACCATGCCATCCGCATCGCCAAGGGCAACCATACAGGCCGCAAAATGATTGCGGTCATTGTTGATCAGGCGGTGGCAATCGCGCGTCAAATAGCCTTTGCGCTGAAGTTTCGCGTAGAGATAGTCGGCATAGACCGCGTTGCGGCTCGACAGACGCGCATTGATGATTTCAATGCCCGGACGATTAAGATCAAGACCAGCTTCCTTGGCGGTTTCGGCAACACGCTCTTCGCGCCCAACCAGAATGGCAGTGCCAAGCCCCTGATTGACGTAGGAAACAGCGGCACGCATGGTTGGCTCTTCTTCACCTTCGGCAAAGACGATGCGCTTTGGCTGACGGCGCACGCGCTCGTAAATGCCGCGCAGCGTGGAGGCAATCGGATCGCGGCGGGCGAGCAGTTCCTGCTTATAGGCTTCGATGTCTTCAATTGCGCGCCCGGCGACACCTGTTTCCATCGCGGCCTTGGCCACCGCCGCCGAAACGGTTGCGAGCAGACGCGGATCGAACGGAACCGGAATGATATATTGCGGACCAAAGCGCGGACGGCTGCCCTGATAGGCGGCCACCACATCATCCGGCACGTCTTCGCGGGCCAGTTCTGCGATTGCGTAAACTGCTGCAATCTTCATTTCGTCATTGATCGTGGTGGCACGCACATCGAGTGCGCCACGGAAAATATACGGGAAGCCCAGCACGTTGTTGACCTGGTTCGGATAGTCCGAACGGCCGGTGGCAACGATGGCATCATCACGCACTTCCGCCACATCTTCCGGGGTCACTTCCGGGTCCGGATTGGCCATGGCGAAGATGATCGGATTTGGCGCCATTGAACGCACCATTTCCTTGGTCAGCGCGCCCTTTGCCGAAACGCCGAAGAAGATGTCAGCATCTTTCATCGCATCTTCGAGCGTGCGCTTGGACGTCTTGATGGCATGGGCCGACTTCCACTGGTTCATCCCCTCTTCGCGGCCCTGATAGACAACGCCTTTGGTATCGCAGAGGGTTACGTTTTCGGATGGGAAGCCAATGGCCTTAATGAGTTCGATACAGGCAATGCCTGCTGAGCCAGCACCATTGCAGACAAGCTTGGTATTCTTGATGTCGCGGCCCGTCAGGTGCAGCGCATTGATCATGCCGGCTGCGGCGATGATTGCCGTGCCATGCTGGTCATCATGGAAAACTGGAATATCCATCACTTCGCGCAGACGCTGTTCGATGATGAAGCAATCCGGAGCCTTGATGTCTTCGAGATTGATGCCGCCGAACGATGGGCCGAGATAGCGCACCGCATTGATGAATTCATCAATGTTTGTCGTATCGACTTCCAGATCGATGGAATCGACATCCGCAAAGCGCTTGAACAGCACTGCCTTGCCTTCCATCACAGGCTTGGAAGCCAGCGCGCCAAGATTGCCAAGGCCCAGAATGGCGGTGCCGTTGGAAATGACCGCAACCAGATTGCCCTTGGCGGTATAATCATAGGCGGTGGCGGGATTTTCCGCGATTGCCTTGACGGGTACTGCGACGCCCGGGGAATAGGCCAGCGAAAGGTCGCGCTGCGTGGTCATTGGCTTGGTGGGATTGATTTCCAGCTTGCCGGGGCGACCATGAGCGTGAAAGTCGAGTGCTTCCTTCTCACTGGCTGTGGGTGTGCGTTCTGGCGTGTTGCCCTTCGGCGTCGAGACTGGCATGTTCCCTCCGGTTTCTTCTGCGGGACGAATTCGATAACGCCAGTCCGCGGGAGTGTAAACAACGCATTTTGGAATAGATATTGATCCTAAAAAGCATGATATGGATATTATTATGTCTTTAAATGGATTTAAATCGCAATAAATGAAGGTTTGGCATGGAAGCGAAGGTCGAAGAAAAACAGTTGGAAGCGGGAGAAAATACCGCGCAGGAAACCGCTGTTCGCCTCACGCCCATGATGGAGCAGTATATTGAGATCAAAGCTGCGAATGTTGATTCGCTGCTTTTCTACCGCATGGGCGACTTTTACGAGCTGTTTTTTGACGATGCGGTTGAAGCTTCCAAGGCGCTCGGCATCACTCTGACCAAGCGCGGCAAGCATTTGGGCGACGATATTCCGATGTGCGGCGTGCCGGTCCATGCCTCTGATGATTATCTCCAACGCCTGATCGCCAAAGGTTATCGCGTTGCAGTTTGTGAGCAGATTGAAGATCCGGCGGAAGCCAAAAAGCGCGGCTCAAAATCGGTGGTCCGTCGCGATGTGATCCGGCTGGTCACACCCGGTACGATCACCGAAGAAAAGCTGCTTGATCCGTCAGAGGCCAATTATCTGATGGCGCTTGGCCGCACCAAGGGTGATGGCGCGCTGGCCCTTGCATGGATCGATATTTCAACCGGCACGTTCCGCGTTGTGGAGACAACGGAAAATCGGCTTTTTGCCGATGTTGCCCGTGTTGACCCGCGTGAACTGGTCGTCGCTGATACGGCCTTTCATGATGCAGACTTGCGCCCGATTTTTGATCTGATTGGAAAGTCGGTTGTGCCGCAGCCTGCGACACTGTTTGACAGTGCTGCCGCAGAAACCCGCATTCAGCGTTATTTCAATGTCGCAACCCTTGACGGTTTCGGGCAGTTCAGCCGTTCCGAACTGTCTGCCATTTCCGGTGCCATTGCCTATATTGAAAAGACGCAGATTGCCGAACGTCCGCCTTTGATGCGGCCAGAGCGCGAGCATGAAGGCGGTACGATTTTCATCGATCCGGCCACCCGCGCAAGCCTCGAACTTGCCCGTACCATGTCGGGCAATCGCGAGGGCAGTCTGCTCAAGGCCATCGACCGTACGGTGACGGGTGGCGGCGCGCGCTTACTTGCAGAGCGCTTGACCGCACCTTTGACTGATCCAAAGGCGATTGCGCTGCGCCTTGATGCTGTTTCATGGTTTCTGAGTGAGCAATCGCTCTGCGAAGGGCTTCGGCTAGAGTTGAAAGGCGTGCCGGATATGCCGCGCGCGCTTTCACGACTTGCGGTGGGTCGCGGCGGGCCGCGTGATCTTGGCGCTTTGCAGCGCGGTTTTGAAGCGGCGAACGGCATTGCCTCGCTTCTTGAAGGCACCATTCTGCCGGATGAACTGGCACATGCGCGCGAAGCCATTGAGACATTGCCTGTTAGCTTTGCGGCCCATATCGACCGCGCGCTTGCCGACGAGATGCCGCTTTTGAAGCGCGACGGCGGTTTTGTACGCGAAGGCTATAATGCAGAACTCGATGAAATGCGCGCTCTGCGTGATCAGTCACGCCGCGTCATTGCCGGGCTTCAGGCGGATTATATTGAGGAAACCGGCATTAAAACGCTGAAAATCAAGCACAACAACGTGCTTGGTTATTTTATCGAAGTGACCGCCAATAATTCCGGCACCATGACGGACAGTGATGAAGCCAAGGGCCGTTTCATTCATCGTCAGACCATGGCCAATGCCATGCGTTTTACAACAACGGAACTGGCAGAACTTGAAAGCAAGATCGCCAATGCAGCTGATCGGGCTTTGTCGATTGAGCTGGCAATCTTTGAGGAACTGACGGCGGAAGCCGTCAGCCATGCGGACAGCATTCGTGCGGCGGCAGTCGCCCTTTCAGTGTTTGACGTTTCTGCTTCGCTTGCCGTTCTTGCCGAAGAGCAGGGCTATTGCCGCCCGCTGGTCGATGACAGCCTGTCGTTTAACATTGTCGCGGGTCGCCATCCGGTGGTTGAGCAGGCATTGCGCCGTCAGGCGGCTAATCCCTTTGTGGCCAATGATTGTGATCTCTCACCGCAATCAGATGGTGGCAATGGCGCGATCTGGCTGCTGACCGGCCCGAATATGGGCGGTAAATCGACCTTCCTGCGCCAGAATGCCTTAATTGCGATTCTTGCGCAGATGGGTTCGTTTGTGCCTGCAGGTTCCGCCCAGATCGGTGTCGTGGACAGGCTTTTCAGCCGCGTTGGTGCGTCTGATGATCTGGCGCGGGGCCGTTCGACTTTCATGGTGGAAATGGTTGAAACCGCTGCCATTCTCAATCAGGCGGGCGAGCGTTCGCTGGTCATTCTTGATGAAATTGGTCGTGGCACGGCAACCTTTGACGGGCTTTCCATCGCCTGGGCTGCTGTTGAGTATCTGCATGAGAAGAACCGCTGCCGCGCACTGTTTGCCACGCATTTCCATGAAATGACGGCGCTGTCCGAAAAGCTCGACCGGTTGTTCAACGTTACCATGCGCGTCAAGGAATGGGACAATGATGTCGTCTTCCTGCATGAAGTGGCAAAGGGTGCGGCTGACCGTTCCTATGGCGTGCAGGTTGCGCGCCTTGCCGGTCTGCCGGAAGCTGTCGTCAATCGTGCGCGCGATGTGCTGCATCAGCTGGAAGCAGGCGAAACATCCGGCAAGGCTGACAAGCTGATTGATGATCTGCCGCTGTTTTCTGTTGTTCTGCAACAGGAAAAACCCAAGCCGCAGGCAGCCACAAAAGACAGTGAACTCGCCAAAGCCGTCGCTGAAATCAGCCCCGACGAGCTGACGCCGCGTGAAGCGCTTGAGCTGATCTATAAGCTTAAAGAGCTTTCGGGCAGGGCGTAAAATCAAAAAGGCGAAGCTGGTGCTTCGCCTTTTCTTTTATACAAAGCGGTTAGCGTCCGCGCCGTAATAAGTAATGTAGCGGCTGGAAATGCGCTCAATCGGCAGGATGATGAAAACATCCGTGGTGCCAAAAGCTTCATCGATCACTGCGCCATCACCAATCATCGCACCAAGGCGTAAGTAGCCTTTCACCAGCGGTGGCATCGAGAAGAGTGCTACCTTGGTGTTGATCGCTTCCTTTGGCATTAGATCCATCGGCTGATAGCGATGGGGGAGCGCGCGCACGTCCCAATCCGGCGTTGCACGGCAATTCTGGTAAAGGAACGAAAGCCCCAGCGCATGTGCGGCAGGCACGGCACCATGGAACGATGCACAACCAAACATCACATCAATCGAATGGCGACGGCAATAGGCCCACGCACCCTGCCAGAGCAACTCAACCGTACGCTTGGAACGATACTCCGCTTTAACGCAGGAGCGTCCAAGTTCGAGAAGCTTGAGGTCGGGACGCGACAGTGCAAGACGCTGCACGTCATATTCGTCGGCTGAATAGAAGCCGAGTGACTTTTCAGCCTGCTCGCTGCGCATCAGGCGATAGGTGCCGACGATCTGCTTGTGCTCAGGCACAGGCAGGGCAGTGTCATAAACCAGAAGATGATCGCAAATGGCATCGAACCGGTCGGCGTCTCTCAATTCAACTTCTTCAATGGTTTCCTTGCGGGCGCCCATCTCTTCGAAGAAGACACGAAACCGCAATTCCTGCGCAGCTTCAATCGCTTCGCGGGAGTTTGCAAGTCGTACTTCAAGTGAACCAATGCGTCCCAATACAATGGGGTCACCATTGGTTTCAAAAAGTGCCTGCTGTGCTTCTATACCCGACATGATCGTATCATCGATGATTTGCTGGCTCATTCCAAGCAGTGTTGACATGATGATTCGCTCCTGATCCTGTTATTCACGCATTCCTGAATGGTTTGCAGTGGCAACGGATGATTTGTTTCATTCTCGCCATAGCAATAGAGTGTCAGTGCTACGTGAGGATGACAGAAGCGTGTCACCAATGTGTCAATCGCTGTGAGTGGCGCTTATCCCCTTCAAAAAATTGTTAAATTTGAAATTCAAACTATGACAAAGGGTCATTTGGATCAAGTGCTGCGCTTTGCGTGCAAGAAAGAGCCTATCTCGCTGCCTTTCTTTCACGCCGCCATCCAAGAAACTCTTCGAGAATGATCAGGCCCGCACCGATGGTAATGAAAGCATCCGCGAGATTGAAGACGGCAAAAGACCATGTCGGCAGGTGGAAGAGAATGTAATCCACGACATAGCCATGCATGACGCGGTCGATCAGGTTCCCGATCGCGCCACCCACCACAAGCGCAAAGCCATAACGCGCAAAGACCCGGTTGGCCGGATTGGTCCACCAGAGGTAAAGCACGAAAACAATGACGGCTGCGGTGATTGCGACCAGTCCCCAGTCATGCAGCCATGCCAGCATCGAAAACGCGATGCCTTCATTGTGCGTGCGAAACAGCGCAAGAAACGGCAGCAGGTCAATCTGTTGCCCATAGCCCATGCGGGTTTCGACAAGATATTTGACGCCCTGATCGATCAGGACTGCGATAATGACAACGAGAAACGACGACAAAACCGCATGACGCTTCATCCGCTGACCCTTTCATCAAGCGTGAGCGCCTCGCGGCGAATTTCATAAAGCATGACACCCGTGGCAATCGCCAGATTGAGCGAATCTGCGCGGCCTGCCTGTGGGATGCGTGCAAGCTTGTCGCAGCTCTCAGCAAGTGCGTCCGGTAGACCCTGCTGTTCATTGCCCATCATCAGAATGACCGGCTTTTTGGCATAAGGGATGGTGCGATAATCGACAGCACCTTTGAGATGGGTGCCAACGAGGAGGCCCGAAAAGCCTTTGCGCCAGCTGAGAAACTCAGTTTCCGTTGTCTTATAGAGCGGCATTGAGAAGACCGAGCCCATCGTGGCGCGCACGGTTTCAAGCGAATAGGGATCAGTGGTATCACCAATCAGGATGATGCCCTTGGCACCGACCGCGTCAGCGGTGCGGATAACCGTACCGAGATTGCCGGGATCGCGCACGCGATCAAGTGCGATGTAAACATCGTCGCCTTTTGGCCTGAGGTTTGCAAGCTGCTGATATTGCTGCTCGAAAACGCCAACCACCATCTGCGGATTATCGCGCCGCGTGATCGCAGCCATGATCTTTTCGGTCACTTCGAGCACCAGTCCGCCTTTTGCGAAGGTACGCGCTGCAACCTGCTCAACCATCTTGTTGCCTTTGCCGGACTTGGCAAACACCAGTGTCTTGATGCGCCAGTCCTGTTCAAAGGCATCAATCACCAGCTTCAGACCTTCAGCCAGAAACACGCCCTGCTGATCGCGAAATTTTTTCAGCGCCAGCGAGCGCAGGTCTTTGACAATCGGATTGGTGAGGCTGGTGACTTCCTTCACCTGTCCCACGCGAGGACTTGAATGCATATTGCCGCTTTTGGAGAAATCGTCGTTTCGGCTCATTTTGCTACCCAGCGGCTGAACATGGAGGTGGAAAGTGCGCGTTGGCTTGCACGTTCACGAAGAATAAGTTCGCCCGATTCGACCGTCCCGCCAAGGCCGGTAAAACGGTCGCGCACCAGTTCATGAATGGCGAAGAAGGAAGCGCGGATCGAATAGGCAGTCAGAATGACGGCCAGCGCGTTTGGCGTGAGAATGGAACGGCAGGTATCGACCATGGCAGGCAGATGTTCGAACAACTGCCAGACTTCGCCGTTCGGCCCACGGCCATAGGCGGGCGGATCAAGCAGGATGATGTCGTAGAAACTGCCGCGGCGCTCTTCGCGCGCGACGAATTTCATAGCATCTTCGCAGATCCAGCGGATCGGTTTGTCGGAGAGGCCTGCCATTTCCTGATTTTCGCGTGCCCAGATGATCGCCTTCTTGGAGGCGTCAACATGGGTGACTTCAGCACCGGCGCGCGCTGCAACGAGCGAGGCTACACCCGTATAGCCGAACAGATTGAGCACTTTTACCGTGCGGCCCGCCTTGGCTGCTTCACGGATCAGACCGTCCATATAAGACCAGTGGGCGGCCTGTTCCGGGAAGACCCCGACATGGCGAAACGACGTGAAGCGGCCATGAAACGAAATGCCGTCATGCTGCATCGGCCAGGTTTCGCCCAGAGTTTCACCAAGCGGCAGCTTCGGGAAAGCCCAGCGTCCCATGCCTTCTTCATCGGTGTTGCCGGTAAAGACCGCATCAGCCGTATCCCATTCGCTCTTAGGCAAGCTTGGGAGCCAGATTGCCTGACCTTCCGGGCGAATGATGCGATAAGGGCCATATTGTTCGAGCTTGAGACCGTTGCCGCTGTCGAGCAGCGCATAGTCATCCGATGGCGCGGTTTCGAGAATAACCGGTGCGCGCTCGCCCGGACGCGCACCTGCATAAGCTTTGATTTCGCGCTGAGGGGCAGCAATCTGCTTTTCTTCAGCGGGCTTTGGTGTGGCTTTTGCAAATTGCGGACGCGGCTTTTTGAAGAACGCAGCCTTGCTGTCCGGCTTGTTCTCCTGCCTTGCTGCTGAACGCGGTTCATCATGCTTTGCACGGCCTGAACCGCGCTGCTCTTTACCGCCTGTTGGCTTTTTGCCTTTTCCTTTTGGCGCCTTCACCCGAAACTCCGTGATCTATTTGGCCCGTAGGTAGGCCAAATAGTACCGGAACGAAAGTGAAAAAGAAAAGCGAGTGCTATCGGAGAGTAGAAACTGCGTTTGAGGCATGGCGCTTTTCAGCCGTTTCGGCACGTTCCAGAAGCAGCGACGCTTCCTTTTTATAATGGCGTCCGCGGCGGCGATGCTTGCCTTGCGTCAGCCATGTCACAGCCGCGCCGATCAGCGCACCAAGGATAAGCGCCCCAAACAGCCAGATAAACAACGGTGCCTGATAGGTCAGCGCCGGATTGCCGGGATTAAACGGGTCAATTGTCAGACCGACCGTTTCACGGTTGGCAACCGAAAGCGCGATCAGAATGACCGCCAACGGTACTAAAATGACAATCGTGATAACGCGCTTTGCCACCATGATGGATCAGATGGCACCGTTGAGACGGTCGCGCAGCTCTTTACCGGTTTTGAAGAACGGCACCCACTTTTCTTCGACTTCAACCGTATCGCCGGTGCGCGGATTGCGACCGCTGCGGGCAGGGCGGTTTTTTACCGAGAAAGCGCCGAAGCCGCGCAATTCCACTCGATTTCCCTCGGCAAGTGCGCTGGTGATCTCATCAAAAACCGCGCCAACGATATTTTCAACATCGCGCTGGAAAAGATGCGGATTACGGCTGGCGATAATCTGAACGAGTTCGGATTTGATCACGGCTTTAAACCCCTGTGTTTTCGTTGTCCGCCAAAGGACTCACTTATTTGCCGGGGTGATACCCGACGTTCCATCAACGTGCCAAACCGAAAGAAGTCCGTCAAGGAAGATACGATCATTTGCGATCTCCTTTAGCAATCCATCGGCCTGCTGCGGTACGCCAAGAAGACGCGCACCGGCGTGAATAATCAGATCACGCAGCGAAAAACCTGTGTCGCTGCTTTCCGGCTTCCATTCGAGCTTGGGCAAATCTTTCGACACGCCCTTGCTGTCTAGCCATGCCACAGCTTCTTCTTCACCGCCCAGTCCGTCAATCAGCTTGTTTTGAACGGCCTGACGTCCGGTGAAAACAGCACCATTGGCAAGTGCAAGCGCTTCTTCATGCGTGAAAGAGCGGCGTTCCTGCACGATTCCCACGAACCAATCGTAGGAATCCATGATCATATTGCGGATCATCGCCTTGGCTTCTTCGCTTGCGGGGCTGAAATAATTTGGCTCGGCTTTCAGCGGCGACGACTTGATCGCCTCGACTTTGACGCCAACGGTATCGAGAAGCTTTGAAAGGTCGGGATATTGGAACAGCACACCGATTGATCCGACGATGGACGTCTGGCGCGCAATAATATGATCAGAAGCGCTGGCAATCATATAACCAGCCGATGCTGCAAGTGTCCCAACCTGGGTTACGACGGGCTTTTTTTCGGCAATTTTCCGAACTGCCTCATAAATTGATTCGCCACCAACAGTGGTGCCGCCGGGTGAATCAAGGATCAGAATAACCCCTTTGACCGCATCGTCATTGGCAATTTTATTGAGGCGCTTGAGCAGTTCTTCATTCTCGAAAATGGTGCCTTCAATGCGAACTTTTGCAACATGTGGCGTGGCAAAATTCGGGCCGCGCATGGAATAGGAGGCAATGCCAGCAATCAGTGCCGCCAGCAAAAGCAAAAAAGCAACGCGCCAGATGGTGAGCTTTCTGCGCAGTTTGCGTCTTTCGATCAGTGCTTCGGCATCATGAGCCATGCTTATCCATCCACTTCATACAGTATCACAAACCTCTTTTAATCTATGGCTGGCAATAGGGAAAGGCGGCAATCATTTTATCCCAATTGATCCAAGACTATAATCAAAATCAGTTTTATGTTAACAATGAAGTGATCAGCTTTTTACCTGCATTTTGGGGGCTAAAACATACGTTTTTCGGCCATTTTTTAGTGTCCCGTCACATTTGCATGGCAGGTGCGTTGTTTTGCGGTCTGTAATAGACTTGAGTGTCGGGCTATTGCATCCCAAATAAGCCATATTGAACGAAGACAGCATCAGATGAAAATGTTCATTCCTGATGTTCGTGTAAACAGTTGAGCAATAAACGGACATTAAAAACGCCGACGATTAACATTAAATGATCGAAAGATATGATGAGCGCTGACACACCACATATACATGCTTCGCAAGGCGCTGCCACCGCAGCCCCAAAAGGCGCAGGCATGCATTTTGGAGCGTCTGAAAAGGCTGCTTCTGTTTTTCGTTCGGCCCAGCGGCACTCGATCCGCGTGCGCGTGCTTAAAGCAGCCCTGCCTGTTGCAGCCATTGCGCTTGCAGCCGTGTTTTCCTGGTACACATTTCTGGCAACGCCCTCAGCGCCTGTGAAGGTTGAGGTCAACAATGGCGGCGAGGCTGGAAAGCTTGTGATGAGCAATCCGCAGCTTAACGGCTATACCAAAGACAACCGCCCCTATTCGATGATTGCTCAAAAGGCTGTGCAGGACGCCAAAAACAGCGGTTCGATTGCGCTTGAGGGCATTTCTGCAGAGCTCCCCGTTGGCGAGAATGGCAGCGCCAAGGTTGAGGCTGCTTCCGGTGTTTACGACAATGCGAACGGTCGTTTGCAACTTGATAAGGATTTTACTGTTACGACAAACGAAGGCTTGCGCGCCGTCATGCGTTCTGCGGATGTTAATCTCAAGAGCGGTCAGGTGACGACGGATAAGCCTGTCGATATTCGTAATGGTAGTACACAGATTAGCGCTGACAGCATGCAGATCAAAGAGAGCGGCAAGATCGTGATCTTTGAAAACAAGGTGCGTGTTGTCATTGACGGTGGCGCGGTTTCAGGTGACAACACGCCTGGTTAAAATCGTATTGCCGCTGACTTTGGGCTTCGTTTCTTTCTGCGCAGTCAGATATTTGTATCTGGCTGCGTTCAGTTTAAGATCGGCGTCTAGTGATTATTGCTTGAGGTGGCGGTCTGAAAGGTTGATAGACTTTTCGGACGGGTTTATGCGTCGGGCATTGAATTTTATGCGCTCGGCCTGATTCCTTGGATGGGATATGTAGGGGAGCTAAAAAACATGGAACGCGAGACGGTCAAGATGAACAAGAGCATGAAGACCCGCAGTTTGCGGATAGGATTTGCGGCTTTGGCGCTTGGCCTGCTTGTTGCGCCGGTTTCCGTTCAGGCTCAGGATAGCCAGCAGGTGCCTTTTGGCAGTCTCAAGCTTTCCGGCGGCAAGGACCCGATCAAGATTGATGCCGACAAGCTTGAAATGCTCGATAAGGAAGGCAAGGCCATTTTCACGGGCAATGTTTCCGTGATGCAGGGCGATGCGCTTCTGAAGTCGGGCAAGATGATTGTCTTTTATAATAAGGACGCGCAGGGCGGAGGCACACAGCCCGCAGGCGGTACTGCCGGTTTGAGCGGATCGGGCATTGATCGCCTTGAAATCAGTGGCAAGGTTTATCTGAAATCCGGCACGCAGGTCGCAACCGGTGACACCGGAACCTATGATGGCAAAAGCCAGGTCATGGTGTTGCAAGGCCAGAAGGTCGTTCTGACCGATGGCGATAATGTTGCAACCGGCTGCAAGCTCACAGCCCATATGGACACCGGCAAGGCTTTCCTCGAAAGCTGCAAGGGCCAGAGCAAGGGCCGCGTCTCCATCATCATGGCGCCCGGCGATAAACAGCAGGGCGGTGCCGCGCCCAAATCGAATTAAGCGGAGCGTGCGTGGGATTGTTCTCGAACAAGAAGGCCGAAGAGTCGCAGACCGTTTCCGAGGATGTTGAAGGCGTCATGCCATCGCAGCCTGGCAAAGTGGCCCGTCTCAAAGGGACTTTGGTTGCCCGTGGCCTATGCAAAAGCTATCGCGGACGACAGGTTGTCAACGGCGTGTCATTTGGTGTGCGCGCTGGTGAAGCTGTGGGCATTCTTGGCCCCAACGGTGCCGGTAAGACCACCTGTTTCTATATGGTGACAGGCCTTGTTCCGGCGGATGCCGGTGCCATTGAGATCGATGGTTATGATGTAACTTCAATGCCGATGTATCGCCGCTCGCGTCTTGGTATCGGTTATCTGCCACAGGAAGCCTCGATTTTCCGTGGCCTTTCTGTTGAAAACAACATCAAGGCCGTGCTGGAAGTTGTCGAAAAAGACCGCAAGAAACGCGCGATAGAACTTGATGCCTTGCTCGAAGAGTTTCACATTGCGCATCTGCGTAAAGCACCCGCCATTTCGTTGTCCGGTGGTGAGCGTCGCCGTCTGGAAATTGCCCGTGCGCTCGCATCGCGCCCGAATTTCATGTTGCTTGACGAACCCTTTGCCGGTGTTGATCCGATTGCGGTTTCCGATATTCAGCAGCTTGTGCGTCATCTGACCAGTCGTGGCATCGGCGTCCTGATCACCGACCACAATGTGCGTGAAACGCTCGGCCTGATTGATCGTGCCTATATCATCCATGCGGGACAGGTTCTGACTCATGGCCGTCCTGCGGAAATCGTCGCCAATCCTGACGTGCGCAGGCTCTATCTCGGCGATCAGTTCACCCTCTGATTCAATCTGATTGCAACGCGTGCTCTGAAATCGCAGTCCATGCGGTTTCTTTCCTGCGACTATTTTCCACTTTTGCCCGTAAAACGCACATTCTGAATTGACAAGCAAGGTTCGTACCAGTTTTGATGACTGACACGCCTTGATTGAAAAGAAATTTGGAAATGGCGGTTTTGCCAGCCTTTGATGTGTTGGCAGGGGGAAACCGGGGGAATTACACAACGCATGGCCCTATCGCCGAAGCTTGATTTTCGCCAGTCGCAGTCGCTGGTGATGACGCCTCAGCTGATGCAGTCTATCAAGCTGCTTCAGATGACGCATGTCGAGCTGGATCAGTTTCTTAATCTTGAAATTGAAAAAAATCCGCTGCTGGACAGAATAGAGGCAGCGAATGATGATTTTTCAGACGCAGAGCCTCAACGCGACAATGAGGATGCTGGCGCATCTGATCCCACAGCAGATGACGACTGGTTCAAGACAGAAGCTGTCGAGGATGCGCAGGGTCTCTCATCCGCTTTCGACAGTTCGCTGGAGAATATCTTTCCCGATGATCCGGGTCGCAGCGATGATGCACATATGGACGTTGCCGCACAGTGGAAGACGTCCGCAGGCGAAACTTATAGTGCAGGCGGCAGCTATGACATTGATCAGGTTACGGCAAGTCGCATCTCGTTGAGCGCGCATGTTGCCGAGCAAATAGCAATGACATTTGCCAGCGTCCCTGACCGCTTCATTGCAACCGCTCTGGCCGATGCTTTGGATGAGAGCGGTTATCTGCGTGCTGATGTGACATTGCTTGCCCAGAATCTTGGCCTTGAGACAGGCCATGTCGATCGCATTCTTCATGAAATGCAGAGCTTTGATCCTGCTGGACTTTTTGCGCGTGATCTGCGCGAATGTCTCGCCATACAGCTTCGTCTCAAGGATCGGTTTGATCCGGCGATGGAAGCCCTGGTTGACAATCTTGATCTGCTCGCGCGGCGGGATTTTGCAGCGCTTAAAAAGCTTTGCGGAGTCGATCAGGCCGATATTCTCGATATGCTCAATGAGATTCGGATGCTTGATCCCAAGCCTGGAACCCAGTTTGAGGTTTCGGTCGCGGATGTCATCATCCCGGATGTGCTGGTGGCGATGGTGCGTGATGGAACCTGGGGGATTGAGCTTAATCCAGCCTCACAGCCCCGATTGATCGTGAATAATGAATATTATGCTGAAGTCAGCCCTTCCATCAAAGGTGAGGAAAAGGCATTTCTGGCTGATTGCATGCAGTCGGCTAACTGGCTGATGCGCAGCCTCGATCAGCGGGCGCGCACGATCCTGAAAGTGGCGCAGGAAATTGTGCGTCAGCAGGATGGATTTCTGCGTCACGGCGTAACGCACCTCAAGCCGCTTAATCTGCGCACCGTGGCCGATGCCGTTGGCATGCATGAATCAACGATCAGTCGCGTCACGGCCAACAAATTCATGGCAACACCGCGCGGCGTGTTTGAACTGCGCTATTTCTTCAATGCATCCATCGCTTCTTCCGAAGGAGGCGATGCGCATTCGTCCGAGAGTGTGCGGCATCGTATCCGTCAGATGATCGACGCGGAAAAGCCTGAGGATGTCTTATCCGATGATGCGATCGTTGATGCCTTGAAAAAGGACGGCGTGGATATTGCACGCAGAACGGTAGCGAAATACCGCGAAGCGATGAATATTCCATCATCGGTTCAACGCAGGCGGGAAAAGAAAGCGCGATTGTCTGCGCGCTAAAGTTTATCTGGGGGAGCTTTCGCAAAAAATGGCTGCCAGAAGCTGTGATTGACAATTAACCTTTAAGCCAATAGAAGCCCCGCTCGCGTTAGGATACGCATTTGTAAAGGTCGGCATTTTGGTGTCTGGCCGACAAAACGAAAGGCTCGGTAATATTTCGGGAAACGCTTCCGCGTTTCCGGCGTTACATAAAAGAACGATGTGCAGCGATCTTCTCATTCATGTGTTTTGAAGGCACATGGGGGAAATAAATTCAAAAGCCGCTTTGGAGCAGATATTCGGTCGGGTGTTTTGGCACGGTGTCCGAATTTGTGAAACGGGGCTTGAAAATAGCACAGGACGAAAAGCAAATTTGATGCTGGTTCGCTTTGCGCTTCGCTCACCTTGTGGTTAGACTGCGTCCTGTTGTGTAACGCAAATGAGGTGTACCAAATGACTCTGCGTGTATCTGGAAAGCATATGGACGTCGGCGAGGCTTTTACGACCCGGATCATTGATCGGGTTAATGAAGCGGTCGGCAAATATTTTGATCATGGCTTTTCCGGGCAGGTAACGGTCACCAAGTCCGGATCGCGCTACAGCGCAGATTGCACTTTGCATCTTGATAGCGGTGCCACTCTTCAGAGCACCGGGGATGCACAGGACCCGCAATTGGCGTTCGATGCGGCTGCAGAAAAGATTGAAACACGCTTGCGTCGGTACAAGCGTCGTTTGAAATCCCGCCCTGCGACTGCACCAAATGCGATCTATGATGATGTGGCATATCGTGTTATGGCACCGCTGCCGGAGGAAGAGGAGGATCTTCCGGTGGATTACGCGCCAACTATTGTTGCGGAATCGTCTGTCGCTCTTCGCACCCTTTCGGTCGCGTCGGCGGTTGTGGAACTTGACCTGATTGAAAATCCGGTTCTGGTCTTCCGCAATGCAGGCAATGATGAAGTGAATATCGTCTACCGTCGTGCGGACGGGAATATTGGCTGGGTTGATCCGTCAACGGTGACCCGCCAGTCCGCACCACGCGCCTGACGGCAAACCGAAGCGCACGCAGTCTTTCTCGCTGTCGTGCGCTTCTCTAAACCGGGCCGAAATGGCCTGATTGAAGAAGGAACGGAGAGAATGGATCTTAGTGATCTGATTCAGCCTGGGGCGATTATCCCGGCGCTGAAAGCCAGCTCCAAAAAGCAGCTTTTGCAGATTCTGTCTGAAAAGGCTGCGGAACTGACCGGTCTCCCGGAGCGTGAAGTTTTCGAAACGATTCTCCAGCGCGAACGCCTTGGTTCTACAGGCGTTGGCAATGGCGTTGCCATTCCTCATGGCAAGCTCGCAAGCATCGACAAGATTGCAGGGATTTTTGCGCGCCTTGAAACGCCAGTGGATTTTGAAGCATTGGACGATCAGCCCGTTGATCTTGTGTTCTTGCTTCTGGCACCTGAAAATGCAGGTGCCGACCATCTGAAGGCCCTGTCGCGTATCGCTCGCATGTTACGCGATGCCGACACCGTGGCAAAGCTGCGCGGAACCCATGATGCGCAGGCACTTTATTCATTCCTGTCATCGCATCCGGCGTCAAACGCCGCTTAAACCTGTCATTAAAAAAGTAAGGCCGCCGTTTCGGGGAGAACGGCGGCCTTTCTTTATACCTGTTTATCAGGATATTTTTAATGCAGCATAACCGTGCGCAATTCATGTTCATGCGCGCCCTGCAAGGCGGTGGCACGGACATCGGACAGGACGATAGGCTCGCCGCTGGCGCCAAACAGCGCCCAGATTTCTATACCTGGAGCAATCGGGGGGAGGGCCGGGAAGGTGCGGGTGAGATCGTCGGAACGAATCTTGCGCACATAAGCCACTTCACCTTCACCCAGATGAGCGAATTCATGTTCCGTGAGGATGTGTCTGTTCATCATCGTAGCCTCCGTTTTCGCGGCATATCATTTGCGATCATGGCGCTTAAGAGCTTAATAAATCCCTATAGCTGTTTTTAGTTGAACCTAAGCTGAACCAGCTTCACTCTTTCACTGCTATATTGATACGTTTGATCAGCCGTTCTGGTTCAGGTCGATCAAGATCAATGGCGAGAAGTCCATTTTTCAGTTCACACCCGACAACCCGCATACCATCGGCCAGAACAAAGACGCGTTGAAACTGACGCGCAGCAATGCCGCGATGCAGAAATTCGCGCTCCGTATCGTCGTTTTGGCGTCCGCGGATGACAAGCTGATTGTCTTCCGTCATGACTTCAAGATCGTCGCTGGCAAATCCTGCAACTGCAAGCGTGATACGCAGGCGTTCAGAGCCAGTCTCGCCACGCAGACGTTCTATATTATAAGGCGGGTAACCATCACCGGATTTGGCAATCCGTTCCAGCGTCTTTTCCATTGTGTCGAATCCGAGCAAAAGCGGGCTCGAAAACGGTGTAATTCTTGTCATTGCATCAGTCCTTATCGAAGCGACCGTCTTGGAAAGAACCCTTGCGGCGTATCTTTCACTCAACTGATATGGCTTGTGAAAGGTCCGACTTCAAGAGCCAAAGTCCAATTCCTCCCATCACACTGTAAATCCGATGGGGTCGATGCAAAACTTGTCAATATGTGTGGAAAAACATGAGAGTGCGACCGTCCTCTTGGGCGCACAAAGCTCGTTTTAACGCCGCGCTTCGCTCAGCGCGTGGCCAAAAGCCGTTGCAAAGCTTTCGCGATCATCCGGATTGAGAAAGCCGCCGATGAGAACGCGATACGGGCGGCTTTCCACATGCATGGATGTAATGCCGAATTCCGGCTTTCGTGCTATTGTGAACCGTGCCCGGAACGGATGAAACTCATGTTCGATCAATTTTCCTGAAGGCTCAAATTTGCGGATATGCAGGGCCGCGCGTGAAACGGATATTTCCTCGCGCGCTTTCGCCGTATGGTAATTCCAGCGAAAAGCCAGATAGATCAGCAAGACATCAAGACCAAAAAAGCCGATGATCGGCCATGCACCGATTGACCAGAACAGAACGCAGACAAACAGCCAGCAACTGATCAGCCCGCCCATCAGCACCCGAAAACCCGTTTTCCCCAATGAGCGATAGGGCGTCAGCAGGGCTTTAAAAATTGGGGTGTCAAACGCGTCTGGGTTTGCGCCGTCTGGATGGTGCATGGATTTCACGACCATTCCGGTCGCCTCAATGTGCGGAGTGTTTGGGGGCTGCGTCAAGCTGTGAACTGTTTTCCGCGGATGCAGCCAAGTATAGAGGCAAAATGGAAAACACCAAAATCAAATCCTCCGTGACTGTAAGTGCGCCCGCGCGTCGCGCGCGCCGTGTGGCTGGTACGCTTTATACGGCTGACGAGATTCACGAAATTTTCCGCCGCTTTTCCATTATTCGCCCTGAACCCAAGGGCGAGCTTGAGCATGTGAATGCTTTCACGCTGCTGGTGGCTGTGGCCTTGTCAGCGCAGGCAACGGATGCGGGGGTGAACAAGGCAACCCGAGCGCTTTTTGCCATCGCTGACACACCGCAAAAGATGCTGGCGCTGGGCGAAGACACGGTTGGCAATTATATCCGCACCATCGGCCTTTGGCGCAACAAGGCGAAGAATGTCATTTTGCTGTCTGAAGCGCTGATTCGTGATCATGGCGGCGAAGTGCCCGATGATCTTGATGCGCTGGTGAAACTGCCCGGCGTTGGCCGCAAGACGGCCAATGTCGTGCTGAGCATGGCCTTTGGTCATGCAACGATGGCGGTGGACACACATATCCTGCGCATTGGCAACCGGATCGGGCTTGCACCGGCCAAGACGCCGGATGCGATGGAAGCCATTCTGATGCGGATTATCCCGAAAGAATATCTCTTCCATGCGCATCACTGGCTGATCCTGCATGGACGCTATACCTGTAAGGCACGCAAGCCCGCATGCGAGAATTGCGTGATTGCCGATATCTGCAAATTTCCGGGAAAGACGTGCGATATTCCTGCGGCGCTCATTGCGCTACCGCCGCAGCCTTAAAGTCTCTTTTGCAGAAATTGCCTTGTGCAGATGGATCATCATGGCAGCTGCAAAAAGCGGTGTCAGCAGATTGAGGAGCGGGATCGCAAGAAAGGCTGCGATGACCAGCCCCGCAAGGAAGACTGTCACACCATATTGCGAGCGTAACGCTTTCGCTTCCGCTTCTGACCGGTAGCGCATGGCGGCAAATTCAAAGAACTCGCGCCCCAGAAGATAGGCATTGATCACGAAAAAGGCGATCAGGTTGACACCCGGCACAAACAGCAGAAGCAGCGCTATAATATTGCCGAGAATGACCACGCCTAAAAATTTGAGCGACGCCACAACGGCGCGTCCGAGCGGTAACGCTGTGCCTTGAGGCTCGCCCGGATAATCCTCGCGCTCGACCACATCAGCAACATCATCAAGGAAAATGCCAGCAACAAGAGCTGTGACGGGCGCGATCATCAAAGCAAGAACGAGCGCCAACCCAAGACCTGCAACGATAGCCGCAACAATGCCAAGCCATCCGGCCCAATCGGGCATTCCGGGCAGGATTTGCTCCATCCATGGCCAAGCCAAAGTAAAAAATATTTGACGAATGGTGACCCATAGCCCGACGAGCAGGAGAAGCGTCAGCCCCAATGTTTTCCATAAAACAGAACGAAATTCCGGCGTTGGAAGGCGCTTTAACGCTTTTAGTGCCGCTTCAATGATCATTCAGGTCCACTTTCCGTGATCTCAAAGGATCAAAATAAGAATATCAGCGCTGCTGTGCAATATGCGCTACCCACAGAAGGCAGGCTTAACAGGGTAGTCAAAAGACTTGCAAAAGGCTAAACCCGCCCCACATGACTGCCGCCGTACCGCTTGTCTGAATGTCTCGGACAGAGGCGGGCAGCAGACAAAAGGGGAGCCCCAGATCAAGCTCATGGCTACATTCGACGTTCTTTGCATTGGCAATGCCATTGTCGATATTATCTCGCGCACAGAGGATGCATTCCTTGAAACAAACGGCATCATCAAAGGTGCCATGAACCTGATTGATGGTGACCGGGCAGAATTGCTTTATAGTCGCATCAAAGGTCAGGTCACCGAAATGTCTGGCGGCAGCGCAGGCAACACGGCGGCTGGCGTTGCAAGCTTTGGCGGTCGCTCCGCCTATTTTGGTAAAGTCGCAACCGATCATCTAGGCCGCGTCTTTGCGCATGATATTCGCGCGCAGGGTGTCGCTTTTGATACGCGTCCTCTGGAAAAGGGATCGCCGACAGCGCGTTGCACGATTTTCGTTACTCCGGATGGCGAGCGTTCGATGAACACCTATCTTGGTGCCTGCGTCGAGCTGGGGCCGGAAGATATTGAAACCTCGAAGGTAGCGGACGCTAAGGTCACTTATTTCGAGGGTTATCTGTGGGACCCACCCCGTGCCAAGGAAGCCATTGTTCTGGCCTCCAAGATTGCCCATGAACATGGCCGCAAGGTCGCCATGACGCTTTCTGATCCATTCTGTGTTGATCGCTATCGCGAGGAATTCCTTGATCTGATGCGTAAAGGAACGGTCGATATCGTTTTCGCAAATGAAGACGAGGCCAAGTCGCTTTATCAGACCCACGCGCTGGATGACGCCATCGAATCGTTGCGCAAAGACTGTCCGCTGGTCATTGTGACGCGTTCGGAAAAAGGTGCGGTGGTCATCACTGAAGACCAGACTCTTGTCGTTCCGGCGATCGAAATCGAAGAGCTGGTCGATACGACCGGCGCGGGTGATCTCTACGCTGCCGGTTTTCTGTATGGCTATACCAATGACCGTTCGCTGGAAGATTGCGCCCGTCTTGGTTCGCTTGCAGCCGGTATGATTATTCAGCAGATGGGCCCGCGCCCACTGGCCAATCTTCAGGCCGTGGCGGCTCAGGCCAAGCTTATCTGATTATTCATCCGGTCTTACAATCCGGTCGCGCTTGAGCTCTTCTTCAGTGCGACCGGGGCGGCTTTTATAAACTGGCAGATTCCAGCCGAAATAGAGCGCCCCGCCGCGCACGATGAATGCGGTGAGCGCCGCTGAGAGGCTTGCAAAAACCGGGTCAACACCAAAACGTTCCAGCAAGACATAGAGACATGCACCGGCCAGTGCTGCGCTGACATAAATTTCCCGTCGCATCAGAACGGATGGCTCACCGGCCACCATATCGCGCAAAATTCCGCCAAGAGTTGCTGTGAAAATACCCGTAACGATGGCGACGGACGGCCCAAAGCCCAGCGCAAGCCCTTTGGCCGCGCCCACAACCGTATAGGCTGCCATACCGATAGCGTCACACCAAAGCAGAAGCCGGTAGCGCGATTCGAAGAGATGTGCCGTGAAATAGACGATGATGGCGGCCGATGTGCCAGCCAGCAAATAGAACGGTTCAATCACCCAGAACACCGGTGCGCCCAGAAGCAGATCGCGAATCGTCCCCCCACCAATACCTGTTATATTGGCGAGAAAGATGAAGCCGATAATGTCGAGCTGGCGGCGTGAGGCGGCAAGCGCGCCGGTGGCGGCGAAGACAAACACACCTGCAAAATTTGCAAAATCAAAGATCGTCACGCATGTCTCCCGACTGACATTCTGTCGATATTCCGATGGTTAGGGACAAAAAGAAAGAGCGGCGATAAACCCGCCGCTCTTTGTTTGAATAGGTGTCAGCAGTAGATAGGCTTAGGCATCGCCCTCAGGTGCCGCAGTGTTTTCCGCCGCAACCTTTGGACCGCCCTTCGAAACGCCAACCATGGCCGGACGCAGCACGCGATCACCAATGGCGTAGCCTGCCTGAACAACCTGAACAACGGTGTTGTTCGGAAGCTCGGGATTTGGAACTTCAAACATCGCCTGATGGAAGTTCGGGTCGAACTTCTGACCTTCTGGATCAAGCTTCGTTACGCCGTGGCGTTCCAATGCCTGCAGCATGGCGCGCTCGGTCATTTCCACGCCTTCGGCCAGCGACTTGAGATTGGCATCGCTTTCCAGTGCGTCTGCGGGGATCGCATCCTGTGCGCGGCGCAGATTGTCGGACACTGAGAGCATATCGCGGGCAAAATTCGTCACGGCATAGGTGCGCGCGTCCTGAACATCGCGCTGGGTGCGCTTGCGCAGATTTTCCATCTCGGCAACCAGACGCAGCATCTGGTCTTTCAGCTCTGCATTGTCAGCTTCAAGCGCTGCAATGGTGTTGGCGGCCAGATTTTCGGCGTCAACAGTTGCGTCTTCTTCGACCTCAGCGCGTGCCTCAGCCTTGCGGCTTTTCAGAAAATCATCGGCAGCACGCTTCAGCGCATCACGATCACGAGGATTGTTGATATCGCGCTGCTCAAGATCGGGGTTTTCAGGTGTGTTTTTTTCATCAGCCATAATGCTTCTTCCGTCTTGAAGTGTGTTTGCCCGGATATTGAGTTTCGCGGGATTAAAATCAAGGTCTAATTTCCCGGCCTTGTTAAGTCTGACACTTATATCAGGAATTAACGCAACAATCGGGAGACAATTTGCGCAGTATAATCGACCATTGGCACGATGCGCGCATAGTTTAGCCGGGTCGGGCCAATGACACCCAAAGCACCAACGATGCGCTGTTCGCTGTCACGATAAGGGGCAACCACCAGCGAAGACCCGGAAAGGGAAAACAGTTTGTTTTCCGAACCGATGAAAATCCGCACCCCGGAACCCGATTCAGCCAGATCAAGCAACTGGATCATACCATCCTTGGTCTCTAAATCATCAAACAGATGCCTGAGACGCTCAATATCTTCCTGCGCATGAATGTTTTCAAGTAGATTGGCTCGGCCACGCACGATCAGCCGTGCTGGCTGATCCGAGCCTGCGCCACTCCAGACCGCTATGCCTTGCTCAACCAGTTCCTGCGAGAGCTGATCAAGCTCCAACCTGGTTTCTTCCGACAGCTTTTCGAGCTCCGACTTTGCTTCCGACAGTGTGTGGCCATGAATATGCGCGTTAAGAAAGTTGGAAGCTTCCACCAGTTGCGATGCGGAAATGCCAGCTGGCAGATTGATGACGCGGTTTTCGACATCGCCATTTTGCATCACCAGCACCGCAAGCGCACGCGTCGGCTCTAAACGCACGAACTCGATATGTTTGAGCGCGCCTTCCGTCTTGGTTGCAAGCACAAGGCCTGCGCCGCGCGACAGGCCGGAGAGAACCTGACTGGCTTCGGTGAGCACGCTTTCAACTGAATTGTTCGTGCCGGCCGAGCGAACCTGTGCCTCAATGGATGAGCGTTCATCGGGCGGCAGATCACCCACTTCCATGAATGCATCGACAAAGAAACGCAGCCCGATCTGCGTCGGTAGACGCCCGGCGGAAATATGCGGGGCATAAATCAGGCCGAGATGTTCCAGATCGCTCATCACGTTGCGGATGGTGGCGGGCGAAAGACTCCGTGGCAACAGACGCGATAAATTGCGCGAACCGACCGGATCGCCATCATTGAGATAGCTGTCAACGATCAGCCGGAATATATCGCGCGACCGTTGATCGAGCGAACTGAGCAACTGATGTTCTGGTGACTTGATCATGGTCTGAATGCGAACCCTTTGAATTGAAGGCTCTAAATATAAGGCGGCGCGCCGAAGCGTCAAAGGCCTAAGCGCATTCTAACAGGTGCTCTCAACACTTGTATCGTTATTAATGGCGAAATTTCTTTCTATTTGCTACCGAGCAGCCTAAAAAGCCGCAACGAAAATCGAAGTGAGGAATTACCATGCGTCCATCCAAGCGCGCTGCTGACGAAATGCGTGCCGTGTCTTTTGAGCGCGGCGTCTCCAAACATGCGGAAGGCTCGTGCCTTGTGAAGTTCGGCGACACCCACGTCCTGTGCACGGCAAGCTTAGAGGAAAAGGTTCCGGGCTGGATGCGCAATTCCGGCAAGGGCTGGGTCACGGCAGAATATGGCATGCTGCCACGCTCGACCGGTGATCGTATGCGCCGTGAAGCAGCAGCCGGCAAGCAGGGCGGACGCACGCAGGAAATTCAGCGTCTGATCGGCCGTTCGCTGCGCGCTGTCGTTGACTTGCAGGCACTTGGCGAATTTCAGATCACAGTCGACTGCGATGTCATTCAGGCTGATGGCGGCACTCGCACCGCTGCTATCACGGGTGGTTTCATCGCTCTGCATGATTGTCTGCGCTGGATGGAAGCGCGCCAGATGATCCGCATCGAAAAAGTGCTCAAAGATCATATTGCAGCTATTTCCTGCGGCATTCACGAAGGTCAGCCTGTGCTTGATCTCGATTATGCGGAAGATTCGGCTGCTGAAACCGACAGCAATTTCGTCATGACCGGTAAGGGCGGGATTGTCGAAATTCAGGGTACGGCTGAAGGCGTACCATTCTCGGAAGAAGAGTTTGCAGCGCTCATGAAGCTTGCACGCGGCGGCATTAATCAGCTCGTTGAGTTGCAGAAGGCAGCACTTGCCTGATAGGGAAGGCCATCTCCATTGAAGAGGTGGCCGAAAATGCAGGCATCGTATTCTTGAAACCGCGCTCTATGTCCGTGATGTTGCTGAGGCGATTAAATTCTATCGCGACATTATCGGGCTCGAGCCGGTGGGCAAGGTCAGTGAACGCAATGCATTCTTCCGCTGTGGCGATGGCATTCTGCTGTTGTTTAAAGCGGAAGAAACGCTGAAACCAGCGGCACCCGGATCGTTGCCAGTGCCACCGCATGGAACGAGTGGGCCGGGGCATATGTGCTTTGCGGCCACGCGTGATGAGATTGACGACTGGCGCAAGCATCTTGCGATGCACGGCATCGCAATTGAGTCTGAATTAGAATGGCCTAACGGCGCGCGTTCGATTTATTTTCGCGACCCTTCCGGCAATTCGCTGGAATTCGCCGAGCCGAAACTTTGGAGTTAAAGCATGATCCCGAAAAGTGGCATCCGGTTTTCGGATAAGATCATGCGTAAAAAGGTAGAACTGAAATGAGAAACCTCGAAAAAGGCAAACTGATCGTTGCATCGCACAATGCAGGTAAGCTGCGCGAGTTTGATGGACTGATTGCCCCGTTTGGCTTCGAGGTCAGCTCTGTTGCGGCTCTCGGCCTTCCTGAGCCGGAAGAAACCGGCACAACCTTCGAGCAGAATGCCTATATCAAGGCGCTTGCTGCGGCAAAGGCCACTGGCCTGCCGTCGTTGTCTGATGATTCCGGCCTGATGGTCGATGCGCTGAATGGTGAACCCGGCGTTTACACCGCTGACTGGGCTGAAACCGAAGACGGCACGCGTGATTTCAATATGGCGATGCGCAAGGTCGAAGATCTTTTGCAGGAGAAGGGTGCTCTCACGTCTGCCGAGCGTAAGGCGCGCTTTGTTTCAGTGATCTGCCTTGCATGGCCGGATGGTGAAGCACAATATTATCGTGGTGAAGTCGAAGGCACACTGATCTGGCCGCCACGCGGCGATATTGGCTTTGGCTATGATCCGGTCTTCAAGCCGGAAGGTTATGAGAAGACCTTTGGTGAAATGACGGCTGACGAAAAGCATGGCTGGAAGCCGGGTGATGCGTCAGCCCTTTCGCATCGTGCGCGTGCTTTCAAGCTGTTTGCTGAAAAAGCGCTCGGCGTTGTTTCGGATACGGTTGAATGAACCATCATTTTTCTCCACCTGACGCTTCAGCGAATATTCTGCCGATAGCACGTGCAGATGGAGAAACCGCGTTTGGCGTTTATCTGCACTGGCCATTTTGTCTGGCCAAATGTCCTTATTGCGACTTTAACAGTCATGTGCGCCATCAGCCGGTTGATCAGCCGCGCTTTGCTGAAGCTTTTAACCGCGAGATGGACACATTGCGCGCCCGCACAGGCCCGCGCACCATCACCAGCATCTTTTTGGGCGGCGGTACGCCGTCGCTGATGCAGCCTTCGACGGTTGGCAGCTTGCTTGATGGCATTGCGTCGCGCTGGACTGTCGCGCCTGATATTGAAGTGACACTGGAGGCCAATCCGACAAGCGTGGAGGCTGATCGTTTCCGTGGCTATCGTGCTGCGGGCGTCAATCGTGTCTCGCTTGGCATTCAGGCGCTTAATGATCCTGATCTGCGCCGTCTTGGGCGTATGCATTCGGTTGAAGAGGCCAAGGCCGCAATCCGGCTTGCGCGTGAAATTTTCCCGCGTCTGTCTTTCGATCTCATCTATGCGCGGCCTAATCAGACGATTGAAACCTGGCGTGAGGAGCTGAAAGAAGCCATTGGTCTGGCTGCCGATCATCTCTCGCTCTACCAGCTGACAATTGAAGAAGGCACGCAGTTTTATAATCTCTGGAAGGCGGGCAAGCTCACCACGCCGGACCCGGATCACGCGGCTGCTCTTTACGAAGAAACGCAAAAGATCACAGCGGAACATGGTCTTCCGGCCTATGAGATTTCAAACCATGCGGTGCCGGGGCGCGAGTCGCAGCACAATCTGGTCTACTGGCGCTATGGACAATATGTCGGCATTGGTCCCGGTGCACATGGCCGCTTTATCGAAAACGGCTTGCGCACGGTCACAATGACAGAAAAGCATCCTGAAACATGGCTGGAAAAAGTGGCAACCCATGGCCACGGTATTGTCGAGGAAGAACATCTCGATGGCGGACCGCAGGGCGATGAGTTTCTGATGATGGGCTTGCGGTTGCGCGAAGGCATTGATCTTGCGCGTTATCAGGGTCTGACAGGCCATGATATTGATCGCAAACGCCTTGAACGACTGATCGCATCGGGCATGATCGAAAAAATGGATGGTAGCTTCATCCGTGCAACGCCGGATGGTGCGCTGGTGCTTGATGCGCTTGTGGCGGATTTGGCGGCTTAGGAAATTAGATGAGTGAATTTTTGGACGAACAGAAACGCGAATTTGTCGTCGGTGGCACCGCCCAGCGTGCGCGTCCGATCGAACCCGCGCTCTATATCGTCTCGACCCCGATTGGTAATCTTGGCGACATGACGCTGCGCGGGCTGGAAGTGCTGGCAAGTGCCGACATTGTGGCCTGTGAAGACACCCGTGTGACCCGTGTGCTGCTTGATCGCTACGGCATTTCGCGCCGTCCCATCAGCTATCATGAGCATAATGCTGCTGAGGCAGGCGCAAAGCTGATCGCAGCCCTTGAAAGCGGAAAAAGTGTTGCGCTGGTGTCCGATGCAGGCACGCCGCTGGTTTCCGATCCGGGCTTCCGACTTGTCGGCGAGGCACGCGAGGCAGGTATCCGCGTGGTGCCGGTTCCGGGTGCGTCTGCGCTTCTTGCAGCGCTCGCTGCGTCTGGTCTGCCAACAGATTCTTTCATGTTTTGCGGCTTTCTGCCAGTCAAACACGGTCAGAAGACCGCCAAGCTCGAAAGCCTCAAAAATATCGAGACCACGCTTGTTTTCTACGAATCGCCCAACCGCACGGCGACAACGCTTGCCGATATGTCAGAGGTTTTTGGCGATGCGCGTGAAGCAGCTCTTTGTCGTGAACTGACCAAAGCCTATGAAACCATCGTCACTGCGACGCTCGGTGAGTTGAAACAGCAATTTGATGGCGAAGACCGTATTCGCGGTGAAGTCGTGCTGCTGGTTGGCCCACCTTCTGGCGAAGCTGGTCCGCAGAGTGAAGAAGACATCGACAAGCTGCTTCTGTCGCTCGCACAGGAATTGCCACCATCGAAAGCGGCAGGTGAAGCGGCAAAGATGACCGGCGGGCAGAAGTCGGTGCTGTATCAGCGCTTGATGCAGTTGAAGGCGCAGGGCTGATGAGCGAACTCCGCGAGAAAAAGCGCATGGCTTTCTTTCGCGGACACAGCGCCGAGCGGCTGGCTGCGCTTGCACTGATGCTTAAAGGCTTTCGCATCGTGGCGCGCCGCTATCGCACGCGGCTTGGCGAGATTGATCTGATAGCCCGACGCGGCAACCTTATTCTCATTGTTGAGGTCAAAGCACGGACAAGCGTTGAAGCAGCGCAACTTGCCGTTACGCCGCAGGCCATGCGCCGTATCGAGGCGGCTGCCGATATGTGGCTGCAACGCCAAAAGGATTACGCACAATTATCGCTGCGCTTTGACCTCGTAGCTGTTCTGCCACGTCGCTGGCCAAAGCATGTTCCAGCCTTTTTCACATCCGGCACGTATCACTAAGTCAATGTAAATCCTACAAAAATTATGGGATATAATTTGCAGCTTTTAGGAATTAAAATCCTCAAAATCTGTTTTTTGAGAAAAAGTGATGCTCCGCGTGATTTGCGCGCGCAAGCCCGTTTCTTATATATTCTGAGCAGTCCGGGGATAATGCCAGCAGTCTTAAAAAGGATACTGCTGTGGCTCTTGCGTCCCAACGACTTCTGGCTGATTTTCCTGCTTTCTTCCGTGTTTCGGAAGAGGTGGTTGTTGTCGTCGGTGGTGGCGAAGAAGCGCTCAACAAAGCGCGGCTCGTGGCGCAGACCTCTGCACGTTTGCGTATTGTTGCGGAAGAGTTTGAGCCAGCTTTGGTGAGCTTTATCGAAAGCCACGGTGCAGAGCGCATAACAGCAGCTTTTGAACCAAAGCACCTCGAAGGCGCGAAGCTGGTTTTTGTTGCAACGGGTGACGAGCATCAGGACCGGGCAATTGCAGCGATTGCCAAAGCCCAAAAAATCCCGGTCAATGTTGTTGATCGTCCGGCGCTCTGCGATTTTCTGACACCGGCCATCGTCAACCGTGCGCCGATTGCAATTGTCATTGGCACCGAAGGCTCGGCTCCGGTTCTGGCACAGATGGTGCGGGCGCGCATTGATGCGGCCTTCTCGCCCCGCCTTGGTGAGCTTGCGCATTATGCCGAAAGTTGGCGTCCGATGGTCGAAAAGCTTTTGCCAAAAGGCTTGGCACGCCGCAGCTTCTGGCGTGGGTTTTTCTCCGGATCCGTAGCGCGTGCTGTTGAAAATGGAGATCGCGAAGCAGCATACAAAGCTGCAAATGAATTAATCGAGCAAAGAGAACATGCTGCGGGTTATGTCTGGTTGGTTGGTGCTGGTCCGGGTGCAGAGGACCTTCTGACCCTGCGCGCGCATCGCGTTCTGATGGAAGCCGACGTTATCGTGCATGACGCGCTCGTGCCGGAAGGCGTGATTGCCATGGGGCGTCGTGATGCCGAGCGTCTCTCGGTTGGCAAGCGCAAGGGTTGCCATTCCAAGAGCCAGAGCGAGATCAATGATCTGCTGGTGAAGCTCGGTCGCGAAGGCAAGCGTGTAGTGCGTCTCAAAGCAGGCGATCCGCTGGTGTTTGGCCGTGCGGGCGAAGAAATGGCGGCCTTGCGTTCAGCCGGCATCGGCTTTGAGATCGTGCCGGGTATAACGTCTGCTTTCGCAGCCGCAGCCGATATGGAACTGCCGCTGACTTTGCGTGGTGTTGCTTCCTCGCTGGTGTTTACGACAGGCCACGATATGGCGGGCGATGTGCTGCCGGGCTGGGCCAAGCTTGCCGTCTCCGGGGCAACAATCGCCGTCTATATGGGAGCAACGGTTGCAGCCTCGGTTGCAAGCCGTCTGATCTCTGCCGGTCTGCATGAAGACACAGCTGTGGCGGTTGTTGAGAATGCGAGCCGGAAGGATAAGCGGCTGTTCCATGGAACATTGAAAGATCTGCCATCGCTGGAAAAGCGCAAAGAGCTTGCAGGTCCAGTCATGGTTATCATCGGCGATGCTGTTGCAGGTGCCGCTATCGACAAAGCGCAGGCGCTGGCAGTCCAGCCAGTGGTTTTAGCGGCTTAAATCAGGAGTTGGGAAAATGGTTGTAAAAGTTCTCACCGCAAACCGGCTCATTGATGGACAGGCCGTGTGGCTTGGTGCTGACGGATCATGGCAGGAAACCATTGATGGTTCACTGGTTGCGCGCCACGCAGAAGCGATAGCCGCGCTTGAAGAAGCGGGCAAGGTTGCCGCGAAAGCCAATCTGGTTGTCGATGTGAATGTCATTGATGTCGAAGAGCGCGACGAAGGGCTTTATCCCATTCGCCTGCGTGAGCGCATCCGGCTCTCCGGCCCCACCATTATTACGCTTGGTCAATCGCATGGCTCCCAAAAGTGGGAACCGGTTTTGGGATAAAGCCATGCTTAAAAGACCGTTAAAGCAAGCTTCCTGATCTGAATATCGGAAATCACTATGTATCGTTATGATGAATTTGACCGCGATTTTGTTGCGGCCCGTGTTGCACAGTTCAAGGATCAGGTCGGGCGTCGCCTTTCTGGCGAATTGACGGAAGATCAGTTCAAGCCGCTGCGGTTGATGAACGGTCTTTATCTGCAATTGCATGCCTATATGCTGCGTGTTGCGATCCCTTACGGCACATTGTCGAGCCGCCAGCTGCGCCGGCTTGGCTCCATTGCGCGGGATTATGATCGGGGTTTTGCCCATTTCACGACCCGTCAGAATGTTCAGTACAACTGGCCAGCACTGAAAGATGTGCCGCAAATTCTCGAAGAGCTTGCCGAAGTCGAAATGCATGCGATCCAGACTTCTGGCAATTGCATTCGCAATGTGACGGCCGATCACTTTGCTGGTGCAGCCGCTGATGAAGTTGCCGATCCTCGCCCCTTTGCAGAAATTCTGCGTCAGTGGTCGTCGCTGCATCCGGAATTTTCCTATCTGCCGCGTAAGTTTAAAATTGCGATTGTTGGCTCCGAGCATGATCGTGCGGCCATTCAGGTGCATGACATCGGCTTGCAGCTTAAAAAGAATGAAGCGGGTGAACTTGGCCTTGCCGTCTATATTGGCGGCGGGCAGGGGCGAACGCCGATGGTTGCCAAGAAAATCCGCGATTTTCTGCCGGTCGAAGACATGCTGACCTATGTGACAGCGATTGTCCGTGTCTATAATCTCTATGGACGCCGCGATAACAAATATAAGGCACGCATCAAGATCCTCGTTCATGAAACCGGCGTCGAGCCGCTGGTTCAGGAGATTAACGCTGAATGGGAACAGATCCGTTACAGTGATTTGCGGCTGCCGCAGCACGACATTGATGCGATTGAAAGCTATTTCCGGATACCGGATCTTCCGCAACGTCCCGAAGGGTGGGAAATTCTGGCGGTCACGCAGAAATCCGACGCCGATTTTGCCGCCTGGACCAAGCGTAATGTTACGCCACATAAGAACCCGGACTATGCCGTCGTCACGATTTCGCTGAAACCGATTGGTGGGATTCCGGGCGATGCCAGTGCCGAGCAGATGGAGCTGGTTGCGGATATAGCGCAGACCTATTCGTCGGATGAAATCCGCGTCAGCCATGAGCAGAATCTGGTTCTGCCGCATGTTGCCAAGGCTGATTTGCCGGCCGTCTATGATCTGTTGCAATCGGATGGTCTGGTGACGGCCAATGCCGGTCTGATCACCGATATTATTGCCTGCCCCGGCCTCGATTATTGTGCGCTGGCCAATGCGCGGTCGATTCCCGTCGCGCAGCGTATTTCAGAGCGCTTTGGGGATCAGCAGCGACAGCTTGAAATCGGTGATCTCAAGATCAAGATTTCCGGCTGCATCAATGCCTGTGGTCATCACCATGTCGGCCATATCGGTATTCTGGGCGTTGAGAAGAAGGGCGAAGAACTTTATCAGATCACGCTTGGCGGTTCCGGCGATGAGCATACGTCGATTGGCGACATTACTGGACGCGGCTTCTCATCCGAAGAAGTGGTCGATGCGATTGAAACCGTTGTCGATACCTATCTTGGGCTTCGTGAAAATGCGGATGAAACCTTTATCGCTGCCTATCGCCGTGTTGGTATGGAGCCCTTTAAACGCGCGCTCTATGGCGAGGTGAGCCGTGCAGCTTGATGCGGATGAACGTGCTCAGGCGCAGGCCCGTTTGCTGGAGGCAAGCCATGGCGCTTCGACCCCGCAGGAGGTGATTGCGCTCAGCACGCGAGAATTGTTCGAAGGCGGAATTGCTGTCGTTTCATCGTTTGGTGCGGAATCGGCTGTGCTGCTGCACATGATTTCTAAGGTTGATCCGGCCATCCCGGTTCTGTTTCTCGATACGGGCAAGCATTTTCGCGCAACGCTTGATTATCGGCATGATCTTGCAGAGCGTTTGGGTCTTCTCGATGTGCAGGACATTCTGCCGCTTGAGGAAAGCGTGAAAGCGGATGATCCGTTCGGCGCATTGTCGATGACCGACAAGGACCACTGCTGTTTCATTCGCAAGGTCGAGCCGATGGCGCGCGCGGTCGCCCCTTATCGTGCATGGATGACAGGCCGGAAGCAGTTTCAGGCTTCGACCCGCAATGCTTTGCCGGTTTTTGAATCGGTCGGCCCGCGCATTCGCATCAATCCGCTTGCGCGCATGAGTTCGGACGATTTGCGTGCCTATGCGCAATCCCATGACCTTCCTGTGCATCCGCTGACAGAACAGGGCTATCGGTCCATCGGCTGCATGCCCTGCACACGTCCAGTCAATGATGGTGAACATCAGCGCGCCGGACGCTGGGCTGGATCGGAAAAGACCGAATGCGGCATCCATCTGACCGGCCTCACGGACAGCTTGAAAAACCTTGGAGCTTTGGACCAGAAATGAGCGAAACCAAACTTTGGTCCGAGCAGGGCTTTCGTGAAGACCATTATATTTTTGCGGATGATCTTGAAACCGCAGGCGATGCACCCGCAATCATCATCCCTCTGGCCATCTGGCTGGGGCTTGATGAAGAACTGCTTCGCGCCTCCAATCGCCGCATTGGTGTTTTGGTTACGCCGGGCGAGAAGATCGAGCCACTGCTTGATCGTCTCGACAGTCTGCCGGTGATTGCCCTGCAATTTCCAGCTTTCAATGATGGTCGCTCCTACTCAAAAGCAGAAGTTTTGCGCCGCGCAGGTTTTGCGGGTGAATTGCGTGCAACGGGCGACGTGTTGATCGATCAGGCAGCTCTTATGCTGCGCACGGGTTTTGACAGTCTGCAAGTGACCAACAAAGTCGCACAAACCCGCCTTGGCGAACAGCGACTTGTGGATACGCCCGGCTATTATCAGCCCGGTCGCGGTTCGGTGCAGCAGGAGGGTGGATTCGCCTGGCGGCGTGTTAAATCGCAGGCATAAGCGTTTTGTGGTTTTGCTTGTCGGCTTGATGAGGTAGATACGCGTCAATAATTTTTGGAGACATGACGTGATCCGCCACATTGTTTTCTTCAGCGTTAAGTCTGATCAGGATGTCGAAGTCGTCCGTAAGGGTCTGGAGCAGTTGGGCACCATTCCTTATTCGGACGTATTTGAAGTTCTGCCGAATTCCAAGGTAGACCCGATGGGCAACGCGATTGATCTCGTTGTTTATGCCGAGTTCAAGGATGAAGAAGCGCTTTTCGCTTATAAAAACCATCCGACCTACGACGCAGCCACGCAATATGTGCGCCCGATGCGTGAACTGCGTTTTTCTGCCGATGTCGTGAGCGACAAGAGTTAATCAATCTGCGGTGGTGCTTGCAACGGAAGGCCACCAAACAAGTCGGGTTCGAGCGATGTTCTGGCGCGTTCGATATTGAGCAGACGCAGCTTGGTCACTGTGCCGCCAGCAGCCGAAAAGCCGCCGATCTTGCCATTGGACCCCAAAACCCGATGGCAGGGCACAATGATCGGAAATGGATTTTTGCCGAGCGCATAGCCAACGGCCTGCGAAAGACTGACATCGCCAAGCCTGCGTGCGATTGCGCCATAGGTGATGGTCTCACCCGCTTTCAGTTTCAGCAGGATTTCATAGACTTTTCGGTTGAGGTCCGGCACAGAATCAAGCGCCAGCGGCGTCTGCGAAAAGTCTGGATCGCCACCTTCAAGCAGCACACGAACCTTATCGATAGTTTCCGCGACATAAGGGGGCGGGTTGGATACCTCTGTATCCGAAAAACGCGACTGAAGCCGATAACGCGTTTCGTTTTCATCGGCATCGCCGATTTCCACGCCGATTATTTTGCCCTCATGCCAGGCCATGCCACACGGGCCGATAGGCGTGTCGAATATGTTGATACCGGTCGAATCCATGAACAACGATATAGCATAATTCGCAACAATTGCTGCGGATGGTGTTGCGAAATGGTTGAAGAACGCAGCAAATAATGATTGTGTGGAAACAGCCGCCATGGGCGCGACCATGGGTCATGTCTTTAAATGGCCAGATGATTGAGCAATACCTTCCGGCGCGCGTTTGATGTGATCGGAACGAGGAATTTGAGATGGACGATTACGAACGCTATGCCACAGGGCTGATGATCGTTTTTGGTGCGCTGATTGTCGGCGCGCTGATGGCAGCCAATCTTTATCATGGCGACAAGCCCGGCTTTCTTTTCGCACTGGGTGCGGCGGTGGTGGGCTGGTTCTCTGCCTTTGCCGTGCTTTTTGATAAGCCGCGTGTTTATGGCGTCATGATCGCTATCGCCATCGGTCTCGTCGCTGCTTCTATTGGTGCTTTCGTAACCTGATTTTTGCGATATATGCTCATAAAAAGCCCCGGATTTCCGGGGCTTCTTTGTTTAGATATATGGTGAGTAGCACTGGCGGCGTGGGCCGTAATTGGGCTGGAACGTATTGTCGTAAGCCCGATAAGACCGATAACGGTTATAGCACCAGCGTACATGCGCATTGCCGCCGCCGCGATAGACTGGTGCCGGGCGATAGCGCGGTGGGTGATGACGGTAGCGTGGCGGTGGTGGCCCCCAATTCCGGTAATGCGGCCTGTATCCATCCCGATAACGCGGGTGATGGTGTCGCCAATGACGGCGGTCTCCACGATAATCGTAATATTGAACATTCTCGATTGGAGCCTGTGCACCATGGCTGACGGCTGGGGCTGTAAGTGTTGTTGGTTGCGCAGCATTGGCGCTTGCAGTGACACCAGGCACGCCTATGCCGAGTGACAGACACGCTGCGAAGAAGGAAGATGCAAATTTCTTCATCGGTTTCTCCCTGATAAAGTGGTTTTTATCAACGTCCCTGACGTGATTTTGCTCCCGCAATGTGGCGGGTAGGTGGCTCACAAAACTCACTTTTTCTTCAAGCTGGCAACAGTTCGGTGAAGGTGGACACGTTCGCTCAAAGCGCGCCGTCATAATTGACATAAAGATATGTTTATGTCATTAAGCGGTTCTTATGTGCGGTCCGTTCGCTCAGAGCGATCAGGTATGCGCCCAAGAAAGCAATCTGCGCATCGCGTTTTCAGAAAATCCTTTGCGGATTTCGGGTGGTGTTGTAGCGATGAAGCGTATCAGAATACAGGCGGTAATCCCCTATGACGTCTTCCCTTGATAATCTTTTTGGTTCAACGGCAGCAAAGCCGGACGGTTCGGAAGTGCTTGCTGCGCTGACCCAGGCCGCAAGTGAGCGCATTCTGATTCTCGACGGGGCCATGGGTACGCAGATTCAAGGGTTAGGCTTTCACGAAGAGCATTTTCGCGGCGAGCGCTTCGGGGCCTGCGATTGCCAGCTTCAGGGTAACAACGACCTTCTGACGCTCACCCAGCCAAAGGCGATTGAAGAAATTCACTATGCTTATGCCATGGCTGGCGCTGATATTCTTGAAACCAATACATTTTCTTCGACCACCATCGCGCAGGCTGATTATGGCATGGAAGATGCCGTCTATGAGCTGAACCGTGATGGCGCGCGCTTGGCACGTCGCGCAGCAATTCGTGCGCAGCAAAAAGACGGTCGCCGCCGCTTTGTTGCTGGTGCCTTGGGGCCCACAAACCGGACTGCATCGCTGTCACCGGATGTCAACAATCCCGGCTATCGTGCGGTCACTTTCGATGATCTGCGCCTTGCCTATGCCGATCAGATCCGCGGACTGATTGATGGCGGCGCCGACATTATTCTGATTGAAACGATCTTCGATACGCTCAACGCCAAGGCTGCTGTCTTTGCAGCCGAAGAAGTGTTCCTTGAGAAGGGCGTGCATCTGCCGGTGATGATTTCCGGCACGATCACCGATCTTTCGGGCCGCACGCTTTCAGGCCAGACGCCAACGGCGTTCTGGTATTCATTGCGCCATGCCAAGCCTTTCACCATTGGGTTGAATTGCGCACTCGGTGCCAATGCGATGCGCGAACATCTCGCAGAAATTGCTGGCATTGCCGATACATTTGTCTGTGCCTATCCGAATGCTGGTCTACCGAATGAATTCGGCCAGTATGACGAAAGCCCGGAAGCCATGGCAGCCCAAATCGAAGATTTTGCGCGCGAAGGTCTCGTCAATGTGGTGGGCGGGTGCTGCGGTTCAACGCCGGATCATATCCGCGCAATTGCCGCGGCTGTTGCCAAGCATCCGCCGCGCAAGCCGGTCAAGGTGCCGCCACTGATGCGCCTGTCGGGCCTTGAGCCTTTCACGCTGACCAAGGATATTCCTTTCGTCAATGTTGGCGAGCGCACCAACGTCACGGGCTCGGCCCGTTTCCGTAAGCTGATCAAGGCTGGTGATTATTCGACGGCGCTTGATGTGGCGCGTGATCAGGTGGAGAACGGCGCTCAGATCATCGACATCAACATGGATGAAGGTCTGATCGACTCGCAGCGAATCATGGTTGAATATCTCAACCTGATTGCGGCAGAGCCGGATATTGCGCGCGTGCCGGTGATGATCGACAGCTCTAAGTGGGACGTGATTGAAGCTGGCCTGAAATGCGTTCAGGGCAAGCCCATCGTCAATTCGATTTCGCTCAAAGAAGGCGAAGAAGCCTTCCTGCATCATGCGCGTTTGGTGCGTGCTTACGGTGCGGCAGTTGTCATCATGGCATTTGACGAAACCGGACAGGCGGACACGGAAGAGCGCAAGGTCGAAATCTGTACCCGCGCTTATAAGATTTTGACCGAGCAGGTGGGCTTCCCGCCCGAAGACATCATCTTCGATCCGAACGTCTTTGCGGTTGCGACCGGCATTGACGAGCACAATAATTATGGCGTCGATTTCATCGAAGCCACGCGCAAGATTACCGAGACCTTGCCGCACGTCCATATTTCGGGCGGCGTCTCAAACCTGTCTTTCTCGTTCCGCGGCAATGAGCCGGTGCGCGAAGCAATGCACGCCGTCTTCCTTTATCATGCCATTCAGGTTGGCATGGATATGGGCATCGTCAATGCGGGTCAGCTGGCGGTCTATGACACGATTGATCCCGAATTGCGTGAAGCCTGCGAAGATGTGGTGCTGAACCGCCGCGATGACGCAACGGAGCGACTGCTTGAAATCGCCGAGCGTTTTCGTGACAGTGGCACTAAGGAGGCCAAGGCTCAGGATTTGAGCTGGCGCGAATGGCCGGTTGAGAAACGTCTTGAACATGCGCTGGTCAACGGCATTACCGAATATATCGAAGCCGATACCGAAGAAGCGCGGCAGGCGGCTGCACGTCCGCTGCATGTTATCGAAGGCCCGCTGATGGCTGGGATGAATGTGGTTGGCGATCTGTTCGGTTCGGGCAAGATGTTCCTGCCGCAGGTGGTTAAATCCGCTCGCGTGATGAAGCAGGCAGTGGCTGTGCTTTTGCCTTACATGGAAGAAGAAAAGCGCCTGAGCGGTGGTGAAGGTCGCCAGAGCGCCGGTAAGGTGCTGATGGCTACCGTGAAGGGCGACGTGCATGACATCGGCAAGAACATTGTCGGCGTGGTCCTCGCCTGCAACAATTACGAGATCATTGATCTCGGCGTAATGGTGCCAGCGCAGAAAATCCTTGAAACCGCAAAGGCGGAAAATGTCGATGTGATCGGCCTTTCCGGGCTGATTACACCATCGCTGGATGAGATGGTGCATGTGGCGGCTGAAATGGAACGCGAAGGCTTCAATGTGCCGCTTTTGATCGGTGGCGCTACGACCAGCCGTGTGCATACGGCGGTAAAAATCCATCCGCGTTATGAGCAGGGACAGGCGGTCTATGTGATCGATGCCAGCCGCGCAGTGGGCGTTGTTTCCAATCTGCTGTCGCCTGAAAACAAGGATGCCTATGTTGAAGGTATTCGTGCTGAATATGCCAAGGTCGCAGCCGCGCACGCCCGCAACGAGGCGGAAAAGAAGCGTCTGCCGCTGGCTCGCGCACGCGAAAACGCCCACAAGCTCGACTGGGACAACTACACGCCGCCAAAGCCGACATTCCTTGGCACCAAGACCTTCGAGAACTATGATCTCGCAGAGATTGCGCGTTATATCGACTGGACGCCATTCTTCCAGACATGGGAGATGAAGGGCCGTTATCCTGCCATTCTTGAAGATGAAAAGCAGGGCGAAGCAGCGCGTCAGCTATGGGCGGATGCGCAGGCCATGCTTGCAAAGATCATCGATGAGAAGTGGTTTGCACCGCGTGGCATAATCGGTTTCTGGCCTGCCAATACGGTGGGTGATGATATCCGTCTCTTTACCGATGAAAGCCGCAAGGAAGAGTTAGCCACCTTCTTCACATTGCGCCAGCAATTATCAAAACGCGATGGCCGTCCGAATGTCGCCATGTCCGATTTTGTGGCCCCTGCCGATAGCGGCAAGCAGGATTATGTCGGCGGCTTCGTCGTCACGGCAGGCATTGAGGAAGTGGCAATTGCCGAACGCTTTGAACGCGCGCATGACGATTATTCGTCCATTCTTGTCAAAGCACTGGCGGACCGTTTCGCCGAAGCCTTTGCCGAACTGATGCACCAGCGCGTTCGTAACGAGTTCTGGGGCTATGCGCCGGGTGAAGATCTGTCGAATGACGATCTGATCCACGAGCGTTATGCGGGTATTCGTCCGGCACCGGGCTATCCGGCACAGCCTGACCACACCGAAAAGAAGACGCTGTTCGAACTGCTCGATGCAACGGCTCAAACTGGTGTCGAATTGACGGAAAGCTATTCCATGTGGCCGGGCTCGTCCGTGTCGGGCCTCTATATCGGTCATCCGGAAAGCTATTATTTCGGCGTTGCAAAGGTGGAACGTGATCAGGTCGAAGATTATGCGAACCGCAAGGGCATGAGCGTTGAGGAGGTCGAGCGCTGGCTTGGCCCGATCCTCAATTACATTCCCGGTCAGGCACCGGAGCCGGTTGAAGCGGCAGCCTAGCGCATTTCCAATGTTTCAATCAAAACAGGAATGACTTCGAACCCGAAATGAGCGCAGAGAGTTGCTTCAAAGTGATGCGCATTTCGGGAAAGATGCGCGTTAAAATAAATGATTAAAGTGCTTAATTGCTCCAATCAGATTGAAGCCATTCTAATCTAGGTCGAGTGGCCTGATGCAGAAGAGCATCAGTTCCTTTTTATGTTCGGAGATTCTGGTCTATCTGCTCGGCTCGTTTGTCAAAAAATCTCGAAAACGAAAAGCATTTCCTTCACCCTGTCTCCCCATATTTAAGCAAATGACCCTACATCCATCTCGTTAAACGAGAGCATAATTCTTTTTGGAGTGAAACGAGGTGCGATAAAATTATGCTTAAAATTAAAGGGTTTATCGAGAATCTCTGTTTCAATTAGAATGGAATTCTCCTTGAGAAGGATTTTTTCCGCATATATTAAAGATATACTAATTTAGATCTTGCAATGCGTAATATTTGTATTTGTATTTACTAAAGTCCGATAATACCCGTAATAAATAATTGTTTTATGTTATTATCGTAGGATATTATAATAGTTATAGGTAGATGGTCCGAGAATCATATGTTATGTTGAACAGGTGGCTTACGGTATTGTGGTCTATAAACACACATACGGGTTCCGGCGCCATAGAATCCTAAAAAAATTGATATTTGTTTTTCCTGGTCGATCCATTCGGCCCAGAATGTGCCTGCTTGAATAAAATTCACGTGAATAATCCGGTTCATCGAAACAATATTAGGATTCCAGCTATGAATTGCGAAGTTTTTTACGACACGCTTCAGTCATCTGATAGTGCGGATGATTTGTTCGAGCATATCAAGTCCTATGCAGCACAGTTGGGCTTTTCCTACGTGTCTTATGCAATGTGCGTACCGTCTCTTGATAGCATTTCGCGCTGGATACGCTATGAGACGACGCCAGTGGCTTGGCAGAAACATTATGCTTTAAAGAAATACGTCGAAATTGATCCCGTTGTGCGCCGTGGAATGAACAGCATTGAACCGCTGGTATGGTCGCAAAGGCTGTTTGCGGAAGCACCCCAGATATGGGCGGACGCGCAGGAGTTTGGTCTGCGGTCGGCTATTTCGCAGCCAAGCTGGGCAGCGCAGGGCGTTTTTGGGATTCTCACATTTCTGCGGGAAAAGCCTTCACTTTCAGAAGGTGAGGTCTCCATGCTGCGCAGACAGATGCAGGTCGTTGCCAATCTTCTCCATCTTGCCATGTATGAGCATCTTGATGTTCCAAGCATCAATTGTGTAGGCGAGGTTAATCTCACCGCGCGCGAACGTGAAATTCTGCGTTGGACAAGCGAAGGCAAGACCGCCGAGATTATCGGAACAATTCTCAGCATCTCGACCCGAACAGTCAATTTTCATATCAGCAATGTTCTCTCCAAACTTGTTGCGGTCAACAAGGTGCAGGCCGTAGCCAAGGCACGCACTTTTGGTCTTCTATAACGGCTCTTAATCCTTCGGCGGTTTGGTTCGAAGGATGTTCATGCCCTTCAGAATTTAGCTTAATACTATAAAATTTGTAGTATTTTCCGTAACTTGAGCCAGGATTTGACTTTTCGCTTCAGCGCAAGTTTCTTCCTCCAACGGGCTTAAAACAGGCACGTTTTCGCTTAACGCCCTCGCAATACGCGATAGCATACTTTTCCTTTTGTTCTGTCTTTCACGACAATGCGCTCACAGTGGCTTAGCCACATCTGCGCCGGACCAAGGCTCGCGCCATCCTCCCGCCAGTTTATTTAAGATTAAGCCGGTTTCCCGGGAGAAACAGACGTGCATCATGCATCCCTGACCAAAAACCTGACACATCTTCAGCGCCTGGAAGCAGAAGCAATTCATATTTTTCGCGAAGTTGCCGCGACCTTTGAAAATCCGGTCATGCTTTATTCGGTGGGCAAGGATTCCTCCGTTATGCTGCATCTGGCGATGAAGGCATTCTATCCCGCGCCGCCGCCATTCCCCTTCCTGCATGTCGACACGACGTGGAAATTCCGCGAGATGATCGAATTTCGCGATGCACAGGCGCGCGAAAAGGGTTTTGAGCTGCTGGTTCATATCAATGAAGATGGCGTGCGGGATGGTGTTGGTCCATTCACGCATGGCTCAAACGTCCATACCCATGTCATGAAGACGGTTGGTCTCCGTCAGGCTCTCGATAAATATAAGTTCGATGCCGCCTTTGGCGGTGCGCGCCGCGATGAGGAAAAGTCGCGCGCCAAGGAGCGCATTTTTTCATTCCGCAATATGCAGCACGGCTGGGACCCGAAGAACCAGCGGCCGGAAATGTGGAAGATCTATAATACCCGCATTGCAAAGGGTGAATCGATCCGCGTCTTCCCGCTTTCCAACTGGACCGAGCTCGATATCTGGCAGTATATTTTGCAGGAAAATATCCCGATTGTGCCGCTCTATTTTGCAGCAAAGCGCCCTGTGGTCGAGCGCGACGGCATGTTGATCAAAGTCGACGATGACCGCATGACTTTGCGCCCCGGCGAAACGGTCGAGGAACGGCTGGTACGCTTCCGCACACTTGGCTGTTATCCGCTGACGGGCGCGATTGAATCACGTGCCACCAATCTTTCTGACATTGTTGAAGAAATGCTGATCGCCCGCACATCCGAGCGACAGGGCCGCGCCATTGATCGTGACGAGGCGGGCTCCATGGAAAAGAAGAAGCGCGAGGGCTATTTCTGATGAACGCCTTATTAGAGTCTTCTGTAACAAGTGCAGCTGTGAGCGATTTTCTCGCCGATCAGGAACGCAAGACGCTGCTCCGCTTTCTCACTTGCGGTTCAGTCGATGATGGTAAATCCACGCTGATCGGGCGGTTGCTTTATGACACCAAGCTGATCTTTGAGGATCAGCTGGCCACGCTGAAGAATGACAGCCGCAAGTTCGGCACCACGGACGACGATTTTGACTTCGCGCTGCTGGTCGATGGTCTGGAAGCCGAACGCGAGCAGGGCATTACCATCGATGTGGCCTATCGCTTTTTCTCAACGCCGCGCCGCAAATTCATCGTGGCCGACACGCCGGGCCATGCGCAATACACGCGTAACATGGCAACAGGCGCGTCAACCGCTGATCTGGCGGTGGTGCTGATCGATGCGCGGCAGGGCGTGTTGACACAGACACGCCGTCATAGCTTCATTGCTTCGCTGTTGGGCATCCGGCATATCGTGGTGGCGGTCAACAAGATCGATCTGGTTGATTTCTCGCAAAGCGCTTTTGACAGCATTGTCGCTGATTATATGAGTTTCGCCAAAGATTTGGGCTTTGCCAGCATTCAGGCAATTCCGCTCTCAGCGCGCTTTGGCGATAATGTCAGCAGCCATTCCCCACGAATCCATTGGTATGAAGGGCCGTATCTGCTCGAACATCTGGAAACGGTGCGTCTTGATGGGGATGCGGTCGGCAAGCCTTTTCGCTTTCCGGTGCAATATGTGAACCGGCCAAACCTTGATTTCCGGGGCTTTTCCGGCACCGTTGCCTCCGGTTCAATTGCCGCAGGTGATACGGTCGTGGTCGCAAAGTCGGGCAAGCAATCGAAGGTGAAACGCATTGCCACCTATGACGGCGACTTGGCCCGTGCAACCGAGGGGCAGGCGGTTACGATTGTGCTGGAAGACGAGATCGAAGTCTCTCGCGGCAACATGCTTGTGGGTGCAGAATCGCGCCCGGAAGTGGCCGACCGTTTCAGTGCCAATATCGTCTGGTTTGGCGAAGAAGTCTTGCAGCCAGGGCGCTCCTATCTGCTGCGCACCGAAACCGACCAGACGCCGGTGACGATCAGCGAGATTAAATATCGCACCGATGTGAATAGTTTCGCGCGAGAAGAGGCGACACGGCTTGATTTGAATGAAGTTGGTCTTTGCCATCTTCAAACAGCGGATCAGATTGCTTTCGACCCCTATTCGGACAACCGCGTGACGGGTGCTTTCGTGCTGATTGATCGTCTCACCAATGCGACGGTGGGCGCTGGTATGATCAAAGAGGCGCTGCGTCAGGCAACCAATGTGCATTTGCAGGCTTTCGATCTTGATAAACAAGCGCGTGCGGAACAAAAATTCCAGAAACCAGCGGTGCTCTGGTTCACAGGCCTGTCTGCTTCTGGCAAATCGACCATTGCCAACCGGCTTGAACAGCGGCTTCATGCGTTGGGCAAGCACACCTATCTGCTGGATGGCGATAATGTCCGTCATGGCCTTAACAGCGATCTTGGCTTCTCTGATGAAGACCGGGCCGAGAATATCCGCCGCGTTGGCGAGGTAGCGGGGCTTATGGCCGATGCCGGGTTGATTACGCTGGTGTCGTTTATTTCGCCTTTCCGTTCAGAACGCGATCGCGTGCGTTCGCTTCTGCCTGAGGGTGAATTCATCGAAATTTTTGTCGATACGCCGATTGAAGAATGCATGGCGCGTGATCCGAAGGGGCTTTATGCGCAGGCTCTGCGTGGCGAGATCAAGGCTTTCACCGGCATCGATTCGCCCTATGAAGCGCCGTTTTCGCCGGAGCTGCATCTTCACACCGCAGGACGTCACATTGACGAACTCGTTGCGGAGGTGGAAAAGTATCTGGCCGAACGTGGTATTATCGGCAGCTATGGCAGTGATTCCTGGTCGATTTGAGAAATGACAACAGCAACCTCCCCCAAAGCCGATCCAAACAGCAAAGCTTTGCTCAAAGTACTTGAGGATACAGCCCTTGAGGCGGGGCGCGTCATTCTCAAACATTACACGGATGGCTGTGCGGTTCATTCCAAGAAGGATCAATCGCCGGTAACGGAAGCAGATCACGCGGCAGAAGCGATTATCCTTTCTGCCCTTGCGTCTTTCGCACCGGGCATTCCGGTGGTGGCCGAGGAAGAAGCCGCCGCAGGGCGTCTGCCAGAACAGCTGGGTGAGACATTCTTTTTGATTGATCCGCTTGACGGTACGCGTGAGTTTCTGCTGCGTAATGGCGATTTTACGGTGAATATCGCACTCATTGAGAATGGCGTGCCGGTGCTGGGCCTCGTCTATGCCCCGGTGCGCAACCTGCTTTATGTGGGTGGCCGTGACGGTGCGCAGGAAGTGGTGACGTCCGCCGATCATCAGATTATCAGCAGGCGTCCGATTGCTGTCCGCATTGCACCGCCTGAAAAGGTAGTGGTTTGTAGCCGCTCTCACCTGACGCCTGAAACAGAAGAGTTTCTGAAACGCAATCACGGTGGCAAATGTGTTTCTGTCGGCTCATCACTCAAATTCTGCATGATCGCACGTGGCGAGGCTGATCTTTATCCACGCTTCGGTCCGACGATGGAGTGGGACACGGCAGCCGGTGACGCCGTTCTGCGCGCGGCAGGTGGCATGACGACGACATTTGATGGCAAACCGATGATCTATGGCGCGCGTTCTGATGGAACGGTCAAAGGTTTTGCGAACCCGGATTTTGTGGCTTTTGGCGCAGGAGAAGCACCTGTTTTTGCATCGATAAGCCAGCTAATCAGGTGACAGGCAAAAATAGCTGAAAAAAAGCGGGATGTTCCCCTTGCGGGTTCAAAAGAGCGGCGCTATAAGCCGCTCACAGCCGGACGATAGAGTCTTGGTTTTATGGTCGCGGAGCGTAGCGCAGCCTGGTAGCGCACCTGATTTGGGATCAGGGGGTCGGAGGTTCGAATCCTCTCGCTCCGACCATTTTCTCCCCTTCGACATGCCCTCAAGCATTTCCTGTTTTGACTGGATCATTGGAAATGCCCTATCTATTTATTTTCACGCATTATCCCACGCAAAGCCGCTTCGCACTTTTGCTGGAAATGCTCTAGTTTGATTTGCCGAAGACTGACATCCGCATAAACTCCCCGTTATATTCAGCGATTTCGACCAACCTGGGCCTGTCGAGAATTTCGACTTTTGACGCCTTGAATATTAAAAGTCCTTCTTCGCGCAGTTCGCGCAGCATGCGGTTGAGATGAATTGGCGTTAATCCAAGCGCATCAGCCAGCTGGTATTGCGTCAAGGGGCAGTAAAACGCGTCCGGTTCCTCGCTCATACCGCAGGCACGTACGCGGTCTGCCAGCTCCAGCAAAAGATGTGCTGTGCGGACAAAAGCGCTCCGGCATCCGACATTGGTCAGATGCTCCACCAGCATAGCGCGTTGTCTTGAGAGCATTTCAATGAAGATCATGCCGAGCCGCGGCATTTTCCAGATGGTTTCTCCAAGCGACGTCAGCGGTATCTCGTAAGCTGACATCGGGGTGATTGTCTTAATCGTGTTGTAACTATAGCCGTCAGCGGTTCTCAGCCCAATAAAATCACATCGCATCGGAAAGTCGATGATCTGACGTTCGCCACCCGAAAGGTCACGATAAACACATCCCCAGCCTGAACGCACCAGATGGATGCTGCGGACCGACGCGCCCTGATTGATGATGACGGCATCGGCCGGGTAACTGGCTTCGGTGATTGTCAGTGACAGAAGAGTTTCTTTTTCCTGCAGGTTGAGTTTGGCCAGAATTGGAGGCGATTCCAATAAGCTGACCAAGCCGTCAATCATGAGGGCTGTGGTGTTTTGGTTCCCACTTTGCATCCGCCGCCTATGCCCCACGAAAGTTATAGAATTTATAACTTTCAGTTCCCGAAGTCGTTCTTATGGTCAGCTTATTTTTTTATAAAACGCTAACATAAGTTAATGACACGTTTATTTAACAATAGCAATATTTAGACCAGTCTTCATCATGATTAGCAATAAAAACCAGAATAAACTGTCGTAGTTTTTGTCATGCCTAGTGTTTTGCGTTGAATGCAAACCTGAGTAACAGGGGAAACTAAAGCAATGTTTGAAGTTAGGGAACTGTCTTTATGGGCCGCCCCCGATGGGGCAGGGAATGGAACTTCGGTTATCGGCGGCGCAAGAATAAGGGACCGAGAATATGCGGCCGGTTTGCCTGTGCAGAGTGAGCCTCATCTGATGCTGGTCTGCAAAAGCAATCTGGAGCGTGAGTGCCTCTTCAATGGGCTGGTGATGAACGGGTTTAAACTGCCTGTCGTCAGCTATGCCGCAGTCGATAAGAATATGCCGTTAAACGGCGCAATCGTCGTTCTCATGCATATTGGTTCAAAGCGGCTTGCTGATCCTTTTTTTTCTGACGAAATTGAGGCGACAGTCAAAGCCTGGCATCCGATACCCGTTGTCCTTCTTGCTGAGCGCGAAGAGTGGCAGCAGGTACTCCGCGCTATGGAACTGGGCGCGCGCGGTTATATCCCAACATCGGTTGATATAAAGATTTGCGTGGAAGCGATCCATCTTGCAATGGCCGGTGGCATGTATGTGCCTGCATCCATGCTCATGAAACCTGCGGCGCAGAATATGGATGATGATGTGCTGGGGGAACTGCTGACTGCGCGTGAGGTTGAGGTCGTTCATGCAATCAGGGTAGGAAAGTCCAATAAAATTATCGCTTTTGAACTTGGAATGAGCGAAGGCACGGTAAAAGCGCATGTTCATAATATCATGCGAAAGATCGGGGCTGCAAATCGAACGGAAGTTGTCTGCAAGCTCCATCAGATGTATGGAACTCAATTGAACGCAGAATGAAGGCCTGTCCAATATTCGAACATGAATACACAAACAAAAAATGCGGCATTATCCAACAGCTGCATTTTGACGGGGTCGCGTTGTTTGAGGAAATGAGTATATTTTTCAAAATTCGAATAAGTTAGGTTTATGCGCACCCAGAAGAAAGAGTAGGGTGTGTGTCTGATGGATTGTAAAAATCAACAAGCGGTGTGGAGAGACAATGAGTTTCTCCCTGATTTTTCATCAAGCGGTTGCTTTCTTTAGCAAAACAGCGAAATTACGAACCTGTTATAAGAACAATTCTGTTGCCGGGAACAAAATGCAGCTTACCCCTCGTCACAATGCAATTCTGGATATCGCCCGCAGGCAGGGGCAGGTTCTCGTCGATGATCTGGCGAGTGTTTTCGATGTAACGCCGCAGACGGTGCGCAAGGATCTCAATGATCTGTGCAAGGCGCGTTTGCTACGGCGCATTCATGGTGGTGCGCTTTATCCATCCGGCGTGGAAAACATGGAATATGAAGCGCGGCGCCGCATTGCAGCGCATGAAAAGGAGCTCATCGGTCGTGCGGCCGCTGAAATGATTCCCGATGGTGCGTCGCTGTTCATCAATATCGGCACGACCACCGAGGCTGTCAGCCACGCGCTCATTGATCATAACAATCTGATGGTCATCACCAACAACATCAATGTCGCCAATACCCTGCGCGTTTATCCCGAGATTGAGGTCATTATTGCTGGCGGCGTTGTGCGTGCGTCCGATGGCGGTATCGTCGGGGAGGCGGCGGTTGATTTCATTCGGCAGTTCAAGGTCGATTACGCAATCATCGGCGCGTCGGCAATCGATGAGGATGGTGCGCTGCTGGATTTTGATTTCCGCGAAGTGAAGGTGGCACAGGCGATCATCGCCAATGCGCGCCACGTCATTCTGGTGAGCGACTCAACCAAGCTGGAGCGAGCAGCGCCCGTTCGTCTCGGACATATTTCGCAGGTTCACAGCTTCATCACTGATCGATGCCCCTCACAGCAATTGCGCGATTTGTGCCGTGAAAATGAGGTCGAACTCATCGAAACGGTGAAAGAAGCCTTCGCAGAACAGAAAGAATCGTAGTTTCGTTTCATTTTCGTTTTGCTTTCGTATTAAATCAATTATATTCGCTTTGGTGATCGGAGAGGATCTTCAGGTTTCGCCATGGCACAAGATAAAATATTTGACATTTTCGTAATTGGCGGCGGCATCAATGGATGCGGCATCGCAAGAGACGCGGTTGGTCGTGGCTTTAGCGTTGGGCTTGCCGAGATGAACGATCTGGCAAGTGGCACCTCGTCGCGTGCCACAAAGCTCATTCACGGCGGTTTGCGCTATCTGGAGCATTACGAATTCCGCTTGGTGCGCGAAGCGCTGATGGAGCGCGAGGTGCTTTGGGCCAACGCGCCGCATCTGATCCACCCGATGCGTTTTGTGTTGCCTTATCATAAGGGCGGAGTCCGCCCGGCATGGCTTTTGCGTCTTGGCCTGTTTCTCTATGATCACTTAGGTGGCCGCAAGAAGCTGCCAGCCACGCGCACACTTGATATGCGCACCGATCCCTCGAGCGCACCGTTGAAGCCGCTTTTCACCAAAGCTTTCGAATATTCCGATTGCTGGGTGGATGATGCGCGCTTTACAGCGCTGACTGCGCGCGATGCGGCTGATCGTGGTGCGATGATCCGCACGCGTGCAAAGGTGGTCTCGGCGCGCCGCGACCATGAAGCATGGACGGTAACGCTTGAAAACACAGATACAGGACTGCGCGAAGAGTTTCGTTCGCGTCTCTTGGTCAATGCTGCCGGTCCATGGGCGGATAAGGTATTGGAAGGTGTCGAAGGTGATCGCCAACTGCACAATGTGCGACTGGTGCAGGGCAGCCACATCGTGGTGCATCAAAAGTTCTCCGACCCGCGCTCCTATTTTTTCCAGAACAATGATGGCCGCATCATCTTCGCTATTCCTTATGAGGATGATTTCACGCTGATTGGCACCACAGATCAGGATTATAAGGGCGATCCGGCGAAAGTTGCGATCAGCGACCAGGAAACCGATTATCTCTGTGCTGCGGCAAGCGAATATTTCCGCGAGCCGGTGCGCAGAGAGGATATTGTCTGGACCTATTCCGGCGTGCGCCCGCTCTATGATGACGGGGCCAGCAAGGCACAGGAAGCAACCCGCGATTATGTGCTCAAAGAAGATGCGCCGCAGGGTGCCGCACCACTGATCAATGTGTTTGGCGGTAAGCTGACCACAGCCCGCAAACTGGCCGAACATATGCTTGAGAAGATCGAGCATCATCTGGGCAAAAAGGGCGCGCCATGGACCCATGCAGCCTCTCTGCCGGGCGGTGATTTTGAAGCAACGGCTTTCGATCAGGAGCTTGAAAAGCTAAAAGCGGATTATCCGTTCTTGTCAGCACTCCATGCCCGCCGCCTGTTTAAGCTTTATGGAACCCGCGCGCGCGTTCTGCTGGGAAAAGCGACGTTATTGGCCGAGCTTGGACAGCATTTTGGCAGCGATCTTTACGAGACTGAAGTGCGCTATCTCATAGAGCATGAATGGGCGCATACGGCAGAAGATATTCTCTGGCGCCGTAGCAAGCTTGGCTTGCGTTTGAGCGTAAACGAGGTTGCTGCTCTCGAAACTTTTATCGAAGCTACCAAAGTCGCGTAACCGTTCGCTTGCAACCTGTCCTATAAAAAGTCATTATCCTTCCATTCGGCGGTTTCCAGCCTTTCTGGGAGGAAAACATGGGTGCACCGCAAGACAGAATTCATGCTGACCGCATTCAGTCCGCGATAGATACGGGCGGTGCAGCGCGTTCGGCGCTGGTCGCCTCATGGCGACGGTCTTCGCGCCTCTATGGGCTTGATCCTGCGGAAGTGGGGGCTGTTCAAACGCTTTCCGATCATGAATTGCGCAATGCGCGTCAGCGTATGGAACGCGTGATCAGCATTGCACAGGCCAGCATGGACCGCCTTTATATGGCGGTTGGTGGCGTGGGCTGCTGCGTGCTTCTGGCTGACAGTCAAGGCGTGCCGGTTGAGCGCCGTGGTGCGGCGGGTGACGACGATACGTTTTATGACTGGGGCCTATGGACGGGTGCGGTCTGGAGCGAAGCGGTCGAGGGCACCAATGGAATTGGCACCTGTCTTGCCGAACAGCGCGCTTTGACCATTCATCGTGACCAGCATTTTCATACGCGCAATATTGGACTTTCCTGCACGGTAGCACCCATTCATGACCATCAGGGCCGTCTGATGGCGGCACTTGATGTTTCGTCCTGTCGCAGTGATCTGACAGAGGCTTTCGTACAACTGATTTCAGTCGCGGTCATTGACGCTGCACGGCGGATTGAAGCCGAGAATTTCCGGCAGGCTTTCCCGGATGCGCGCATTATGCTGGCCCCAAGTGCTGACCGCACCGGCGGCGCACTGATTGCGGTTGATAAAGACGATCTGGTGATCGGTGCCACGCGCGCAGCCCGCCTTTCGCTCGATTTGACCGATGATGCTCTTGCGACCGCCTTGCCTGCGGCTGATCTTCTTGGCTGGAATGCCGATCCGCGTGAGGATATGGCAGAGTCTGAACGAAGCGTCATTCTCCGTGCCATCGCGCGTGCCGAAGGCAATGTTTCATCGGCAGCCAAGCTTCTGGGCATCAGCCGTGCCACGCTTCATCGTAAGCTTAATCGCCTTAAAATCACACGGCCAAATTAGTTTTTCCAATATGTCTCATTATTGAGACACATTGATGCAGCATATTACGGGGCGCTGGATGACTCCTCCCAAGAGCCGCGCCACATTGTGTCTGAAACGCCGTAGGAGCGGCGTTGAATTTCGGGAGGAATACCATGAACAAGGTTGAATTTCATCGCTCCGTAAAGCCGGAGTTTGCCAAACGTTATGGCAATTTCATCGGCGGCAAATGGGTAGAACCCAAGTCGGGCCGCTATTTCGAAAATACATCGCCGGTCAATGGTCAGGTGCTTTGCGAAGTCGCGCGTTCTGAAGCGGCGGATGTTGAAGCAGCCCTTGATGCAGCGCACGCAGCAAAAGAGGCCTGGGGCAAAACAAGCCCTGCTGAACGCGCAGTGATCCTCAACAAGATTGCTGATCGTATTGAAGCCAATCTGCCAAAGCTCGCGGCTGCCGAAACATGGGACAATGGCAAGCCGATACGAGAAACCACCAATGCCGATCTGCCGTTGGCCATCGACCATTTCCGCTATTTTGCCGGTGCAATCCGTGCGCAGGAAGGTGGCATTTCCGAAATCGATCACGATACGGTTGCTTATCATTTCCATGAGCCACTCGGTGTTGTCGGCCAGATCATCCCATGGAATTTCCCGCTTTTGATGGCTGTGTGGAAGCTCGCACCAGCCCTTGCTGCCGGTAATTGCGTGGTGCTCAAGCCTGCTGAACAGACACCTGCTTCGATCCTCGTTCTGATGGAAGTCATCGGCGATTTGTTGCCTGATGGCGTGCTCAATGTGGTCAATGGCTTTGGTCTTGAAGCGGGCAAGCCGCTGGCCTCAAGCCCGCGCATCGCCAAGATCGCCTTTACGGGTGAAACGACGACTGGCCGTCTCATTATGCAATATGCCAGCCAGAACCTCATTCCAGTGACGCTGGAACTGGGTGGCAAGTCGCCAAACATCTTCTTCTCCGACGTGACAGCCGAAGATGATGATTATTTCGACAAGGCAATTGAAGGCTTTGTGATGTTCGCGCTTAATCAGGGCGAAGTCTGTACCTGTCCAAGCCGTGCGCTGATCCATGAAAAGATCTACGACAAGTTCATGGAACGGGCACTGAAGCGCGTTGAAGCCATCGTGCAGGGTGATCCACTTGATCCGGCAACCATGATCGGTGCGCAGGCCTCCAGCGAGCAGCTTGAGAAGATCCTCAGCTATATCGATATTGGCAAGCAGGAAGGCGCGGAAGTGCTGACCGGTGGTGGACGCAATGAGCTGGCCGGTGATCTCGCAGGTGGCTATTACGTCAAGCCGACCGTGTTCAAGGGCAACAACAAGATGCGGATTTTCCAGGAGGAAATTTTCGGTCCTGTTGTGTCGGTCACGACCTTTAAAGACGACGCCGAAGCGCTCGCGATTGCCAATGATACGCTTTACGGCCTCGGTGCCGGCGTCTGGACGCGTGACGGCACACGCGCCTATCGCTTTGGTCGCGCCATTCAGGCTGGCCGCGTCTGGACCAACTGCTATCACGCCTATCCGGCGCACGCGGCATTCGGCGGTTACAAGCAGTCGGGTATCGGTCGCGAAAACCACCTCAAGATGCTCGACCATTATCAGCAGACCAAGAACATGTTGGTGAGCTACAGCCCGAAGAAGCTTGGCTTCTTCTAAAAGAACAAAATGGTCCGGGATATTCAATCCCGGGCCGTTTTCCTTGTTTCCTCCCAGGAAAGGGTCGGGTTGGCCGGCCACGGTGCCTGCCAATCCGACCCTTTACAGCGCATCCCGAAAAGTGTGAAGCGGTTTTCTGGAAAAGATGCGCGATATAAAACAGAAGGATGTTTTCGAAATGGCTAAGACAATGAAAGCTGCTGTGGTTCGCGAGTTTGGCAAACCGCTGACCATTGATGAAGTGCCAATTCCGGTGCCGGGCGATGGTCAGATTCAGGTAGCAATTCAGGCATCCGGCGTGTGCCATACCGATCTTCATGCTGCTGAAGGTGACTGGCCGGTAAAGCCAAACCCGCCATTCATTCCGGGTCATGAAGGCGTCGGCTTTGTCTCTGCCGTGGGCAAGGGTGTCAAGCATGTGAAGGAAGGCGATCGCGTCGGTATTCCATGGCTTTACACGGCTTGCGGTCATTGTGTGCATTGTCTTGGTGGCTGGGAAACGCTCTGCGAAGAGCAGCTCAATACTGGCTATTCAGTCAATGGCGGCTTTGCTGATTATGTGGTTGCCGACCCGAATTTCGTTGGCCACTTGCCAAAAAACATCGAGTTTAACGAAATTGCGCCGATCCTCTGCGCAGGTGTGACGGTTTATAAGGGCCTCAAGGTCACCGACACCAAGCCGGGCGACTGGGTGGTGATTTCCGGTATTGGCGGGCTTGGCCATATGGCGGTGCAATATGCCAAGGCCATGGGGCTTAATGTGGCTGCCGTTGATATTGATGACAAGAAGCTTGATCTTGCGCGCAGGCTTGGTGCGACGGTCACGGTCAATGCCAAGACGCATAATGATCCGGCAGCTTATATCAAGAAAGAAACTGACGGTGGAGCTCAGGGCGTGCTCGTGACGGCTGTTTCGCCTAAGGCTTTTGAGCAGGCCATCGGCATGGCTGCGCGTGGCGGAACAATCGCATTGAATGGTCTTCCGGCTGGCGAATTTCCGCTGTCGATTTTCAACATGGTGCTCAATGGTGTGACCGTGCGCGGCTCCATCGTTGGTACGCGTCTTGATTTGCAGGAATCGATCGACTTTGCAGCAGATGGCAAAGTTAAGGCGACCATCCGCACCGATAAGATCGACAATATTAATGCGATTTTTGATGAAATGCGCGCAGGCCAGATCGAAGGCCGCGTGGTTATGGACCTGACGCAGTAATCGGTCCATACTATCATCAGAGCCGCCGTAGCAATGCGGCGGCTTTTGTATAGCATAATCCGACCGGAGCGGAGTGAGGATCGATAAGATTATGCTTCAAGCAAAAGACTGTAGAGCGCCGATCTGATTTTATCAGATCGAAACGCGCTCTGTGGGAGGAGGAACCATGCCGCAAGTCTTGGAACAACAGCAGGTCACAGCGACCGATGCAGCGCTGGAGCTGATCGCTGAATTGCAGGCTGAATATGGACCGATTATGTTCCACCAGTCTGGCGGTTGCTGCGATGGGTCATCGCCGATGTGCTATCCGCAGGGCGATTTGCTGCTGTCTGACGCTGACGTGAAGCTCGGCGAAATCGGCGGCGCACCATTTTATATCAGCGGTTCGCAATATGAGGCATGGAAACACACTGAACTGATCATTGATGTTGTGCCAGGGCGCGGCGGTATGTTCTCGCTCGATAATGGCCGTGAAAAGCGCTTTCTCACCCGCTCAAAGATATGTTTGATTTAACTCTTTGCGTTAAACAGCAAAGCAGCTAGTAGATGATGCATATCACTGGGGAGAGAGTGCATTCCGGCCATGGCCGCATCCAATAAAAGAGCAACCATCCATGATGTGGCGCGTCTTGCCGGCGTGTCGATCAAAACCGTTTCGCGTGTTTATAATGACGAGCCGAATGTCCGCGACACGATCCGTGAGCGGGTAAAAGAGGCGGGTGCTGAATTGCGCTATCGCCCCAATGCCGCAGCGCGCAATCTGGTAGAGCGCCGCTCGCATCTCATCGGGCTTTTCTTTGAAAATCCGAGCCAGAGCTATGTCACGGAATTGCAGATCGGCGCGCTGGATCGTCTGCGCGGCACCCGCTACCGGCTTCTGATATTCCCCGTCGAGAACCGTGCAGATATTCGCGGGTCGCTGATCGAAACAGCGCACGCGTCTGGTCTTGATGGGATTATCGTAACGCCCCCCATGTCGGACGATCCGGAAATTTTGCAGGAGTTGATTGCATCCGCGATGCCGTTTACGCGTGTGGCGGGTGATTTTGGCGTGCATCCCACAGACAGCATTGCGATTGACGATGAGAAAGCAACCTGCGATCTCATGCAATATCTGCTTGATTTGGGACATAGGAAGATTGCAATCGTCCTTGGCGATCTTACGCATCGTTCAGCGCAGTTGCGCGTTGAGGGCTATCGCAAGATGCTGGATCAGGCGGGTATTACGCATAATTCTGATTATGAAGCGCAAGGCGGCTTCAGTTTCGCAAGTGGGTTGGAAGCAGGGCGAAAACTTTTATCGCTGCAAGACAGGCCGACGGCTGTTTTTGCCTCCAATGATGATATGGCGGCGGCCGTTCTTCAGGTCGCTTATGATTACAAGATCGATGTGCCGCATGATTTGACCATTGTGGGGTTTGATGACAGTGCCATTTCGAGCATGGTTTCGCCGCAGATTACCACCGTGCATCAGCCAATCCGCGAAATGACCTATGACGCAGTGGATATGTTGCTCAGCCAGATTGAAACCGGCGAAGCATCGCCTTCACGCCATATCGATTACAAGCTGATTATTCGGCAATCATCAGGCAAGGTTTCCAATTAAAAAATGGGCCGGTTTCCCGGCCCATTTTCTTTATGGCAGTTCAAGCCCTTTGGTCAGTTCCAGCGCCTGCCGTTCGAACAGACGGCGATAGATACCGCCGGGCTTGCGGATAAGCGCATCGTGATCGCCTTCTTCCAAAATTTGGCCCTTGTCGAAGACCAGCAAGCGGTCAAGCGCACGAACCGTTGAAAGCCGGTGTGCAATCACGAGCGTTGTGCGACCGATCATCAGCCGTTCCATAGCCTGCTGGATCAGCACTTCCGATTCTGAATCAAGGCTTGATGTCGCCTCATCCAGAATAAGGATCGGTGCATTGGCCAGAAACGCACGGGCAATCGCCACACGCTGACGTTCACCACCCGAAAGCTTCACACCGCGCTCACCGACAAGTGTCGCATAGCCCTTTGGCAGACGCATGATGAAATCATGCGCGCTTGCAAGCTTTGCAGCTTCTTCAATCTCCGCCTGTGTTGCACCGGGGCGGGCATAGGCAATGTTTTCGGCCAGTGTGCGGTGAAACAGGATCGGTTCCTGCTGCACGATAGCAATCTGCGATCTAAGTGAAGCCTGTGTAACTTCGGCAATGTTCTGTCCGTCAATGCGGATCTCACCGCCACTGACATCATAAAGACGCTGGATCAGCTTGACGAAGGTCGTCTTGCCCGAACCTGAATGACCAACCAGACCAATCCGTTCACCGGCTTCGATCCTGACCGAAAAGTCGCGATACAGTGCTGCATCATGATTGCCATAATGGAAGGTGACGTTATCAAACGTGATCTCGCCATTTCCGATCCTGATTGCGCCAGCACCGGACCTGTCGGCAATGCCGTAAGGCTCGGCCTCAATCTGAACCAGTTCTTCCATGTCGTTGACCGAACGCTGTAGGTTGCGGATATGCATACCCACATCACGCAGATAGCCCTGCAACATGAAGAAGGCCGTCAGAACGAAGGTGATATCACCCGCCGTTGCCTGCCCTTGGCTCCAGAGATAGAGCGCAAAGCCAATCACCACACCGCGCATGATGAGCAGGTTTGCACCTTGAATAAAGCCGTTGAGCGTGCCGATCAGCCATGTGCGGCGTGTGCGCGAGCGCCATTTGGTAACGACTCGTGCAAGACGTCCGTCTTCGCGTGCTTCGGCACCGAATGCCTTCACAACCGCATTGCATGAAATGGCATCGGCCAGAGCACCGCCAAGTCGTGTATCCCAGCTGTTGGCAAGTGTTGCCGCAGGCGCAACAAAGCCCAGTGAAATCACAATCGTGCAGACGATGAAAAGCACAGAGCCGATTGCCACCAGCACGCCCATCATTGGCCAGTACCATGCAAGCAGTGCAACCGAGCCGAACAGCATCAGGATTGATGGCAGAAGCGCAAGCAGCAGCGTGTCATTGAGCAGATCAAGCGCCCACATACCGCGCGAAACCTTACGCACGGTCGATCCGGCAAAGGCATTGGCATGCCAGTCGGTCGAAAAGCGTTGCAGCTTGTGAAACGCGCTCGCGGCCATGTCACTCATGATCTTCAGCGTGAAGTCCGTGATGACATAAAAGGTCAGCTGACGTGTGATGAGCGCCAAAGCACCCAGCGCAAGCAGCATGATCAGCGCATGAATGGCTGCATCCCACGCCCCATCCTTGCCGAGTGAAAGGGCATCAACCAGCCGCCCTGAATAGAGCGGTGTGAGAACATCTGCGGCTGTTGCAAGCAGCATGCTGATGATGATCAGCGTCAGCCGCAGAGGCTGACTTCGCCAGTGGCTGAAGGTGTAGCCGAGGACGCTGCGGAAAACAGGCCCCCGGAAATTGATACGAAACCGGGCCATATGAATATTACCAGACCGCACAAGCGCGGATTCTGGTTCCTTTAAAAGCATTTTCAGCAAGAAGTGCGATGCGGTTTTGCGCCGGCACATGCGTGAAAACGAAGACAAAACAAACAGCTGCTAAGAGCTGCGGCAAATTTGGAAGTGTTTAGGAATGCGCCCTTTGGGAAAGGACAGTGAGGCCTTAGCCTCTATTGCGGGCCAAGGACTTAAAGCTCGGAAGCGCCCGCGTTGACACCGGGCACCGACGGAAATGGATAGACACGCATCTCATACCTCTTGCCAGTGTTTCAGATGTGTGCACAATAAATGAGCAAATCTATTTGCCAAGTGGCAAAATGCAGAAATTTGTTTTCGGCCTATTGAGTGTGGCAAAAATGCTGCCTTACAGCTTTCGGGGCCATGCGGCGAGCTTGCGCGCAAAATGCGCGATTGTTGCATGCAGGATCATGGTGAAGGCGGCCAGCACAAACAGGCTTGCAAACATCAGATCGACCTTGGCGCGGCCGTTAGCCAGCAGCATCAGATAGCCAAGGCCTTTCGATGCTCCCACCCATTCGCCGACCACAGCACCGATGGGCGCATAGACGGCTGCAAGGCTTAATCCTGACGCAAGCGAAGGGAAAGCTGCGGGAATGCGCACGCGAAACAGAATCTGCAAGCGTTTGGCACCGAGATTTTCAGCGGCATTGATCAGTGTCTGATCGGTTCGCTGCATTCCATCAAGAAAAGTGGAGGCGACTGGAAAGAAGATCATCAAAATGGTGACGGCAATTTTTGATGCCGGTCCATAGCCGAGCCAGAGGGTGAGGATCGGGGCCAGCGCAAAGATTGGAATCGCTTGAGAGAACACCAGCATGGGCATGACGAGCCGTTGTGCGAGCGGCGACATCATCAGCGCGATAGCTGTGAGCACGCCAATGGCGGAACCCAGAAACAGCCCGCCCAGCACTTCGCCAAATGTCACGACGGCATTATCGGCAATCAGCTGCGCATTGGTAATCAGCGACTGCACAACGTCGAGCGGACCGGGCAGGATGAAGCGCGGCATCTGCCAGATGCTCACCACGGCCTGCCAGAGTATGAGCACAGCAATCGCCGACGAAAACCCGTCGGCGATGCGTTTTTTGCGCGAGCGAGGTATCACGCTCGTCATGCTCCTTTAAGGCCCATCGACCAGAAATCTGCTTCGAGCCTGCTGGCGGTTGCAAAAATCTGGCAGAGCTTTGGCCAGCGCGGACTGTTCTCGAAATCCGGGCCGAGGCGGTTCATTGCGGCCTGATCAAAAAGCCTGCCAACCGTGTGGCACATTTCCTGATAATCAGCGCCTGCATAGGTGTCGATCCATTCCTGATAGGGCGTGCCGGTATGGGCAGTGGCCGCGAGATTGACGCCGATCTCGCCATAGCCATGCGCGCAGGGCACAAGTGCGGTCAAGAGGTCGAGGAAATCGCCTGCCTGTCCGCAATCGAGCACGTAACGCGTATAGGCGAGGTTTTCCGGCTCTTCACGCGTGTTGTAAAGATCGTCTTCACTGATGCCTTCGCGTGCACAGATGCCGACATGCAGCGGCAGTTCCGTGACAGTTAGTCCATGCATGATTTCGGCACAGAGCCGCGTTTCCTGCAAGCTGCCTGCCTTCACAACACCCAGCGCAAAGGCGCGGGCATAGTGATGCAGATAGACATAATCCTGCCTGAGATAATGCAGGAATGCCGATTTCGGCAGCGTGCCATCGCCCAGTCCGCGCACGAATTCATGATCGATATAGGGAGCCCAGTCTTCAAGCGTTGCGGCACGCAGACGGGTGAACAGCTCGGATGAATAAAGCGGTTGAGTGGTCGTCATGGCTTGTCGCCTTTCGCATTCACATCAATCGCCAGTTTCTCAACCGGCAGGATCGAAGGCACGAGACCGTTTTCGTTGAGATAGGCTTCGTAGCGGTTCCAGCGTCCGTAATCGAGACTTGCGGGCGAGCGTGAGAAACGGGCCACTGTGTCTTTCCATGCGCGCTGGTTCAGTTCGTCTTTGAGTTCAGAACTATAGGACGCAAACAGATCGTAGCTTTGCTCTGGATGATTGACGATATATTGCGCGGCTTTTTCGGTGGCTGCAAGGAAGCGCGAAATCCTCTCCTTTTCCGCAGCATCGAGTTTGTTTGCATTGGCAACATAGACCAGCTCGTCATAGACCGGCACGCCTTCTTCCTCGACGAAGAAGCATTTGCCAGCAACCCCTTCAACCGCCATCTGGTTGAGTTCGATGTTGCGATAGGCGCCCATCACGGCATCGACCTGCTTTGACATCAACGCCGGTGCCAGAGAGAAATTCACATTGATCAGCTCGATATCAGAAAGTTTTATGTCGTGATTGCCGAGGATTGTGCCGAGCAGTGTTTCTTCAACGCCGGCTACCGAGAAGCCGATCTTCTTGCCTTTGAGATCGGCAATTGAATTGACCGAACCATCATCGCGGACCATCAGGCAGTTGAGCGGGGAATCGATAAGAGTACCAACGCGGATCAGCGGAATATCGGCGTGGACATCAAGATGCACCTGCTGCTGATAGGAAATTGCGAGATCAGCCTGTCCAGCCGCAACCATTTTGGGCGGCACGGATGCATCCGCAGGGGCGATGATTTCCACATCAAGACCAGCATCCTTGAAGTAACCGAGTTTGTCGGCCACGATAATCGGGCCATGATCAGGGTTTACATACCAGTCGAGTATGAGTTTGAATTTATCGTTCGCCTGAGCTGCTTGAGCTGACATCAGGGCGAACGAAGCCGTGGCGCTGAAAAGCGCAGCAAAAATCAGTTTTTTCAATGTTTCCTCCTGAAACTAAATTACATAGGGGCGTGTAACTTCGATCCATTCCCGCACGCGGGCTTCGGGATCGGGATTGAGAGTGATGTCGGTGACGACTGAAACAATGTCGGCTCCGGCTTTAAAGACGCTCGGCGCACGCTCCACATTCATGCCGCCAATGCCGACGAGCGGAATATCGCCGAGGGTGGCTTTCCATTGGCTGACACGATCCAGTCCCTGTTCATGCCATTTCATTTTTTTTAGAATGGTCGGATAGACAGGACCGAGTGCGATATAGGCAGGCCGTAGCGCTAATGCGCGATCAAGTTCAGCCTCATCATGACTGGATACGCCGAGCTTCACGCCGTTTACGCGGATTGCATCGAGATCGGCATCATCAAGGTCTTCCTGGCCCAGATGAATGAAGTCGCAGCCTTCCTCAATCGCCAGTTTCCAGTAGTCGTTGACGATGAGCTGGCAATCATAGCGGGCGCAGATTTCGCGGGCCGCACGAATTTCCGTGCGCAATTCGCTGTCGCTCTTATCCTTGATGCGCAGCTGCACGAGTTTGATGCCAAGCGGCACCATGCGCTCACACCAGCTGGCACTGTCAAAGATCGGGTAGAACGGATCAAGGGCCATTACACAAACGCCTTTCCGATGAGAGGAGTGGAGGGCGTAGCCATGTCGCGGGCTTCAATCGGGTCCGCTTCATAGGCGATGCGACCAGCTTCAACGGCGAGCGCAAAGGCGCGGGCGATGGCGGCGGGATCACCCGCTTTTGCAACGGCGGTGTTGATCAGCACGGCATCAAAGCCAAGCTCCATGGCGGTTGCAGCGTGCGATGGCACACCAATCCCTGCATCCACAACCAGGGGAATATCGGGGAAATGCGCGCGCATGGTTTTCAGCGCATAAGGATTGTTGAGGCCGCGGCCCGAACCAATCGGCGCACCCCAAGGCATCAGCACCTTGCAGCCTGCCTCAATCAGTTTTTCCGCCACCACCAGATCGTCATTCATATAGGGAAAGACGTCAAAACCCTCATCGCAGAGAATACGCGCTGCTTCGACCAGCCCGAATGGATCGGGTTGCAGCGTGTCGTGATCGCCGATGACTTCAAGCTTGATCCAGTTGGTGCCGAAAACTTCCCGCGCCATTTTTGCCGTGGTCACAGCTTCCCGCGCCGTGTGACAGCCTGCCGTGTTGGGCAGAACCGACACACCCAAATCTTTGATGAGGGTCCAGAAGTCCTGACCTGCACGCTGGTTCCCGCTCTCGCGCCTAAGCGAGACCGTCACGGTTTCCGTCTTGGACGCGCGAACGCTGTCGGCAAGAATAGCGGGTGATGGATATTGCGCCGTTCCCAAGAGCAGGCGGCTATCAAATGTTTTTCCGTAAAATTCCAGCATCTTTAGCCTCCCTGCATGGGGGCGAGCACTTCAATGCGGTCGCCTTCGCGGATCAGGGTTTCTTCGCGCTCGTCGCTTGCAATGAATTCACCATTGAGCGCGGTTGCAACCACCGCTTCATCCAGTTCGATTTCTGCAAGCAGAGCAAAAAGATTGGCGCTTGTGGTCTCAAAGACCTCGCCGTTCAGAATAATGGTCATGCCATTTCCTCTAAAAATTCTTGTCCTTGTTCGGCCCCGGTTGCTGCTGCAACAGCCATGCGTGCAACCGCTGGTGACAACAGAAAGCCGTGCCGGTAAAGCCCGTTGACATAGATTGTTTGGCCACGTTTACGCACACGCGGCAGATTGTCGGGGAAGGCGGGGCGGGCATCGACGCCGGTTTCCAGAATTTCCGCCTCGCCAAAGGCAGGATGCAGTGCATAGGCGGCACTTAGCATTTCAAGTGTCGAGCGAACGCTGATGCCGCCCCGCTCATCGCTTTCGATCATGGTTGCGCCGATCATGTGGATGCCGTCGCCACGCGGTACGATGTAAAGCGGAATGCGCGGATGCAGCAGGCGCACAGGACGCGAAAGATTGATGTCGCGCGAGCGCACAATCAGCATTTCGCCCTTCACACCGCGCAGATCGGTAAGCTGATCGCGTGCTGCCAGACCACGTGCATCAACCGTTATATCTGTGTCGATTTTGACGTCTTTCGCATCTTGTCCGAGATGAAAGACCACGCCTTTCTTTTGCAGGTTTTCGGCAAGCTCAATCAGTGTTTCCCGTGGGCTGAGATGGCCTTCTTGCGCAAAGAAAAGCCCCTGCCGGAAACGGCCTGCAAGGTCCGGTTCCAGTGCATCAATGTGTTCTTGATCAATCGTATCAAAGGCTTGGGTGCGACGGGCAAAGCGGCGAAGCTCGGTTGCATCGCGATTATGCGATATGACCAGCGTGCCCTTGCGATGGACCGTTGAGACATGCCGTTCCCACCAGCCAATCGCCTCTTGTCCCAGTCTGACGACGGGTTCTTCCGCACTCTCGCCTTCGCACCATGGTGCCAGCATTCCGCCTGCAAACCACGAGCAGCAGTCAGCGCCGATTGCGGTGCTTTTCGCAATCACGGTGACAGCATGTCCCTGATCGTTAAATTCCGCAGCGCAAGCGAGACCAGCAACGCCAGCGCCGATGATGGTAACGCGCATTATACCATCTCCCATAAAGCGTGGAAGTGGTGCACGGGGCCGTGCCCGCTTCCGACCTGCAAGCTGTTTGCCGAGCGAATCGCCGCCTGCAGATAGGCGTGAGCCTCATGAAGTGCTTGTTCTAAGACCAAGTTTTTGCCAAGGCCGGCTGCAATGGCTGACGAAAGCGTGCAGCCGGTGCCATGGGTGTTCTGTGTGTCGATACGTGGCGCTTTCAGCGTAATGGTTGGCAGGTCCTTGCGGATGAGGAGGTCAGCGCAGACGTCGCCTTCTGCATGTCCGCCCTTCATGAGCACGGCCTTTGCGCCGAGCTTGAGCAGGGCGCGTCCCTGTTCTTCCGCCTCATCGTCATTGCGCGCAGTTGCACAATCGAGCAGGCAAGCAGCTTCCGGCCTGTTGGGCGTTAGAACGCTTGCAAGTGGGATCAGTTCATCGCGCAATGTCGAGATTGCCGCTTCGCTTAAAAGCCTGTCGCCGGATTTCGCGACCATCACCGGATCAAGAACCACCGGTCTGGAGAATGATGCAAGGCCTTTGGCGATGGCCAGAATGGTTTGCGGCACGGACACCATACCGATTTTGACCGAAGCCACATTGAGATCGCTGAAGACGGCATCGATTTGTGCAGCAACGATTTCAGACGGAATGTCATGGACAGCTGTGACGGCCAGTGTGTTCTGCGCTGTGATTGCGGTGATCACGCTTGCACCATAGACGTTGAGCGCTGAAAAACTCTTGAGATCAGCCTGAATGCCCGCGCCGCCGCTGCTGTCGGAGCCGGCAATCGTCACGCAGATAGGCACGGATGCACCACTGCTTGCTTTGGTTCGGGAGAGGCTTTGTCTTAAATCCATCATGTCGTCTCTCATTCCGAACGGAAAATTGAGACGTCATGAACTTGCTTTTGGGGCTTTGCCCCATGGAGGATATTTCCTCCTTGTTCGCGACGCGCCAAACTCCGTTCCCTACGCAGGTATTACCCGGATCAGGTTCAATGGGTTAACGCGATCAGCGTCTCTCAGCCTCTGATGAGGCACCCCAACGAATTTTGTGCTTTAGGCATAGGACGGAACGGCAGGTGGGTCAAGCAGCCTTAAGAATTGCAATCTGCAAATAAATTTATAAGCACCCCAATTTTCTATATGACTTTTTAAATAACCATGCGTTAAATCAATGCAGGGGAGAATGTCGTCCATTGCAGACGACTTACTTTATTCCTGGAGACATCCTCTCGCGGGGAGATTGGATCAGGGCCAGTCTGATGAGGGGACAATGATGAGGAATCGGGAAGCCGGTGGGGCTCACTCGGACGCTGCTTTGGTGCGCACATCCGAAGAGGATTTTCGCATTCTCTTTACAACGCACCCGACACCTATGTGGGTGTATGATCCAAAGACATTGCGTTTTATCGTGATGAATGAAGCGGCTTACGCGCTTTATGGATACCCGGCTCACAAAATACCTGAGATGACAGTTCTGGATATTCGTCCGCAAGCCGAGCGGGACCGGATGCTGGATGCCGTGCGCAGTGGAAGTGATCTGGAGCGGCCCGAAAGCTGGCAGCACCTCAAAGCCAATGGCCAGATCATTGATGTTGTGACCTATGGGCGTGAGGTCATCTTTGAAGGCAGGCGGGCAATTCTTGCGATCGTGCAGGATATGACCGCGCTTGAGGAGGCCAACCGTCAGGCGAGCCATACCCAGTCGTTGCTTGATGGCCTTATCGACAATATGCCGCTTGGCGTCTTCATCAAGGACATGCAGGACAAAGGCCGTTACCTTCTCTATAACAAGGCTGCATCCACGATAAGCGGTTATAAAATTCAGGATGTAATTGGCTCAATTGATACGGAAGTTTTCCCACGTGAGGAAGCAAAGCTTCTGACGCAGCAGGATCGTCTGGCGATGCGCCGCGAGGGTGTTTTGACCCTTGAGCGTGATATTCGTAGCGCGGACGGGACTCCACGCAGGCTGCGGATCATCAAGCGTCCAATCCCACCCGTTGATGGTGGCAGTTCACGTTATCTGATTGGGCTCATGGAAGATATTACCGAGCGCACACAGACCGCACAGCGCATGACACATATTGCCATGCACGATAGTCTGACCGATTTGCCGAACCGCGCCTATTTTTCACAATATATTGAAACTATTCTGAAAAAGGGTGAGCGCGCACCGGCATTTGCGCTGTTCTATCTTGATATCGATCACTTTAAGACCATCAACGACAGCAGGGGCCACCAGATCGGCGATTTGCTGCTCACGCAGGTGGCCGCACGCCTCAAGAGCATCACAACCTGCGAGCAGTTTTTGGCGCGTTTGGGTGATGATGAGTTCGCCATTATCTTCCGCAGCGATACGATTTCCCAGATTGCAATGTTTGCTGATTGCCTTCTTTCGTCCTTTCAGGATCCATTTGATCTTGGTGATACAATGGAATTCGTCTCTTGCAGTGTTGGCATCGCCCATGCCCCTTTGCATGGCGAGGATCCTGACGCGCTGATGCTGAGTGCTGATCTTGCGCTTTATGCTGCCAAGGCTGATGGCCGCAGGACGTTCCGTTTCTACCAGCATTCGCTGCGACTGGCCGTCGAAAAGCGCCACGCCATGACTTCCGATCTGCGGATGGCGTTGGCCGCGCAGCAGTTTGAGCTCCATTATCAGCCGATTTTTAATCTCGAATCAGGGCGTATATCCGGTTTTGAAGCTTTGCTGCGCTGGCGTCATCCATCGCTGGGCATGGTGTCGCCGGTCGAATTTATTCCGGTTGCGGAGGAAGCCGGTCTGATAGGGCCGATCGGAGACTGGGTGCTCAGGCAAGCTTGTCGCGAGGCTGCATCTTGGCCAGCCGATATCAAGGTTTCCGTCAATCTTTCTCCGGTGCAGTTCAATCAAAGCTTTCTGCTTGATTCGGTGACAGATGCTCTTGACGCTGCGGCTCTGTCTCCAGCGCGTTTGGAACTTGAAATCACGGAATCGGTGTTTCTTAAAAACAGCAAACATAACATTGAACTCTTATTCGAGTTGCGTCGTTTGGGCGTGCGGATTGCCATGGATGATTTCGGAACCGGCTATTCATCGCTGAGTTATCTGCGCTCGTTCCCGTTCGACAAGATCAAGGTAGATCGCAGTTTCGTGTCGGGTATCGAGCTTGATACCCGCGATCTTGCGATCATTCAGGCCGTGGCCACACTGGGTGCTGGCTTTCAGATTGTCACGACGGCCGAAGGCGTGGAAACCACGCAGCAACTTGAATGTTTGCGAAAACAGAATTTCGGTGAAGTACAGGGCTTTCTGATGGGGCGTCCGATGCCTGCAACTGAGGTGCCTGAATTCATTCAGACCCGCTGCGGATCGATTCTCGCTGCAATGCATCCTCAAAACGAAATGGTCGTCTGAAAATCATTTCGGTATAAGACTTGACCTTCCAACGGTTGGAAGGGTTATGTATTCATGCAACTCACGAATTCGCTCTTGATAAAAGAGCTGGAAGGGATTGCCATGAACAAGCCAGTCAAACCCGAAAACACAAGTTTCGCTATTCCCGTCGAGGGGATGAGCTGCGCCTCCTGCGTGTCTTCCGTTGAGAAGGCAGTCGCGAAAGTGCCGGGCGTCGACAAGGTGTCCGTCAACCTCGCAACCGAGCGCGCCGATGTGACCTTCAAGGCCGCGCCTGACATGCCCGCTGTCATCGATGCGATCCGCAAGGCGGGTTATGATGTGCCATCGGGAAGTGCCGATCTTGCCATTGAAGGCATGAGCTGCGCTTCCTGTGTGAGCAAGGTTGAAAAGGCATTGAATGCGGTGCCGGGCGTAACCCGTGCCAGCGTTAATCTTGCGACCGAACGCGCGCATGTTGAACTTGCGGGGCAGGTGCCACTGGGCGACCTTATCAAGGCGGTTGAAAACGCGGGCTATGAAGCCCGTTCTCTCGAAGAAGCGCTGAGCGATGCGAAGCAGGAAACGCAATCCGACAAACGCGATGCCGAAGCGCTTGATCTGAAAAAGAACGCTATCTTTGCTGCGGTTCTGACACTGCCGGTTTTCATTCTGGAAATGGGATCGCATCTTATTCCAGCGGTGCACATGCTGGTCATGGATATGATTGGAACGCAGAACAGCTGGTATTTCCAGTTTGTGCTGACCACGCTTGTGCTTTTTGGCCCCGGCATGCGCTTTTTCAAAAAAGGTATCCCAGCCCTTCTGCGCGCAGCCCCCGATATGAACTCACTGGTTGTGGTCGGCACAACTGCCGCCTGGGGCTTTTCGGTTGTTGCGACCTTCTGGCCAGATATTCTGCCTGTCGGTACGGTCAATGTTTACTTTGAAGCTGCCGCCGTCATTGTCACGCTGATCCTGATTGGTCGCTATCTGGAAGCGCGCGCCAAAGGCCGAACTTCGGCGGCAATCAGCCGTCTCGTTGGCTTGCAGGCGAAGTCAGCACGCGTCGTGCGCAATGGTGAAACAGTTGATGTGTCGCTGGAAGATGTGCGCGCTGGTGATATTGTGCAGGTGCGCCCGGGTGAGAAAGTTCCGGTTGATGGTGCGGTGATCGAAGGCTCGTCCTATGTGGATGAATCGATGATTACCGGCGAACCTGTTCCTGTTGCCAAGGATGCGGGTGCAGAAGTTGTTGGCGGCACGATCAACAAGACGGGCGCTTTCACCTTCCGCGCCACAAAAGTTGGCCGCGATATGGTTATCTCGCAGATCGTGCGGATGGTTGAGGACGCACAGGCCGACAAGCTGCCCATTCAGGCGAAGGTCGATAAGGTCACGGGCTGGTTTGTGCCCGCGGTTCTGGGCGCTGCGGTTCTCACCTTCATTGCATGGCTTGTTATCGGTGGCACGGCCATGATGGGCTATGCGCTGGTCAACGCCATTGCGGTTGTTATCATCGCTTGCCCATGCGCTATGGGCCTTGCCACGCCGACTTCAATCATGGTCGGCACGGGTCGCGCCGCTGAATTTGGCGTTCTGTTCCGCCGTGGTGATGCGCTGCAAACCTTGCGCGATGCCTCGGTGATTGCGGTTGATAAGACCGGAACGCTGACACAGGGAAAGCCAGCACTCGCGCATTTTGCTGTCGTTGATGGCATTGATCAGGACGAAGCGCTGGCGCTGGTTGCAGCGGTGGAAGTGCGCTCCGAACATCCGATTGCCGATGCCATTGTGGTGGCTGCAAAGGAAAAGGGCCTGAAGCTCGCCGATGTTTCTGCCTTTGAATCCGTTCCGGGTTTCGGGCTGAAAGCCACTGTATCGGGCCATGAAGTCGCCATTGGCGCTGATCGCTATATGCACAAGCTTGGGGCTGATGTTGCAGTTTTTGCCGATGATGCAAGCCGTTTGGGGGACGAAGGCCAGACCCCGCTTTATGCGGCAATCGACGGCAAGCTGGCGGCAATCATCACGGTTGCCGACCCGATGAAAGAAACCACGCCTGCCGCGATTGCAGCCATGCATGAGCAGGGGCTGAAAGTGGCAATGATTACCGGCGATAATCGCCGCACTGCACAGGCGATTGCCAAGCGTCTTGGCATTGACGAAGTGGTTGCGGAAGTGCTGCCCGATGGCAAGGTTGAGGCGTTGAAACGTCTGTCGGCTGGCGGCAAGCGCATTGCCTTTGTGGGCGATGGCATCAATGATGCTCCGGCGCTGGCTGCTGCCGATGTGGGCATTGCGATTGGCACCGGCACGGATATTGCGATTGAAAGCGCGGATGTCGTGCTTATGTCGGGTGACTTGCGTGGCGTGGTCAACGCGATTGCAATCTCCAAAGCCACGATCCGCAACATCAGTGAAAATCTGTTTTGGGCCTTTGCCTATAACGTGGCGCTGATCCCTGTTGCAGCGGGTATTCTTTATCCGTTTACCGGCACACTTCTTTCGCCGATGTTGGCGGCAGGTGCGATGGCGCTTTCCAGCATTTTTGTTCTCAGCAATGCGCTGCGCCTCCGGAGCTTCAAGAGCCCGATGGCTTGATCCTTTACCCTTGATCGGCAACCCTCTGGGTTGCCGATAGGTCTTTGGTTCTTTTACATGGTCGCCTCTGGATTTTTCCTTTTGCCGCCTATTTGTTTGGGCAGGCAGTGTTGTGTTGCCTGCAAAGCCATTTGCTGCAACACTTCCACCAAAATCAGGAATACCTCGAATTTCTCTATCCGTGCAGCTTTAGTCAGTCGAACTGCGATGCACGGCAGGGCCATGGTCACCACTCGAAGGGGGTAATGTCTTGCTTGTTTCTCTGACGGCTATTTTACTTTTATTGATAGGTCTTGGACTGGGTGCCGCAGGCATCTACCTTGTCACGCTGGGCGGCAGCTGGTTTTTCGTCATCGCTGCCATTGGCTTTCTTCTGACGGGCTTTTTCCTCCTCAAGAGAAGCGCAATTGCGCTTTGGATTTACGCAATCGTTATTCTCGGCTCGCTCGGCTGGGCCGTGTCTGAAGTCGGATTCGACTGGTGGGGACTTGGTTCAACAGGCGGCGTTATCGTTCTGCTTGGTCTATGGTTGCTCACCCCATGGATCAGAAAACCACTCAATGGTGGCGGCTTGCCACTGACCATTGCCACACTGGCGGCTTTGGTGGTTGCCGGTTATTCGATGACGCAGGATCCGTGGAATATTTCGGGCGACCTGCCCACCGAAAAGGTGGTTTCATCACCTGATCTGGGTGGCAATGTGCCGGATGGCGAGTGGCATCAATATGGCCGTACGCCTTATGGCCAGCGTTATTCGCCCCTCACACAAATAACGCCGGAAAATGTTTCCAAGCTGCAAGTTGCCTGGCAATATCAAACCGGCGATGTGAAGCAGCCACAGGATGTGGGCGAAACCACCTATCAGGTGACACCGCTGAAAATTGGCGATTCCCTTTACCTCTGCACGCCGCACAACTGGGCGATTGCGCTGGATGCGGCAACCGGCAAGGAAAAGTGGAAATTCGATCCCAAGGTCGGCTTCAATACGGACCGTCAGCACCAGACCTGCCGCGGTGTGAGCTACTGGAAAGATTCGACCGCAGCCGCCGGTGCCAAATGTTCCGAACGCGTTTATCTGCCGACTTCGGATGCGCGCCTGATTGCGCTTGATACGCAGACGGGTGAAATTTGCACCGATTTTGCCAATGGCGGCACGCTCGATCTTGGTCAGGGCATGAAATATAATCCGGCCGGCTATTATTATTCGACCTCGCCGCCGGCAGTCGTTGGTGACAAGATTATCGTCGGCGGTGCGGTCAATGATAATTATTCGACCGAAGAACAGTCAGGTGTTATCCGCGCCTTCGATATTCGCACCGGTGATCTCTTATGGAATTGGGATTCGGGCAATCCTGATGTTACGACGCCTTTGCCGGAAGGCCAGTACTACACGACGAACTCGCCCAACAGCTGGTCAGTTTTCAGCGTCGATGAAGGGCTTGGCCTGATCTTCATTCCGCTGGGCAATCAGGTTCCTGATCAGCTTGGCATGGATCGCAGCGATCATGTTGAGAAATACTCGTCGTCTATTGTCGCCCTTGATGTGAATACGGGACAAGTCAAGTGGGTGCGCCAGACGGTTCACCACGATCTTTGGGATATGGACGTTCCCGCTCAGCCGGTTCTGCTGGAGATCAACGGTGTACCGGCACTGGTTGGTCCAACCAAGCAGGGCGATATTTATGTGCTGGACCGCCGAACGGGTGAGCCAATCATCCCGATCAGCGAGATTGCGGCACCAACAGGCGCGATCGCGGAAGATCATACATCCCCAACGCAGCCGATCTCTGATCTGACATTCAGCCCGGCACCGCTTACAGAAAGCAGCATGTGGGGCGTGACACTGTTTGATCAGCTGGCATGCCGCATTGCTTTCCGCCAGCATTTCTATGAAGGCCGTTACACGCCGCCTTCGCTCAAAGGCACCATTGTCTATCCGGGCAATTTCGGTGTCTTCAACTGGGGCAGCGTGGCGGTCGATCCTGTGCGTCAGGTTATGTTCGGTATGCCGACTTATCTGGCCTTCACCTCAAAGCTCGTCCCACGTGCGGATGTTCCGCCACGCGGTCAGGATGAGAAGGGCAGCGAACAGGGTCTGAACCGCAATGACGGCGCACCGTATGGCGTCTTTATGGGGCCATTCGTCAGCCCGCTCGGCATTCCGTGCCAGACACCGCCATGGGGCTTTGTTGCGGGGGTTGATCTGCGCACCGGCAAAATTGCCTATAAGCACCGCAATGGGACAATCGAGGATATGGCGCCTGTTCCTCTGCCGCTTAAAGTTGGTGTTCCCGGTATTGGTGGCCCGATGATTACGGCTGGTGGCGTGGCGTTCCTTGGTGCAGCCGTGGATGACTATCTGCGTGCTTATGATCTCACCAATGGCAAGGTGCTTTGGGAAGCACGCCTGCCTGCGGGTGGTCAGTCAACACCAATGACCTATACCGTTGATGATGAGCAATATGTGCTGATGGTTGCCGGTGGTCATGGTTCGGTGGGCACGAAGCCCGGCGATTATGTGATCGCTTACAAGCTGCCGAAATAACACCGCTTATCAAACGAAAACGCCGGGATTTCCCGGCGTTTTTTCGTTCAAAGCTTTCCGTGCAGCAGTTCACCTTTTCGTGGCATTTTTCGGTGGGACTGTTCGGCGTTGCTGTTGGCCAGCTCCTGAATGATCGGGCAGTCGGGGCGATTATCCCCATGGCAGTTATGCGCGAGGTGACGCAACGTGTTGGCCATGTCCTGAAGCTGGCGCATCTTGGCCTCCAGTTCTTCAACATGAATAAGCGCAACCTTCTTCACATCCGATGATGCACGATTGCGATCCCGCCAGAGCGCGAGCAGTGCTTTGATCTGATCGACCTGAAATCCGAGATCACGGCTTGAGCGAATAAAGCGCAGCGTTTCGACATCTTTTTGCGTGTAGACGCGATAGCCGGAACTGGTCCGATCGGCGGCGTCGATCAGTCCGATGGCTTCATAATGGCGGATCATTTTCGCCGATATGCCCGATGCGGTGGCTGCCTGTCCGATATTCATCCCGTTCCTCGCCGCTTATAGAGCATTTCCTGTTTTGATTGAATTATTGGTAATGCTTTCTCTTTGCCAGCATATAGGAACGCTTACTCGCTATTTATAGATCTAACCCGGAATTTGTCCCATACGTTTTGCAATCAGACGTTCAAGCGCCTGAAAGCTATCGAAAATCAAAATAGCAAGCGCGGCCACCACCAGACCGCCTTGCATAATGAAAGCCAGATTGTTGGAAATTAGCCCGGCGATGATGACTTCGCCGAGCGTCTTTGCTGCGACTGTGGAGCCGATTGTGGCGGTTGCAAGTCCGATCACCGCAGACAGCCTGATGCCGCCCAGAATGACTGGTGTTGCAAGGGGCAATTCCACTTTTACAAGGCGCTGCATGCTGGTCATTCCCATGCCGCGGGCAGCTTCGACCACGGGCGCGGGTAGGGTGGTCAAACCTGTGAGCGTATTCTCAAAAATTGGCAACATCCCATAAAGAAACAGGGCGATAAGTGTTGGCTTATCGCCAAAACCAAACACGGGAACGGCAAGGGCGAGGACGGCAACAGGCGGAAAGGTCTGCCCGATATTCACAAGGCTTCGTGAAAGCGGAAGAAACTCCGCACCCGATGCACGCGTAACCCCGATTGCCATTGCAGTGGCGATGAGCGCTGAAGCACATGTTGCAGCGGCGACAAGCCCAAGATGCTGTAATGTCAGGGTCAGCAGACTTGCGCGCGCATAAATGACCGGTGCGCCTTCATTGACAAGCGGACGCAACAGCGGTTCGAACATATGCGGATGCAAAAGAAACAGCAACAACACGACAAAAAGCAGCAGGCGCGGCGCGAGATACACAAGAAATTTCATCTGGGACGCTCGGCCTGATGCAGAAGTGTTTCCAGCGTCACGCGGCCCAGAGACCTGCCGTCATGATCGTGAACCGGCAGCGCTTTACGCCCTGACCAAAGCATCTCCGCCAGTGCATCGCGCAGCGACGCTGTGACGGGAAGGGCTGCGCCAGTGGCGTCTCCCGGTTGCAGCACCGTTTTAAGGTCGGTTAATGACAAAAGCCGGAACGGGCGTTCACCGGTGCCGACCAGACGCTCCACGAATTCGCTTGTCGGATGTGCGAGGATTTCCGCCGGTGCGCCATATTGCAGCAACTTTCCATCGTCCATCACCGCAATACTGTCGCCAAGCGAAATCGCTTCCTCCATATCATGCGTAACCAGCAGGATGGTCGTGCCAAGACGTTTTTGGATGGCTTTGAGATCTTCCTGTGCCTTCAACCTGACAATGGGATCAAGTGCTCCGAAAGGTTCGTCCATCAGCAGAATATTCGGGCTTGCTGCAAGGGCGCGGGCCACCCCGACACGCTGCGCCTGCCCGCCTGAAAGCTCATGCGGATAACGGTCGCGATAATCTTGCGGTTCAAGCTGGAATAATTCGAGCAATTCATCGACACGGGCTTCTATACGGCTTTTTGACCAGCCTAAAAGAACAGGAACCGTGGCGATGTTTTCGGCGACGCTGCGATGGGGGAAGAGCCCATGTTGCTGGATGACATAACCGATACGCCGCCGCAGTTCATAGCCTGACACATCGTGAATAGTTTGGCCGTCAATGCGGATTTCGCCATGTGTTGGCTCCTCCAGCCGGTTGACCATGCGCAGCAAGGTTGTTTTGCCCGAGCCGGACGTTCCGACAATCGCTGCAATGCTGTGCGGCTTGATCATGAAGCTGACGCTGTCAACGGCTGCCCGTCCGTTATAAAGCTTGGTAATGCGGTCAAACTCGATCATGCGGTTTTCTCTTTTTGGGCAATGTCTATGATGGTATCGAGAATGACACCCGCAGCAAAGGCCAGCAGAACGGTGGGGAGCGCGCCCAAAAGCACGAGATCCATGGCGTTCTGTCCAATGCCTTGAAACACGAAAACGCCAAAACCGCCGCCGCCGATCAATGCAGCAATGGTGGTCAGTCCGATATTTTGAATCATCACGATGCGAATGCCAGTCAGAATGACCGGAAAAGCCAGAGGCATTTCGGTTTTAAAAAGGCTTTGCAACCGCGTCATGCCCATGCCGCGCGCCGCATCGGTGATGGGTGCAGGAACATTGGTCAGGCCTGTCACGGTATTGGCAACAATTGGCAGCAGCGAATAAAGAAACAGCGCAACAAAGGCGGGCGCGGCACCAATACCGCGAATGCCAAGGCTGGCCGCCCATGGAAACTGCATTGCAAACCAGCCAAGCGGAGCGATCAACAGCCCGAAAAGCGCCATGGACGGAATTGTCTGCACGATGTTGAGACTGTTGAGAACATATGCGCGCAGTCTGGGCAGGCGATAGCAGACGAGACCCAGGGGGACACCGATCACGGTTGCGGCAATAAGCGATCCCAGGGCCAGTTCCACATGTCGGCGCGCTTCGTTCCAGAAACTCTGTGCCCGGCTTTGATATTCCTTCATAAAGGAAATGTTGTCCCAGAGCGTAGACGATAACAGCAACCCCAAGAGCACGGTTGCAAGAAGCAGCAGCCCGATGCGGGCGAGCGGTTGCATCTGCAAGCGCACCAGACTGTCAGCCACATAAAGCCCAGCCATGAAAAGCAAAAGCCAGAAGCCTGAGGCGGGCGAAACACGGGCATAGGCGTTGCCCTCCGGCATGAGGTGGGACGCCGCACTTCCCAGCGCCACAAGCAAACATGCAAGGGCAATGCTGCTTGCGGCAAGCCTGAGAAGCCGGGTGTTGACAAAGAGCGCAATCATCAGGCTTGCTACAATGACCGCGAGAAGCACCGTGCTCACTGAACTTGGCAAGGCATCCAGCAGGAAGCGTGCCTCTCCCTGCACAATACGGTTTGGACGCAAGGTCGCAAAAGGCAGCAGCACTCCGCCCATGCCCAAGACCGCGAAAACCAGTCCGAGTTTGTCAATCAAACGTTTTTCAGTCCCGTGCGATGGGCGGTGATGTGTGATTGTGTCTGACAAGAATTCGCTGCCCTGTCAGCTTAGTTGATAAAGCCGTTTTTCTTGAGAAAGTCTTCAGCAACGGCCTTTGCCGGCTCCCCGCCAAGCTGGACACGACCATTGAGGTCCTGAAGTGTGGTGAGGTCGAGTTTCTCAAAGACCGGCTTCAACAAAGCTTCAATTTCGGGGTTCTTCTTAAGCACGTCTTCGCGAATAATCGGCGCTGGCTGATAGACCGGCTGAACGTGCTTATCATCCTCTAGCACCACCAGACCCGAAGGGGCGATGCCGCCATCGGTGCCATAAACCATAGCCGCATTTGCCCCGCTTGTCTGACTGGCTGCCGCTGAAATTGTTGCTGCCGTATCGCCGCCAGAGAGCGTAATGAGCTGATCGGGTTTAAGCGTGAATGCATAGGCCGTCTGGAATGCGGGCAAGGCCGCAGCCGAATTGACAAATTCAGACGATGCAGCAAGCACCACCTTGCCGCCATCGGCGGTGTATTTCCCAAAATCGCTCAAGCTTATCAGCTTGTTTTCGTCGGCGATATCCTTGCGAATGGCAATGCCCCAGGTGTTATTGGCAGGCGAAGGCGTAAGCCAGACAATTTTATTGGCATCATAATCAAGCTTTTTGGCTGTCTCATAAGCCTTGAGTGGATCTTTCCAGAGCGGATCATCCGCCTTGTTGAAAAAGAACGCGGCATTGCCGGTATATTCCGGATAAATATCGATTTCCCCAGCCGTTATGGCCTGACGAACAACGGGCGTGGCTCCAAGCTGGATGCGGTCCTTGGTTTCAATATTGTTGGCGTTGAGAACCGCGATGATAATATTGCCAAGCACGCCACCTTCGGTATCGATCTTGGAGGATACGACAACCTGTGCATGCGCCACGCTCGCGAGCGCGCTTGCACCGGCTAAAAGGGCGAGTGCGAAAGCAGACCCCTTCAAAAGGCTTTGATAAAACATGTTTCTTTTCCCACTGCGCTGGTTTCATTCCATGTCGGATAAACTATGGCACGCGGGCAAAAAGAAAAGTTTATATAAAATTCCCTCCTGACAACAGTCTGGCAGGAGGGGCCAATTCAAGTCAAAACATCAGGCCGCAAAATCGTTTTGCGTGCCGTGTGCTTCGATAGCCTGCGCAAGACGTTCCAGCGCATGAACATAAGCGGCGGTCCGAAGACTGACATTATGTTGTTTTGCGTGGTTCCAGATGGCGCGTCCCTCGCGTTCCATGATGGTTTTGAGGCGTTCATGGATTTCTTCGAGCGTCCAGTAATAACCCTGACGATTCTGAACCCACTCGAAATACGAAACCGTCACGCCACCGGCGTTTGCCAGAATATCCGGCAGCACAATCGTGCCGTTCGCAGCCAGAATCTTGTCAGCCTCAGCGGTCACAGGACCATTGGCAAGCTCGACAATCAACTTGGCTTTGATGGAACCGGCATTCTCGGCATGGATCATGTTTTCCATCGCGCTTGGCACCAGAACATCGCAATCCACGGCAACCAGTTCACTGGCGGTAATGGCTTCATGCCCCCTGGTGCCAGCGGTGGAAACAACCGATTTGTTCTGTGCCTTGGCTTCCAGAAGGGCATCAAGATCAAGCCCATCAGCGCAGTAGACGGCTCCTGATGAATCCGAAACGGCAACGATCTTGTGGCCATCGCTGGCCATCAGCTTTGCAATAAACTGACCGGCGTTGCCAAAACCCTGAACCGTGACGCGAAGCTGCTTTGAGAGGCCGAGGTCATCTGCAAGATGGCGCACCAGATAAAAGCCGCCGCGTGCTGTCGCATCGTTACGACCCAGAGAACCGCCCAGTGCCAGCGGCTTGCCGGTGATAACAGCGGGCGAAGACTGGCCGACGATCTGCGAATACTCGTCTGCCATCCAGCCCATAATCATTGAGTTGGTGTAAACGTCCGGTGCCGGAATATCGCGATCTGGGCCGATAATGCCGGAGAAAGCCTGAATATAGGCGCGCGACAGACGCTCCAGTTCAGCTTTCGAAAGCTGACGCGGATCAACCTGAATGGCACCCTTGCCGCCGCCATAAGGCAGGTTCATGACCGCGCATTTGAAGGTCATCCAGAAAGCGAGCGTTTCGACTTCTTCAGCGGTTGCTTCGGGATGGTAGCGAATGCCACCTTTGGTCGGTCCGCGGGTGTCGTCGTAACGGCAGCGCCATGCAAGAAAGGATTTGCGCGATCCATCATCCATGCGGATCATCAACCGCACTTTCATGGTTTCGCGGGCGTATTTCAGCTTTTCGATAACATCCGGATCGATATTGATATGACTTGCAGCCTCATCAAGACGAACGAGAGCGCTTTCGAGTATATTCTCCTTAGTCATAAAATCACCTTTCTTGCTTTTATCCCTCTTTAAAGGGGTGTTTATGAGCGCTTGAGTAGCGCTTCACGCAATAAAAGAAAAGAGAAAAGGACAATATTGTTGTCCTATTAGTATGAAATCTTTTTGAAGATTTCTAATGTGGTGTCTTTTACGAAATACGAAGAACGAGCGGCCCAAAGGCCTTTTGGCGACAATGTCGCGAAATGGTGGTCATGTCGTATTTGTGTCGTCTTTTGACGCAAGTCTGCTGTCGATTTTATGCGCTACCCAATACAAATATCGTCAGAGGTTTTTCATGCGCCACAGGAGAGCATGAACCGTAAGACTGGTGGTTTGTATATGTCCCGCTTTTCGTTAGCTTCCATCGTTGGCAATGCGCTGTCCGGCAACAAGAACTGGAAACCGCAATGGCCGAATGCCGAACCCAAGGCCGAATATGATGTGATCATTGTCGGTGCTGGCGGGCATGGTCTGGGTGCAGCCTATTATCTGGCGAAAGAGCACGGCATCACCAATGTTGCGGTGATTGAAAAAGGCTGGCTTGGCGGCGGCAATACCGGTCGAAACACCACCATTATCCGCTCCAACTATCTCTATGACGAGAGCGCACATCTTTACGAACATGCGATGAAACTGTGGGAAGGGCTTAGTCAGGACCTCAATTATAACGTTATGTTCTCGCAGCGCGGCGTGATGATGCTGGCGCACACCGTGCATGATGTGCAGAGCTTCAAGCGGCACATCCATTCCAACCGTCTCAATGGCATCGACAATGAATGGCTGACCAAAGAGCAGGCGAAGGAATTCTGCCCGCCGCTCGATATTTCAGCCAATGCGCGGTATCCTGTTGTTGGTGCCAGCTTGCAGCGACGCGGTGGTGTTGCCCGTCACGATGCGGTTGCATGGGGCTATGCACGCGGCGCAACTGAACGCGGCGTCGATATTATTCAGAATTGCCCGGTAACGGCTATTCGTCGCGATGCCTCTGGTCGTGTGACCGGCGTTGAAACGCCGCGCGGTTTCATCAAGGCAAAGAAGGTCGCAGTGTCGGCGGCAGGTAGCACTTCCGTCGTGATGGATACGGCCGGTGTGCGTATGCCGCTTGAAAGCTATCCGCTACAGGCGCTTGTATCCGAGCCGGTCAAGCCGATCTTCCCTTGCGTGGTCATGTCCAACACCGTCCATGCCTATATCAGCCAGTCCGACAAGGGCGAGCTGGTGATTGGTTCGGGCACTGACCAGTATGTCTCTTATAGTCAGCGCGGCGGTCTGCCGTTGATCGAGCATACGCTGGCTGCCATCTGCGAAGTTTTCCCGATTTTCACCCGTATGCGCATGTTGCGCAAATGGGGTGGTATCGTTGATGTTACGCCGGATCGTTCGCCGATCATTGGCAAGACGCCGGTGCCGGGCCTCTTTGTGAATTGCGGCTGGGGCACGGGCGGTTTCAAGGCGACGCCGGGTTCAGCCAATGTCTTTGCGCATACGATTGCCCGTGACGAACCGCACTGGATCAATGCACCGTTTACGCTTGAACGCTTCACCACCGGTCGCCTGATCGACGAAGCGGCTGCTGCCGCTGTGGCGCACTAAGGAATAGGGGAAACACAAAATGCTTCTTATCCGTTGCCCTTATTGCGAGATGGAACGTCCTGAACTGGAATTCGCTTATGCAGGTGAAGCGCATATCGCGCGTCCAGCCGACCCCTCGACGCTTTCCGATGATGAATGGCGTGATTTCCTGTTCACACGCTCCAATCCACGCGGCACCCATTATGAACGCTGGCGGCATATCAATGGCTGCGGTCGCTTCTTCAATGCGGTGCGTGACACGGTGAGCGACAAGTTTGTCACCACCTACAAGGCCGGTGAACCCCGTCCTGCTTTGGCAGAAACTCCGGCTGCGGAGACAAAATAATGACCGATATGCGCATTCATAACAAAGGCCGTGTCAATAAGGCCAAATCCGTACGGTTCAGCTTCAATGGCAAATCCTATGCGGGTTTTGAAGGCGACACGCTGGCCTCCGCTTTGCTTGCCAATGGCGAGCATCTGGCCGGTCGTTCATTTAAATACCACCGTCCGCGCGGTATTCTTTCCGCAGGTTCCGAAGAGCCGAATGCGCTGATGGGCGTCTCAAGAGGATCGGGTCGCTACGAGCCGAATACCCGCGCAACGATTCTCGAACTCTATGACGGTCTGAAGGCCGAAACGCAGAACCACTGGCCGTCGCTGAAACACGATGTCGGCGCGATCAATGATGCGCTCTACATGTTCTTCTCGGCAGGCTTTTACTACAAGACCTTCATGTGGCCGAAAAGCTTCTGGAACAAGGTCTATGAGCCTTTCATCCGTGGCGCTGCCGGTCTTGGCAAGTCGCCATCCGAACCGGACCCAGACACTTATGCCAGCCGCTATGCTTTCTGCGACGTGCTGATCGCTGGCGGTGGACCTGCCGGTCTGGCTGCCGCGCTTGAGGCCGCAAAGAGTGGTGCGAAGGTTATTCTCGTTGACGAACAGGCCGAATTTGGCGGCTCGCTTCTGTCGGAACCAGAGCCGGTCATCAATGGCCGCGCAAGCTGGGACTGGCTCAGTGAAACTATTGCGGTCCTTAAAGCCAATCCGAATGTCACGCTTTTGCCGCGCACAACTGCCATTGGCTATTATCATCAGAACATGGTCGGGCTTTGCGAGCGCCTGACCGATCATCAGGCAAAGCCCGCCACCAATGCCCCGCGTGAACGCATGTGGCGCGTGCGTGCCAAGCAGGTGGTTTTGGCGCAGGGCGCGATTGAAAAGCCGCTGGTCTTTGCGGGCAATGACCGCCCCGGCGTGATGCTGGCGTCCGCTGCCCGCACCTATCTCAACCGCTATGGCGTCAAGGTCGGCAATCAGGCGGTTGTCGTCACCTCGCATGACAGCGCATGGCTTGCAGCTTTTGATCTCGCGGTTGCAGGCGTGAAAATTCCGGCCATCATCGATGTGCGTTCAAGCGTTGCCGACAGCCTTATCAATCGTGCAAAAATGCTCGGCATTGAAACGCTCACGGGCTGGACTGTGACGGACACAGGCGGTCGCCATCGCGTATCGTCGGTGCGCGCTAATCCGGTTTCCAATGGTTCGGTCGGTGCTGCGCGCACGATTGCCTGTGATGCTCTGCTGATGTCGGGCGGCTGGAATCCGAGTGTGCATCTTTTCTCGCACACCAAAGGCTCGCTGATCTGGGACGAAGCACGTCAGATCTATCTGCCGGGCGAACGCACCGAGGAAAGCCGCTGTGCCGGTGCTGGTAATGGCAATTTCGATTTGCAGGCCGCTCTTCGTGAGGGTGCGGAAGCGGGTGCTGCCGCTGCGAAGGATGCAGGCCATAAAGCCAAGGCATCCGAATATGCGGTTGCCGGTGATTTCATCTGCGATGGCATCAGCGTGCGCGAACTGCCAACGGATCGCGATCCGGGCAAAGCCAAGGCTTTCATCGATTTCCAGAATGATGTGACCGCCAAGGATATTCGTTTGGCTGTGCGCGAAGGCTTTCACTCCATCGAACATGTCAAGCGCTATACCACCAACGGCATGGCGACCGATCAGGGCAAGACGTCGAACATCAACGGTCTGGCTGTAGCAGCCGATGCGCTCAAGCGCCCGACACCGCAGGTTGGCCTCACCACCTTCCGTCCGCCTTATACGCCGACGACCTTTGGCGCTTTCTGCGGTTACAATCGCGGCAAACTGTTTGATGTCACACGCAAGACACCGATTGATAGCTGGGCCGAACAGCATGGCGCAGCTTTCGAGCCGGTTTCGCTGTGGCGCCGCGCATGGTATTTTCCGAAAACCGGCGAAAACATGCATCAGGCCGTAGCGCGTGAATGTCGTGCTACACGTGAATCATTGGGCATGTTCGACGCTTCAACGCTCGGCAAGATCGAAGTGGTTGGCCCGGATGCGGCCGAATTCATGAACCGTATGTATACCAATCCATGGACGAAACTTGGTATCGGTCGCTGCCGTTATGGTCTGCTGCTCGGCGAAGATGGCTTCATCCGCGATGACGGTGTTGTTGGTCGTCTGACACAGGATCGTTTCCATGTGACCACCACGACCGGCGGTGCAGCTCGCGTGCTCAATATGATGGAAGATTATCTCCAGACTGAATGGCCGGACTTGAAGGTCTCGCTCACATCGACCACTGAACAGTGGGCTGTGGTCGCAATCAATGGCCCGAATGCACGTAAGCTCATTGAGCCAATGGTTGAAGGTCTGGATATTTCCGATGAAGCTTTCTCGCATATGTCGGTCGCGGAATGCAAATTCCTCGGCGTACCGGCGCGTCTGTTCCGCATGAGCTTCACCGGCGAACTCGGCTATGAAATCAACGTGCCCGCTCGTTACGGTCTTTCGCTGTGGAAGGCGCTTTATGAAGCGGGTCAGCAATATGACATTACGCCTTATGGCACCGAAACCATGCATGTTCTGCGCGCGGAAAAAGGCTATATCATTGTCGGTCAGGATACGGACGGCACGGTAACACCGGATGATGCAAGCCTTGGCTGGGCTGTTGGTAAGCAGAAGCCGGATTTCGTCGGCAAGCGTTCGCTGACACGCCCCGATATGCTGAAAAAGGATCGCAAGCATCTGGTGGGCCTTCTAACCAAAGATCCAAAGCTGGTGCTCGAAGAAGGTGCGCAGATTGTCGCTGATCCAAAGCAGGCTGTTCCGATGACGATGCTTGGCCATGTCACGTCGGCTTACTGGAGCGAGGCGCTGGGCCGGTCTATCGCCATGGCTGTGGTATCGGGTGGCAAGGATCGTATGGGCGAAACGCTTTATATGCCGATGCCGGATGGTAGCGTAAATGAAGCAGTTGTTTCGGGTATGGTTTTCTATGATCCCGAAGGCAAGAAGTTAAACGGATAAGGATTGAACCATGCTTGTTGAGACAAAACCTTATTCGAACCGCAAGGTTGTCATTCCCGGTCGTCTGGAAATCTTTGCTGCAGAAGATGCAGCCCGTTTCATTCTGCGCATTGCGCCTGAAAAACTGGGCTTGGCTGAAAAGGCGCTGGGTGCAAAAATTCCGGCTAAAGTCGGTGGTCTTATCCGCACAGATGATATTGCGGTTGCCTGCATCGGACCGGATGAATGGTATATCTGGGCAGACGAAAGCAGAGGCGCAGCGATTACACAGGCTTTTGCCAAGCTTTATGAAAATGAGCCGCATAGCCTGACGGAAGTCAGTCACCGTGAAACCGGCATCGATATTTCCGGTTCCAAGGCCGAATGGTTGCTCAATGCCGCTTCGCCGCTTAATCTTGCCGAGATGGGGCATCCGGGTGCTGCGCGCACAATCTTTGATCACGCCCAGATCATTTTGTTGAAATGGGATGCCGATCATTACCGCATCGAAGTGTGGAATTCGTTTGCAGATCACGTCTGGACCTTGCTGGAACTGGCCAGCAATGAAGTCTGATTGATCCCCTGTGTTACTGAAAACGCCGCCCAACCGGGCGGCGTTTTTGTATTCTGCGCTTCATTTCGGCTTGCCTTCCATAAATCCATATGTGAAGACTGTATTCACATAAGAAATTCATGAGGAGGGAATTTCCCAATGTCGGAAAGCGAACTGCCGTTGAGCGGGCTTGTCGTTGTCGATATGAGCCAGTTTCTGTCGGGGCCTTATTGTTCGTTGCGTCTGATGGATCTGGGCGCACGTGTCATCAAGATTGAACGGCCCGATGGCGGCGACCTTTCGCGCAGACTTTATCTGAGCGACACGGAAATTGGTGGCGATTCCACGATTTTTCATGCGATCAATCGCGGTAAGGACAGCCTTGCGATTGATCTTAAAAACCCTGACGATCTCATCGTGTTGAAGAAGCTTCTCACACAGGCCGATGTGCTGATCCAGAACTTCCGTCCCGGTGTTATTAAGCGTCTTGGCCTTGATTACGAGGCCGTTCAGCAAATCAACCCGCGTCTCGTCTATGCATCAATCAGTGGCTATGGCGAAGAGGGGCCATGGGTCGGGCGTCCGGGACAGGACTTGCTGGCGCAGGCGCGTTCGGGCCTGATGTGGCTCAATGGTGATGAAGGGCAGGGGCCGGTCCCCTTTGGTCTTGCGGTCGCCGATATGCTGGCAGGGGCTGCGGCTGCACAAGGTATTCTCGCAGCATTGGTGCGCCGTGGCATCACCAATAAAGGCTCGCATGTCGAAACCAGCCTTCTCGAAGCACTGGTCGATTTCCAGTTTGAAGTGCTGACCACCCACCTGAACGACGGTCGTCGTCTGCCAAAGCGTTCTGAGTTCCGTAGCGCCCACGCTTATCTTTCAGCACCCTATGGGGTTTATCCGGCGTCGGACGGCTATCTGGCGATTGCCATGATGCCGATTGCGAAACTCGCACCCCTGCTTGAAACAGATACACTTGCGCCTTTCATGGACGATCCGAAGATTGCATTTGCACAGCGCGATGAAATCAAACGTCTGATTGCTGCGCGTATTGCGGAGAAAACCGTCGATGAATGGCTCGCCATTCTGGAACCCGCTGACATTTGGTGCGCGCGCGTTCTCAACTGGGAAGAATTGCTCAAAAGCGAAGGGTTTTCAACCCTCGACATGCTGCAAACAGTCACCCGTGCGGATGATGTTTCCATCACCACGACGCGTTCGCCGCTGCGCATCAATGGGCAGCGCCCGAAGGTCTCACGCGCCGCGCCGCGCATTGGCGAAAACAGCAAAGAAATTCGCGAGGAATTCGGACTATGAGCACGATCAAGCTGAAAGGCATGACCTGGAGCCACCCGCGCGGCTATGATCCGATGGTTGCGGGTGCTCAACAATGGCTTGCTGACAAGGGCGTTGAAATCGAGTGGGAAAAGCGCTCGCTACAGGATTTCGAGACCTTTCCGGTTGAGGAACTGGCGCGCAATTTCGATATGATCGTGATCGACCATCCGCATGTCGGCCAGATCACCAAAGAAGGCTGCCTACTGCCGCTTGATGTGCCGGGGCGCGAAGCGGAACTTGCGGCGCTTGCCGATGGCTCCGTGGGCCAATCTTTTCCAAGCTATAACTGGCAGGGTCGGCAATGGGCATTTCCAGTGGATTCAGCGACACAGGTTCAGGCATGGCGTCCTGACCTGATGGATGATCCGGCCATTTCATGGGGCGAAGTGCTGCGTCTTGCCCGCGCTGGCAAGGTGCTTTTGCCCTTGCGCTCACCGCATTCGTTGATGAGCTTTTATACACTCGCCGCCAATGCCGGAACACCTTGCTCAGTGGAAGGCGAACTGATCTCTGTTGAGGATGGCTCACACGCTTTCGAACAACTGCGCGAACTGGCTTCGTTGGTTGCGCCTGAATGTCTCGGCATGGATCCGATTGCCGTGTTTGAAGAAATGGCAGCGCCGGACTCTGAAATCGCCTGCTCCCCGCTGATTTACGGCTATGTGAATTACGCCATGCCGGGCTTCCGTGACCGGCTGATCCGCTTTGCCGATATTCCATCGGGGCCGGCGGGTGTTGCGGGTTCTGCTCTGGGGGGCACGGGCATTGCCGTTTCAGCCTTCAGCAGGCATCCGCAAGCCGCGATTGATTTTGCTTACTGGATTGCAAGCGGTGACGTGCAAAAGGGGCTTTATGCTGCTTCCAACGGCCAACCGGGGCATGCGGGAGCCTGGGAAGACGATGCAGTCAATGCTGCGACGTTAGGCTTTTATCGCGACACCCGCTCGACGCTGGAAGGTGCATGGGTGCGTCCGCGTCACGATGGCTATATGTCGTTTCAGGAAGCGGCCTCCGAGCGCATCAACAAGGGCTTGCAGGAAAACGAGAAGGCGGAACATGTCGTCGCCGATCTTAACCGGCTTTTCCGCGCAAGTTTTTAATCAAAAAATATTGGGCTGGCGATCAACTCGCCAGCCCAATCAGTTTATAGCTTCCAAAGGCGCCTTGCATTATCCGCAAGCAGCAGCGCCTTTTCGTCTTCGCTGCATCCTTTAATCAGCGCATGGGTTGTCGCGACCCATGTGGAAAGACCGGCATCGACATTGCTCGCTAAGGTGCAGACCGGCCAATCGCTGCCCCACACGATCCGCTCCCAGCCGAAGGACTGAATCACATGCTCGACATAGGGGCGCAGGGTCTCGACCGTCCAGCTTTCAGGCTTTGCATAGGCGACCACACCTGAAATCTTGGCGACCACATTATCGCGCTGCGCAATCTCGGTGATGCCCTTCTGCCAGACTTCCAGCGCGCCCGATTTGATGTCCGGCACGCCGCAGTGATCAAGCACGAATTGCAGGTCCGGTGCGAGGTCGGCCAGTGCCAGAACCTTGTCAATCTGATGCGGGAGTGCGCAGAGATCAAAGGTCAGTCCCGTGCCTTGCAACCGCTTGATATTTTCGCGAAACAAAGCACCTTCGGACAGTTCGTCCGGCACCACATGCAGCACACGGCGAAAACCTTTGATAAAGGGATTGCGCAGGCTCTGCTCCAGATACGTGGCAAATCCCGGTTCTTCCGGGCGACATGAGGCTATTGCACCTTTGATGAAGCCACCATTGGCGATGGAAATAGCCTGAATATGCTTGGTTTCAGCTTCAATCGCATCCGCTGCAACGTCCACTTCCATATGCAATGCGGCATGAATGCCGCAGCGTTCTGCCTGTTGTCTGTATGTCTCAAACAGGAAGTCGCGGTTGAGCGCAGGCACGTCCGCAAGCCATGGATAATTGAGCGTGCTTTTGTCAATCAGATGCAGATGCGTATCGATAATCATAAAAACTCTCCTCCGATTGCATAATTTCAAAAAAGAAGAGAGTTTTCAAATACGAATTTACTCTTTAGCCCTTAATCAGTTGTGCCAATATCTGATCCGACAAGCCTGGACAGATCTTTGACGGTTTTTTGCAGCAGGCTGATGGTCTGGGTAATGTCAGGCGCGGAAGCTGAATTCACCAAAGTCACATAGGGGCAGGTGAGGGCTGCAATACAGGAACCATCCGGCCCAAGAATGGGTGCGGAGAGGTTATAGACGCCAGCGACCTGTGCGCTGGGCATCATTTCATAGCCGCGCTCACGGATTTGGTCGAGCCGCTCATAGAAGCTTTCATCGAGATTGCCGCTTTCACCGTGTTTGACATATTCGGCGATCATCATCTTGCGCTCTTCCGGTGTGCGGAAGGCGAGCAGCACATGACCGGACCCGGTGTCAAACAGGCTGATATGTGAGCCGACGCGGATCGAAATACCCCAGTATTCCGGGGCTTCCTGCTGCGCAATCACCACAACGGAACCGCGATCAAACACGGCCAGCTGATTAGCCTGTCGTGAGCGATCCGCAAGTTCGCGCATGAAAGGGGTGGCAAAGGAAGCAAGTCTGCGTACCGGCGCATGAAGATGCGCAAGGCCAAACAGCTTGAGCGTCAGCGAATAGCGGTCACCTTCGAGCTTGGTCACGTAACCACGCTTCACCAGACGGTCCAGCATCCGGTAAAATTCGTTGGGGCTGCGGTCGAGATATTTGGCAATCTCGGCCTGACTCAAACCTCCATCGACACTGGCCAACAATTCGAGAATGTCCAGTCCTTTGTCGAGTGCAGGAGCGCGATAACGATCGTCTGTTTCCAAGTTCAGTCCCCTTATGAATATCTCATTTTATATGCGAATACCGCCGGCGATGAAAGACGGGATCATATCGAAAGCGCCTTGACCCATTGTGAATATTATGTTTGCATATAAATATAGAATTCACAATTGGGGGCGGATATGGGAGTGTCCGTCATGAGGAGGAAAGCATGAGGAATTTTACGACTTCTGTGCTGGCAGGTTCTGTTCTGCTGGCGACAGGGATGATTTCTGCGGGGGCGGCCGATCTTCCGGGTAAATTCGAAGGCGTTACAATCAACGCCAAGCTGATTGGTGGCCAGCAATATGAGGCGCTTTATTCGCGGATCGCTGAATGGGAAAAAGCGACCGGCGCAAAGGTCAATATTCTCTCCAAGAAGAACCACTTCGAGCTCGACAAGGAAATCAAGTCGGACATTGCATCCCGCTCCATCAACTGGTGCGTCGGCTCCAACCATTCCTCATTTGCCCCGCAATATCCTGACCTTTATGCAGACCTGAACGGCTTGCTTCCCAAAGAGGAACTGGAAGGCTTTGTTCCGTCCACGATCAAAGCTTCCACACTCAACGACAAGCTGGTTATGCTGCCGCGCGCGCAGTTTGACGTTTCGGCGCTCTATTATCAAAAGAGCCTTTACGAAGATGACGCCAAGAAGGCGGCTTTCAAGGAAAAATACGGCTACGATCTCGCACCGCCTAAGACCTGGAAAGAAGTGTCCGATCAGGCGGTATTCTTTGCTGATCCACCGAATTTCTACGGCACACAGTTTGCAGGCAAGGAAGAAGCCATCAATGGCCGCTTCTATGAAATGCTGGTCGCTGAAGGCGGCGAATATCTGGATGCTGACGGCAAACCAGCTTTTAACTCAGAAGCCGGTGTACGTGCGCTCGACTGGTTTGTTAATCTCTATAAAGACAAGGCTGTTCCGGCTGGCACCACCAATTATCTCTGGGATGAGCTGGGTGCTGGCTTTGCGTCGGGCACCATTGCGCTCAATCTGGACTGGCCGGGCTGGGCAACCTATTTCAACGATCCAAAGTCGTCGAAAGTTGCTGGCAATGTCGGCGTTGTGGTTGCACCTGAAGGTTCCGCTGGCAAGCGCACGGGCTGGTCAGGTCATCATGGCTTCTCAGTCACAGAATCCTGTGACAACAAGGATGCTGCTGCATCGCTTGTCTGGTTCCTGACCAATGAAGACTCGCAGAAGCAGGAATCAGCCGCAGGCACGTTGCCAACTCGTACTGCTGTCTGGGATTATGTGATCGAGCAGGCCGCTTCTGATCCATATAAGAAGGAAGTGCTCTCCGTGTTCCAGGAAACGGCAAAGACCGCGTTCCCGGTTCCGCAGACCCCATCATGGATCGAGATTTCCAATGCTGTCTATCCTGAACTTCAGGCAGCTATCCTTGGCGACAAGACCTCACAGCAGGCACTTGATGATGCAGCCAAGAAGGCAACGCTGATCCTTGAGGATGTAGGCGAGCTGTAACCTCGTTTAATACCCCCGTGGCTCGCCTTTGGAAAACCAATGGCGGGCCGTTTTGACAGGGTTTCCCGCTGATACACCGCCTCGGAAGAACAATGTTTAAACGAATTTCCCCGCCGGTTTTGCTTTTGCTTCCGGCCTTCATCATTCTCGCAGCGGTGGTTTTGTTTCCCCTCGCGCTTTCACTTTATTCAAGCTTCACGCCTTTCCGGCTGACGCGTCCTGACAGCCTGTTTACCTTTATCGGCCTGCGCAATTATCAGCGCATCATGACCGACTGGGTGTTCTGGGCTGCATTCATTCGCACGGTGATCTTCCTCACCATTGCGCTCAATCTGGAAATGCTGCTCGGCCTTGGTCTGGCGCTGCTCATCAACAAGGCCACCCATGGCCAGCGCCTTTTGCGCACACTGATGATGTTCCCGATGATGTTCTCGCCGGTTCTGGTCGGCTTCCAGTTCAAGTTCATGTTCAACGACAATATTGGTCTGGTGAACAATGCGCTGCAATCGTTAGGCATCACCAGTCAGGCTATTCCGTGGCTGATCGACGGCAATCTGGCGCTGTTTGCCATTCTGCTGGCAGAAGTCTGGATGTCCACTTCGGTATTCGCGATCCTCATTCTTGGCGGTCTTCTGTCGATGCCGCAGGATCCGGTGGAAGCGGCGCGTGTTGACGGCTGCACGCCATGGCAGACATTCCGCTATGTCATCTGGCCTTATCTGATGCCGTTTGCGTTCATCGCAATGACCATTCGTTCGCTCGATGTGGCACGCGCTTATGACATCGTGAAAATCATGACCGATGGTGGCCCCGCACGCCGCACCGAGTTGATCTGGACGCTGGTCGGACGCACCGCCTATTCGGATGCGCAGATGGGGCTTGCCAATGCCATGGCCTATGTCGCGATCCTGCTTTCGATCCTCTTCACCGTAATGTTTTTCCGCAAGCTTGCAGCTGCACGCGCGCAAATCGGAGCGGAGTGGTAATCATGGCTCACGCAACACTCTCTAATGATCAGCATCGCCTGCTGCGCCGCGTCAAAAAAGTCGCCTATCTCATCGGCCTGTTTCTGGCGATGGCGATCATCTGTCTTCCGGGTTTGTGGATCGTGCTTTCGTCGTTGCGTCCCCCCGTTGAAATCATGGCAAAGCCTCCGGTCTGGATTCCGCAGGAAATCACGCTCGATGCTTATTATGCGATGTTCTCAGGCGCAGGCGGTGGCGGTATTCCGGTCTGGGATTATTTCCGCAACTCGCTGATTATCTCGGTCACATCGACCCTCATTGCGCTGGTTGTCGGTGTTTCGGGTGGCTATGCCTTTGCGCGCTTCCGCTTCTTTGGCAAGTCGACGACATTCCTTGGTCTCATGCTGACGCGTTCGGTGCCGGGTATAGCGCTTTCGTTGCCGCTCTTCATGCTCTATTCGCGTATTGGCATCATCGACACGCATTTCGGCCTGATCATCACCTATGTGGCGCTCAATGTGCCTTTCACGATCTGGCTGATCGACGGCTTCTTCCGTCAGGTGCCAAAAGACTTGGCGGAAGCAGCGCAGATTGATGGCTGCACACGCTGGCAGGCTTTCTGGCAGGTGGAGTTTCCACTGGCTGGTCCGGGCATTGCGACCGCAGGCATCTTCGCTTTTCTCACCTCATGGAACGAATATGCGCTGGCTTCCCAGCTCACCCGTTCTATTAATTCCAAGACCCTTCCTGTTGGTCTTCTCGATTACACCGCTGAATTCACCATCGACTGGCGTGGCATGTGCGCGCTGGCGGTCGTGATGATTATTCCGGCGCTGACCCTCACATTCATCGTTCAGAAGCATCTTGTTGCTGGCCTGACGTTCGGCGCGGTTAAAGGTTGATATAAAATGGCTCAGCTTTCCATTAAAAATCTTGTCAAGCGTTATGGCACTGTCGAAGTGGTGCATGGCATCAATCTCGAAATCGCCGACAAGGAATTTGTTGCGCTTGTTGGTCCTTCGGGCTGTGGCAAGTCCACGACGCTGCGCATGATTGCAGGTCTTGAAAGCATCTCGGATGGCGCACTCGAAATCGGCGGCAGGCAAGTCAACGATTTGCCGCCGCGTGATCGCAACATCTCTATGGTGTTCCAGTCCTATGCGCTTTATCCGCATATGTCGGTGCGTGAGAACATGGGCTTCTCGCTCAAAATCGCTAAGCAGCCGCAGGCGGAAATCGACCGCCGCGTCAATGAAGCATCCAGCATTCTTGGCCTTGAAGCGCTGATAGAACGTCGTCCGGCGCAGCTTTCAGGCGGTCAGCGCCAGCGCGTTGCCATGGGACGCGCGATCGTGCGCAATCCGGAAGTGTTTCTGTTTGACGAACCGCTTTCAAACCTCGATGCGAAGCTGCGCACGCAGATGCGCACTGAGATCAAGAAGCTCCATGCCAAGGTTCAGTCGACAGTTGTTTACGTGACGCATGATCAGGTCGAGGCCATGACGCTGGCTGATCGTATCGTCATCATGCGCGATGGCCATATTGAGCAGGTCGGAACACCGGATGAAGTGTTCAAGCGTCCGGCAACGCAGTTTGTCGCTGGCTTCATCGGCTCGCCGCCGATGAATATGGCCGAGGCAACGGTGCAAGGTGCAGAATTGGTTTTTGCCACGGGTGAACGTCTGCCAGTGCCCGCACAATTCAAAGCCAAGGTCACGGAAGGCGCGAAGGTCACATTCGGCCTTCGCCCGGATGATCTGTTCCCGACCGGCCACGGCATTTCTACCGGCGATGCCGGAACATCGCATGAGCAGGATATGACTGTCTCGATCACCGAACCGCTTGGCAATGAAACGCTGGTCTTTGTCGAGTTTGCCGGAAAGGAATGGGTGGCGCGCATGCTCAACCCGCGTCACCTTAACTCCGGCGAAGCGATCTCAATGCATTTTGATCTATCGCAGGCGCATCTGTTTGATGCGGCAAGTGGTAAGAGTTTGGCAGTTTAATCATGGCACGGATTGAAAAAGTCGAACTGCGCATGGTTGACCTTCCGCCGAAGGTTAAGCGTACTGATGCGATCCAGAGCTTTGTCAGTCAGGAAACGCCAATTGTCACCATCACCGACAGCGATGGTGCTGTTGGTACAGGCTATAGCTATACTATCGGCACCGGCGGCTCGTCCGTCATGCGGCTCTTGAGCGATCATCTGGTGCCGCTGATTATCAACGAGGATGCCGATTGCATTGAGGCGATCTGGCGCAAGCTCGAATTTGCAACCCATGCCACAACCATTGGTGCGATTACGGCCTTAGCGCTTGCCGCAATCGACACGGCCCTCTGGGATCTGCGTGCGAAAAAGCAGAACCTGCCACTGTGGAAGCTTGCGGGTGGTGCCAAGGATCGCTGTCCGCTTTACACGACCGAAGGCGGTTGGTTGCATATCGAAAAAGAAGCACTGGTTGAGGATGCACTAGTTGCCAAGGCCAAGGGCTTTTCCGGTTCCAAGGTCAAGATCGGCAAGCCGCATGGTTCGGAAGACTATGCACGTCTTGCGGCTGTTCGCGCAGCCGTTGGTAATGGCTTTGAGATCATGACCGACTGCAATCAGGGCTTTAGCGTGGATGAAGCGATCCGCCGCGCCGAGCGTCTGAAAGAACTTGATCTTGCATGGATTGAGGAGCCGCTTCCGGCGGATGATCTTGATGGCCATATCCGCCTGACCCGTTCCACACCGACACCGATTGCGGTGGGTGAATCGATCTATTCGATCCGCCATTTCCGCGAATATATGCAGAAGGGCGCATGCTCTATCGTTCAGGTGGATGTGGCGCGCATCGGCGGCATCACACCATGGCTGAAAGTGGCCCACGCCGCAGAAGCGTTCGACATTCCGGTCTGCCCGCACTTCCTGATGGAACTGCATGTCAGCCTCACCTGTGCCGTGCAGAACGGGCGCTATGTCGAATATATCCCGCAGCTTGATGACCTGACCACAAAGGGCATGGAAATTCGTGATGGCCACGCCATTGCCCCATCGGAAGCTGGCATTGGTATTTCTTGGGATTGGGATGCTGTACGCGCGCGTTCGGTTTCCGAATTCACCCGCGAGATCGTGAGATCGTAATGGTTCAAAGAATGGGTATGGTGATCGGGCTGAAGCCTGAAAAGATCGCAGACTATAAAAAGTTGCACGCGAGCGTGTGGCCGGAAATTCTCGCACTCATTTCCGCATGCAACATCACCAATTATACGATCTTTCTCAAAGAGCCGGAAAACCTGCTGTTTGGCACATGGGAATATGTCGGCACGGACTTTGGAGCTGACATGAAGAAGATGGCCGATAATCCTAAAAATCAGGAATGGTGGTCAGTCTGTATGCCTTGCCAGAAGCCATTTGAAACCCGTAAAGAGGGCGAGTGGTGGGCCATGATGGAGGAGGTTTTCCATCATGACTGAAGCTTTCGATCCGAAAAGCCTGCGCCAATGGTGGGCGAAGCCTGCCACACCGAAACCAATCGTGATTTTCGGCGCGGGCAGCATTGTCGGCGATGCGCATCTGCCAGCCTATAAGCAGGGCGGCTTTCCGGTTGCAGGCATTTTCGATCCCAATCTGGACAAGGCTTCAGCGCTTGCTGTTCAATGGGGCGTGAAAGCTTTCGCAAACTTGCAAGAGGCACTTGCCGTTGAAGACGCAATCTTTGATCTGGCAACGCCGCCCTCAGCCCATGCTTCGATCCTGTCGCAATTGCCGGAAGGTGCGGCGTGTCTCATTCAGAAGCCGATGGGCAGCGACTTGGAAAGTGCTACGAAAATCCTGAAAGTCTGCCGTGCGCGCAATCTCAAGGCTGCGGTGAATTTCCAGCTGCGTTTCGCGCCGATGATGTTGGCACTTTACGACGCCGTCGATAAGGGCTTGCTTGGTGAAGTCGTGGATTTCGACGCATGGCTGGCGCTTGCGACCCCTTGGGGTCTGTGGCCGTTCCTCAAAGGCCTGCCGCGCATCGAGATCGCCATGCACTCGATCCATTATCTCGATTTCGTGCGTGGTCTGCTCGGTAATCCGCAAGGTGTTCATGCCAAAACCATTGGCCATCCGAACCACGAAGTCGCCCAGACCCGCACGGCTGCTATTCTCGATTACGGCAACCGCGTGCGCTGTGCACTGTCGATCAATCACGACCATGATTTTGGCCGCAAGTTTCAGGCCTGCGAGTTCCGCATTTGCGGCACCGAAGGGGCTGCCTATGTGAAACTCGGTGTCAATCTTGACTATCCGCGCGGGGAACCGGACGAGCTTTGGATCAAGCCAAAGGGTGGCGACGACTGGGTGCAGGTGGAGCTTCAAGGCGCATGGTTCCCGGACGCATTCTTAAACCGCATGGCGCAATTGCAGCGCTTCGCCACTGGTGAAGATACAGAACTGATCGGCTCGGTTGAAGATGCATGGCAAACTATGGCGCTGGTTGAAGCCGCTTATCAGTCGAGCGCTGCGCCTGCCACGCCGCTTGCTGCAAAACCGGAGTTCTGATCATGTCTGAACAGGCGATCTATTTTGAAGACTATGAGCTGGGCCACCAGCGCATAACCTATGGCCGCACGATCACCGAAACGGATTTCGTGGTGCATGCCGGTCATACGGGTGATTTCTTTCCGCACCACATGGATGCAGAATTTGCAAAAACCTTGCCGGGGGGTCAGCGCATTGCGCATGGGACAATGATCTTTGCAATCGGTGTCGGTCTGACTGCGACGCTGATTAACCCTGTTGCGTTTTCCTATGGCTATGATCGCCTTCGCTTCGTGCGTCCGGTGCATATCGGCGATACGATCCGCACGCGCGTGACGATTAGCGCAAAGGAAGACGATCCGAAACGGACAAATATGGGCCGCGTTACCGAGCGGTGCGAAGTGCTTAATCAGCGGGACGAAGTGGTGCTTGCTTGCGATCACATCCTGCTTGTTGAACGGAAGGCATGACTATGACGATACGATTTGATGGAAAAACAGCGCTGATCACAGCGGCTGCTCAGGGCATTGGCCGCGCCAGCGCGCTGGCTTTTGCAGAAGCAGGCGCAAAGGTCTATGCGACCGACATCAACGAGGCAGCACTCAAAGAACTCGAAGGCGTTTCCGGCATCATCACACGCAAGCTCAATGTGCTTGACGAGGCCGAAGTAAAGACGCTCGTTGCCGAGATCGGTCAGGTCGACATTTTGTTCAACTGCGCGGGCGTCGTGCATGGTGGTTCTATCCTCGAAATGAAGGACGAAGACCTCGACTTCGCCGTTAATCTGAACGTCAAAGCAATGATCCGCACAATTCAGGCTGTGCTGCCGGGCATGCTGGAACGCAAAGACGGCGCCATCGTCAACATGGCCTCGGTTGCTTCGAGCGTCAAAGGCGTGCCGAACCGCTTCGCCTATGGCGTCACCAAGGCTGCTGTGATCGGTCTCACCAAGGCTGTTGCTGCTGATTATGTTGCCAAAGGCATTCGCTGCAACGCCATCTGCCCCGGTACGGTTGAAAGTCCATCGCTTCAGGACCGTCTGCGCGCGCAGGGCGATTATGAAGAACAGCGCGCCGCTTTCATAGCGCGTCAGCCAATTGGTCGTATTGGTCAGCCGGAAGAAATTGCCGATCTCGCGGTCTATCTCGCAGGTGCCACTTACACGACTGGTCAGGCGTATAACATCGACGGCGGCTGGACAATTTAAGTTCGCTGCTGCAAATCCCCACAAGGAGTAAACTTATGAAATTTCTTCGTTATGGCGAAACGGGTCAGGAAAAGCCGGGCCTTCTCGATGCCGACGGCAATATCCGTGATCTTTCTGCGCATGTCAGTGATCTGTCCGGTGCCGTTCTCAGCCCTGAAGCGCTCGCAAAGCTTGGCTCGCTTGACGTCAACGCACTGCCAAAGGTTGAAGGCAATCCACGTCTCGGCCCATGTGTTGCAGGCACTGGCAAGTTTATCTGCATCGGCCTCAATTATGCCGATCACGCAGCAGAATCCGGTATGGCTGTGCCGCCAGAGCCAGTTATCTTCATGAAGGCAACTTCGGCAATCGTCGGCCCGAATGATGATCTCATCATCCCGCGCGGCTCGGAAAAAACCGACTGGGAAGTCGAATTCGGTATCGTTATCGGCAAGACCGCGAAATATGTCTCGGAAGACGATGCGCTTGATTACGTTGCTGGCTATTGCACGCTGCATGATGTTTCGGAACGCGCTTTCCAGATCGAACGCGCGGGTCAGTGGACCAAGGGCAAGTCCTGCGACACATTCGGCCCAACCGGTCCATGGCTGGTGACAAAGGACGAAGTTGCTGATCCGCAGAACCTCAAAATGTGGCTCACGGTCAATGGCGAAACCATGCAGGACGGCTCGACCAAGACCATGGTCTATGGCGTGCGTTATCTGGTTTCCTATCTGTCGCAGTTCATGTCATTGCAGCCGGGTGACATCATTTCCACTGGGACGCCTCCCGGCGTTGGCATGGGCATGAAGCCACCGCGCTATCTCAAGGCTGGCGACGTTGTTGAACTCGGCATTGAAGGCCTCGGCACACAGAAGCAAAACGTGCGCGCCGACGTTTAATTATTTTGGGCATGCCCCCAAACGGTTGAGGTTTGGGGGATCATGCTCGGATAACGGATAAAACATGACCAAAATTACTGATCTGCGCGTCTTTGATCTGCGCTTCCCGACGTCCCAAAGTCTGGACGGTTCCGATGCAATGAACCCGGACCCGGACTATTCGGCAGCCTATGTCATTCTCGATACGGATGACGAGGCGTTGAAGGGCCATGGTCTCACTTTCACCATCGGTCGCGGTAATGACATTTGCTGTCAGGCCATTCTTGCCATGCGTCATCTGGTGGTCGGCGTTGACCTTGACGTGGTCCGCGAGGCGCCGGGCAAGTTCTGGCGCCATCTGACAAGCGACAGCCAGTTGCGCTGGATCGGTCCTGAAAAGGGTGCGATGCATCTGGCAACTGGTGCTGTCGTCAACGCGTTTTGGGATCTGCTGGCAAAGCAGTCGGGCAAGCCGGTTTGGCGTCTGGTTTCAGAACTTTCCGCTGAGGAAATCGCCGACATCGTCGATTACCGCTATCTGACCGATGTGCTGACCCGTGACGAAGCTGTCGAAATTCTGCGCAAAGCAGAAAGTGGCAAGGCTGAACGTATCGCTAAGCTCGAAGCCACGGGCTATCCTTGCTACACGACTTCTGCTGGTTGGCTTGGCTATGATGATGAAAAGCTGCGTCGTCTGTGTCAGGAGGCCATTGATGAAGGCTTCAATCACGTCAAGATGAAGGTTGGCCGTGATCTCGAAGACGATATTCGTCGTCTCACCATTGCGCGTGAAGTGATTGGCCCGGATCGTTATCTGATGATCGACGCCAATCAGGTCTGGGAAGTCGATCAGGCAATCGCGTGGGTTAACAAGCTTGCCTTCTCTAAGCCGTTCTTCATCGAAGAGCCGACCAGCCCGGATGATGTTGCAGGACATCGCAAAATCCGCGAAGCCATTGGCGATGTGAAGGTTGCAACTGGTGAAATGTGCCAGAACCGCATCATGTTCAAGCAGTTCATCGCAGAAGGCGCTATCGATATCGTCCAGATCGATTCATGCCGCATGGGTGGCCTGAATGAAGTTCTGGCCGTGCTGCTGATTGCTGCGAAATACAACAAGCCTGTCTGGCCACATGCCGGCGGCGTTGGCCTTTGCGAATATGTGCAGCACCTGTCGATGATTGATTATGTCGCTGTTTCCGGCACCATGGATGGTCGCGTGATCGAATATGTCGATCATCTGCACGAGCATTTCATCGAGCCATGCATCATCAAGGATGCAGCCTATATGCCGCCATCACTGCCGGGCTTCTCAATTGAAATGAAGCCAGAGTCGATTATGCAATATACGTTCAAGGGCTGATACAAAAGCATTTGAGCTCGAAGCCGCGCTGCCGAAAATATCTTTCGTAGCGCGGCTTTTTATTATTGATCGCTTAAGAATACTCTGTTCCTTTGGGAACTGTTGATTTGGCAAAGGTGTTAAGATGAAAAAGGCAATTTGGATACTCGGTGCTTCCGTTCTTTTGGCGGCAACATCATCCGGCTCTGCGCAGGTTAGCGCTGAAGTCGGCGTGCTTTCTTGCGATGTGTCTGCCGGTATCGGCCTGATCATCGAGCAGAAGCAGAAGGTTAGCTGTACGCTGTCGAACGGCAATGGTTTGTCACAGCAGTATAAGGGGTCGATTGATCAATATGGTCTGGAACTGGGTGAAACGACCGGCGGCCAGATGACCTGGACTGTTCTTGCTGCAACCACAACTGTTGAGCCGGGCGCACTTGCTGGCACCTATGCGGGCGCGCAGGCGGATGCAAGCCTTGGCCTCGGCGCAGGCGTTCAGGTTCTGGTCGGCGGAACCGGCCAGTCTTTCACATTGCAGCCGCTGGCTGTCGATACCGAAAAGGGAACAGCTCTCTCTGCCGGTGTTGAAACGCTGACGCTGGAATATGTTCAGCCGTAAATTGGGTTGCTGATGGCTTTAAAAAAAGCGCACCAAAGGTCGGTGCGCTTTTTTATTTGAGCATTTTCATCGGTTCAATCAAACAGGAAAGGCACGGGCGATGATGGCGGCTTAGACAGCTTTGTCATGAGCCGCAAAGCACTGCGGCACGAAGGCCGCGCTTACGAATCGCCGCTTTAAAACCCCAAATGAAAGCATCGCAGAATGAAAAATCAGATGTTTCATGGGAAGTATTGTGCTAAGGCACGTCGCAGCTAAAGGGGCTCATTTAGCATTCGCAAATATGCGACAATGACACGCTTTAAGCGCGACATATTCTAGTGCTCCTCGCGATAAATAGAAGTATGGAAATCTTCAAAAGATGGAATGGATTCCTATAGTTTTGATGGGGTTCAAGGTTGTCGTATTAGGCGTGGCCATGTTCTTTGCCATCAAGTGGCATTACGATAAAGATAAGGCGAAAAAGGATAGCGAAACAAACCTACCGTAAGTATTCGCAAATCGCGAGCAACCATGTTTGAGGGCAGAATCTTGAAACCGCATCTCATAGACCACGGCTCGCCGATCCGCGCGACAAGCCCGGATTTACCAGAAGCCGAGTTTGCGATTTTGGCGCGGTAAGGCATTGAGGCATTATACCATTGCTCCCGAATAGCCCGCTCTAAGCGGGCTTTTTCGTGCGCGTAATAAAATGGGCCTGCAATAACGCTCGTTCTTATTGCAAAATTGTCAGCTTGTTATGAATCTAAAAACGCAGGACTTTTTTGAGGGAGTGAATGGTGCCCGGAGACGGATTTGAACCGCCGACACGCGGATTTTCAATCCGCTGCTCTACCAACTGAGCTATCCGGGCATCCTTTCAGTGATTTCTCACCATGTGGCGGTGTTGGTGTCCGCCGGAAGTGGGTGCGTTATAGCATTAAATTTCACGCTGTCCAGCACCCTATCGCAATTTTTATAAGATTTCTTATAAGCTTGCTAAACTACCGATTTGACTGTGGAAATCAGAGCCACACATACTCAGTTGTCGTTCTCTTCCTCTTCATCAATCGGCTTACCGGGAATCACATAGCTTCCCGAAAGCCAACGATTGAGGTCAATGCTTTTGCAACGCGGTGAGCAGAACGGATAAGCATCACGAACCGATGGCTTGCCACATTCAGGGCAGGGACGAACAGGGCGCAAGGGCGTGACGCGAGCGTCCGGCGCTGTGGAGATATCTTTCTTGTCGCTCATGGAATTTTCAGACCTTGCCGGTTTGCCAATTGGCGTAGACAGGATAGCCACCATCGGCCAGCAGGCTCACCGTTTCCTGCAAGGGAAGCCCCACCACGCTGGTGTAGGAGCCAACAAGCTTGACCACAAAGCTGCCTGCAAGTCCCTGAATGGCATAACCACCAGCCTTGCCGCGCCATTCGCCGGACGCGAGATAGGCGTCGATCTGCAAGCGTGTCAGACGCTCAAAACGCAGACGTGTTTCAACAAGTGTCTGGCGCAGATTTCCATTGGGCAGAACAAGGCAGACACCGGTAAAAACCTTATGCGTACGCCCTGACAAAAGACGCAGGCATTCCCGCGCTTCATCGTTGATCTCGGCCTTGGGCAAAATGCGGCGCCCGACGGCAACAACCGTATCAGCCGCCAGAACAAAAGCTTTGCCGAAATTTTCATCGCCCTGCAATTGTTCCTGCGCAGCCTTTGCCTTTTCACGCGCAAGCCGCCGCGCCAGAGAACGCGGATGCTCCGCACGCTGGGGCGTTTCATCAATATCAGCTGGCTGAATATGATCCGGCTCAATGCCGGCTTGACCCAGAAGCTCAATTCTTCGGGGAGAGCCGGACGCAAGAACCAGCTTATGTTGCGCGCTTATAGACAAGGCTTTTTCCGAAAAAGCGAGTGATTGGCTTATTTGAAGCGGTAGGTGATACGGCCCTTGGTCAGGTCGTAAGGGGTCATTTCGACCAGAACCTTGTCGCCAGCGAGAACGCGGATGCGGTTCTTGCGCATGCGGCCGGCAGTGTGGGCAATGATTTCATGTTCGTTTTCGAGCTTCACGCGGAACATTGCATTTGGCAGCAGTTCCGTAACAACACCCGGAAATTCGAGGACTTCTTCTTTCGCCATGCGATACCTGTTTCTTTCTTTGATAGAATTGGCCCGAAACCGGGCCATAGCTTTAAATTTGGCCGGAACCTATATGATTAGACGGCATTTGTGAACAACCGAATTGGATGATGTTATTTTGGAGCTAAACGCTCTGTAATCTGGTGCTTCAAACGGTCTCGCACATCACGATAAGCATCCAAAATCTGCCCGCGGCTGCCTGTAACAAGTGTAGGGTCCGGTGTCGGCCAATATTCGACATCGACAGAAAATCCGCGCATACGTTCAAGCACCGTATGATGTGCAAGCGGAGTGAGCGTGATGATAAGGTCAAAATAGCCATCCGCCAGCTCTTCCAACCCGCGAGGTTGCCGGTCATCAAGCGACAAACCTTCTTCATTCAAAACGGCATCAACAAACGGATCACGCTCACCGCGCTGCACGCCTGCCGAAGCAATATACATATTGGGCGACAACAGCTTTCTTGCAAGAAGCTCGGCCATTGGAGAACGGATTGCGTTTTTGCCACAGACGAAAAGTATAGACGTGGGCCGTTTGGCAGCTTCGACATCTTCCGCTTTTTCAACCGCATCGTCACCGTGCATTTGATCTCAGCCCCGCCAATGCAGCACGCATACCAGTGTGAAGAGACGACGCGCCGTCGCAAAATCAACTTCAATCTTGCCGTTCAGACGCGTTTGCAGCGTTTGGGATCCTTCATTATGCAGGCCGCGCCGTCCCATATCGATGGCTTCAATCTTGCTTGGAGACGCGGAACGGATTGCCTCGTAATAGCTTTCGCACACCATGAAATAATCGCGAACGATGCGTTTCAATGGTGTCAGCGATAGAATGTGGGTCGCAACGTTTTCACCGTTTTCACGTGTGATCGAAAAAATGAGTCGCGTTTCCATAAGCGACAGGCGAAGCTTGTATGGCCCACCTGTGGCATCGCCGACCGGATGGAAGGTATTTTCCTCAATCAGATCAAAAATAGCGACTGCGCGTTCATGCTCGACATCAGGCGTCGAGCGCCCGATGGTTTCATCCAGCTCGACGTCGATCAATCGGGCATTAGGAACGCCGACAGTCATGATCCCTCATAGGTTGAGCCGGATGGCAACGGATTGCGCGTGGGCATCAAGGCCTTCTGCGCGAGCGATTTCAATAGCGGCAGGTCCAAGCGCACGCAGCTGATCGGGACCGAGCTTTAGAAGAGATGTGCGCTTCATATAATCAAGCACCGACAGGCCGGACGAGAATCGCGCCGAACGTGCGGTCGGCAGAACGTGATTGCAGCCGCCGACATAATCGCCGATCACTTCCGGCGTATAGGCACCAATGAAGATTGAGCCGGCATTGCGAATTCGGGGCAGCAAGGCTTCGGGATCGGCAGTGGCGATTTCCAGATGCTCGGCTGCAATGCGATTTGCCAGCGGGATGGCAGCATCAAAGTCCTCAACCAAAATGACTGCGCCAAAATCGCGCCAGCTTGCCGCCGCCGTTTCTGCACGCGGCAAAGTTTTCAGCTGGCGCTCAACGGCGTCTTCAACAGCCTTCGCGAAAGGCTCGTCATCGGTCATCAGGATAGATTGCGCGGCCGTATCGTGTTCTGCCTGCGCGAGAATGTCGGCCGCCAGCCAGTCCGGATTGTTGTCCTTGTCGGCAATCACCAGCACTTCGGAAGGTCCGGCAATCATGTCAATGCCAACCGTACCAAAGACAATGCGCTTGGCAGCCGCAACGTATGCGTTGCCGGGGCCAACAATTTTTGCAACCGGCGCAATGGTTTGCGTACCAAAGGCGAGAGCCGCCACAGCCTGCGCGCCGCCAACACGGTAGATTTCTGAAACACCGGCAAGGCGGGCTGCCACCAGAACCAGCGGGTTGAGCTTGCCATCAGGCGAGGGCACAACCATCACAATCCGCTCAACCCCTGCAACCTTTGCAGGCACAGCATTCATCAACACCGAACTTGGATAGCTCGCAGTGCCGCCCGGCACATAAAGACCGACGGCTTCTATGGCTGTCCAGCGCGAACCGAGTTCCACGCCAAGCGCATCGGTGTAGCGATCATCTTTAGGGAGTTGGCGCGAGTGGTGTTTTTCAATACGTTCATGCGCCAGTTTCAGCGCTTCAATGGTTGAGGCAGGTGCTTGATCGAAAGCCGCATCGATTTCTGCTTCCGTAACCCGAATGCCTGTTTTATTCAGATCGATACGATCAAAACGCAGCGAATATTCAATCAGGGCGGCATCGCCTTCGCGGCGTACACGATCAACGATTTCGCGGGCAGCGCGATCCACATCTTCAGAGACCTCGCGCTTGCCGGTCAAGAAAGCTGCAAAGTTCTTTTCAAAATCGGGGTCGGTTTGTCTGAGCGTCGTGACCACGCTGGTATTCCTTTAATTGTCGGTCCGGGCAAAGCCCTGTTGTCTTGGGTAATGAGAAATCTTGTCGTGAACCGCAATCAGGCGTCGTGTCGCGGTACGGAACTGGTTTCCCACGCAGCACCCAGATCCGTCAGCTGCGCTTCGATACATTCCACATCCAGACGGATAGCGGCATTTGCTGAAAAAGTCAGTTCCAAAGTTCCAGCAGGTGCTTCACCAGCAATAAAACGAATGGCCAGCAGTGACAAAACCTCTTCGGGCTTCTGCCGGTCGATGCCGCTGCCTTTGACAGCCGTGACGCGGTTAAAATGCAAAGCAGTGCGGCGACGCTGATATTGCGGCTTTCGGAAAAGCTTTGGTTTGACCTTTTCCCACGCAAAGCGATTGAGTGTCAGCACGAAGCGCTTCTCCGCCGCCAGATATTGCAGATCTGACACTTTGAGAACCGCGTCCTGAAGATGGGCGGACAGGACCTGCAAATCTTCTTCATCCAGCGCCACAAGCTTCAACATTTCCATATCTGGCCCATATCTTGTGTTGTTCCCTGCTACTCTCAAATATCGTGTGTGCAACTTTGCATGTCAGCACAAAAAAATCGACAGGCTTTTCAGCCTGTTGACGAATAAGCCGGAAATGAAAGAAAAGCCGGACTGCATTAGGCAAATCCGGCTTTTAAATGATTAACCGCTGATGCGCTCAACATGAGCGCCACAGCGCGAGAGCTTTTCTTCCAATCGCTCAAAGCCGCGATCAAGGTGATAGACGCGGTTGACGGTTGTTTCACCCTCAGCAGCAAGGCCCGCGATAACCAGCGAAACCGATGCGCGCAGATCCGTTGCCATAACCTGTGCACCCTTGAGACGTTCTACACCTTCAACGGTTGCAGTCTGGCCCGACAAAGAAATCTTTGCACCAAGACGCGCCAGCTCCTGCACATGCATGAAGCGATTTTCGAAGATCGTCTCGGTAATGCGTGATGTCCCCTGTGCCATCGTCATCAGGCCCATGAACTGCGCCTGAAGATCGGTCGGAAAGCCGGGGAACGGATCGGTGGTTACATCGACTGGATGAATACCATGGCCATTGCGCACGACACGCAGGCCGCTGTTGGTTTCGGTGATTTCCGCACCTGCCTGACGCAAGGTTTCAAGCGCTGCGGTAAGCTGGCTTTCCTGTGCGCCTTCAAGCAGCACATCACCGCCCGTCATGGCAACAGCCATGGCGTAAGTGCCGGTTTCAATACGGTCTGGGATAACGCGAACGCGTGCGCCCGACAGGCTGGTAACACCCTGCACATGGATTGTGTCGGTGCCTGCGCCGGTGATTTTTGCGCCCATGGCATTCAGGCAGTCGGCGAGATTGACAACCTCCGGCTCGCGCGCAGGGTTTTCGATAATTGTTTCGCCTTTGGCAAGTGCTGCTGCCATCAGCATGACGTGGGTCGCGCCAACTGAAACCTTTGGGAAGCGATAGCGTGCACCAACAAGGCCGCCCTTTGGTGCGCGCGCCTTTGCATATCCATTCTCAATGTCGATCTGCGCACCGAGCGCTTCAAGGCATTCGAGCAGCAGATCAACCGGGCGTGTACCAATGGCGCAACCGCCAGGCAGCGAAACGGTTGCTTCACCCATACGTGCCAGAAGCGGGCCGATGACCCAGAAGCTCGCACGCATCTTGGAAACCAGCTCATAAGGAGCAACCGTATCGACAATGTTACGCGCCGTGAAATGGATGGTGCGCGAATAGGCGCCATTCTGATGCTCGCGGCGCCCATTGACGGAATAGTCAACGCCATGATTGGAAAGAATGCGGATCAACTGCTCGACATCGGCGAGGTGCGGCACGTTTTCAAGCGTCAGCGTATCGTCGGTGAGAAGCGAAGCGATCATCAATGGCAGCGCTGCATTTTTAGCGCCAGAGATAGGAATGACGCCGTTGAGCTTGTTGCCGCCGATGATTTTGATGCGATCCATGCTGTTTCACCTTCTGGGCCGAAGCTTTTGCCCGGCAATCGATATTTGCAAATTCCGCAGCACTTGAGACTGGCAGCGTTGCATTAAGAAATGACTGTTCATGCGGCGGAATTACGTCGAACACGAATCACAGTCGTATCGCGGTACCACCGAGAATTGATCTGTGCTTTTAACGCAGCCGCTTTCTATCTTCAAGGAAGGCTTTATTACATGATATTCTGCTTGAAAAGCAGCGCCGAACGCGCAGGTGCTTTTTAGCGGGGAAAGGTTCAGTCTATGTCTTCTTTGCCCGCGGTTATGCCATCATTGCGTTCATCGGCATCGCCTGCACGTCGTGAGCGTGATTGCACTTTGCGCCGCATGAGATTCGCACGCAATTGCTCAGCGCGCCGCTTCTCGCGCGGATCGATATGATTTTTTTTGTCGTCTTTGGTCTTTTTTTCGCTCATGGCTTCTATGTACTCCGGTAAAAACCCTTCGAAAAGCGGGTTTTAAAGTGAGTATCCAATGATTTCCACATTAAGTGAAAAGAAATGCAATTGCTTGCTTGCGATTCACGCAATGATGTGGCAGAAGTCCGCCGCGTTCAACAGAATGCTGCGGTAGCTCAGTGGTAGAGCACTCCATTGGTAATGGAGAGGTCGAGAGTTCAATCCTCTCTCGCAGCACCAGTTTTTTCCATAACAGATTCAAAAGTTTAGCGTTTTCCGTGGCTTCCATCAGTGTGGATTGCGATTGAAACGTGCTTTGGTTATGGTTTTTAGGCGATGCGGATGAGGGCTCTTGAAACAAAAAGCTTCTGATACTTGGCCGGGCCGGTTTAGAATTCCAGAAGAGGCTTTGGCGTGAAAAGGCGCGGCTCACTGAGCTAGGCGTCTCCGATATCGTTAAGAGTCAAGAATTTGCGCAGTCTACAGGGTGGGCTTTGAAAACAATCAAAGTTTATCACACGGGATGGAGCAGTTTGTCCTGGGGCAATTCTAGGTGTTAGAGGCGAGCTAAAGCGTATACGGGGGGGGCACAATAACCTCAACTTATAAAATTCATCCATTTCAATTTCTTAGATGAAATATCTGGCGGAGAGAGCGGGATTCGAACCCGCGATACGGTTCCCCGTATACACACTTTCCAGGCGTGCGCCTTCAACCACTCGGCCACCTCTCCGTCTTTTGCTGTCTTGAAATCCGCAACTGCGGTAAGAACTCTTGCAAAAAGCACACCGCTCTTCAAATCAGGCATTGGTTCGTTGCCAAAACAGCTGGTGCGGCGCGCAATATAGCCAGAATACGCATATGTTCAACTGCTATTTGCCAGTTTTTGCTTTAATTTGTCCGGAACCGCTGGATCTAAACGTAAATTTACGCAAGTCTCTGTTTTATAAGGATATAATTCAATCAAAAACTTGTGCTTTGTTTAAGTCTGCGCCCTCTGTCCACTTTATGTTATGATGAAGCAATGCTTTACGCAGAGGATTGATGGTATCAAGCACGCATTTTTGCATGATGAAACTGGGTAAAATCAAAGGCAGAGAATCGTGTTTCGTTTTGTTTTACGCAGTTTTGCGGTCGTGTTTCTGGCGTTGGCAGTGGTCTTCGCTGTTCTGGATGGTGCACGTTCGGTTGGTGCGTCGGAATGGGTCGTCAAACCGCTTCTGGATATATGGGCGCGCGGTGCGCCTGAAAGCTTGGGGGATGCAGAAGCCTTCATGACGCATTATATAGGGGTTGCGGGCTGGGACACTGTCTTCGTTCCCGTGCTTGAGCAGCCTGGTTGGTTGGTTTTTGGTGTTCTCGCGCTGCTTTTTTACCTGGCCGGTTATCGTCGCAAAAAGCCCTTTGGCAGTTTCAGCGCGCGCTGAAATGCATTTCAGGAGATGTTAAATGAGTTTGCTGGATAGCTATCGTAAGAAGGTCGAGATGCCTTCAAAACAAGACGCTTTGCCCGGTCGCGATGCAGCGCTCGCTACAGCCTCTGTGCATTTTGTATCTCAAAAGCCGCTGAAAGGCCCATGGCCCGCAGGTTTGAAACAGGTCATGTTTGGCATGGGGTGTTTCTGGGGCGCAGAGCGGCTTTTCTGGCAGGTGCCGGGTGTCTATGTGACGGCGGTTGGTTATGCCGGTGGAATAACGCCCAACCCAACTTATGAGGAAACCTGTACGGGTTTGACCGGCCATGCTGAAGTTGTTCTTGTGGTTTATGATCCGAAGGTGGTGAGCCTCGGTGCTTTGCTGACACTGTTTTGGGAAGAGCACGATCCAACGCAGGGTATGCGACAGGGCAATGATATCGGCACAACATATCGCTCGGTGATCTACACCTTCGATGAGACGGATCGTGAAGCGGTTGAGAAGAGTAGGGATGCCTATCAGGCAGCTTTGTCTGCGTGCGGTCTTGGCCTGATTACAACTGAAATTGCAGATGCTCCAACATTCTATTATGCGGAGGATTATCATCAGCAGTATCTGGCCAAGAACCCGAATGGCTATTGCGGCTTGCGCGGAACAGGTGTGAGCTGTCCGATACCGGCGGCATCATAAGAATGAAAATCGATCGCGCAGTTAAACCTGCGCGATTTTCTTATGGAGGATCAGCATGCCTTCATTTTCGCCGGAGAGTGTCTCAAAATCATCCCAGGCCATTTTGCGATAAAGATCAGGCTTGCTGGTATAGAGATAGGCTTCACCATAGCCCAGCTCCTGCGCTGCCGCTTCAATCGAGGCCATCAGTGCCTTGGCAACGCCGCGCCCACGAAACGCGGGTGCAACCAGGACACTTGCAACCCATGGTTTGAGGTGAGGGTGACTGTCAAGATCACTATGGATCAACAGGACAAAGCCCGCGAGTTCTCCATTCCATAAAGCTGCACGCGCCGTCTGACCGTCGGCCGAATGGATAATTTGCTGCAAGGCTGAAGCAACTTGCTCTTCGGTTGCACCCGCCGCTTGTCCCCACTCTTTGTGGTTCCATTTGGCGCAGGTGGCAACAAGATCATTGCGATCTTCGAGTGTGATGATTTCAATCATGGCTTTACCAGTGTGGAGGCTTGGTGATCGGGATTTCGGGTGCTGTCTGTTCTTCGAGTGTCAGGAAGCGGTCCGTCAGGGCCAAGTGTTTTTTATTCAGCCGGTCGATCGCTTTCCATTGTTCGGCAAGGACCGCAGACAGCTCTTCAATCGTCTTTTCCTGTTCGGCGACCCGAATTTCGAGTTCTGTCAGGCGGGCTTCGGTAGACATGATTGATGTTCCATCTTTGTGATGCTGAGATGATAAAAAATCCGCGCTGGCCACTCAATACCAATTGTCGAGCGGCCACAACGCGGATTCGTTTCTTGCTTATCGTAAGGTTTGAAACTTACTTCGTGCCATACATGCGATCACCGGCATCGCCGAGGCCAGGGATGATATAGCCCTTTTCATCAAGGCTGTCGTCGATGGAGGCGGTGAAGACATCCACGTCTGGGTGCGCTGTGGTAAAACGCTCAATGCCTTCGGGCGCTGCCAGCAGGCAGAGGAAGCGGATATTGGTTGCGCCGCGCTCTTTCAGCTTGTCGATGGCTGCGATGGCTGAATGGCCGGTCGCAAGCATTGGATCGACCACGATGATGAGGCGGTTAACGATGTCTTCGGGTGCCTTGAAGTAATATTCGATTGGCTGAAGTGTATCGTGATCGCGATAAAGGCCGATATGCGCCACGCGTGCGGCTGGCACCAGATCCAGCATGCCTTCGAGAAGGCCGTTGCCTGCGCGCAGGATGGAGGCGAAAACCAGCTTTTTGCCTTCGAGGATCGGCGCTTCCATTGGCATCATCGGGGTGTCGATGTGCATGGTGGTCAGTTCGAGATCGCGCGTCACCTCATAGCAAAGCAGCAGCGATATTTCTTTCAGCAGGCGCCGGAAGCTCGCGGTCGAAGTTTCGCGCTTGCGCATAATGGTAAGCTTGTGCTGGACAAGCGGATGGCTGACGACATTAACGCCCATGTTGTTTCCACTTTTCTTGTTATCGTTTTTCACTTTAACGGCGAATAGTGCCGGAGAAAACGCGTGGCAGGCGCGCACGCACAGTTTTCTATGTCTTTTAACATTTTGCACAGATGCGCAAGTGGAGATCACAAAAGGGGTATCGGCTTACGGTCTGTGCTTGTATCGTCCGGTACAAGCTTTATATGCATCAGGCAAACGGAAAGCGAAGATCGTCTTCGTTTCGCATACGAACCGGCAGGATAGTTATGAGCCAGCAGAACGGCAATGCAGACCGCGTGGGTGCACAAGGTGGCATGGAACATTCATTCGGCTTCAAAGCAGTCGATGAAGATGTCAAGCAGGGACTGGTCAACGAGGTTTTCCATAAGGTTGCCAAGCGTTACGATGTAATGAACGATCTGATGTCCGCTGGCATGCATCGTGTCTGGAAAGATGCGATGATCAGCTGGCTTTCGCCTTCCAGGCGTCCGGGCTGGACTTCGCTCGATGTTGCCGGTGGTACGGGCGACATCGCGTTCCGCATTGTTGAAGCTTCAGGCCGTCAGGCCCATGTCACCATTCTCGATATTAACGGTTCGATGCTTGGTGTCGGGCGCGAGCGCGCCATCAAGAAGGGACTTGCCGACAATCTCGAATTTGTTGAAGCCAGTGCGGAAGAACTGCCGTTTGAAGATGCAAGCTTCGATGCTTACACCATTTCATTCGGCATCCGGAATGTGCCGCATATCGACAAAGCGCTGTCTGAAGCCTATCGCGTATTGAAGCCGGGCGGGCGTTTTATGTGCCTCGAATTTTCCGAAGTCGAACTTCCTTTGCTTGATAAAATTTACGACCAGTGGTCGTTTCAGGCGATTCCGCGCATTGGCAAGATGATTACGGGTGATGCCGATTCCTACCACTATCTCGTAGAATCAATCCGCAAGTTTCCAAAACAGGAAGATTTTGCGCGGATGATTCGCGAGGCTGGTTTCGAGCGTGTCAGCTATCGTAATTTCACCGGCGGCATTGCTGCACTTCATTCCGGCTGGAAGCTCTGAGACCGACATGAGCAATATTTCTGCGGCCCTAAGGTTGATGCGCGCTGGCTGGATCATGGCGCGCGAAGGCGTGTTGAGCTCACTGCCTGTTGATGATGCGGCGGGTTTGCCTGCATTGGGGCATAAGTTTGCCAAAGTGCTGGCGCGCAAGCGTGCGAAAGATGCCCCGCGTTCAGAGCGCATTTCGCGGGCAATGAACAAGCTTGGTCCTTCTTATGTGAAATTGGGTCAGTTTCTGGCCACGCGTCCGGATATTGTCGGCAAGGATGTAGCCGCCGATTTGGAGCTATTGCAGGATCGGCTTGATTATTTTCCACAAGCTGAGGCAGTTTCTGCCATTGAAGCCTCTCTTGGCCGCAAGATTGATGATCTTTATGTAAGTTTTGATGCGCCGATTGCGGCGGCGTCCATGGCACAGGTCCATCCGGCCTATGTGATGAAAGATGGCGCACCGCACAAGGTTGCCGTCAAGGTGATCCGTCCGGGTGTCCGTCAGCGTTTTGCGCGCGATCTTGAAAGCTTTTTCATGGTCGCCCGAATGCAGGAGCGGCATGTGCCGTTCACGCGCCGTCTGCGCCCGGTTCAGGTGGTGGAAACACTGCACCAGACGACGCGCATCGAGATGGATCTGCGGCTTGAGGCGGCAGCACTTTCCGAGATTGCCGAAAATATCAAGGATGATGCAGGCTTTCGTGTTCCGAATGTCGATTGGGAGCGGACGGGCCGCGATGTTCTGACACTTGAATGGATCGATGGCATCAAGATGTCCGACATCGACGCATTGCGGGGTGCCGGTTTTGATCTCAAGAAGCTTGGCGAAACGCTGATCCAGTCTTTCCTGCGTCATACGTTGCGTGATGGTTTTTTCCATGCCGATATGCATCCGGGCAATCTGTTCGTCGATCCGCAGGGCGTCATTGTCGCCGTGGATTTCGGCATTACCGGGCGGCTCAACAAGCAGCAGCGGCGTTTTTTGGCCGAGATCCTCTATGGCTTCATCACCCGCGATTATATGCGCGTTGCGGAAGTGCATTTTGAAGCGGGGTATGTGCCGCATACGCATGATGTGGCAAGCTTTGCGCAGGCAATCCGCGCTATTGGCGAGCCAATCCATGGACAGCCTGCCGAAACCATTTCCATGGCAAAGCTGCTGACGCTTCTGTTTGAAGTGACCGAGTTGTTTGACATGGAAACACGGCCTGAGCTTCTGATGCTACAGAAGACAATGGTGGTGGTGGAAGGTGTTTCGCGCACGCTTGATCCGCATTTCAATATGTGGAAAGCGGCAGAACCTGTCGTTGGCGACTGGATACGCAAAAATCTTGGGCCACAGGGCATGTTGTTGGATGCAAAGGACAGCGCCTATGCGCTGCTCCATTTCACCCGCAAAACGCCGGAACTGGTCGCAAGAATGGATCGTGCGTCTGCGGCGCTTGATGCGATGGCCGCAAATGGTCTGCGCTTCGACAATGCGACCGCAGAAGCCATTGGTAAGGCCGAAGCACGGCATTCGCGCTGGGGACGTATCGCGCAGATTGTGATGGCAATTTCATTGGCTGCGATAGCGCTTAAGCTCTATATTGAGCTTTAATTAAACTGAATGTTGATTATTCGTAAGAATAGTGATTTCATTGATTGCACTGAAATTGATCCGGTGCAATCAAATGGCCAGCATTACAATCCGCAATCTTGATGATGCCGCGAAAGAACGGCTGCGTGTGAGAGCCGCCCAGAATGGCCGCTCCATGGAAGAAGAAGCAAGGCTTCTTCTTGGCGGTTTGGAAGAGGCAAAGCCGGTTGCTGTTGCTTCTTCACCGATTGCCGGTTCATTGCGCGATAAGCGTATTCTTCTCATCATCAGCGGTGGGATTGCAGCTTACAAAACACCGGATCTCATTCGTCGCCTGCGCGAGCGCGGTGCCCATGTGCGCCCGTTGATGACAGATGCAGCGCAACAATTCGTGACGCCACTAACCATTGGCGCAGTTGCTGCCGATCATGTGTTTACGGATCTTTTCTCGCGCGAAGATGAGCAGGATGTCGGCCATATCCGCCTTGCGCGTGATGCCGATCTGATCGTGGTTGCACCGGCAACGGCTGGGCTTATGGCGAAGATGGCCAATGGTTTTGCGGACGATCTCGCGAGTGCCGCGCTCCTCGCACGTAAAATTCCGGTGCTGGTGGCGCCTGCCATGAACCCTGCCATGTGGGACAATGCCGCGACCCGGCGCAACCGCCTGACACTGGAAAAAGACGGCGTACATTTCATCGGCCCTGAAAAGGGTGAGATGGCGGAAAGCGGAGAGGCGGGCACAGGCCGCATGAGCGAGCCGCTGACAATTGTCGCGGCAATAGAAAATCTGCTTGCACCACAGCCAAAGCCGCTTGCAGGCAAAGTGATCGTTATGACCTCCGGCCCGACCCATGAGCCGATTGATCCGGTGCGCTACATCGCCAACCGTTCCTCAGGCAAGCAGGGCCATGCCATTGCGAGCGCATTAGTGCAGTTGGGCGCAACCGTGCATCTGGTGTCTGGTCCGGTCACGATCCCCGACCCGCAGGGCGTCAATGTCATCCATGTCGAGACCGCGCGCGAAATGCAGGCAGCGGTCGAAAAGCATCTTCCGGCTGATGCGGCAGTGATGGTCGCAGCCGTTGCCGATTGGCGGACAGTCAATGCTGCGGATCAGAAGATCAAAAAACAGCCGGGCGAGGGTGCACCAACGCTCAGCATGGTTGAGAACCCGGATATTCTGGCGGGTGTGGGCCATAGCGACAAGCGCCCCGGTCTTGTGGTGGGCTTTGCTGCGGAAACGCAGGACGTTCTCGCCAATGCTACTCGCAAGCTCGACAAGAAAGGCGCCGACTGGATCGTTGCCAATGATGTGTCTGGCGATGTGATGGGTGGTGATCACAACCGTGTGCGTATCTTAAGCCACGCTGGCATTGAAGAATGGCCGGACATGAGCAAGGAGCAGGTGGCCCGAAACCTTGCAGAAAAAATTGCAGCCGCACTTCTTGAAACAAAAAACTGATTTTTTGATGCGGGGCATGTCACATTCCCATGCAGCTATCTCGTCCTGATGATGAACGACAAGATATTGGTCGGCATCTAGGAGAAAAATCATGGAACAGAGACTTGCCCCTTACACTTTCGCACCGCAGATCATGCAGGCAATGGTGGAGCTGGAAAAGCGTGTTGCTGCATCAGGGCTTGAATATAGCCTTTATGAGCTGGTGAAAATCCGCGCTTCGCAGATCAATGGCTGCGCCTATTGTATCTATATGCATACGGCTGATGCGCGGAAGGCTGGCGAAACCGAAGAGCGCCTCTATCTGGTTGCTGCATGGCGTGAATCCCCGCTTTATACTGCGCGGGAGCGGGCGGCACTTGGCTGGACAGAGGCGCTGACCCTGCTGGCGCAGACGGGCGCACCGGATAAGGATTTTGATGCTTTGAAAGCGCATTTCTCAGACGAAGAGATCGTCAATCTGACCCTGCTGATTACCACCATTAATGCATGGAACCGCATTGCCGTTGGCTTTCGTCTCGTTCATCCGGTCAAAACCGATGCAACCCTCGCCTGAGCTTGCGATAAATGATACGGATCTGTTCGAGGCCTTGCGGCCTCGGCTCATTCGCATTGCCTATCGTATGGTTGGCACCCATGCCGAAGCCGAAGACATTGTGCAGGATGCATGGTTGCGCTGGAGTGCTGCGGATCGGGCAACCATCCGTGAGCCGCAGGGCTGGCTCACGCGCGTGGTCAGCCGTCTAGCGCTCGACCATCTGAAATCTGCCCGTGTGCGGCGCGAGACTTATCCCGGCACATGGTTGCCTGAACCCCTTGTCGAGCATGAGGAAGATCACAGCGATGACATCACGCTGACACTGATGTTGGCGCTCGACCGTCTGTCGCCGCTGGAGCGGGCAGCATTTCTCTTGCATGACGTGTTCGATATGGGTTTTGACGAGGTTGCGCGCGTGCTTGATCGCGATGCTGTGGCCTGTCGCCAGTTGGCTAGCCGCGCACGCAGCCATGTCCGGCAGGAGAAGACACGGTTCTCCATGCCCGAGGATCGTGGGCGCACACTTGCCGAGGCTTTCTTTCAGGCGTCCCGCAGCGGTGACATGACGGCGCTGAAAGGTCTTCTCGCGGAAGATGTCGTGATGTATTCCGATGGCGGCGGTATCCGCAATGCGGCGCTGAACCCGATATATGGGCGTGAAAAGATTATGCGGCTTTATGAAGGGATCGCTCGAAAGGCTTGTGGGCAGGTGCCTGCCATCCATCATTTCGCGCTGTTTGATGGTTTGCCCGGCCATATGAGCCTTGAAGCAGATGGTTTGCCGCAAGTGGCAGCTCTTCAGATCGAAGCCGGGCTAGTCCAAACGATCTATCTGATCCGAAATCCGCAGAAGCTGACGCATCTGCGGATGGAATAAGGGGTTGATCAGGCTTTATCGCGCACCTGATAATCCTTGATCGTGTCAAAGCGGATTGCCTTCCAACGCTCGGCTTCATAGTTGAGCGAGAAGCCGTTCTGCGCGAGAAATACCGGATCATTGTCGAGATCATGCGCAATGTCGGCGCGGTGTGCGGCAATGAAGCGGTCGAGTTCTGCCGGATCATCTGCCGAAATCCAACGGCAAATCGAGAAACGCGACATTTCAAAGCCAACGGGCAGAGAATATTCGATCTTGAGACGTTCGGTCAGAACATCAATTTGCAGCGCGCCAACCACGCCGACAATTGCCGGTGAACCATCATCCGGCACAAACAGCTGCACGACGCCTTCTTCCGCCATCTGCTGAAGCGCTTCACGCAGTTTCTTTGCCTTCATTGCATCATCAAGCCGGACGCGGCGCAGGATTTCCGGCGCGAAGTTCGGCACGCCGCGGAACAGGATATCTTCCCCCTCGGTCAGCGTGTCGCCAATACGCAATGTGCCATGGTTCGGGATGCCCACAACATCGCCCGCAAAGGCTTCGTCAGCAATCTGGCGGGAGCGTGCAAAGAAGAATTGCGGCGCAGACAGGCTCATCGGCTTGCCTGTACGCACCAGCTTGGCCTTCATGCCGCGTGACAGCTTGCCCGAACAGACGCGCAGGAAGGCAATACGGTCACGGTGGTTCGGGTCCATATTGGCCTGAATTTTGAACACAAAGCCGGTCATCTTGTCTTCGGTCGCACCGACCATGCGGGTGTCGGCCTGCTGATCGCGTGGGGAAGGGCCGAAGTCGCAGAAGGCTTCGATCAGATCGCGCACGCCGTAATTTTTGAGTGCCGAACCGAAATAAACCGGCGTCATGTGGCCTTCACGGAAGGACGCAAGATCAAACGGGCGGCAGACGCCGCGCGCAAGTTCCACACTTTCAATCCATGCTTCGCGTTCATTTTCAGGCAGAAGCTTCGCGGCTTCTTCCGGTCCGCTGACCTTGGTGGGGTGCTCTTCGGCATCTTTCTGGCGCACGGTATCGTTGTGCAGGTCATAAGTGCCGGCAAAGCTTTTGCCCGAACCGATAGGCCAGGTGATCGGCGCTGTATCAAGCGCCAGCTTTTCTTCAATTTCATCAAGGATTTCGAGTGGATCGCGTGCTTCGCGGTCCATCTTGTTGATGAAGGTGACAATTGGAATGTCGCGCATACGGCAGACTTCAAAGAGCTTCAGCGTGCGTGGTTCAATGCCCTTTGCGGCATCGATGACCATGACGGCAGAATCCACAGCGGTCAGCGTGCGATAGGTGTCGTCGGCAAAATCTTCGTGGCCCGGCGTATCGAGCAGGTTGAAGATGCAATCCTTATACTCAAACGTCATCACCGAAGTGACAACGGAGATACCGCGGTCGCGTTCGATGTTCATCCAGTCCGAACGGGTCTGGATGCGATCCTTTTTGGCTTTCACTTCACCGGCGAGCTGGATGGCGCCACCAAACAGCAGCAGCTTTTCGGTCAGCGTGGTTTTACCAGCATCTGGGTGCGCGATGATCGCGAAGGTACGGCGCTTTGAAACAGGATGATCAGCGGGCATGAAGAAACTCGTAATGGCAAAGGGTGGGCGGCGCGACACGCAGCTGCGAAGATTGTGCGCAGCATCTAGCAGTCCTTGATGAAAAGGTCGAGTTGAAATGAAAAAGCGGCGTGGGATACGCCGCTTTTGAGGCTTTCGCGTTCAGATTTTAGCGCTTGATGCCAAGACCGAAAGCAATGAACGACCAGCCCTGGAAGATCAGATCGATTGCGAGAAAAAGGCCGAGAATGAACAGGCTGTTGACCGGCCACTGAAATGCGATGACCAATCCGGCAAGTGCGGTGACAACGCCTGCCGCAACAATCCAGCCCCAACCGGCGGCAGGTTTTGACTGAAAGCCCATCCAGATACGGAAAATACCTGCACCGAGAAGGGCTGCCGCAAGCAGGAATGTCAGAACGCCAGCGGCCAGAATTGGATTGATAAAGGCAACGATACCAGCTGCGGCATAGAGCAGACCACTCAAGAGCCAGAAGAAAAAGCTTCCCCAGCTTTTCACGCCGAATGCGTGGATGATTTCAATCACACCCGCAGTCAGCATCATAATGCCAACGTAATAAACGGAGACGACCGTTGCCAGAACGAGATTGCCGAACGCAATGCCACCAAGAATGAGCAATGCAACGCCAAGTGCGACAAACCAGCCCCATTTGGACGAAAGTTCGCTCGGAAGATTTGCCGGATTAAAATTACTCTGAGTTGTTGCCATGTGATGTCCCTCTAATTTCCAGTCCCGCCGCTAATATAAAGGAAAACATTCGGTTGAACAGTGGGACTAAAAGAGTTTGGGCAGATCGAGAAAACATTGTTGGCTGATCGGCGGTTCCACTATATCTCTTGGCTGTTGCGTTGATTTATGGGGTAAGGTCAGGTCATGTTTGATATTCTTTCGCACTATTGGCCACATATCCTCGCCGCCGTGTCCATAATCCTGGGCACGATAGCTGCCATCCATGCAACGCTTACCAAAGACGAGGTGCGCACTGCGCTTGGCTGGGTTGGTGTGATTGTGCTTTCGCCGATCGTTGGAGCGGTCGTGTATGCCTTGGCGGGCGTCAACCGCATCAGGCGTAGCACGCTTGGCCATCAGCGCGACATGGGCAATATCGCGCTTTATCACCTGTCGCATTTCGATACGACCAATGATCGTGTTCGTGCAGCCTTTGGCCAACAATTTGGCGCGATGAAAATTCTCGGCGACACCGTCAGCCTTTATGATTTCACCAGTGGCAACACCATTCAAATGCTGGAAACCGGCGACGAAGCCTATGCGCAAATGCTTGAAGCCATTGGCAAAGCCGAGCGCAGCATTATGCTCGAAACCTATATTTTTGATCGCGATGCCATTGGCCAGCAATTTGCCGATGCTCTGGAGAATGCGGTTAAACGGGGTGTGGAAGTTCGCGTTCTGGTCGATGCAGTCGGTGCGCGCTATTCCATTCCAAGCATTGTCGGCCTTTTGAAGCAAAAAAATATTGCCGTTGATGTGTTCAATGGCAACATCATCATGGGGCTGCGTCTGCCTTATGCGAATTTGCGCACACACCGTAAGATACTAATCATTGACGGCAAGCTTGCCTTTACCGGCGGCATGAATATTCGCGGTGCTTTCGTGCAGGCCATTGCTGGCGACGCGGTGGCCTTTGACACGCATTTTCGCGTCGAAGGCCCGGCGATTGCTGATTTGTTTCATGTGGCTTCCGAGGATTGGCGCTTTGCAACGGGCGAGTTGCTGACGGGTGACGCATGGAGCATTGCCGCGCCCAAGGATCCGCCTGGAACGGGCAAGCTTATCCGCATTGTCGGGTCGGGGCCGGACAAGAATATTGAAACCAACCATCGCATGATGATGGGTGCGTTTTCGGTTGCACAGGAGCATATCCTGATTATGTCACCCTATCTTCTGCCGGATCGTGAATTGATCAGTGCGCTGGTCACAGCGGCACGACGTGGCGTATCGGTCGATGTGGTTGTGCCGGGTGTCAATAATCTCAAGCTGGTGGATCGTGCCATGCGTGCACAGTTCGATCAGCTGCTTCAGGGCGGCTGCCGCATCTGGCGCGCGGGCGGCGCTTTCAATCACTCCAAGCTCATGACCATTGATAGCGCCTGGTCTTATGTCGGTTCATCCAATCTGGATGCGCGTTCGCTTCGGCTGAATTTTGAGATCGATATGGAAATTCTGGATCGGGACATAGCCCTTCAGGTAGAAGAAAGAATCGGAAAAGCGATCGAAACCAGCCGTGAAGTGAACCTCGCGCGCCTCAAAAATCGCCCATTTTATGAGCGGTTGATTGATCGTATTATTTGGCTCGGGTCGCCTTATCTTTAGAGCATTTCCAGCAAAAGTGCGTAGCGGTTTTGCGTAGGATAATGCGTGAGCAAAAGAGCATTTCCAGCAAAAGTGCGTAGCGGTTTTGCGCAGGATAATGCGTGAAAACAACAGGCAAAGCATTTTCAATGCTTCAATCGAAACAGGAAATACTTTAGGTCTCAAGAGTAGAATTGCTGGTCAGCAGTGACGGGTTGAATTCTTCCAGAAGTTGTGTGGCTGTCTTGAGGTCAAGATGGGCTTTGATTGGCAGATGATCCGATGCGATGCGTGCAAGCGGCGTGTTGTGCACTTCTACAGATGTCACCAGATTATGCGGCGTTCCCAGAACGCGATCCAGTGCAAAGACCGGAAAACGCGAGGGGAAGCTTGGCACGGCGGTCGCGACATGGTTGAAGGTCGGCATCAATGAGGCCAGCGATGAACGTTTGCCGATACGCCATTCATTGAGATCGCCAATCAACAGCGTCGGCAGCGTATCGGCTTCCTGCAAGGCGGAGAGGATGCTTTCGGCCTGCTGTTCGCGCGACCGTTTCAAAAGTCCCAAATGGGCCGCGATGACCCGCAACGGACCTGTGGCAAATTGCAGATCGGCAACCAGTGCACCGCGCGGTTCTACGCCGGGCAGCGATAATTGCCGGACATTGCGCACCACACCTTCGCGAAACAGCAACACATTGCCATGCCAGCCATGGCCTTTGGGCATGGTTGAGGTGATGGGGACCGGCACAAGGCCGTGCCGCTTTTCGAGCAGGCCGAGATCAAGCAGGCCCGAGCGCTCACCAAAGCGCTTGTCGGCCTCCTGCAATGCAATCACATCGGCATCAATTTCACTGATAACATCGGCCGTACGCTGTGGATCAAAGATCTTATCGACACCAATGCATTTGTGCACATTATAGGACGCAATCACAATGTCGCCCTCAGCGACATTGGCATGAGGCGGTCGGAATCCGGGCCTGTTGCGGATTGCGGTCAATATCTTCTTTGAAATGCGACCTGGGTCTTTTTTCTTCTGCACCCGTGACTGCCTCATTGTTTGCCGGAATTTGAACAATTCTCATATAAATAGGGCATTTTACAGTTTGAACAGTATCTGTTTTCTATCTTGTGATGAAGCGAATGATACGGTCCGTGAGGCCGGAATAGGGCGGCTTGATCAAATCAGTGGGCGCTGGCGCATATTTTGTCAGCACCGGCATGGCCTTTGAGAATGTCAAAAAGCCATCCCTGCCATGATAATGGCCCATGCCACTGTGGCCAACCCCGCCAAAAGGCAGATCACCGCAAGCAAAATGGTAGAGCGTGTCGTTAATGCAGACACCGCCTGCAACCACGTGTGAAAGCACGGCTTCGATTTCAGCTGTGTTGTCGCTGAAACAATAAAGCGCCAGTGGACGCTCCTGTGCGAGCACAATGGCAATGGCCTCATCAATGGAGCGATAGCTCAGGACGGACAGCAGCGGGCCGAAAATTTCCTCATTCATGATCGCGCTGTCGGCGTGGGGTTCAAGAATGAGCGCAGGCGTCATCGCTCGCGCATGGCTTTGTGTGGGAGATGTTTCAAGAAGCGGAATAATGGCTTCGCTTTTGTCTTTCGCATCTTCGAGCAGACCGGAAAGGCGTGCATATTGCATGTCATTGATGATTGTCGTGCGATCGGCGGATGCTGAATATCCCGTATAGCGCTTTTGCGTTTCTTCACGCATTAAGGCCACAAACGCATCGCGCTTGCTGTGATGGATCAGCACATAATCCGGCGCTATGCAGGTTTGGCCTGCATTGAAATATTTGCCGGTGGCAATGGATGCCGCAGCCCGTTTGAGATTGGCGCTGTCACTGACAATTGCTGGCGATTTTCCACCAAGCTCAAGCGTGACCGGCGTGAGGTTTTCAGCGGCGGCTTTCATGATTTTTCGGCCTACAGCCGTCGAGCCGGTAAAAAGTAAATGATCAAAGGGCAGGGCGGAGAAAGCCGCTGACAATTTGGCATCCCCCAGCGCAACCGCTGCTCTTTCTGGAGCAAAGACGTCGCCAATCAGCCGGCGTAAAAATGCGGCGGTCTGAGGCGTGTGCTCGGAGGGTTTGAGAAAGACGTGATTTCCGGCAGCAATCGCTGCCACAAGCGGCGCCAGTGCCAGATTGACCGGATAGTTCCACGGCGAAATAATACCGACCACGCCAAGCGGCACAAAACGCACCTCCGCTTTCGCAGGCCATAATTTCCAGCCGGCCTTGCGGCGCTGCGGCTTCATCCAGCGTTTGAGATGATGGATGGTCTCGTCAATTTCGGCGAAAACAACACTTGCTTCGCCCAGCAAGGTTTCGTGCACAGATCTGTGTCCGAAATCCGCACTGACAGCCTTTGCCATATCGTCAAGGCGTTCATGGAGAGTTTTGCGCAGAAGGCGCAAATCATCCACGCGCTGCTCATAGGCGGGGCGATGGCTGATCCAGTTTTGCCGCAAGCGCTCAAAGGTGGTCTGCAATTGCTGCGGCTGCGATAGGGCTTGATCAGCGTTCATAGGCAAAATTCTCAGTTGAGCGGGCAAAAAGGAATTGCGCCACATAATAGGTGCCAAGAACCCAGAGTCCAGAAAGCGGAATGGGTGTGTGGAAGCGGTTAAAGGCAAGCAATGTATCACTTAACATGAAGAATAACCCGCCAGCCGCTGCAAGCCACGCACTGTAATGCGCGATGGTTTCAGACGCGGTTGAGAGTGCGCGGCTGAAAGCCTGCGCGCCCATAAGGCCAATTGCGCCTGCATAAATCACAACAGGTATTTTTAACGCGCCTGGTATGCCCGTCCACAAACCGGCAATGATAGCGATTGAAAGCGCGGCGAAGACAATGAGAACGCGTTTATGCTGTGTAAAATGCGCTTTGCGGCACAGAGCATAAATATAGATGCAATGGGTTATGAAAAAGCAGATCAGACCGGCCAGAAAATAATCGCCGGGAAGCATAAGGAAAAAATCACCGGCTGCGGCAAAGGCGAGGCCCGTCGCAATGGCAAAGCCATAAGCCTTTGAAATCAGGCGCGGGGCATTGAGGATCGCACACAGCAGAAGCAGTGTTGCCGTCGGCTTGGTGAGATAATGCACAGAGCGCCAGAAGCTGCTGTCACCATGCTGGCTCACCACACTGCTGAGAACGGCACATGCGGCGCATACGAAAAACAGCCGGTAAAATACGCCCTGTCGTCCAAAAGATATGAGCCCTTTGCGGCGCATCTTTTCCCTCCTCCTTTTGCCGTGTCAGGTTAATTTGATCCGTGTTCTTTATATCTTGGTTCGGTTGAATTCCCGGCCTCCCGCCGACGTTTTCGACCGATGCGTTCGGCGTGCGTCGATAGCTCTGCATTGCCTTGCAAATCGGATTGCAGAATGAGCTTATGTTGTTTCAGCCAACGGATCATTTCGCCGAATTCGAGATCATAGGCTGGCTGGTCCATTGGGTCTCTCCACAAATCATGTCGTGCAGGCAAAGGATGCGCGGAGTTGATGCATGTGGCAAGCTCCAAAGCTTTGCGGTGCGCTTGAGGATAAAGCGTGTAAACAAATGCGGGAATATTTCCAATAACGCAATCAAAGCGGGAAATACCCCTCAAGGGAGCGCCTTCAAAATGATGTGGGGGTGATGCTTCAATGTCACAGCGCATGGGCGGGTCATAGCCCCCTTTCTGCGCTTGAGCTGCGGGTGGTGATGCTTCAATGTTTCGGGCTTTTTGCAAACCGCTGATCGGATTCTCAAATAAATTCAATTCATAATAGCAATTCTTATTTTAGCATGTAAAAACATAGTAACTATTATTTATTGGTATATATATGAAGAATATTAGATATAGCTAGCAATTTTCTACACGAATTGACAAATAAATATTTATGATCTTATTGTCATTTCGGTTTTTGAATTGTGATTCAGCTTGCTTTTTATTCTCTTCGTCTGCTTAAAGGGCGGCTGAATGTACAAGACTCGTTATTGATATATTGGACCTGTTGCCTTTTGTTTTTCGAAAACAAGCGGTTGCGGGAGCATAAGATTGCAGAAAAGCATGCGGGGCCGGTCGTTTTGGCCAGACAAAGCCCGAGCAACGGAGATGGATAATCGACATGACGGATAAGCAAAACATGAGACTGCGCAATGCTGCCGGTGCAAAGTCGCGTATGGCGGGGCGCACGTTGCTTTTATGTGGGGTTTCCACGCTGACACTCGCAGTCAGTGGCCTCTGTGCCACGGCAGCTTTTGCTGATCCGGCGATTACCTATAGTGGCGATCTCTCGCCTGCGCCCGTCACAGGCACCACCAACTGGACCCCTGATGGCCCCATCACCATGGGCGTCAATGAGAATTCAACCCTGACGGTCTCGGGCGGTGCAACCATAACGGCCCCCGAGCAAACTTTCAGTTTTGGCGAGAAGGGTGCCACGGGGCACAATTCCACCTTCACCATCGACGGTGCTGGCACCAAGGTTGAGCTTGGTAGTATTTCGATGGGGATAGGCAATGGCAGCAATGACCAGCTTATTATACGCAACGGGGCTTCGTTGGACTTGGGGGAGTACAGCGTTACCCTTGCCAAAAACAAAGGCACTTTTACCAATCCGGGAACGGCAAGCATGCTTGTCACCGGACAGGGCACAACTGTTAAGACTGGTGGTATCGCTGTCGGTGGAAGTAGCAATGTGTCCGCTTCTGTGCGCATTGAGGATGGTGCCAAGGTTGATGCTGTAAAGCCAGGTCGGAATGGAAACTTTCTCATCGGTTCTGGCTCTGATCCTAACCCCGAAGGTGCTCGCCATGGCGAGGTTATTGTAACGGGCGCTGGCACAGAGCTAACGACTAACGCGTTGATAATAGGAACCCAGGCGCCGATGGCTACTACTGCCTGGGGGCAGGAACAAGGCGTGCTGACCATCGCCGATGGCGCGGTCGTGAAAGTGAATACAGGCACATTCCAAATGTTCAATGCGAGTGTCATCAATATTGGTGCGGCCGCTGGTCAGGCGCCAACCGCTGCCGGAACACTCGACGCTTCTAATCTGTGCTCTGGTTGCGGTGTCCCCATAGCAGGGCTTCCTGGACCAATCATCAACTTTAACCATACGGGCGACACGGTTTTTAACGCGGCCATTTCCACTAAGGCTTCTTACTTCTCGACAATCAATCAGCTTGCCGGCGTCACGAAGCTGACGGGCGATAGCACTGAGGGTAAGTTTAACGGTGCTGTAAACATCAGCGGCGGCACGCTGCAATTGGGTGATGGTGGCACGACGGGGTCTCTCTACGCCGACATAACCAACAACAGCACACTCGCCTTCAACCGCTCCAATGCCTATAAGTTCGACACCGTCATTTCCGGCACGGGCGATGTTGTCCAGCTTGGCTCTGGCACGCTGACATTGAGCGGTGTCAACACCTATAGCGGCGGCACCAAACTCAATGCCGGTACCATTGCCGTTGCTTCCGATGCAGCCTTGGGTGCAGCAAGTGGCGCGCTATCTTTCAATGGCGGCGCATTGAACAACACCGCAGCCTTCACCTCTGGCCGCACATTTGACTTTGGTGCCAATGGTGGCTTCGTGAAGACGGATAAAACCTTAACGCTCAATGGTGCCATCACGGGTGCAGGCAACCTCATTAAGAACGGCGATGGCGAGCTGGTCTATAATGGTGATGGTTCTGCGCATACAGGCGCAACCAATGTCCTTGGGGGAACATTCACCTTGCATGGCAAGCTGGGCGGTGCTGTGCAGGTCTCTGAAAATGGGACACTTGATGGCGATGGCACCATCACGGGCAATACCCATATTGTGGGCGGCACACTTTCTGGCGTCTCAGGCCAGACGCTTCAATTCAACGGCGACCTCAAATTGGATACGAACAGCAAGACAAATGTTGCCATGGGTGCAGACACCGATGCAATGTTCAATGTCACTGGCGATCTGACCGTCGGAGGCACCCTCAACATCAGCGATGATGGTGGCTTTGGCATCGGCGTTAACAACGTCTTCCACGCTGACGGTGTTGTGACCAATACTAATCTGACAATCGGCACTGTGGATCCTGCGATTGAAGCTGCCAATATATCGCTTACTGTCGGGCAACATGACGTTACCCTCACCAACACAGGTGGTCTGACTCTGGGCTATTGGGATGGTGCCAACACGACAGGTGACGGCACTGTTCATGGCGGCACTGGCACGTGGGGAACCGGCAACAACTGGACAAATGAAAACGGCACAGCGAACGGCCCTTGGGTCGACGCCCAGTTCGCAATCTTTGGCGGAACTGCCGGTACAGTGACCATTGCTCCAGCAGGGGTCGGCGCTGCGGGTATGCAGTTTGCCGTTGACGGTTATACGATGGGCGGCGGCACGCTGACCCTCGCAAATGGCAACACGGCCCCGATTATTCGCGTGGGCGACGGCTCAGCAGGCAGCGATGCAACCAAAGCGACGATCAGTGCTGTGATCGCGGGTACAAATGGTCTCAACAAGACCGGCAAAGGCACGCTCATTCTGACCGGTGCCAATACCTATACCGGTGACACCAAAATCAGCCTCGGCACATTGCAGCTTGGTGCAGGCGGCGCAATGAGCATGCTGGCATCCACCAAGGTCGACGTGAACACCAAAAGCACCTTGGCGTTCAATCACAATGATACGCAGAACTTTACAGCCCAAATCACCGGCGAAGGCTCGGTCGTGCACACGGGTTCCGGCACACTCACACTGAGCGGCGATAACAGCTTCACCGGTGGTCTCACAGTGGCTGAAGGTATAGTTAACGCAGGTTCCGATGACCTTGCTTTCGGCACGGGGGTTCTTACCGTCAACGCACCTGGTGTTGTCGATCTGACAACGCACAATATAACTGTCGGTGGACTTGCGGGTGATGGCACCATTCACACCAAAGCAAAAACCCTGACAGTCGCTTCGGATGATGACGGCGTCTTTGCCGGTAAGTTTGATCATACCGCTGGCGATCCAACGGCAGCGCTCTACAAGATGGGCAATGGCACACTGGCACTGACCGGTGACAATACTGGCAATGTGCGGATCGCAGCGGGTACTGTGCAAATCGGCAACGGAGGCACAACCGGTAGTGTTGCTGGTGATGTGACCGTTGATGCGAATGCAAAGCTTGCCTTTAACCGCACCGACACTCTTACCTTCGATCATACGGTCAGCGGTGCCGGTAGTCTCAACCAGTTCGGTTCTGGCAAGATAATTCTGACAAAGGCCAATACCTATACCGGCGGCACCAACATTGGGGGCGGCACATTGCAGCTTGATGATGGCGGCAGCATTACCGGCGATGTGAGCAATAACGGCACATTTGCATTCAACCATAGCGGCAATGTCGGCTTTGGTGGCGTGATCAGCGGTGATGGCCGGGTTGTGCAGATGGGTGGCGGTGAGGTCAATTTCTCCGGTGCCAACAGCTTTACGGGCGGCCTTGATGTTCAGAAGGGCATTGCAAAGGCAGGCATCGCCGATGTCGCCTTCGGTACGGGCACATTGAATGTCGCAAAAGACGGAACTGCCGATCTGAACGGCTTCAACACCAAGGTTGCAGGTCTGAGCGGCGAGGGCACTGTCAAGTTGACCGGCGGTGATCTGACCCTGACGATGGGCGATCAATTCTCTGGCACATTGACCGGCTCTGGCGGTCTGACACTGGACGGTGCCTCGCAGCTTCTGGATGGCACTTCCGACTATAGCGGTGCGACCAATATCGCTAGCGGCGAGTTGCATATTGGCTCAAATCAGGCTTTGAGTGACGCGTCCGCCTATAGCATTGCAGACAAGGGCAGCCTCGACATTGGTGGCTTCAGCGGCACCGTCGCATCTTTGACCAATGCTGGCATGATCACCAGTTCGGGAAGCGCTGGTGCACGGTTGAATGTCAAGGGCGACTACACCGGGCAGAACGGAACGCTCGTTCTCAATACAGTTCTCGGCGACGATAATTCCGCAACGGATATGCTCAAGGTTGGCGGTAACACATCGGGTGAGACAACGTTGCGGATCCACAATCAGAATGGTGTTGGTGCCAAGACGGTTAACGGCATTCAGATTATCAATGTTGGTGGCAAATCGGATGGTGACTTCCAGCTGGCAGGCGATTACGTCACCAAAGACGGCAAGCAGGCTGTTGTAGGTGGTGCCTATGCCTATACGCTGCGCAAAAACAGCCCCGCTTCATCGCAAGACGGCAACTGGTATCTCACCAGCAATATGGAAACCAATCCGGTCGATCCAAACAACCCTGTCGATCCAAACCATCCTGTTGATCCAAACCACCCGGTCAACCCGCCAGCTACCCGCTATAGTGCCGGTGTTCCGGTCTATGAAGGCTATGTATCGAGCATGCAGACGCTCAACAAGCTTTCAACGTTGCAGCAGCGTGTTGGTGAGCGTTACCTGAACGGTAGCAGTGGCGATGGTCAGAGCTCTGGTGCGGTTGTCGACGAGCATGGCGTTTGGGCTCGCGTTGAAGGTGCGCATAACCGTCTGGAGCCGAACTCTTCGGCAGCTCGCATGAAGCAGGACGTTAATACCTTTGTCATGCAGTCCGGTGTTGATGGGCAGTTCTATGAAAGCGAAAGCGGACGACTGATTGCTGGAATCAACGGCCAGTACGGCCATGGCAAGGCTGATGTTTCGTCCGACTCCGGCGATGGAACCATCACCACCGATGCCTGGAGCCTTGGAGCAACCGCAACCTGGTATGGTAATAATGGTTTCTATGTCGATACACAGGGTCAGGTGACCTGGTTCAACAGTGACCTCGATTCTTGGACAGCCAATACCGGTCTTGCCAATGGTCGCAAGGCGACAGGTTACGCGATGAGCGTTGAAGTCGGACAGCGTATTGATATGGCCCCAAGCTGGTCGCTGACTCCACAGGCTCAGTTGATGTGGTCTTCGATTAATGCCGATTCATTCAACGATGTCTGGGGTGCGCGTGTTAGCACCAATGATACTGACAGTCTGACCGGTCGTCTGGGGCTTGCCGCAAACTATCGAAATGACTGGAAGGGTGAAGATGGTCTGATGGTCAATACCACTGTCTATGGTATTGCCAATCTCTATCAGGAGATGCTCAGCGGTTCATCGGTCAAGGTGGCAGGCGTGAAGTTTGATACTGACAATGACCGGACATGGGCTGGCGTCGGCTTTGGTGGGACATATGCCTGGGCGGATAGTAAATATGCCATCTATGGCGAAGGCACTATCAACACCTCACTTAATCATTTTGCGGATAGCTACGCATATAAGGCTACAGCTGGCTTCAAAGTGAAGTGGTAACGCGTTATAATCAAGAATAGATAACTTAAAAGGGTCCCGGAAACGGGGCCCTTTTTCGTGTGGAGACCTGGCAAAATAATGCCAAAACTATGGGGTATCCAGACTGTTTCAGTTTTAACAAAAGCGGGTTTGTCACTGAGGCAGTGCCTGGAATAGAACGATATAAACTTTGATTTATTAAGGGGGCTTTTATGGCACTCAACTTAAATATAGCATTAATTATTGCCGGGTTTCTTTTTTGGAATTTTAAATTTCGAAAAATAAGCTTTTTGTTTATTGCGGCTGGCACCATTCTTTATATTTCGATTGCGTCAAATTTTTTGCCCGGTTACCTGCTGCATCGTTTGCAATCTCCTTATTCATCAAAAATGCAATCCTCGATCAAAGACAATACAGCATTTCTTATTTTCGGTACGGGAACGCAATCCGTTGATGAGATCGGTCAAAAGACCGTGGAACCTCTTCTGTTTTCCTATGGGCCAATATTGGCGGCAGTTCGCGCGAACCATGAGTGTGTTCAAGCTGGCTTGAAGTGCACATTCATTGCCAGTGGCGCTGATGTTGCACGAACGGGCGTATCGGAAGCCGCAATCATAGCGAGAGAACTCGAAAAGGCCGGTATTAACCCTAGAGATATCCTTCTTGATGAGAATAGCCGTAATACATGGCAGAATGCGAAAAATACGGCTGTCATTCTGAAAAATATCAAGCCATCTCAGACTGTTCTGCTTCAAGCAGCGCCGATCATAAAACGCGACTTGCTCTATTTGGCGCATTTTGGCGTTCATCCTGAGCCTGTCGCTGCAGTATATCTGAAAACGACGCATACAAATATGTCTTCTTCAGCGATGTCATTTCTTGCATTCGATATGGTCTTACATGAAGAAATTGGTATCTGGCGTTATGCTTTTTACAATTTAATGGGCTGGAATGAGCCGAGCACTCCTGTGGCAGGAGTTTAGTTTTGGGATTTAAGAAGAGTCCACTTTGACGGAGGCTGTCGATGGACGAGGATTGGCAGGCGGATCTTGAGCAATGGCGCGCGCCTTGCCTGAAAAATCTGGGCAACAAGACTTGGCATCGGATGTGCCCCCATATATTGCGGGCCAGATCGCTCCAGATGATCGGAATCGCTTCCAGCCCCGGGCAGTGCGCTCGGATACGATAGTTTATGATCGGGGGATTATCCCCTCAAGCGCTGTGGTTTTCGATCCTCTTCTCAAAGCTAGGGCGCAAGCTACTTTATGATTTAATCAAAATCTTTGCCGTCACATAGACGCTTTGGAAAGTGTGACAGAAGCTGTTGACTCAATAGCTTGCTTATTTTCTAGGCTTTAATTTTCAAAGCGCTGTTTGGTGGCGCTATCAAAAAAGTGCGGTTTCGAAGTTTCGAAAGAAACATTCACTTTTTGACTAACTTCAAGCGTTGTTCTCTCGCGCACCACCCAGGTTAATTCTTGACCCTGAACATCCAGGACAATGTGCGTTTCAGAGCCGGTGGGTTCTACCACCTTCACAACAGCCTCAATGTCGTCAGAACCTCCGCTAGAAATGTCTTCCGGTCTGATGCCGAAAACCACGTTTTTGCCAACCGCAGCGGAGGGTGCGCCGGCGATTTTTACACTCGAGCCATTTTCCAAATTCAATTGCTTGGTATTTTTAAGGGTTCCGCTTAGAAAATTCATTGCGGGAGATCCAAGGAAGCCAGCAACGAAAATGTTTTTCGGATGATCATAAAGCTCAAGCGGCGATCCGATTTGCTCAACTTTGCCGCCGTTCAGGACAACGATTTTATCGGCCATGGTCATGGCTTCGATCTGATCATGTGTCACATAGACGATTGTTGTCTTCAATCGTTGATGAAGAGCCTTAATTTCTGCGCGCATTTTAACGCGAAGTTTTGCATCAAGGTTCGATAGCGGTTCGTCAAACAAGAAGACCTTGGGATTGCGTACGATTGCGCGTCCCATTGCTACACGCTGCCGCTGGCCACCCGATAGCTGTGCCGGCTTTCGATCAAGAAGCGGCTGAAGTCCAAGAATATCGGCCGCTTCATTTACCTTTCTGGCAATCTCCTGTTTGCTGGAGCCAGCAAGCTCCAGTGCAAAGCCCATATTCTGAGCAACAGTCATTTGCGGATAAAGCGCATAGTTCTGGAAAACCATTGCAATATCACGGTCTTTGGGTTGCAGGTTGTTAACGACGCGTCCACCGATGCTGATCTGACCTGAAGTGATGTCTTCAAGACCCGCAATCATGCGCAGCAGTGTTGATTTTCCGCAGCCTGAGGGGCCAACGAGAATGACAAACTCACCATCGTTAATTTCGACATCGACACCATGAATAATGTCGACCGTTCCATAAGATTTTTTGACATCCGCAATGCTTAATCCAGACATATGCAAACCTTCCTGATTTATTTCTTACGGCGCACGCGCAGTGCTTGATACGGTTTGCGCGGGATTGACACGCCGAATGCAGCGTCGGGCTTTCCCCCGCGCACGATTGCGCCGTGTCTTACTGGGTGGGTGACAGGGGCGGCTATCTTTTTGGCCGGTTCAATGGTCATTGCCCATGTGTCGATCAGGTCGACTTCATAGTCATCGCTATCCATCGGGAGCCCGGATGACCAGACGACGGGCTGGTGTTCACCAAAATAGATCAGTCTGAAATCGCCATCGCCGTCGCGTGCACCTGATACGCGTGACCAGGGCCATTGTTTGACAGGCCCAAGAGGTTCAAGACCGTACTGAACATCCGCTTCCAGCAGGTCACGGAGAAAGCCGATGCGCTTCCACGCTTCGCCGTGCAGTTTGCCGCCTTTTGCCCACCAGATGAGATCATTGTCATCGGAATATGTTTCACCATGTCCGACATATCCACCGCGTGCCATCGATATCCAATAACGGTGCACCAGTTCCTGCGGGCTCAGATTGCCCCAGGATTCCAGAATGTCCCCTTCATATTCCGGCTCGTCATTCACCACCGGCTTGCCGTACGTGTCACGCCATTCCTGCGTTTTCTTCACATCCGGGTTTTGAATGCAGATATGTGTGACCCATGGTTTGCGGTGATCGTAGTTGGAATTCACGTCGCCATTATGGATTGAGCGCAGATGCTGATAGGGATCGTTCTCTTCTAAAATTTGGAAGTATCGGTCCCATTGTTCGATTGGCTTTGTGTTGAGCAGGAAATCATACTCGTTGGCAAGCGACCACCATACATTGCGATAGGCAGACAGGCGGGCAGCCAGATATTCGACATATCGGTAATCCTGCCCTGCGCTCATATCCGCATAGCCCCACCGATCATAAGGATGGAACATGATAATGTCAGCTTCAATACCAAGCTCACATAGCGCCGCAATCTGCTTTTCAAAATGCCTGAAATGGGCAGGATTCGGTCTGCCGAAATCTTCTTTACCATCTGCGTCTTTTTCAAAGCAGGCATGCAGTGGCTCGTTGGTGTTGTAAGGATAGTCTTTCGGGAAAACGCCCATACGGATCTTGTTGAAGCGCGTTTTTGAAAGCGTCTCCAGAGTTTCGTCCTGCATATCGAGCGGCTGATGCGTCCAGGCATAGCAAGTCGTTCCGAACGGAAAGAACGGGGTTCCATCCGCATAGGAGAAGTGGAACTTGTTACGAACACGAACGGGTCCGTGATTGTTCGCTGAAGGCCGTTCTACCTGAACGCAGCCTTTATGGCCGTTTAGTTCTTTCGTTGCTGAGCGTGTCGTGAATGTCCACTCACCTTCAATATCGGGCATAAAACGGAGACGATAGGTTCCATCGCCGTCATAGAAACCCGGAACACGAACTTCGCGGCTTTTATGTTTGAAAATCGCATCAAAAGCCACGTCGAGAAAGGGGTTGCCAGTGGAAGGTCCGGCAAAGGATGCTTCAAAAACACCCCATTTTTCGACGGTTGCACCAGACATGCATTTCTCCTCGGAATTTACTGAATGCTCGTCAGCCTTTGACCGCGCCAGAGGTCAGGCCAGAAACGAAATAGCGTTGAAAGATCAGATAGACGATCGTAGCGGGAAGGACCGTCATCACAATTGCTGCATTTAACTGCCCGTAATCACTGGAGAATTGGCCTTGAAAAGACATCAGCCCCAGTGGAAGCGTCCACATGCCCTGATCTTGTAAAAGCACAAGGGCCATCGCGAACTCGTTCCACGTCGACACGAAGTCAAGAATGAACAGCGCTGCGAGGACAGGCAGGCAGACAGGAAGAAAAATCCGCCGGAAAATGGTGAAGTGACTTGCCCCATCAATCAGAGCAGCCTCAGACAATTCTTTCGGAATTCCCCTGAAGAACCCATGTAGAATGAAGACCTGATAAGGTACACCGAATGCAATGTAGGGAAGAATAACGCCGATATAGGTGTCAATCAGTCCAAATGAATTGACGAGTGTGAACAGTGGAGCAAGCATGACCTGAAATGGGATCATAGTTCCAAAGACCACGATAAGAAGTAACAGCTTACCGAGCTTGAGCTTTATCTTGGCCAAAGCATAAGCGGCCATGGCAGATATAAGCAGCCCAATTGGGACCTTGATCGCGGTGATGATAACGCTGTTAAAAAATGAACTGGCAAAGCTGCCCCGGTTCCATGCTCCCGAATAGTTACCCCACGCCCATTCTACAGGCGGCATGAAGGCGCCGGTGCTTGTGACAGCGGCAGGTGTTTTCAACGATGTGAAGACGATGAATACAAAGGGAGCAATCCAGATGACCGCGATCAGTAACAGGCTGATCCACAAACCGATCAGGACTGGATCTCGTCGCATCTTAGATGGAACTTGAGAGAGTGAAGTGGTGGTCACGATTCCAACTCCTCATTCTTCTGCATCCAGCGCAGATATGGAACAACAATCGCCATCGTGATTAACAACAAGACGACGGAAATTGCAGCGCCACGCCCGAAGTCGAAAATCTGCATAGCTTGTGTAAACGCCCAAAGTGCCAGCATTTGTGTGCCTTGCGCTGGGCCACCACCTGTCAGGCCATAAACAATGTCAAATGCTTTGAGCGAGGAGATGATGGATAGCACCAGAACAACAGTCATCGTCGGCCGAAGCGCAGGCAATGTTACATGCTTGAAAATTGCCCAGCGTCCGGCGCCATCTATCCGTGCGGCTTCCACCAGTGTCTGCGATACGTTCTGAAGCCCAGCCAGAAACAAAACCATCGAGAAGCCAACGGTTTGCCAAATGTAGGCAACAAATACGGAATAAAGTGCGATGCTTTTGTTGCCGAGCCAGTCCTGAATCCAAGACTGCAATCCCCAATTGGTCAGCAACTGATTAAAGAGTCCGAAGAACGGATCATACATCCACTTCCACATCGTCGCGACAGCGATGGGGGCGATGATAACTGGGAGGTAGAATATTGCACGCAGGCTGTTGCGGCCAAATATTTTCTGATTGAGGCTCAAAGCCAGAAGCAAGCCTATGAAGGGAGGTATTACGAGGCTCAACAATGTCCAGATGATGGTATTTTTGAAGGCAACCCAGAAGACGGGGTCATTGGTGAATATGGCAGAATAGTTGGAGAGGCCCACGAACCGGCGCTCCGGATCAAGCCCGTTCCATTTCTGGAAACTCATAACAATGACATCCAGCATCGGATATAGTGCGAATATGCCATATATCGCCAAAGCCGGGATGAGCAGAATGGACGCTTGGATACGCGGTGTCTGAGTGATTGCTTTCAGCGACATGCTTTCCTCCAGGCAATGATGAGACTGCCTTGATGATTGTGGCCCTGCGAGCTGTCTGAGCGATCAAGCTCAGGCAGCTCGCATCCGGGGAGGATTAGTTTCGAGCCTTGATGAAAGCCTGCATCTGTGTCGACGCTTCATCGGAGGTCATATCACCAGCAGCCACACTGTTGATGACGCGGAAATATTCAGTGGTAACATCCAGCGGAAATGCTTGGTCGCCGTTCATGTAAACGGAGCCGTAATCATTAAAAATGTCCAGCCACTCAGCTTCAAGGGGCTGCTGGTTTTCGTATTTTACATTCTTGTTCACTGAAACGGTGCTGAATTGTCCGACAAGGTCCTGTTGAACCGGGGTAGACGAAAGATAATCAAGGAATTTAGCCGCCGTATCAGGGTTTGGGCTTTTTGAACTGATGTAATTATACTCACCAAATCCATACAGGCGGTTTGTGTCTGTAGGGAATGGAAAGATGCCATAATCATCAAGGTTCGCACCTGTGCCTTTTAACTGGCTTACCAGCCAGTCTCCTTCCAGCATCATGGCCGCGCGCCCGGCAGTAAAGAGACTATAAGACTGTTTGTTATCGATTCCCATGAATGGCTGGAGTGTGTAATCCTTTGTCCATTTTGCGAATTCGTCAAAAGCCTCTTTCGTGCACGGCTCGACTGCCCAGTCTGCCTGCATCGCTTTTAGCGCATCATGCTTTTCTGCACCGCATTTTGTTTCGAGGATGACGTCCATCAGACGCATGACATGCCAGTTAACGGATCCACCAAAGGTAAAGGCGGGGATACTGGCATCTTTGAGTTTTTGTGCAGCAGCAAGAAGCTCTGCGTAGCTTTTTGGCTCTTCAGTGATGCCTGCCTGTTCAAAAAGCTTCTTATTGTAGTAAACTGCCTCACCTTTGAAAGTGAAAGGAACGCCGTGTTTGCCGCCTTCATACAGGTCTGCAAACGCAGCTGAAGCTGGCAGCAATTCATCTTGCCACTTGTACTCGGTATAATATTTATCAAGCGGCAACGATAAGCCTGCTTTGACATATTCACCGCCAAGGCCCAAGCCAGCCCAGCTGAAATAAATATCTGGTCCGCGATTAGAACCTGCAGCAACACGTAGCGCGGTCTTGTGCTCATCAATTGCACGCTGAACAATATCAACCCGTATGCCGGGATTTGCTGCTTCAAAATCAGTCGCTACTTTTTTGAGGGCAACGTTGGACGCATTATTATCGAAATTAAGTGTCCAGATTGTCAGTTTTTCGGCATTTGCAGGGGCCGTTGCGACGCCGATAGCAAGTATGCTGGTTACGCTTAAAGACTTTAGAACTGCTGTTAGTTTTTGCATTCGCTTTCTCCTCGCAACAGGTGGTTCTCACCCATCCCATATCTGAACATCACCAAAATATATGATGTTGAAATCAGGGATCCTGATGCTCCTCCATCGGCCTGACCTCCTGATTAATCTCGCGAAATCATTCAAATATGTCAATACTTTTTTCATAAACGAAATAAGTAGACTTGGAAGTGAGCCTTAAATCGCTATAAAGCGTGCAGAGCCATCTTATTTTTTCCACAATGAAATAAGTTGCGCGCATGGAGAATTCACGCCATTGATACGGCTGGAGGAGCGATGATTGGTTTTAAAGAAATATTTGACGACTACGAATCCCCAGTTGGAAAAATTCTTCGGACAATTGCCAGCGTCGGTTCAGTGAGTGCAACGGACCTTGTAAAAAAGACAGGCCTTGCCCGCTCGACAGTGTCGACCATTTTGACTGAACTGAAAATCAACGCGATTATTTTTGAAACTGAAACACGAAATGGCGGTTTCGGTCGCCCCACCAAAATTATTTCTCTTAATCCGACGCAGGCTTATTGTGCGGGAGTTTTGCTGGGCCTTTCAGAAATACGCATTGCGGTTTGCGACCTTGGTCATAATGTCATCGCCGATGTCTGGTTCGAGATGCATGAAGATTATACGCCGCAAGAGGCTGCAATCCGCGTTCAAGAGCAGCTTGTCGTAGAATGTGCAAAGCTCGGCATTACAATTCGTGATTTGCTGGGCGTCGGCTTAGCTATTTCTGCTCCGGTTTCTTACGAAGGAACCGTGCTGAATGGATCAATTTTGCCGACCTGGTGTGGAATTGATATTGCGCAGATTTTTGCCCCGCATATTGAATGTCCACTTTTTGCGGAAAATGAAAGTCATTGCGGTGCACTTGCTGAAATGACCTGGGGCGCTGCAATCGGCCTAAGTAATTTTGTTCTATATAAATTTGACCTTGGCATTGGCGGCGCGATTGTCATTGATGGTGCTGTTCAGCGAGGCGCTTATGGCAATGCGGCAGAGTTTGGCCATATTTCTCTCAATCCTCACGGTCCCCTATGCAAATGCGGAAATAGGGGGTGCTTGGAAACCTATGCTGGTGGCTTTAATCTGATGCTGATGGCTGAGCAGGCTACAGGTGAGAGGCTTTCATTCGACGAATTTATAAAAAATGCACAAACAGGTGTGCCGCCTTATGATCGGCTCATTCAGGATGCCGCTGAAATGGCGGGCTGGGCGATTGGCATCACGTCCACTATACTGAGCCCTCCAGATATCATAATTGCTGGCAAGATTGCTGCAATTGGTCCTGGCTTTCTGCGTGCAGTGGAGCAGAATTTTGAAAAGCATGCTGTGCGCCCACCGGCGCATGCGCCGCACGTTCGCAAACCAAACTTCATCATTGGCAAGTTTCTGCGCAATGATGATACCGTGCTGGGCGCGGTGGCGCTGGTTTTGCATCAACATGGGCTTGTAGCTAAGCCTTAGTCACTGTCGTATCACAGGCAGTTGAACTGCATTTATTAAGCGAACAGAATAGCCGTTGCCGATATTTCCGTTAGTTGTTTGTCTCCCAAGTCGCTTATCGCTAGGCTTACTAGCCAGCGTTTTTGTCCAGCAGTTCATCGGCCAATGCTGTGAAGCTAGACTGTACCAACAAAAACAGGCCATTGGCGTCGCTGTATTTTCTGGCGCTAACACCTTGTTTTAAAGCCTTAATTGCCGTGTCGGTCAGCGCCATTGTTGGTATCACTTTTCCAGAATTTGTTGGTATTTGGCTCGATACCAACAAATTTCTCGGATGCAATCGGACGGTGTCAGACTGGAAGATACAAAAAAGCCCGCTTGCGCGGGCTTTTTGGGGTGCTTCTGGACCTTGGTAGCGGTCTGAAGACTTAGGTATGGTGCCCAGAAGAGGACTCGAACCTCCACGCCCTTGCGAGCGCCAGCACCTGAAGCTGGTGCGTCTACCAATTCCGCCATCTGGGCGACGAGGACCGATCTAAGGGGTCCGCCTGTCTGTGTCAATCGCGATTTCGCACTTCAATCAGCTTTTTTTCACATTCCTGTCGCGAAGGCTGAAAAAGACCAGAGAACCGAGATGAAAACAAAGATCAGGCGCGGCGCATAAAGTCAGCCGCGCCCGAAAAATCATTATGCTGAAAGCACTTCCTTGGAAGCGACTGTCGAATCGGCGTTCAGCTTGTAGATGATTGGAACGCCCGTATTGAGTTCCTGCTTGAGGATCTCTTCCGGTGTCAGGCCATCAAGCGCCATGATGAGCGCGCGTAACGAATTGCCGTGGGCGGCAACCAGAATGGTTTCGCCACGCAGCACATGCGGCTGGATGGTGTGCAGGTAATAAGGCCAGACGCGTGCGCCGGTGTCCTTCAGGCTTTCGCCACCTGGAGGAGGGACGTCGTAAGAGCGGCGCCAGATGTGAACCTGCTCTTCGCCCCACTTTGCGCGGGCATCGTCCTTGTTGAGGCCCGAGAGATCGCCATAATCGCGTTCGTTCAAGGCCTGATTGCGGATTGTTTCGAGGCCGGACTGGCCGAGTTCGTCGAGAATGTGCTGGCAGGTGACCTGCGCACGCGACAGAGCCGAAGTGTATGCGAGGTCAAACTTGAGGCCGGCGGCCTTCAAACGCTGACCTGCAGCTTTCGCTTCGGCATGGCCCTGTTCGGTGAGGCCCGGATCGCGCCAGCCGGTAAAAAGGTTTTTCAGATTCCATTCGCTTTGGCCGTGGCGGACCAGGACGAGGGTACGAGACATCGCAGCACTCCGTTGGGATGAAAGATCAGTTAGTCGTTTAGCCCGAGAACATCGAGCATGGAATAAAGGCCGGGTTTCTTGCCGTGCGCCCAAAGTGCTGCTTTCACAGCGCCGCGCGCAAAGATCGTGCGGTCCTGAGCATGGTGAGCCAAGGTGATGCGCTCACCCTCTCCAGCAAATATCACCTCATGATCGCCGATAACCGAGCCGCCGCGCAGCGTCGCAAAGCCGATTGTGCCCTGTTCACGTGCCCCGGTATGACCGTCGCGCACGCGCACGCTTTTATCGAGAAGATTGATTGCGCGACCTTGCGCTGCGGCTTCACCAAGCAGAAGGGCGGTGCCGGACGGCGCGTCAACCTTGTGCTTGTGGTGCATTTCAAGGATTTCGATGTCGAAATCTTCAGGGCCAAGTGCCTGAGCCGCCTTTTTCACGAGGCCCGACAGCAAATTGACGCCGAGGCTCATATTTCCGGATTTGACGATTGTCGCATGGCGCGCTGCGGCGCTGATCTTTTCTTCGTCTTCGTTGGAAAGGCCCGTGGTGCCGATAATATGTACGATACGTGCTTGCGCAGCGAGGCCTGCATAATTGAGCGTTGTTGCTGGTGTGGTGAAATCGAGTACGCCCTGCGCCTTTGCAAAAACCGGTAGCGGATCATCGGTGATCGCGACACCGAGCGTGCCCACGCCTGCAACGTCGCCTGCGTCTTTGCCAAGATATGGCGAGCCGGGACGCGCAATAGCGCCAGTGAGACGCGCACCGTCAATTGCCTGGATGGCGCGAATGAGAGCCTGTCCCATACGCCCATTGGCGCCCACAACAACGAGCCCGGTTTCTGCACTATCAGCCATTGGACTTTTCCTCTGTGCCATTGTTCCCGATGAGCATGTCATCCTTGCCGCTCTGAAGCTGATAGAAGCGGGCATAGACGCCGTTTTGTATCTTGATCAGGTCGTCATGACGACCGTCTTCAACCACATGACCAGCTTCCATGACAATGATGCGATCCGCGTTAACAACAGTGGAAAGACGATGCGCGATCACGATCGTGGTGCGCTCATGCATGATGTGATCAAGTGCCTGCTGCACACGCTTTTCTGACTCATTATCGAGTGCGGATGTCGCTTCGTCGAGCAGAAGCACAGGCGCATCCCGCACAATAGCACGCGCAATCGACACGCGCTGGCGCTGGCCACCGGAGAGCGTCACACCGTTTTCACCGACCGGCGTATCGTAGCCCTGCGGCTGCTGTAGAATGAACTCATGCGCATTGGCAAGTTTTGCCGCTTCGATAATTTCTTCCTGTGTCGCATCGGGGCGTCCGTAGCGGATATTATCGGCAATCGAACCTTCAAACAGATAAGGCTGCTGTGAAACATAAGCTATCGCATGGCGCAGCGAGTCTTTTGTGACTTTGGCGATATCCTGCCCATCGAACAGGATGCTGCCGTCTGTCAGATCGTAAAATCGCTGTACGAGATTGATGAGGGTGGACTTACCTGCTCCCGATGCTCCGACAATGGCGGTCGTTTGGCCTGCTTTGGCGGTAAAACTCACACCATGCAGAACCGGTGCCACATCGCTGTAGGCAAAGTGGACATTCTGAAAATCGATTTCGCCTTTGCCGGGCTTGAGAGCCACTGCATCCGGCGCATCCCCCTGATTGGGTTCAATATCCAGCACTTCATAGATCATGCGTGCATTCACCAGCGCGCGCTCAAGACCAACCTGTAAACGGGCAAGACGGCGTGCCGGGTCATAGGCCAGCAACAAGGCGGTGATGAAGGCAAACATAGAGCCGGGCGGCTGCTGATTGAGAATCGCATTATAGCCGCTATAGGCCAGCACACCGGCAATGGCGAACCCTGCCAGAATTTCCGCAATAGGCGTTGTGCGTTCGGAAACGCGGGCAATCTTGTTGCTGCGGTTTTCGGCCTGATCAATGAGCGTGCTGATCTTGCCACGGAGCTGGTCTTCCATCGTGAAGGCTTTCACAATGGCGACACCCTGCACGGTTTCCTGCATGGCTCCCAGAAGATGGGAGTTGAGGTGGACAAGATCACGGGTCACAGATCGGATGCGGCGTGAAATATAGGAAACGGCCAGAACAAGTGGCGGACCGATGAGAAAAACCACTGTCGACATAAACGGATCGGTATAAAACATCATGCCGATAAGACCGATCAGCGCAACGAAGTCGCGCGCAATCGACGTGATTGTCATGTTGAGCAAATCGCGGATGCCGTTCACGTTCTGATTGATCTGGGCTGCAAGATGGCCCGAACGCGTATCATTATAAAAGTCGAGGCCGAGTTTAAGCAGATGGTCGAAGATGCGCTTCTGATAGCGCGCAACGAGGTTGTTGCCGATCTTGGCCAACTCGACAGCCTGAATATAACTCGAAAGTCCACGAAGCACGAAAATCCCGAGAATCGCGCCGCAGATAACCCAGATAAGACTGATCTTCTGCTCATAGAAAATCTTGTCGATCATCGGTTTCATCATATAGGCCAGCGCGCCATTGGAAGCGCCAACCAGCAGAGAAGCAGCAATCGCGATCGCGTAGCTTGCCTTATACTGGCTCGCGTTTTCCGACATCATGCGACGAATGACGCGTGTGGCTTCGCTCGGATCGATTTTCTTTTTTTTCTTCTTGAGTAGACTCACGGGCAAAGTGCTTTTTATCTGTCAGCCGCTGGCTGTCGTTGATCATGCATTTTCGCGTGTCTCTTTGGACAGGAAACGACAAAGGCTGCAATGGAACAATTCATTGCAGCGCTTCTATATCCTTATCTTCGCCGCTTGACTATGCCTCAGAAAAATCTGGGCCTGAGAAAGAGCATTGGCTCAGGCTCTGCGCCAGCGGCGGCCATGGGTTGAAACCTCAAATCGCGTTGGGGTACGGGCAAAGGCCGATAGTCCACTGAGCGCTGCAAGCGGATGCACGACCACACGAACCGGAATATCGCGCATGAAATGCGTATGCGGAGCCTTGTCTTCAAAGGCTGCGCGGAACGATCCTGCCTGTAGCGCGGAAAGAATGCGCTGCGGAATGCCGCCCGAAAGATAGACACCGCCATGTGCCTTGAAGATGAGGGCTAAATCGCCTGCGATACGGCCCAGATAGGTCACAAAAAGTTCAAGCGTTTCCACTGCTTGTGGATTGCTGCCGTCCAGACCGGCCGCGGTTATGTCCGGCGGTGTGTCCAAAACGGGTGTTATTTTATCTGCCGCGCAGACTGCAAGATAGAGATTGCGCAGACCACGCCCACACAGAATCTGCTCTGCCGCAACACGCCCTTCGATGGTTTCGATATGCGGGAAGACCTGATAATCGCGTTCGCTGCGCGGACCAATATCAATGTGCCCCCCTTCGCCGGGAACCGGAACCCAGGCTTTCGTCGTGCGCACCAGACCCGCAACGCCAAGCCCTGTGCCCGGTCCAAGCACAACGCGGGTTGCAATGATTTCTTCATCATGCCCGCCAATCTGATGCAGATATTCTTTTTCAATTGAAACAACGGCAAGTGCCTGTGCTTCAAAATCATTGAGCACGGTCACGTCTTCAAAACCAAGATTGGCGATCATTTGTTTTGGACGCACAACCCAATCGCAATTGGTTAGATCAATTTCGTCACCATCGACGGGCCCGGCAACTGCCAAAATGGCAGAGCGGGGGCGAACGGAAGTATGGTTGAGCACGGTCTGCTCAATCGCATCGTCAATTGTTGCATAATCTGCAGTCTGCACCACAGGAAATTCTTTTGGCTCTGCATGAGAATCAATAAGCAGCGCAAAGCGGGCATTGGTTCCACCAATATCGCCGACGAGGACGGGAAACTTGAAACTCTGGTCAGCGTTGATCATGGTGTGCCTTGTTATTTCATTTTTTCTTATTATGCGCGGCTCGTGGCTGCGAAATGGGTTTAATCCAGGACGCGCACGAGCTTCTCAGCGGTGGCAGGATTAAGGGCCATTGGGATGTCATAGACGCTGCCCAATCGTGTGAGGGCTTTTACATCGACATCATGCGGGAGTGGCGAGAGCGGATCGATGAAGAAGATCAGGGCCTGCACCGTGCCTTCCGCAATCATTGCACCAATCTGCTGGTCGCCGCCAAGCGGGCCGCTTTTGACGCGATGAATATTAAGCGTTGGACATGCTTCCTGAATGAGTCCACCTGTGGTTCCGGTGGCCACGATATCATAATGCGACAAAGCCTTTTCATGGTTACGCGCGAAAGCAACCATCTCGTCTTTTTTCAGATCGTGAGCAATCAGTGCAATGCGCAGGCGTTTCGTCATGAGGTTGATAACCTTGTCATTTGCATTTTAAATCGGTTAAAGCCTATAGCGAAGCTAAGGGGCAGTGAAAAGCATGTTTTCTAATACACGCTCCAGACCCTAATTCTCAACAGATACTAGTTTGCCCCATAGATCACATCAGCGATTGAATCGGGCGAAGGGCCAGCGAGCACCGCCGCACAGGTCTTTGGCAAGTCGGATACCATGACCGGCTTTGGCTTCTTGGGTGGTTCTTTCGAAGGTTTGGCTGGCTTCCACGGTTCATCCGTAAACCACCATGCCAGCGATTTGTCGCAACCGTCACCCGCAGCCACCTTTGGCTGTGGTTTGCAATCGGGCGATCCCGGCTGGCAATACAGTCTGACGTGGAAATGATAAAAATGGCCCCAGTAGGGGCGCACCTTGCCAAGCCAGCTGCGGTCTCCTGTTACGGTGTCGCAAAGCTGCTTCTTGATGCCGGGATGCACAAAAATGCGTTCGACTTCAGGATAGCTTGCCGCATGCCGGATCAATGCCGTCCGGGCGGGTGTCCATTTTTGGGGATCAACATAAAGGGAATCGTTTTTAAGCATCGATACAGCCGACACGCTTTCGCGTTCTGCATCCGTAAAGCGCTTCTTCGGCATGGGTGTGAGCCAGATATCGGCATCCAGCCCGACCTGATGCGAGGCATGGCCCGTCAGCATGGGGCCACCACGTGGCTGCGAAATATCGCCGACCAGAAGACCCGGCCAGCCGTCTTTTGCTGCATCACGCGAGAGCTTCTCCAGAAGGGCAATCGTGCGTGGGTGTCCCCAGTTGCGATTGCGCGAAAGCCGCATCACCTGCCAGTTCGGACCATCGACGGGAAGCGCGACGGCACCTGCCAAGCAGCCCTTGGCATAAAAGCCAATCGATTGCGGCTCTTGTGCGAGAACGGGAAGTTTCTTGCCGCCGAAGGCTTGTTTGGCGGGTATGTCCTGCGCCTGTACCTTCTGCGCGAGGTTCGGGGCAATCATCGCCGAAAGACAGGTTGCAAGGATGAAGCGTGACCAGAATTTTGACGTGGATTTCTTATCCATCGGGCCGTTCCCAAAAACTTTTGTTCGAATCATTCGAACCAATGTGCAGAATTATGCTTTGCCTTTATTCAAACGGCAATCAGCGCCATGTTTTCTCGTTCCACATGGCGGAAAACGCTATTTTATAATCAGGATAGAGGAATGTGTAGCCAAGATCTTTTATCCGACGGTTTGAAACGCGCTTGTTCTCGCCATAAAAGGACCGCGCCATCGGCGTCATATCGGCGTCTGCGAAGGAAACTTCTGGCGGTGGAACAACGCCCATCAGTTCCGCAGCATAGACCACGACATCCTGCGGCGGCGCAGGTTCATTATCAGTGATGTTGAAAGTGCCGCCGCTATTGGTGCCTGCCAGAAAGCGCAGACTTCCGGCAATATCTTCGACATGAATACGATTGAAGACCTGACCGTCCTTAATGATCCGGCGGGCGGTGCCGTTTTCAAGATTGATGAAGGCGTTGCGGCCCGGACCATAAATGCCCGACAGGCGTAAAAGTGCGACAGGCGTTCCATGGCGCTCGCTCAACGCTTCCCATGCGTTCTCTGCTTCGATCCGTTCCAGTGAGCGGCGGGATGCAGGCGCGCATTCAGCGGTTTCGTCAATCCAGTTGCCATCGTGATTGCCGTAAACACCCACAGTCGACAAATAGCCGATCCAGCGGATGGTGTTGCCGGGCCGCCGAAGTGCTTCTTCGACAATGGCAAGGGATGGATCACCGTTTTCGCGTGGCGAGATCGAGATCACGACATGGGTTGATTTGGCGAGCCGGTCGATCAGATCAGGCGAGGCGGTTTCGCCATCAAAAACGATGGGCGCAATACCCGCTTTTTCAAGCATCGCGAAATTCTGTTCATGGCGGGTGGTGCCATCAATGCGCTCTGCCTCTCCGGTCATCAGGCGTGAAAAAGCTCTCGCAGAATAACCGGCTCCAAACAGAAAAATACGCATGTCAGCTCTCCTCCAATATCCATTCTGTGCGTACCGTATCATCCTCTTCGTGCGATGCCAGACGTTTCCGTAAATTTGTAAAGCGATCTTTTGCGGCGAGCTGTTTGAGCGCCCAGACGGCTGCGCCCCGCACAATGGGGGCCGGGTCATTGAGCAGCAATTCGACCTGGTTGAGCAATGCCGGGTCTTGCGAATTGCCGGTTGCGATCAGTACATTGCGCAGAAAACGGTCGCGACCGATCCGTTTGACGGGAGAACCGGAAAACAGTGTGCGGAAGGCTGGATCATCGAGTGCAAGAAAATCAGCAAGCTTTGGAGCCTTGAGATCGTCACGCGCTTTCAGCTTCATTTCGCTGGTTGCCTGCGCAAACTTGTTCCACGGGCAAACCGAGAGGCAATCATCGCAACCATAGATGCGGTTGCCCATGGCTTTGCGAAATTCGTGCGGAATGGGCCCTTTGTTCTCGATGGTGAGATAGGAAATGCAGCGTCCCGCATCAATCCGGTAAGGCGAGGGGAAAGCCTTGGTCGGGCAGGCATCGAGACAGGCACGGCAGGAACCGCAATGATCGCGATCCGGCTCATCGGGCGGAATGTCAGCCGTTGTGAAGATCGACCCAAGAAATAGCCAGGAACCGAGTTCACGGCTGACCAGATTGGTGTGTTTGCCCTGCCAGCCAAGGCCAGCGGCCTGCGCCAGCGGCTTTTCCATCACAGGTGCCGTATCGACAAAGACTTTTACGTCCTGCCCGGCACGTGCGGCAAAGCGGCTGGCAATGTGCTTGAGCTTGCCCTTGATGATGTCGTGATAATCGCGGTTTTGCGCATAGACCGAGATTGCCGCCCGGTCTTTATGATCAAGAATACTGAGCGGATTGCTGTCGGGACCGTAATTCATGGCCAGCATCATGATCGAGCGAACCTCTGGCCAGAGAACGCTGGGGTTTGCCCGACGATCTTCGGTTTCTTCCATCCACAGCATATCGGCGTGATGGCCATCGGCAATATATTGCCGAAGACGTTGCGGTGCTTGCGGAATTGCATCCGGTGACGTGAAAGCCACCGCATCAAAGCCCACCGCCTTCGCTTCTTCAATCAGAAAGCGCTTAAGCTTTAGCTCTTTAGAGTCAGAAGTCGAGGTCGCCATAATGAGCCACTGGAGCTAGTCCGCGTACACGATCGGCCAGCAACGGGCGGAAAGCTGGGCGCGATTTCATGCGAGCGTACCAGTCGCGCGCGGCTTTTGTCTCCCCCCATTCGATTTCGCCAAGATAGTCGAGCACGGAGATGGATGCTGCTGCTGCCATATCAGCATAACTGGGATGACCGCCTGCCAGCCAGTCGCGTGTTGCGGCGAGCCAATCGATATACTTCATATGCTGGCGGATATTGGTGCGCGCGGCACGGATCGCTGTCGAATCGGGTGCACTGCCGCCCATTTCATCGGCCATCTGAAGCTTGAATACGCGTTCACGCGCGATGTGGCGGGTGACTTCGTTTTCGAGTTTGAGCAGAAACCAGTCGACAAGACGGCGCACTTCTGCGCGTTCCATAGGGCTTTCGGGCAAAAGACGACGACTGCGTTTCAAGGCGCCGCGTGTTTCATCAAGATATTCTGCAATGACGGTTGCACCAACAACCGGCAGATCGCGTTCAGCCAATAAGACAGGAAGCGTGGCTGCAGGGTTGAGCGCCAGAAATTCCTTGCGGCGCGACCAGGGACGCTCCTCAATCAGTTCGGCTTCAACATCATATTCACCGAGAATAAGCCGCACATAGCGTGAGCCTGAAGACATAGGATGATGAAAAAGCGTAAGCATAATCGACGCGGTACTCTCGACTGACAAGCTTTAAGTGATCTCCGATGAAGGCCTGTGGCTAGCATTTGCACTGGCAGCAGTTTATTTCTGCTGTCAGGCGATTCGAGCCACCTCAACGGAATGTTTAGTTTATAGGTGCTATGCTTGACTGAGACAAGCAATCGCTGGAAGCGTTTATTGTAGCACTTTCATGCTTAACAGCTCGTCAAGATGCGCCATTTTTATCCTGCCACCTTCTAAGGTACTGACTTCATGGAAATTTATAATCTTCTGGAAGCCGCTTTTCTCGGTCTTATCGAAGGTTTGACGGAATTCATCCCCGTTTCCTCAACAGGCCATCTGCTGCTGATCGGCCATTTTCTGGGCTTTGAATCAACTGGCAAGACCTTTGAAGTGCTCATTCAGCTCGGTGCGATCCTTGCAATCCTGAGTGTCTATTCGGCAAAGCTTCTCAAAATCCTGACCGATTTCCCACGTGATGCGCGCACACGCCGCTTTGTACTGGGTATTCTGGTGGCGTTTCTGCCAGCCGCTGTCATTGGCGCAATGGCGCACGGCTTTATCAAGAGCGTGCTGTTTGAAACACCGATGCTGATCTGCATCATGCTGATCATTGGCGGTTTCATTCTTTTGTGGGTTGATCAGTTGAATCTCAATCCGCGTTATCGTGATGTGATGGATTATCCGCTGCCGATTTGTCTGGCGATTGGCTTTGTGCAGTGCCTTGCCATGATCCCCGGCGTATCGCGCTCAGGTTCGACCATTGTTGGTGCGCTTCTGCTCGGTGCTGACAAACGATCAGCGGCGGAGTTTTCATTCTTCCTCGCCATGCCAACCATGGCCGGCGCTTTTGCCTATGACCTTTATAAAAGCCACAGCATGCTCTCGTTCAACGACACAGCGCAGATTGTCGTTGGCTTCATTATGGCCTTTATTTCAGGCGTATTCGTCGTGAAGCACCTACTTGATTATGTCTCGCGCCACGGTTTCAAACTGTTTGCATGGTGGCGTCTGATTGTCGGCGCACTTGGAATGGCTGCCCTATTGATTTGGGGGTAAGCCGAAAAGAGCGCATAAAAGAAAAGGGGCCTTTCGGCCCCTTTGTCTTATCTGCATCGATACTCACGCAAACCCGGTCTTGGTATACTGACCGGCAACGCGATAGCGCCAGAGATAGGCGGGAAGGATTGCATCCACCGCTTCTGGCTGAATGCCCATGCCCTGAAGCGTGCGCCCTTCCTTGGTGGCTTTTTCCGAAACCACATTGTCTGATTTCAGCAATGTCACCTGATCATTGGTGAGCAAAGGATTTGGCAGCAAGCTAAGAACCGATGCCTGAAGGCGAGCCACCCACCAGGGCATAGAGATGATGATGCGCTTGCGGGCGATGACGCCGAGCATATCTTTCATCCAGTTCTTGAATGGCTGTACGTCTGGACCGCCCAGTTCATAAACCGCACCCGGTGTCAGCTTGCCATCAACGGCGTGTGCAACAGCTTCCGCAACATCGCCGACATAGACTGGCTGAAGTTTTGTTTCGCCGCCGCCGATAACCGGAAGGAACGGCGAGAAGCGCGCCATATTGGCGAAGCGGTTGAAGAAGCGGTCTTCATGGCCGAAAATGATCGACGGACGCAGGATAACTGTATCCGGCAGGACCGAAAGAACCGCCTTTTCGCCCTCTGCCTTGGTGCGGGCGTAGTCAGACTTCGAATTGGCATCGGCCGCCAGTGACGAAAGATGCGTCAGCTTGAGGCCCGCTGCCTTTGTGGCTTCGGCGATGTTCTTTGCACCCAGCACTTGAACGCTGTTGAAGCGCTGCTTGCCGCCTTCAGCAAGAATGCCAACGAGATTGATGACGTGATCTGCACCCATGATGGCGCGCTCAACCGAGCCGCGATGGCGTACATTGGCCTGAACCATCTGAATCTGGCCGACATTGCCGAGTGGCGCCATATAATAAGCAATCTCCGGCTTGCGCACGGCAACGCGCACACGATAGCCACGCTTGGTGAGGCTGGCTACGACCGCGCGCCCAACAAAGCCAGAGCCGCCGAAAACGGTGACCAGTTTTGGTCTGTTGTGAACTTCGTTCGGTTCGGTCTTCATCCTGAACTCCTGCATGAAAGCCTTATTATAGTGCCGGACATGATGATTACGGCATGTTTTCTGACGGTGATTTATCGCCTTTTGGCAACAACGCAAAGGGGACTTGTTGTCACGATTGCGACAAAGGCCGCTTTTCCCGTATTAAACGCGCAATACCGCTTTGAGATTTCGCGGCTTACTGGTAAATCGCGCGCATGAGCACACCACTTGACCATATTCGCAATTTTTCGATCGTCGCCCATATCGACCACGGCAAATCGACGCTGGCCGACCGCCTCATTCAATTGACCGGCGGGCTGGACACGCGTGAGATGAAGGACCAGGTCCTCGACTCGATGGATATCGAGCGCGAGCGCGGCATCACCATCAAAGCCCAGACCGTTCGTCTTACCTATAAGGCGAAGAACGGCGAGGACTATGTGCTGAACCTTATCGACACCCCCGGACACGTCGACTTCGCCTATGAAGTTTCGCGTTCGCTGGCTGCGTGCGAAGGCTCGCTCCTGGTGGTGGATGCCTCACAGGGCGTGGAAGCGCAGACGCTGGCCAATGTCTATCAGGCCATCGACAACAACCACGAGATCGTGGTGGTTCTGAACAAGGTCGATCTTCCCGCAGCCGAGCCTGAGCGGGTTCAGAGCCAGATCGAAGAAGTGATCGGCATTGATGCAAGCAAGGCCGTAATGATTTCGGCCAAAACTGGCCTCGGTATTCCTGATGTGCTGGAAGCGATCGTCGAGCAGCTGCCGCCGCCGAAAGAGGGCGATCGTAACGCACCGCTGAAAGCCATGCTGGTGGATAGCTGGTATGACAGTTACTTGGGCGTTATCGTGCTGGTCCGCGTCATCGACGGTGTGCTGAAAAAGGGCCAGACCATCCGCATGATGGGTACAGGCGCGAAATATCCGGTTGAACGCACCGGCGTCTTCACGCCGAAAATGGTTCAGATGGATGAACTCGGACCGGGTGAACTGGGCTTCATCACCGCTTCCATCAAGGAAGTGGCGGATACCCGCGTCGGTGATACGATCACCGAAGACCGCCGCCCGACCGAAAAGGCTCTGTCCGGTTTCAAGCCTGCGCAGCCGGTTGTGTTCTGTGGATTGTTCCCGGTTGATGCTGCCGACTTTGAAGACCTGCGCGCTGCGATGGGCAAGCTGCGTCTCAATGATGCGTCGTTCTCGTTTGAGATGGAAACCTCTGCGGCACTGGGTTTTGGCTTCCGCTGCGGGTTCCTCGGGCTTCTGCATCTTGAAATTATTCAGGAACGTCTTGAGCGTGAGTTTGATCTCGACCTGATCACGACGGCGCCTTCGGTTGTCTATCGCCTGAATATGCAGGACGGTTCGCAGAAAGAGCTGCACAATCCGGCTGATATGCCGGATGTGGTCAAGATCGAAGCGATTGAAGAACCGTGGATTCGCGCAACCATCATGACGCCAGATGATTATCTCGGTGCGATCATGAAGCTCTGTCAGGAACGTCGTGGCCTCCAGATCGATCTGACCTATGTTGGCCCGCGTGCGATGATCACCTATGATCTGCCGCTCAACGAAGTCGTGTTCGATTTCTATGATCGCCTGAAATCGATCTCGAAGGGCTATGCTTCGTTCGACTATAACCTCTCGGATTACCGTGAAGGCGATCTGGTTAAGATGTCGATCTTGGTGAATGAAGAGCCGGTTGACGCGCTTTCGATGCTGGTTCACCGTTCGGCTGCTGAAAAGCGTGGCCGCGCGTTGTGTGAAAAGCTCAAAGAGCTGATCCCGCAGCATATGTTCAAGATACCGATTCAGGCAGCCATTGGTGGCCGTATCGTTGCGCGCGAAACCATTTCGGCCCTGCGCAAGGACGTGACGGCCAAGTGCTACGGTGGCGATATTTCGCGTAAGCGCAAACTTCTGGACAAGCAGAAGGAAGGCAAAAAGCGCATGCGCCAGTTCGGCAAGGTGGAAATCCCGCAAGAGGCCTTCATTCAGGCCCTCAAGATGGGTGATGATTGATCCTGGGTTTGTTTTAAAGAGGCGCTTCGGCGCCTCTTCTTTTTTATAATATTACTTTATTATCTTTAAAGGAGATATTTATGTTTGGACTGCTGAGAGCTGCAATCGAGTTCTTAAACTCAGCCCTAAATCTTTTTATGAACCGATCAGAGAAGCAAGACGAAAGCCGCCGAACGAAAGAGCAGCAAGCTTGGCAGTGGTTGGATTATCACTTGCCTGCTCTAGAAAACGCCGCGCAAGATGCATATTCCTTCATCTTGAAGAAGTCATCTGCGCAAGTTTTGCTGGATTATGCGGGAGCAACTTATCCCTTTGTTGAAAAGCTGAGTACTTTCCCATCAGACGACCGAAATGCCATCAAAGTCAATTTTCTGAAGCTTCGTGGTAAAGAATCCAAGAGAGGCTGGGCCAAGTGCAATTCTTATGTGAAACTATGGCGAAAATGCGTGGGACAGTTTCCTGCTGATTTGCCTGATTTGCCATACGATATTGAGAAGTTTGACAAGGTTTATCGAGTCTTTGTTACGGTGACCGGAACGAAGTAAGACGGAGGTACTGAAAATGTTTCCCGCAATCTCCATCACCTATTGCACGCAATGCAATTGGATGCTGCGGGCAGCGTGGCTGGCGCAGGAGTTGTTGCAAACGTTCGGACAGGACTTGAGTGAGGTGGCGCTGCGGCCCGGCACCGGTGGCGTGTTTGAAATTCATCTTTATATGCAGAACGGTCAGGACGAATTGATCTGGGAGCGCAAGCGTGATGGTGGTTTTCCCGAAGCCAAGGTGTTGAAGCAGCGCGTGCGCGATCTAGTCTGGCCTGATCGTGATCTCGGACATTCGGACAGCAAGCCAAAGCCGGAATAAGATAAAGCCCGCAAGTTGCGGGTTTTTGTTTATCTAAGTTGCAATCGAAATTGCTCCTGCTTGATCACAGAACGCACGCTTGCGTTATCGTTGATATTGCACAGGTTCGCATTTTCTTTTGTGCAAAAACACCCAATAAATTGCCGCCCGAGTGAACGTTAGGCTTGTCAGCCGCGATAGGAGCGCTTATGCCAATTATGTAACGATATTACATAACAAATTGATGCAAGAGAGAGAACAGATATGGTAAAATTACTTGCTTCGCTTGGCTTTTGCGCGGCTATGGTTGTTTCAGCTCCGGCCCTGGCAGAGACAAAGGAAAAAGCGGTGTCCAGTCACAATCATTCTCATGATCACGCCCCTAAGCAGGATAAGAATGTTTACAACGGCTATTTCGAGGATAATCAGGTCAAAGACCGCAAGTTGTCCGATTGGGAGGGCGATTGGCAGTCAGTCTATCCTCATCTGAAGGATGGCACGCTTGATGCGGTATTTGCGCATAAGGCAGAGCATGGCGATAAGAGTGCCAAAGAATACAGCGATTATTATGAAATCGGTTATCGGACGGATGTTGACCGTATCGTTATCAAGGGTGATGAAGTGTCCTTTTATAAAGGGGGCAAGGCCTCATCTGGCAAATATGTAAGCGATGGCTATGAGATTCTAACCTATGCCAAGGGCAATCGCGGCGTTCGCTTTATCTTTAAAAAGGTCGAAGGCGATAGCACAGCGCCTGACTATATGCAGTTTAGTGATCACCGCATCGCACCAGAAAAGGCTGATCACTATCACCTCTATTGGGGCAATGATCGTGCGGCTTTGCTTAAAGAAGTTACGAACTGGCCAACATATTATGCTTCTTCACTCAGCGGCAAAGATATTGCGCATGAGATGATGCATCATTGATTATCTGATCTGCAAACAGAGAAAAAATCAAAGGCTGGGGCACGAAAAGCGCCTTGGCCTAGATCATGTTGACAAAGTGAGGTAGTCATATTTTGACGGCTGCGATAGCGAGGAATGCTTCAAAAGATTTTCTGGTTTTATCGTACCGTGTGGCAATGCGACGGAATTGTTTTAGTTTGTTGAACATACGCTCAATGCGGTTGCGATCTTTGTAAGCTCGGAAGTCACAGGCGGGCGGGTCTTTCCGGTTCGCTTTTGGTGGAATGACTGGCATTATTCCGCTGCACAAAAGAGCTTCCCGAAAACTATCGCCATCATACCCTTTATCAGCCAGCAATAGTCTGGGCTTCTTCACAGGTATAGACATCAATTCTGCGACAGCATTGTAATCCGAAGCTTCTCCGCTGTCAGGATAAAGCCAAGAGCGCGTCCCATCGGTAAGATCACCACGCACCATCACTGCCTCCTAAAAGACAGTCTTGAATCATGCTTTAGTTGATTTTGGAATCCACTTTGTCAACGCGACCTAGCTGTGTCAGTCATTCTTACTTCCTCATTAGTCAGGTGCATTCAATTTTTCGTACGCTTCAAATAGCGCGGAAACGAGAACGCCATTTATGCGCATTCCTGTCAGATCCGCATCCTTTATGTCGGCATCCACAAGTGTGACGCCGCTGATGGTGATACCAGTCATGTTAGCGTTTGTGATGCTTATGCCGGTCATGTTTACATCATTGAATCGCACTGCTGTGAGATTGGCATCGTCAAACTCCGCCTCGCTGAGATTCACATCATTGAATTTCGCTTTGCTCAAAACCGCGTAGAATCGTGCTTCTGACAGATTTACTCCGTCGAAATTGGTGTTGGACATATCTGCGCGGTGATAATGCTCGCCCTGCAACTGAGGTCCGTCGAATGGGGTGTTCTTTGGCGTATCACTCATGTTGGCGTATCCTCATGTTAATTCATCAACGATTTCAGTTTGCACTATAGCACCTGATTATCAACGGCTAACAAATGGACGGACATCACGAGCGTCATGGAGTTCTACTGGGTCTCCTGAATTTTAAGGATGGGTCTGCGCAAAGTTGCGCATACCCCTATATTCCTGCCGGTATAATCTCGACGCCATACAACCACGATTATATCGGATTATTGTGCGCGCTAATCAAAACGGTGTAGTGGCGGATCGTGACACACCATTCTATTTTTGCTAACGATATCACAGTCAGTCTCTGGGAGAGTTGCGATGAATTGCGGACGATGTGGCGATGAAGCCTGCAAAGAGGGTTTGAAATGTTTAAGCTGCGGCGCTGAATATCGTCGTAAGCGGTTTCTTCTGTTCTCAACCGTTTTGTTGAGTTTGATTATTTCCGTTGGTTTCCTAGCGAATTGGTCAGGTTACGTGCCAGTCGTGTTTTGGATAGCCTTACAATTACCGCTGACTGCCTTGATGTATCGTGCATCTCGCAAATCTTGGCGAGTGAGACCGGTTAGTTAAAGTTTCGATTCTTTGTGTTTCAACCCCGCTTACTGCGGGGTTTTATTTTTGGAGCGATTGATAACCGCCAAACTTCTCGCTCTCTGCCTTTATCATCATCTCCGCATGCGCATTACCTAACAGCGTCACACAGCGCTGAATTTGCGGACCAATACGCGCGCACGCGCGAGGCTTCACCGATTTATCTGACATCATATCGCCAGAGAAACACCGATTTAATTCCGGTCATCACGCGAGCCTAAGCTGGAGAGGGTCTCTCCAAATTTGGAGACACCCGTTTTCATGGCTTTCACTAAAATACTACGATTTACTGGGTGTCCATTTTGAGCAGTGCGAGCAGGGATGGGGTTTTGAGGGTTTTGAAGGTTCCGCTTCTGGCGTATTTGATGTTTTTTCGACAAGGCAGAGAGCGCTAAAATGCCGCCGCATAACAGATCATATTCCGGCAAATTCCAGATAGGTTTCAAGGCTACCAAAATGTATTGGGGGAAATATTGGAGGAAGAAACATCCCCACTAAGGGAAATCTCTAATATTTTCAATTATTTACTGAAAAAGAAATGGCGCACCCGAAAGGATTCGAACCTCTGACCCCCAGATTCGTAGTCTGGTGCTCTATCCAGCTGAGCTACGGGTGCTTGCCTGTGTGCCGCATCGTCTGCGGCGATGGGCGGTTGATAATCGGACCCATTGCTAAATGCAAGCACCTTCTTGGAAAAAAATGCGCTTATGTGAAGTTTTCTTGTCAACGCCCGGTTTTGTGGGCTTTTTTAGCCTGTCATCAAGTGGGGAAAACCCCGGATAAATGAAAAGCGGATCAAAATTGGTCATGGAATCTATGCGTTGGACGGGAATCACGCGGTAGAAAACTCTAACGATGCTGATTATTTTGCTTATTGTCCCAATTTGGCAGGTCTGGCAGGCGAATCTCGAAATGTGCGCCGATGGGGCGATCTTCGCGCAGCTCCACCGAGCCGCCATGAGCACGGATAAGTTCTTGCGCAATGGCAAGGCCAAGGCCGGTGCCGTCGCTGCGAGTTGACCCCTTGAAGGCTGTGAAGAGGTGATCACGGGCCTTTTGCGGTAAGCCTGGCCCCGTATCTTCTATGCCTATGATCGCCGTGGTGCCAATGCGGCCTGCTGAAATAGTCAGGCGTTTCACGGTGGAGACATCGCTGGTGTGATCGCGCTCCATTGCCTGCACAGAGTTGCGGCAAAGATTGCACAGAACGCGGAAGAGCTGTTCGGAGTCTGCAATGAGTTCAAAATCATCTGCAACCAGATTCTCAAACTCAATCCCGCCATCCGCGTTCAGATTGAGCGTTTCCTGCACATCGAGAACAATCGACTGAAGCAGCACACGGCGGGGCGCAGGAGGTGGCTCCTGGGAGCGACCATAGGCCATCACGCTTTCTGAATAGGTGATAGCCCGGCTCAGTGTGTGAATGAGCTTTGGAGCAAAGCGCTTCACCATTGGGTCTTCAGTATCCGCAAGCCTGTCCGACATGAGCTGTGCCGACGCCAGAATATTGCGCATGTCATGATTGATCTTGGAAACCGCCAGTCCAAGATCAGCAAGATGCTTCTGCTCTTTGAGCGTGCGTTGCAGATCGCTTTGGATATGAGCAATCTGCCGCTGGGCGATACCGAATTCATCTTTGCGGTTTTCGGGCACGAGAATACGCGTTGGATTGTCGGGTGAGGCTGCAAAATCAATCATGTTTCGATGCATGAGCCGCACCGGGCGCAGCAGCATTTCATGGATGATGAGATAAATCAGGCTCGCAGCAATCACCGATATGAGCAAAGAGATGATAGCCACGTTGGTTGCGTAACTGAGCATGGCATGGCGAAGCGGTGCATCGGAAGTGACAATTTCAATGATGCGCCCCGGATTGGCGGATGGTGGGTTTGAACCAAAAATGCGCAACGTGCGATTGCCGCCGTTAAAAAGCGTTCCAAAGGCATCCCAGATCGCTGCGGCTTCGCTGATATTGTTAAGATCGACCACCTGATCGATATTGCCCGGCATTTCACTCATTGCCAGAAGATGCGATGCGCCAGCTTCACGCAAAGCGATTGCCTTGGTGCCTGTCGCGAGCAGAACCTTGTCCTGCACTTCGCGCGGAATATTCATGTGGCCGCTGGCGATCAATACCTCGCTGACAGCATCGACCGTATCAAGGCGCGAACTCATCCAACGCACACGCATATTGGCGATGGACGGAACGAAGATCAGAACTTCAGCTATAAGAACCGCAAGGGCGGTGAGAATGAGAAGTTTGCTTGAAAGCCGGTTGCGCCAGCGAAGACGCGTAAACTGGTTTGGTGACGTATTGTCCTGTGACGCCCGTTCGCCGGTTTCGGTGGATGCAGCTGTGGATTGGTCCGGGGGGCCAGAATGCGCGGCTGCGTCGGCCACGACGTTTCCGGTACTCATGGATTGATCAACCGCCACCATACATTAAATCCAGATTGAAAGGCTGCGGGGCATAATGCGCCCATGCCCAATTTAGTAAGCTTGCCACAATGAAATACGCAAAAATTTTACCTTTTATATATGGAGGCGTAAGAGAATTCCAACGGGCTTTAACTACTTTGCATGAAATTGGTTAGCAGCGCTTTCTGCTCCAAAACCTCTGTTCTCGGTTTCATAGCGTATTTCGCTTCTTCGGATATTATGCTCTCGTGGCCTCATTCTAAGTTTTATCTCCCTCATTCACAGGCATCGAGCAAATGTCACAATCAAAAAGATCACTCATATTACCGAAATTTAACTCGACCTGCTCAATCGCTGCGTGCAAAATCGCAGATGGGGAAATCCGTGATGGCTTAAGCAATGTGACATCTTGAGCACCCCATCATTTTGATACTTTTTGCGGGCATAATCTGCGGTCAAAGTGAATGTGCATATTTTGATTAGAATTTTGTCGACGTGTTCGGCAGAGTCTTGCCGGAGAGTTGAATGAAGTCCTGGAAGCAGATTGTTCTGTGCCTGCTTGTTATTATCGCTGCCGGTGGTGGCTGGTATTTTTACAAAAACAAGGCGTCTTCCACACAAGAAGCATCCGGCCAGCAGACCCATGAACAGTCTTCAGGAAAAGCAGCCCCTCTGGTGATTGTTGAGGCGGCAGGGCAGGAAACCATTAACAACCGCCTGACGGCTATTGGTTCTGCACGCGCGCTCAGCACCGTTTCGGTAACGCCCTATTCCAGCGGCACGATGAACAAGCTTTTTGTGAAAGCCGGAGATACCGTCAAGGCAGGTGACGCCATCGCGCAACTGGACAATGAGACAGAAACGATTGCTGTTGAAAAAGCGCAGATTGCGCTGAAGGATGCACAAACAACGCGTGAGCGCATAGCCCGGCTTCGCGCCACCAACACCGCAACGGTTGTGCAGGAAATAGAAGCCGATCTGGCGCTTGCCAATACCAAACTTGCCCTGGAAGACGCGCAGCTTGCTTTAAGCCGCCGTACCGTCACCGCGCCCATTTCGGGCATTGTTGGAATCCTGCCGGTTAATGCCGGCAATTACATTACGGCCGATACCTCTATTGCGCGCATCGATGATCGCTCCAAGGTTTTGATCGATATCTGGGTGCCAGAACGCTTCGCGCCACAGATTAAGGTGGGGTTGCCGGTCTCGGCAGAATCCACTGCGTTTCCCGGTGACACCTATAGTGGCAAGATCGATGCCGTCGATAATACGCTGGATGTCGCCAGCCGCACGCTGCATGTTCGTGCCGAAATTGATAACACGCAGGATCTGTTGCGCGCGGGCATGTCTTTTTCTGTGACCATTCTTTTCCCCGGTGATCGCTATCCGTCCGTCGATCCACTGGCCATTCAGTGGGACGCAGACGGCTCTTATGTGTGGCGCGTAGAAGACGGCGTTGCCAAAAAAGTCGCTGCCCGTATCGTACAGCGCAATTCAACGAATATCCTTATCGACGGGCCGGTCAAACAAGGCGATCTGATCGTGACGCAGGGCGTGCAAACCATCCGCAATGATGCGCCGGTGCGTGTACTCGACGAAAAGGGCACGGCTCTTGCAGTCCCTGCCAAAAGCCAGAATGCAGGGTGAGGGGCAAGCGTGAGCAATCCAAAATCGCCCGCAGGCAAGAACGGTGGTTCAACCGCGCTGTTTATTCGGCGCCCGGTTTTTGCGTTTGTCATCAATGTTCTGATTATCGTTGCCGGTCTTGCCGCCTTTACAGGTGTGGATATCCGCGAACTGCCAGATGTGGATCGACCTGTTATCACCATCAGCACGGATTTCAGCGGTGCATCGGCTGAAACCATAGACCGTCAGCTGACACAGGTTCTGGAAAACGCTGTCGCTCGTGTTTCTGGTGTGAAATCGATTTCGTCGACGTCCTCCTTTGAACGAAGCCGTGTCACGGTCGAGTTCAATGATGGCGTCGATCTCAATGTTGCCGCCGCTGATATGCGCGATGCGATTTCGCGCGTCGCCAACAATGTGCCGCAAGAAGCGGATCCGTCCCGCATCATCAAGGCCGATTCCAATGCCGATCCGGTGATGCGTCTCGCGGTTACGTCCGACACCATGTCGGTTGATGACATGACTGTTTTGGTTGAAGACCAGATTGAAGACGTTCTCTCCGCGGTTCCCGGTGTCGCTGATGTGCAGATCAATGGCGACCGCGACAAGATTTTTCGCATTGATATCAATCAGGCCCGTCTTGCCAGCTATGGGCTTACCATTGCCGATATATCCAGTGCTTTGTCATCAATGGGGCTTGATGCGCCCGCAGGTTCTCTGCGCAGTTCGGATCAATCTATCGTAGTGCGAGCCACCGCCAATCTCGAGAAGCCCGAAGACTTTGAAAATGTTTATATCAAAGGCCGCACGCAGATCCGCGATGTGGCCAGTGTTACGCTCGGGCCGGATATTGAAAGCTCGTCGGTGCGCTCCAATGGCAAAACGGCCATCGGCCTTGGTATTGTGCGTCAGGCGCAATCGAATACGCTCGACATCTCTCAAGGCATTCGTGCGGCTGTTGCGAACTTGCAGAAGACCCTGCCGCAAGGTGTCAATATTACCGTCACCAGTGACGATGCTAACTTCATCAGGGGCGCGATCCATGAGGTCGAGATCGCGCTGATTGCCTCTGTGATCATCGTGGTCGTGATCATTTTCATGTTTCTTTGGGATATCCGCGCAACGCTTATTCCGGCTTTGGCGATGCCGGTGGCATTGATCGGTACGGTTGCGGCGATTTATCTGACGGGCTTCTCGATCAATATCCTCACATTGCTGGCGCTGGTGCTTGCTACGGGGCTTGTGGTGGACGATGCCATTGTCGTGTTGGAAAACATCGTCCGAAGGCGCAATCAGGGCATGGGGCCACGCGCTGCCGCCGTTCTTGGCACGCAGGAAGTGTTCTTTGCGGTTATTGCGACCACATTGACGCTTGTCGCTGTTTTCGTGCCGATTTCCTTCCTGCCGGGGCAGGCGGGTGGTCTGTTCCGCGAATTTGGTTTTGTGCTTGCAATTGCAATTCTGCTGTCATCTATTGTGGCTCTGACATTGTGCCCAATGCTGGCGTCGCGCTTTCTCAAAGAAGGCAGTGAGGTATCGGAAGGGCGGCATGGGCCAAAGTTTCTGCAAAGGATCGGTGGCGGACTGTCGCGTTTTTATCGCAAGAGCCTGCACGCCTGTCTCTCCGCTCCCCTGATCGTCGTGCTCGTGGCCGTACTTTTTGCTGGCGCTTCTTACGTTGGTTTCGGCATGTTGCGACAGGAGCTCACGCCAACGGAAGATCGGGCCGTCGCGCTGTTGCGCATTAACGGTCCCCAAGGGATCAGCGTTGAATTTCTTCAATCGCAGCTCGATAAGATCGAGCAGGCGATTCAGCCATTACGCGACGATGGTGAAATCCTGACCACCTATGCGATTGCCGGCTCCGGCGGTGCTTCCAATAATGGCTTTATGGTGCTCACCCTTGCGCCGTGGACAGAACGCACCCGTTCGCAACAGCAAATTATGGCAGACATCAATGCTCGTGTGCGTGGGATCACGGCGGTTCGTATTTTCACAATGCAGCCAAACAGCCTTGGCATTCGGGGTGCCGGTAATGGCTTGCAGTTTGCCGTTGTGGGCAGTGATTACGCCAAGCTGCGACCGGCAAGCGATGCAATCGTTGCCGCACTGGAAAAAGATCCGCGTTTCGTTCAGCCGCGCTTGTCTGTTGACGCAACACAGCCGCAGCTTTCCGTCGAAATCAATCGCGAGCGAGCGTCCGATCTCGGCATCGATATTACCGGCCTTGCCAACGCCGTACAGGCGGTGCTCGATGGTCGCAAGATCGGTTCGGTTTATGTCGGCGACAGAAGCTTTGACGTGAAGCTTGTATCGACCACCAATCCCATCAATGATCCGACGGATCTTGAAAACGTCTTCCTCAAAACGGGGGACGGTCGTTATGTACCGATGTCATCTATCGCGACAGTGGTGGAAAAGGCGGTGCCGCCGCAGTTGAACCGTGAAGAGCGCCAGCGTTCTGTTGCGATTACCACAGGTTTGCAGGGCGATTTCGCGCTGGGAGATGCTTATGCGGCTGCATTGGAGATCGCAGCACCGCTGTTGCCACCGGGAGCCCACATCATCCCGCTTGCGGAGGCTTCTACACTCAGTGAAACCTCCGGTGGCATTATGATGGTCTTCGGCTTTGCGATCATCATCATTTTGTTGGTTCTGGCCGCGCAGTTTGAGAGCTTCATCAGCGCGCTGATTGTCATGGCAACGGTGCCGCTTGGCCTCGGCTGTGCCGTCTTTGCAATGATCCTCACCGGCACAAGCCTCAACGTCTATAGCCAGATCGGGCTTGTGCTGCTGGTCGGCATCATGGCTAAGAACGGCATTCTGATTGTCGAATTTGCCGATCAGTTGCGTGACAAGGGCATGAATGTGCGTGAGGCAATTGAAGAAGCAGCCAATATCCGCCTGCGTCCCGTCTGTATGACGATGATCTGTTCGGTTCTGGGCGGCGTGCCGCTGGTGCTCGCCAGCGGAGCAGGTGCGGAAGCGCGTGTGGCACTGGGTTGGGTTATCGTTGGTGGCCTCGGACTTGCAACGATCGCAACCCTTTTCGTGACGCCTGTTGCCTATCTTCTGCTGGGACGCTTCACTAAGCCAAAGGTTGAAGAAGAAGCGCGGCTTGAACGCGAAATGGCCAGGGCAGCAACTCTGGAAGAGAAGCTGAAATGAAAAAGCCCGGTCGTGAGACCGGGCTTTTTGTTGTTACTTCTTCATCGCGTCTGTGACCTTCGCGGTCCATGCACCTTCCGGCTTCTTGGTAATGACCGGATCAGAACCGCCGCCAAGCAAAGTTTCAACCGTGCGGTCGGCGGCAGCGACGTCGAGCGTGCCGTCAGAACCATCAATCAGCTTGGCGATTTCCTTGACCATACGCTCCTGAACTTCCTGTGTCTGTGCACCAGAAGAGTCGTTTTCCAGAATGATTTCGGCAGCTTCGTCAGGATGTTCTGACGCATATTGCCAGCCCTTCATCGAAGCGCGGACAAAGCGGGCAAGCTTATCGACCATTGCCGGGTCTTCAAGGCTCTTATCAAGCACGTAGAGCCCGTCTTCAAGTGTTGCCACGCCCTGTTCTTCATAAGGGAACACGACGAGTTGATCCGCCGGAATACCGGCATCGATCACCTGCCAATATTCATTATAGGTCATGGTGGAAATGCAGTCGGCCTGCTTCTGGATCAGCGGATCGACATTAAAGCCCTGTTTGAGCACAGTTACGCCGTCTTTGCCGCCGTCGGTCGGGATATTTAAATGGCTCATCCACGAAAGAAACGGATATTCATTGCCACCGAACCAGACGCCAAGCGTGCGGCCCTTAAAATCTTCCGGCTTGGTGATGTTGGTGTCCTTGCGACAGGTCAACATCATGCCGGATTTCTTGAATGGCTGTGCGATGTTGACGAGTGGAACGCCCTTTTCCCGAGTAGCAAGGGCTGACGGCATCCAGTCCACCACCACGTCAGCGCCACCACCGGCAATCACCTGTGGTGGGGCAACGTCGGGGCCGCCCGGCTTAATGTCCACGTCAAGGTCTTCTTCTTCGTAGAACCCCTTATCCTTGGCGACATAATAGCCAGCAAACTGTCCCTGCGTCACCCATTTGAGCTGCAAGGTCAGCTTGTCAGCTGCTATTGCCGAGCTGCTCATAAGTGCGAGCGCCAGTCCGGCTGTTCCAAGGCATAAAGAAATTGCCTTTTTCATTTTAGTTCTCCTCTGGTTGTTTTTATTGCGCGCATTTTGCCCGAAAACCGGTTCCCACTTTTCGGAATGTGCTTTGGTCTGCATTATACTTGCAGATGCCAAATATTCAGGCTTATGCCCTCCTGTAAGAAGGGTGCCAGAATGTCATTCTGCGCTCGATCAGCGCGATCAGCCCATAAGAAAGCGACCCCGCAAGAGCGGCTACAAAAATCTCGGCCCAGACCATGTCCACATTCATGCGGCCGATTTCTGCGGATATGCGGAAACCCATGCCGACGATGGGCGTACCAAAAAATTCGGCGACAATTGCGCCGATCAAAGCCAGTGTGGAGTTGATCTTGAGCGCATTGAAAATGAAGGGCATGGCCGCGGGCAGGCGCAGTTTGATGAGTGTCTGCCAGTAGTTCGAGCCATAGGTCTGCATCAGATCGCGTTCCATCGAACCGCTCGCAGCTAAGCCCGCAACCGTGTTCACCAGCATCGGGAAGAAGGTCATGATAATGACGACCGCTGCCTTTGACTGCCAGTCGAAGCCAAACCACATCACCATGATGGGCGCAACGCCGACAATGGGAAGGGCGGCTGCAAGATTACCAAGCGGCAGCAAGCCTTTGCGCAGAAATGGTACGCGATCAGCAATAATTGCGGTGATAAAGCCTAAGCCACAGCCCGCGATATAGCCGATAATGACCGCCTTCATGAAGGTCTGCTGAAAATCAGCCCACAGGATGGGAACCGAACTCGTGATCCGCGCCCATATGACGGAGGGCGCAGGCAACAGCACCTGCGGCACGGTAAACAGGCGCACACTCACTTCCCAAAGAAGAAGCATCGCGATGCCAAAAAGGGCAGGGACTGCAATGTCCAGCAGCTTCTGAGTGTGCGGGTTGCGCGCCTTGAGGCTTGCCACCCAGCCGACAATCGCCCATGAAACGGCAATCAGCGCGATAATGATTATCACATTCATCATCATGCACCCGCCCTTTCAGGTTTTACGCCCATGCGTCGGTTGACGATACGCGCAACCAGCCCGACAAGCGCCACAAGCAATCCCGCCATAATGGCGGCTGCAATGAGGGCGGCCCATATTTGCACCGTCTGACCGTAATAGGAACCGGCCAGCAAACGCGCGCCAAGACCTGCGACGGCCCCCGTTGGCAACTCGCCAACAATTGCGCCGACAAGGCTGATGGCAACCGCAATCTGCATCGATGTGAACAGGAACGGCATGGCCGCAGGCCAGCGCAACTTCCAGAAAACCTGATTGCGCGATGCATTATATGTCCGCATCAGATCAAGATGCATCACATCGGGCGAGCGCAGGCCTTTCACCATACCCACTGCAACCGGGAAAAAGGACAGATAAGTCGATATGATCGCCTTTGGCAGCAGCCCCGAAATGCCAATCGCATTCAGCACCACAATAATCATCGGCGCGATGGCAAGGATGGGGATTGTTTGCGAGGTGATGATCCAAGGCATCAGGCTTTTGTCAAGCGTGCGCGAGTGCACAATGCCGACCGCGAGCAACACGCCAAGCGCCGATCCGAGCACGAAGCCGAGCAATGTCGAGGATAGTGTCACCCAGCCATGATAAACGAGGCTGCGCTTTGAACTTGGCTTGACATCAAAGACTGTTTTCCAGATTTCCTGCCCCACCTGATGTGGCGCAGGCAGCACTGGGCGATCCTGATGCATCGTATTGGCAACAATTGTCGAGAACGAAATCTCGGTTCCGGCGCGCTCTGCCTGATCTCGCTCAAACGGCGCGTTGAGAAAAACTGCAAGCAGATACCACAATCCGATGATCGCCAGCAGAACCGTCGCCACCGGAATAAATTTGTCGCGAAAAAAAACTGTCAGTCCCGCCCGGGTTTCACTCATGAATATGCCCCAGCCGCAGGCCTTCGCGCACGCGATGGGCGATTTTGAGGAAGGCATCCGATTCACGAATGTCGAGCGTGCGATCCGGCCCCAGATCGCAGTCGATGATTTCATGAATGCGGCCTGGACGCGGACTCATCACGACGATCTTGGTTGACAGAAAGACGGCCTCAGGAATGGAGTGTGTCACGAAGATCACAGTTTTCTGTGTTGCCGCCCAGAGTTTGAGAAGCTGTTCGTTGAGGTGATCGCGCACGATCTCATCCAATGCGCCGAAAGGCTCATCCATCAGCAGCATGTCAGGGTCAAACGACAATGCACGCGCAATCGATGCTCGCTGCTGCATGCCGCCGGAAAGCTGCCATGGAAATTTTTTGCCAAAACCCGTGAGGTTCACCAGCGCCAGATTCTTTTCAATCCGCGCTTTGCGCTCGGCAGCACTATATCCCATGATTTCGAGTGGCAGGCCGATATTGTCTTCAATCGTGCGCCACGGAAACAACGCCGCCGCCTGAAAGACGTAGCCGTAAGAGCGATCAAGCCGTGCCTGTTCAGGCGTCAGTCCGTTGACGGTCACAGAGCCGGAAGTGGGCTGTTCGAGGTCGGCCACCACGCGCATCAAGGTGGTCTTGCCGCAACCCGAAGGGCCGATGAAGGAAACAAACTCACCACGTTTGATCGTGAGATTGATGTTAGAAAGCGCATGGACCGGACCGTCATTGGTTTCAAAAACCAGAGACAGGTCTTTGATGTCGATCACGGTCGGCGCACCATCAAAGCCCCGCTCCGGGGCCATGTTATCGATGTTCATCACATGCATTTCCCGAAGCGAAGCTGGAGCCATGAATCAGACCCCTATTGGCATATGTTCGGCGCTGCGTTCCACCTTGCGGGGCGCGACGATTTCTTTCCACTGCGACAGGGCCTTGTTGGCGGCACCGTTGGGTTCACGTTCGACAAAACGTCCATCACCCGGCTGCGCTGTGACATGGCCATGATCAAAGGCGAGACGACCGCGCGAGAATGTTTTGACGGGTAAGCCTTTCAGCTCAAAGCCTTCAAAGACATTGTAATCAATGGAAGAATGCTGCGTTTTGGCAGAGATCTTCTTGGTCGCTTCCGGGTCCCAGATGATAATATCGGCGTCGGCGCCCGGCAGGATCGCACCCTTTTGCGGATAGATGTTGAGGATCTTCGCAATGTTGGTCGAAGTGACAGCCACGAACTCATTGGGCGTCAGACGACCGGTGCGAACCCCACGCGTCCAGAGTACAGGAAGCCGTTCTTCAAGCCCGCCGGTGCCATTTGGAATCTTGGTGAAATTACCAATTCCATGGCGCTTCTGCTCGGATGTGAAAGCGCAATGATCGGTTGCAACGCATTGCAGGCTTCCAGCGGCAAGTCCGGCCCACAGACTGTCCTGATTGATCTTGTCGCGGAATGGCGGCGACATTACGCGGCGCGCAGCATAGTCCCAATCGCGATTGTGATATTCGCTTTCATCAAGTGTCAAATGCTGGATCAGCGGCTCGCCATAAACGCGCATCCCTTTCTGGCGTGCACGGCGGATTGCTTCATGCGCCTGCTCGCAGGATGTATGCACCACATAAAGCGGCACACCGGCCTGATCGGCAATCATGATGGCGCGGTTGGTCGCTTCGCCTTCCACTTCCGGCGGGCGTGAATAGGCGTGTGCCTCCGGACCGTCATTGCCAGCAGCCAAGAGCTTGGCCTGTAATTGCGCAACAATATCGCCGTTTTCCGCGTGAACCAGCGGCATGGCGCCAAGCTCGGCGCAGCGCTGGAACGATGCGAACATCTCGTCATCATTGACCATCAACGCGCCCTTATAGGCCATGAAGTGTTTGAAGGTGTTGATACCGCGCTTCACCACTTCCGGCATTTCATTAAACGCGCGTTCGCTCCAGCCGGTGATTGCCATGTGGAACGAATAGTCGGTACGCGCCTTGCCTGCCTTCTGGAACCATTCCTGCAATGCGTCGAGCAGATTGCCTTCTGGTCCGGGAAGAACGAAGTCGACCACCATCGTCGTGCCGCCTGCAAGCGCTGCCGCAGTGCCAGTGTCAAAATCATCGGATGAATAGGTGCCCATAAAGGGCATTTGCAAATGCGTATGCGGGTCAATGCCGCCTGGCATGATATAACAGCCGGAAGCATCGATGGTTTCATCGCCGGTCAGATTATCGCCCACGGCTACAATCTTCTCGCCTTCGATGAGAACGTCGGCTTTAAAGGTGCGGTCTGCCGTAATGACGGTGCCGCCTTTGATGACCTTGCTTGCCCCAGAACTAACCATGTTCGCGTTCCCCTTTTTGGTTTTGTTTCGAACATTAAGCAGTATTGGATAGGCTGGAAATTAACTTACAATTTCAGCACTCTCCAATACGGCATGAAGAAGTACATCAGCGCCAGCCGATGCCCACTCCTTTGAGATTTCTTCGTCTTCGTTATGGCTGAGGCCATCGACGCATGGACACATGACCATGGCGGTCGGTGCCACGCGATTGATCCAGCAGGCATCGTGCCCCGCACCGGAAACAATGTCGCGATGGCTGTAGCCAAGCCGTTCGGCTGCATTGCGAATTGCCGTGACGCAGCCTTCATCGAAAGTGACGGGATCGAAATGGCCTGCCACTTCAATCTCGATACCAATGCCAAGGTCTGCTGCGATTTTTGGCGCTTCCGTTTCAAAGCGGGCTTTCATGGCATCGAGTGTTTTCTGATCCGGTGAGCGGAAATCGACGGTGAAAACGATCTGACCGGGCAGCACATTGCGTGAGTTTGGCGAGACTTCAATATGGCCCACGCCACCGACCGCATCGGGCTGATAGTCCATCGCAATCTCATTGACCAGTTGCAGCAGTTTGCCCAAGCCAAGGCTTGCATTCTTGCGCATTTTCATCGGCGTTGAGCCGGTATGTGCTTCCTTGCCGGTCAGTGTTACCTGCAACCACCACAGGCCCTGACCATGGGTGACAACGCCAATATCCTTGTTTTCAGCCTCAAGGATCGGCCCTTGTTCGATGTGCAACTCAAACATCGAATGGATCTTGCGCTTGCCAACCGGCTCGTCGCCCTTCCAGCCAATGCGCTCCAGCTCATCGATGAATTTCTTGCCTTTGGCGTCGGTGCGCTCATAGGCCCAGTCCTGTTCTAGCACCCCGGCGAAAACGCCGGAAGCGAGCATTGCAGGTGCAAAACGCGTGCCTTCTTCATTGGTCCAGTTGACCACGACGATCGGGCGCTTGGTCTTGATATTGGTGTCGTTCAATGTGCGCATGACTTCAAGTCCGCCCAGCACACCGAGCACGCCGTCATATTTGCCGCCTGTCGGCTGCGTATCGAGATGGCTGCCCATATAAACCGGATCGGCATCCGCATCTTCGCCTGCGCGAAGAAAGAACATATTGCCCATCGTATCGACGGTCATCGACAGTCCGGCCTGTTCGCACCATTTCTGAAAAAGCTGGCGACCTTCGGCGTCTTCATCGGTCAGCGTCTGGCGATTGTTGCCACCACGCAAACCGGGGCCAATCTGTGCCATTTCCATCAGGCTGTCCCACAGCCTGTCGCCATTGACCTTGAGATTACTGGAGAGCGCCATTTGCTCTGCCTCCACATTTCAAGCATGGAATAACTGCGGCATTGCCGCAAGCGCTTCGCATGTTATGTTGTTCCCGCGACCCAGCTCTTTGGCCTCAATCTTCTTGCAGCATTTGCAAAAACTTGACTAGTTGGTCAAAATGCAGGCTAGAAGAGCGTTCGACAGCGGTCAAGCGATTTTAAGAAATTTTGCTCCGTCAAAAGGTGTTAAATGGTCACAGATGCGACAGCTCCCGCCGAAGCAGGTGTGAATGAAAAGGCGGAGGGTGCGACGCGCATTCAGGCGATCAATCGCAGGCTCATTCTGGATGCAGCGCTTGATGTCTTTTCCGCTTATGGGTTTCGCGGTTCGACAGTCGATCAGATTGCCGAAAAGGCAGGGATGTCGAAGCCAAACCTGCTGTATTATTTTCCGCGCAAGCAAAATATCTACGTGACGGTTTTGGAGGAGACACTCACCGAATGGCTTGGCCCGTTCGAGAGCATCAACCCTGAAGGCGATCCGCTTGAGGAACTCCAGAACTATATTGCGCAAAAGCTTGCGCTTTCGGCCAAAAGGCCGGAAGCATCGCGGCTGTTTGCCAATGAAATTCTGCATGGTGCACCGGCGATTACTGATTTTCTCAAAGGCCATCTGAAAGAGCTGGTCGATGAAAAAGCAGGCGTTATTCGTTGTTGGATTGAAGAAAAGCGCATCGCGCCCATTGATCCTTATCACCTGATTTTCACGATTTGGGCCGTGACGCAGCATTATTCCGATTTCTCGGTTCAGGTTGCAGCCATTCTTGGCAACCGAACCGAGCAGCCGGATTTTTATGAGCAGACAGCACGCTCCATTGCAGCAATTATTCTTGACGGTGTGCGTGTTCGTGATGATGTTGCAGCATCATGAAAACGATTCTTATTGCAGCAGCCATTGTCCGCGATGAAGCGGGCCGTTTCCTCCTTGTTCGCAAGCGCGGCAGCGAGATTTTTTTTCAGCCCGGTGGCAAGATCGATACTGGCGAAGAGCCGCAGATTGCGCTTATCCGCGAAATCGAGGAAGAGCTTGGCATTCTGATTGACGAGAGCCAGTTGCGCTATGCAGCGCGCATGTCGGCACCAGCCGCCAACGAACTTGATTCCATCGTTGAAGCAGAACTGTTCCACCTCACTTTGAGGGAAGGGCAGGTGCCTGCCGCTTCGAGTGAAATCGAAGAGCTGATCTGGGTTAAGGCTGGCGATCAGTCGCGCCCTGTTGCGCTGCTTTCACAAAGCATCCAGGCACGCTTTTCACAAGCGGATTGAGATTCTTATTCGCAGATGAATAGGTTTTTCGTTTGCGAATTTATTATCTTCCTCTTATCAGTCTGTGCGCGTTTAGAGCGCATCCCGAAAAGTGTGAAACGGTTTTCGGACAAGATGCGCGCCGTTAAAGCGCGGGCATAGGTTCTGGAGGAGATATTTATGCAGCTTAAAGTATCTGATAGGCGCACACTGGGCCGCACGGGTCTGTCCGTAACGGCGCTTGGTCTGGGAACCGCACCTTTGGGCGGGCTTTATGCGCCTGTTTCCCGTGCCGATGCGGATGCTTTGCTCGAAGCTGGCTGGGACAGCGGCATCCGCTATTTCGACAGCGCACCGATGTATGGTCTTGGTCGAAGCGAGCATCTTTTGGGCGATTTGCTGCGCGAAAAGACTGAACGCGCCGTGGTTTCTACCAAAGTTGGCCGCCTGATGACCAATGAGCGCGCTGGTCGCACGCTGCCGCCATCGCCACCAAAAAATCCTCTCGATTCCGGCTGGCACAATGGCCTCAATTTCCGTGAGGTTTTTGATTACAGCTATGACGGTGTTATGCGCAGCTTCGATGACAGCCAGCAGCGCCTTGGCTTTCCCGAAATCGATCTGCTCTATGTCCATGACATTGGCCGCGTGACCCATGCTGACCGTCATGAGTTTCACTGGAACGCATTGACCAAGGGCGGCGGTTTCCGTGCACTGAGTGAATTGCGCGAAGCAGGCAATATTAAAGGCTTTGGCCTTGGCGTGAATGAATGGCAGGTCATTCGTGATGCGCTTGAGGAAGCGGATCTCGACTGCTCGCTGCTGGCTGGCCGCTATTCGCTGCTTGATCAGGTTTCGGAAAAGGAATTCTTGCCGCTGGCGCAAAAGCGCGGCATGGCGCTGGTGATTGCCGGTGTGTTCAACTCCGGCATTCTGGCTGCCCCACGCGGTGGCGAACAGAAGTTCGATTATGCTGATGCGCCTGCTGAAATCATTGCACGCACCAACCGCCTGCATGATATTTGCGACGACTTCAATGTACCGCTTGCCGCCGCCGCCATGCAGTTCCCGATGATGCATGAGGCCGTCAGCTCCATTCTGATTGGTGTGCGTTCGCCAGAACAGATCAGGCAGAATGTTGTCTGGTTCGAGCAGTCCATCCCGGATGAATTCTGGGCGAAGCTCCGTTCGGAAGGTCTGATCTCGTAATCATGACGTCCAAAATTCTCTGCGTTGGTGCCCTTACCATGGACACCATTCTGCGCCTTGATGAACTTCCACACGCGGCAGGTAAATATCTGCCGCGTGAAGCGGTCGAGATCGCCGCTGGCATGGCTTCGAGTGCCGCAGCCGCGATTGCCCGGCTTGGTGGGGATGTGGCGCTTTGGGCTTCTGCCGGAGTTGATCCGGTGGGTGAGCGCGCCATCGCAGAGCTTGAAGCCGAAGGCATCGATTGCTCTTATATCCGTCGGCTGGAAGGCGTGCGCACGGCGTTCTCGTCAATTCTCGTTGATGCAAACGGCGAGCGCATCATCGTGCCATTTTATGACCCAGCACTTGCAAGCCCGTCGGATCAGATTCCGCCGATTGCAGCTGGCGCCTACGCCGCTGTAATGACCGATGTGCGCTGGCCATGGGCGGCTGAAACAGCCCTTCGAGCTGCTCGCGATGCAGGGATTCCAGCTATCTTGGATGCGGATACCGCACCTGTCGAGCTTCTGGAAAAGCTGCTGCCGCTTGCAACGCATATTGTTGCATCAGAACCCGCTGCGATCAGCGTGACCGGCACGACGGATTTGCGCGAATGTGTGAACATTTTGGCCAGCCGCTATGATGTTTTCACCTCTGTCACCGCTGGCGCTGATGGCTGTTACTGGACGCAAGGGGCTGGCAAGCAAGTATTCCATGTACCGGGCTTTAAGGTGAAAGCCGTCGATACACTGGCAGCGGGCGATGTCTTTCATGGCGCTTTCGCCCATGGTCTGGTTGACGGCAAAGGGATCAGCGACATGATCCGCTTTGCCAATGCGGCTGCGGCCATCAAGTGCGCACGCTTTGGCGGCCGCGCCGGTTCACCAGACTATCAGCAAGTCCTTTCTTTCATAGAAAGCGGTGTTGTTCCGGCCCAGTAAGCCGGCAATCTCCTCCCAAAAACATACAAACACGCACTGAACCCGAATTGACTATTTACTAACATGTTAGTATGTGCCAACTTACAGTTCAAATTTGGGAGGAGCCAGTTTTGGCACAACAATATTCAGGGCAGGAGCGCTTCGGCCTCTCTGCGGCACTCACCACACCATTCGATGCTGACGGCAAAATCGATGTCAGCCGTGCCCTAAAGCACGCCCGCGCCCGCATCGACAGCGGATGCTCAAGCGTCACTCTGTTTGGCACCACCGGCGAAGGTTCGTCGATTGCCGATGCTGAACGCGCAGCGCTGCTTGATGCTTTCATCGCGGATGGTTTTTCGGCTGCAAACATCGTTGTCGGCGTCATGGAAAATTCGGTTGCGGATGCCGTGCTTCAATCCGGTTATGCGCTGCGTCGCGGTTGCAAAGCCATTCTTCTGGCACCGCCGTCCTATTTCAAAAACCTGTCCGACGAAGGCCTGTTCAACTGGTTCTCGGCGGTTCTCAAAGATTTGGGCGATGATGCGCGCAGCATCATCCTTTACAATATCCCGTCGGTGACGGCGGTTGAATTGTCGGTCGATCTCATCACCCGTCTGCGAGATGCCTTTGGTGACGTCATCACCGGTGTGAAAGATTCCTCCGGCAACTGGTCCTATACGGAAAAGCTGCTTGCAGCGCATAAAGACATTGCGATCCTGATCGGCGATGAGCGTGATCTCGCTGCTGGTGTACGCCTTGGTGGGCAGGGCGCAATTTCCGGCATGGCAAACCTGTTCCCGGATCGCCTGCTGCGCATGGTCAATGACGGTCAGGATGACAACGAACTGGTTGGCGCTGTGCAGCAATTGCTCAACTATCCGGTAACGCCAGCGGTCAAGGCCATGGTTGCGCGTCATACGGGCGACAAGGAATGGCGTCGTGTACGCGCACCGCTGATTTCATTGAATGACGCTGACTTCGATGCAATTGGCAGTGTATTCGACCGTTTGCATATGGCAAAAGCGGCCTGATCACGGCATAAGCGTCGATAGCAAAAGGAAATGGCTTTGGCGGACGATCACCAAGAACCGGTAAAATTGCGCGATAAGGCTTATCAGAGCTTCACTGAGCATTTGCTGGCGCGTGATTTTCATCCGGGCCAGTTCGTTTCACAGCGTCAGCTCGTCACTATGACGGGTCTGCCGCTGGGTGCGATCCGCGAATTGATCCCGCGTCTTGAAACGGAAGGTCTGATCAAGACCGTACCGCAGCGTGGACTCCAGATCGCCCATATTGATCTTAATCTGATCCGCGAAGCGTTTCAGTTTCGCCTTTTCATCGAAAAGGAATCGGTTGCGATTTTTTGCCAGTCAGCTTCCGATGAATTGCTGCGTTCGTTGCGCGCTGAGCATGAAGAAACGCTCAATCGTGCAATGAACGAAGGTGAAACACCGGAGCTTGAAAAACAGGCACAGAATATCGACTGGAGCCTGCATGATACGATTGTTAGCTCGCTTAATAATGAAATCATTTGGCGTGCTTACCAGACCAACACAATCAAGATGCGTCTGATCAATCAGGAGCGTTTCCGTATTAACGGGCGTGTGATTCCGGTTATGCAAGAGCATCTGACTGTGTTGAGCGCCATTGAGACCCGCGACCCGCAAACGGCCATGGATGCCATCGCCGTTCACATCAACAATGCACGGAAACTGGCTTTGCACATTTAAAGACCAAGGTCTGGCGAGAGGAGTCGCCGGGCCGCAAACATTACAGGGGAGGAATAAGCGATGAATCTGTTACGTCCAACACGCCGTCAGTTTATGGCGGGAACGGCAGCAATTGCTGCATCCGGCATAACGGGCATTAGCCCGTCTTTTGCCCAGTCAGGTGTTGACTGGAAAAAATATGCGGGCACCACGCTTGAAGTAAATCTGATCAAAAGCCCGCGTGGCGAACTCCTTCAGAAGCATCAGAAGGAATTCGAAGACCTGACGGGCATCAAGGTTAATTCCGAGCAGACGCCGGAACAACAGCAGCGCCAGAAGGCGGTGATTGAGCTGACTTCGGGCCGTCCGAGCTTCGACGTTATCCACATCAGCTATCACGTTCAGAAGCGTCAGTTTGAAAAGGGCGGCTGGCTTGCCGATCTCAACCCGTTTTTGAAAGACCCGACGCTGACCGACGCGTCGCTCACCGAAGATGATTTTGCAAGCGCGGGTCTGACCTTTGCCAAAGATGCTAATGGTCGCTTTGGTGCACTGCCATTCTCGGTCGATTACTGGATTATCTATTGGAACAAAGACCTCTTTGCGGAGAAGGGGCTTGAATTCCCCAAGACCTTTGAAGAACTGGTCACAACCGCCGAAGCACTGACCGATCCGTCCACCCGAACCTATGGTTTCGTTGCGCGCGGCATGAAAAACGCCAATGCGCCGGTCTTCACCAGTCTTATGCTTGGTTATGGTAAGCAGTCGGTGGACGCTGATGGTAATGTTGAGACGGATTCACCGGAAGGCATTGAAGCGGCCAGGCTCTATCAGCGCCTGATGACCAAATCGGCACCTCCCGGGGTTGCGGGCTTCAACTGGGCAGAATGCCAGTCGAACTTCCTTCAGGGTCGCGTTGGCATGTGGCTCGACGGTATCGGCTTTGCACCGCCGCTTGAAGACCCGAACAAGTCGCGCGTTGTCGGCAAGGTTGGTTATGGTGTCATGCCAGCAGGCCCGAATGCACAGGCCGCACCGACGACCGGCGACGGTATCGGCGTCACAGAAGCTTCCAAGAACAAGGAAGCCGCATATCTTTACTGCCAATGGGCCATTTCCAAAGAAATGGGTGCGCGTCTGTTGCAGTCGGGTTCGGGTGTCCCGTTCCGCAAGTCGATCATTGACGACGAAGCCGTGCGCAAGGGCGTGACCATGCCGGAAGGCTGGGTAGAGGCGCTCTCGAAATCAGCGCCGATCAGCCAGCTCTGCCTGCCGGTCATCGTGCCTGTCACGGAATTCCGCGACATTATCGGTGTGGGCCTCACCAATCTGTTGAATGGTGCAGACGCTGAAACGGAAATGAAACGCGCGACGGAAGAATTCCGTCCGGTCCTCGCACGGAGCGAAGGAAAATGACATCTGCTGCCCCGATAGGTGCAAAAACAGGAGCAGCCGCAACGGCTGTTCCTGCCACCCGGCCTTTTAAAAGTCGTCTCAGACCGAGCTATTGGCCGTTCGTTCTTCCAGCCTTGATCACTGTCGGGGCGGTGATCGTTTTCCCATGGGTGTTTACACTCTGGATGAGTGCCAATCAGTGGCAACTCGGCGGTGAGCAGAGTTTTGTCGGCTTCGACAATTATCTGCGCCTTGCTGCCGATATGCGCTTCTGGGAATCCATGTGGCACACGGTTGTCTATACGGTTCTCTCGGTCGTTGCTCCGATGATATTGGGCACGATTGCAGCGCTGGTCTTTGACAGCAAATTGCCGATGCGCGGGCTGTTGCGCGGCATTTTCGTGATGCCGATGATGGCAACGCCGGTGGCGGTCGCCCTCGTCTGGACGATGATGTATCATCCGCAGCTTGGCGTGCTGAACTATCTTCTGTCGCTGGTTGGCATTCCGCCGCAGGAATGGATTTTCAATCAGAGCACGGTTATCCCGTCGCTGGTACTGGTTGAAACATGGCAGTGGACGCCGCTTGTGATGCTGATCGTGCTTGGCGGCCTTGCCTCCATGCCACGCGATCCGTTTGAAAGTGCGGAAATTGACGGTGCCAACGGCTGGCAGAAGTTCCGCTATATCACGCTGCCGATGATCCTGCCCTTCATCATGGTGGCCGTTATCATCCGCTCGATTGATGCGCTCAAAAGCTTCGATATCATCTATGCGATGACGCAGGGCGGTCCGGGTACGGCTTCGGAAACCATCAATATCTATCTCTATAATGTGGCGTTTTCCTATTACGACATTGGCTATGGCTCGGCGATTGCCGTGGTGTTCTTCATTGTCATTATCGCCATGTCGATGATCCTTCTGGCGCTGCGCCAGCGGACCAAGTGGAACTCGTGAGGACTGACCATGGCACGCAAGTCTATTCTTTCAAAGCTTGGCACGGCACTCATGGTTTTCATCATCGTGTCGCCTGCAATTTTCTTCTTCGTCTGGATGCTGTCGCTTTCGCTGAAATATGAAATCGACAATGGCGCCTATCCGCCAATCCTGATTCCCGACCGCATCGCTTGGTCAAACTATACTGGGATTTTCGAAACCAACGACTTTCTGCTCTATTTTTGGAACAGTATTCTCGTCACCGGCACCGCTACCTTGCTGGCATTGATTGTCGGTGTTCCGGCAGGCTATGGCATTGCGCGATTGCGCGCCAACAAATCGGCAATCGTTATCATGATTGCGCGTATGACGCCGGGCCTGTCATACCTGATCCCGCTGTTCCTTTTGTTCCAGACACTTGGTCTGCTCGGGACGCTTTGGCCGCAGATCATCATTCATCTGGTTGTGACGGTTCCTATCGTGATCTGGATCATGATTGGCTATTTCGAGACAACACCGATGGAGCTTGAAGAAGCAGCCACCATTGATGGTGCATCGTCGTGGCAGGTATTCATGAAAGTTGCACTGCCGATTGCCAAGCCCGGCATTGTGGTGTCGCTCATCCTTGCGGTGATCTTCTCGTGGAACAATTTCGTTTTCGGCATCGTGCTCGCCAGCCGCGAGACACGCACTCTGCCGGTCGCAGTTTACAACATGCTGTCCTTTGAACAGGTCAGCTGGGGTCCGCTTGCCGCCGCCGCCCTTGTGGTCACATTGCCGGTCCTGTTGCTAACCGTTTTCGCACAGCGCCAGATCGTTGCAGGTCTGACCGCAGGCGCCGTCAAATAAGAGTTGAGGTTCAAGATGGCATCTGTATCCATCCGAAATGCAATCAAGAAATATGGCAATGTCGGCGTTCTGCATGGCGTGTCGGTTGATATTGAGGACGGCGAATTCGTCGTGCTGGTCGGCCCATCGGGCTGCGGAAAATCGACGCTTCTGCGCATGATCGCAGGGCTTGAGGAAATCAGCGATGGCGAAATCGCTATCGGTCCGCGCGTGGTCAATGATCTGCGCGCCAAGGAGCGCGACATCGCCATGGTGTTCCAGAATTATGCGCTCTATCCGCATATGACGGTGGCCGACAATATGGGCTTCGCGCTCATGCTGAAAAACGCGCCGAAGCAAGAACGTGACAGCCGCGTTAACCGTGCGGCGGAAATCCTCGGCCTCAACAAGCTGCTCGACCGCTTTCCGCGCCAGCTTTCCGGTGGCCAGCGCCAGCGTGTGGCGATGGGCCGTGCGATTGTCCGCGATCCGCAGGTGTTTCTGTTTGACGAACCGCTGTCCAACCTAGACGCTAAATTGCGTGTGCAGATGCGCGGTGAGATCAAGGGGCTGCATCAGCGTCTGAAAACCACCACGATCTACGTCACCCACGATCAGATCGAAGCCATGACCATGGCCGATAAGATCGTCGTCATGCGTGATGGTCTGGTGGAACAAATCGGTGCTCCGCTCGATCTTTATGATCGTCCGGCCAATATGTTTGTGGCTGGCTTCATCGGTTCGCCATCAATGAACTTCGTCAACGGCAAGATCGAAGAAGGTTCGTTTGTCGCTGATGGCGGTTTCCGCATTCCGCTTCCCGATGGCGATTATGGCAGTCTGTCGGGCAGGGCCGTTTATGGCATGCGCCCTGAACATATGAAGATTGCCGAGCAGGGCGTGCCGGTTACGGTCGATATTGTCGAGCCGACAGGTTCGGAAATCATGGTCATGGGCAAGCTGGGCGATCAGCCGGTTACCTGCCTGTTCCGCGAGCGCCTGACAGTGCGTCCGGGTGATGTGCTGACCATTGCGATTGATCCGGCAACCAGCCATGTGTTTGAGTCGGAAAAAGGCAAACGCGTCAGCCGTTAAACATAAAAAACGCCGGGGTTTCCCCCGGCGTCTTTGTTTTATTCGGCCGCTTCTTTGACGGCCATCGGATTGTTCGGATGGGTTGTCCAGTTGGCATATTGTGCCGGGATTGGTGCCTTGGTGCGCGGATCGAAGTCGCCGATCTGCTCCATGGTGATGCAATCCTCGACCGGGCAGACATTGACGCAAAGATTGCAGCCAACGCATTCCTCATCAATCACTTCAAAGTGCCGTGCACCATTCACCAGATTGGTGATCGCCTGATGCGAGGTATCTTCGCAGGCAATGTGGCAACGACCGCACTTGATGCAGGAATCCTGATCAATCCTTGCCTTGGTGACATAATTGAGGTTGAGGTACTGCCAGTCACTGACATGCCCGACAGCCATGCCGCGGAAATCATCAAGCGTCTGATAACCCTTGCTGTCCATCCAGTCGGAAAGACCGTCGATCATTTCCTCAACGACCTTGAAGCCATAGGTCATGGCAGCAGTACAGACCTGAACGGTGCCGCAGCCGAGCGCAATAAATTCAGCCGCATCGCGCCATGTCGTAATGCCGCCAATGCCTGAAATCGGTAGACCATAGGTTTCAGGATCGCGTGCAATTTCCGCCACCATGTTCAGTGCAATCGGCTTGACCGCTGGTCCGCAATAGCCGCCATGGCTGCCGCGTCCGTCGATGGACGGAACAGGCGACATGCTGTCCAAATCAACCGAGACAATCGAATTGATCGTGTTGATCAGCGACACAGCGTCTGTGCCGTTGGCCTTTGCGCCTCGTGCTGGCTTGCGAATATCGGTGATGTTTGGCGTCAGCTTGGTGATCACTGGCATCCGGCTATATTGCTTGCACCATTTGACAACCATGCCGACATATTCCGGCACCTGACCAACAGCCGCACCCATGCCGCGTTCGCTCATGCCGTGCGGACAACCGAAGTTTAGTTCGATGCCGTCAGCGCCGGTTTCTTCCACCAGTGGCAGAATGGCTTTCCATGCCTCTTCTTCACATGGCACCATGATCGACGCGATCAATGCGCGGTCGGGCCAGCGCATTTTGACTTCCTTCATTTCGCGAAGGTTCACTTCAAGCGGACGATCAGTGATCAGTTCGATATTGTTAAGACCAAGCAGACGCCGGTCAGCGCCATGGATTGCGCCATAGCGCGGACCATTGACGTTAACGACCGGAGGGCCCTCGGCACCCAGCGTTTTCCAGACCACGCCACCCCAGCCAGCCTTGAAAGCACGCTCAACATTGTAAGCCTTGTCGGTCGGTGGAGCCGAAGCCAGCCAGAACGGGTTTGGCGATTTGATACCGAGGAAATTCGTAGAAAGATCAGCCATGTTTACTCTCCTCAGCCCTGTTCCTGGCCCAAAGGCACACTGCGGTCACGGTGAGCCGACGGGCTGGGCGCATGAAGCGCGCCGCCCGAGAGCACCGCATCGGCAAAACCTTCAATTGCTTCGGGACGTTTTGTCAGCGTTGCATGGATAGATTCGGCAGCAACTTTGCCGTCTTCCACCGATGCAACGGTCAGATCCTGACCACCTGCAACGCAGTCGCCCCCCGCCCAAATCCCTTCAACGGATGTGCGACGCTCATCATCGACGCTGATGCGCCCTTTGGAGAGTCCAATGCCTGAGCCTGCAATTGGCTCTGGTTCAAACTTCTGACCAATAGCCTTGAATACCTGATCGGCTTCGAGAATGAGATATTCGCCAGTGCCCGAAAGCTTGCCGCTATCGGCATTGGTATATTCAAACACAACGGCATTGACGGTGCCGTCTTCGCTCCGCTCAAGGGCATGCGGTTGCAACCAGTGACGGATCACCACGCCATGAATCTGTGCCAGTTCCTGCTCATAGGCGCTGGCATTCATGCTTTCCTGCCCGCGACGATAAACGATGGTCACGTTTTCAGCGCCAAGCTTCTTGGTCTGAATGGCAACGTCCACCGCCGTCATGCCGCCACCGATCACCACGACATTGCGGCCAACGGGCAGCGACGAGAGGTCTTTTGCCTGACGCAGATTGGCAATGTAATCCACCGCATCAATCACATTCGGTGCATCTTCTCCGGCAAGGCCGAGATCATTAACCCCCGGCATCCCCATGCCGAGGAACACCGCATCATAGCCTGCTTTTAAGGCTTCAATCGTGATGTCCTGACCGAGCGTCTGGTTATATTCGATATTGATAGCGCCGATTTTCAGCACGAATTCCAGCTCGCGCTGGGCGAAATTATTGACTGTCTTATAGGCGGCAATACCATATTCATTCAGACCGCCGCCCTTGGGCCGCGCGTCGAAAATCGTCACCTGATGGCCATGCATCGCAAGGCGGTGCGCCGCAGAAAGACCTGCCGGACCTGCGCCAACAATGGCGATGTGCTTGCCGGTGTCGGGTGCGCGCTTGAATGGATGATTGCCGGTTTCCATCAGAACATCGGTCGCATAGCGCTGCAATTCACCGATCTTGACCGGTTTGCCTTCCGAAGTCTCGCGAACACACACTTCTTCGCAGAGCGTTTCGGTCGGGCAGACGCGGGCACACATGCCACCAAGAATGTTCTCTGAAAGAATGGTCTTCGCCGCACCGATGGCATTGCCAGTGTTAATCTGGCGAATGAAACGCGGAATATCGATGCTGGTCGGACACGCATTCATGCAAGGCGCATCATAGCAATAATAGCAGCGGTCAGATTCAACGAGGGCTTCATGCTTGTTGAGCGGCGGATGCAGATCATCGAAAACATGCGCATAATCGGCCTTATCCAACCGCGAGCCGTGAATATCAGGCCCGTTCGCGTGTCCCGGATTATCAATTGCATCAATAGGCGAATTCTCTGCTGATCTCATAGATCGCATCTCCCATTTTTGCTTGTTCAGGCGCGGGTTCCCTTTGCGCACCGTAAACTCTGTTCCGGGCTGCGATCTTTGCCGTCGCGTGATGCCCGTTATTGACAGGATGACAGATTTTCACGGAAGGTCAAATTTTTTATCATCTGGTCAATTTATGACGCGCAAGCGCATCCCGAAAAGTGGGAACCGGTTTTCGGAAAAGATGCGCGTCAGAAAAAATGCATACCAGAAATAGCAAAGGCCCGGCTTTGGAAGCACGGGCCTTTGACATTGAACTCAAATGGAAATCAGAGGGGATCGGACTTGAGACCACTTGGTGCTGGTTCGGTGGTCGCTTCTGCTTCTTTTGGCAGCGACGGACGCGCGCTTAATACCAGTGCGCAGCCAGCGATGATCACGGCAGCGCCGGCAAACTGGATGATGGAAAGCTGTTCTTTAAGGAACACGGCACCAACCAGCACAGCAATGACTGTGACCGCAAATTCCACGCTGATGGCTTTTGTCGGGCCGACATTGCCGACCAGCCTGAAATACAGCACATAGGTGAGGGCGCTCATCACGCAGGCTGAGATCAGCAGATAGACAACATCAATCAGCCCCGGCATAGCTGGCACAGGAATGACGAAGATCAGCGGCAGCGTGAGAATGCCGCCAAACACGAATGCGCCGATGGTGGTTTCCCACGAGCCGGTGGTGGACAGGCGGCGGCTTGCATAATTGCTGCCAAATGCCGCCGAAAAGCACGAGAACATCACGGCAATGCAGCCCATGATGAATTCGGGCGTCACGGCCACAGCGGGAAAGCCAACCAGCAACACAATGCCGCTCACACCAAGCAACAGGCCGATCAGGCCGCGTGAGGTGATGCGCTCAAGCCCCCAGAGCTGGCTGATGACCATTGAGAAAAGCGGAATTGATGCCACACAGATTGCAGCCATTGCCGTGCCGATCAGGGGTGTACCGTAGGAAAGGCCAATCAGCTGGCCCGCAACAGTTGTGGCGCCAACAATGGCAAACGGCTTCCAGCCTGCATGAAAATCAAGGCTGCGCCCTGATAGCTTGGCAATGGCAAACAGTGTTCCCGCCGCAATGAAGGAGCGGAAAGCCACCGCACCCACCCAGCCGAAGGCTTCAACCACGCGCAGCACCACGAGGAACGAAAGCCCCCATGCGATGGCAAGAAAAATATAGGTTGCGGTATCTCTGGGTTTCATGCCGATAGGCCTTAATGATGCTGTTGGATTATCGACTATCTGAGTTGGACGCAAAGCGAAAACGCTTTCCCATCCATCCCCATACCATCTTGGAATGAAATTATGCCGTTTTTGCAGCGGCATTATCGAGCGCTTTTTGAGCTGCCGCAGCGCCAATATTGGCAAAGAACCGATCCGCAATTTTGCGCGCCACTGAACCAAGCAGTTTCGAGCCAAGCTGGGCGATTTTGCCACCCGCATCGCCACGGATCACATAGCTCAGGATTGTATCATCACCGTCTTGGGTCAAAGTCACATCGGTGTCGCCATGCGCAAAGCCTGCAATCGAGCCTTCACCGCGCCCGGAAATCGTATAGGAGGCGGGTGGCTTCATGTTGGAGAGTTCGAGCATTCCATGGAAGCGGACCTTGATCACACCGAGGCTGACTTTCAGCGCTGCACGGATTTCTGTTTCTGAAATTCTTTCCAGATCTTCGCAGCCGGGAATGCTGTTTTTCAGCGTTTCAATATCATTGAGCGCGTCCCAGACGGCCTGCCGGGGTGCGCTGATTCTCTCTTCTCCGAACAGGTCCATGCTTTAAACTCGCTCCTATCAATCTATATTGATCAATATCCATATATGGAGCGGCATCAAAATGAAAAATTTCTGTAATTTAATTGGTGCAATCTTCTAATAAAATGCTTAATTATCCGCAATTAAATCGATTTGATTGACTGGAGTATCATCATGGCAAGAGACGCGGCGAAGCTTGAAGCAACGGTCGCAAAGCTGAAAAAGCACTGGGCGGAAGCAGCACCAAAAGACATGCGTGCCGCATTCAAAGCTGATCCGGGCCGTTTTGAGCGTTATTCGCTGTCACTTGATGATCTGCTGTTTGACTGGTCGAAGGCCCGCGTCAATGACGAGACGGTTTCGCTTTTGACTGAACTGGCAAAAGCCGCCGATGTTGAAGGCCGCCGCGCTGCCATGTTTGCAGGCGAGCACATCAACAACACTGAAGATCGCGCTGTTCTGCATGTCGCCCTTCGCGACACAACCTCGAAAGAGGTGTTGGTCGATGGCCACAACGTCCTGCTGGACGTGAAGGAAGTGCTCGACCGTATGGCTACTTTCTCCGATGGCATCCGTTCCGGTTCTGTCACAGGTGCGACGGGCAAGAAGATCATCGACATCGTCAATATCGGTATCGGTGGTTCCGATCTTGGGCCGGTTATGGCGACGATTGCGCTTTCGCCTTATCATGATGGTCCACGCGCCCATTATGTTTCGAACATCGATGGTGCACACATTGCCGACACGCTTAATGTGCTTGATCCGGCAACGACACTGATCATCGTCGCCTCAAAAACCTTCACCACCATTGAAACCATGACCAATGCGCAGACCGCGCGCAAATGGATTGCGGATGCGCTGGGCGAAGACGCTGTCGGCGCACATTTTGCAGCCGTCTCGACTGCCCTTGATAAGGTCGCCGCATTTGGCATTGGCGAAGAACGCGTCTTTGGTTTTTGGGACTGGGTTGGCGGTCGCTATTCGGTCTGGTCGGCGATTGGCCTGCCGGTGATGATCGCAATTGGCGCAGATAATTTCCGCAAGTTCCTTGCGGGCGCGCATTCAATGGATGTGCATTTCCGCGATGCGCCGCTGGAAAAGAACCTGCCAATCTGGCTCGGTCTTATCGGTTACTGGCACCGCGCAATTTGCGGTTACTCCAGTCGTGCCGTCATTCCTTATGATCAGCGTCTGGCACGCGTTCCGGCCTATCTCCAGCAGCTCGATATGGAATCGAACGGCAAAAGCGTGACCGTTGACGGCAAGCCAGTTTCCGGCCCAACGGGTCCTGTTGTTTGGGGCGAGCCTGGCACCAATGGCCAGCACGCTTTCTTCCAGTTGCTGCATCAGGGTACAGACACCATTCCGCTCGAATTCATCGTTGCGGCAAAGGGCCATGAAAAGCATCTTGATCATCAGCATGAAATGCTGCTCGCCAACTGCCTTGCGCAGTCTGAAGCACTGATGAAGGGCCGCACGCTGGACGAAGCCCGTGCACAGCTGAAGTCCAAGAACCTGCCCGACGCGGAAGTCGAGCGCATTGCACCGCATCGCGTGTTCTCGGGCAATCGTCCGTCGCTCACGCTTGTTCACGACAAGCTGGACCCGTTTGCATTGGGTCGCCTGATCGCCCTTTACGAACATCGTGTGTTTGTTGAAGCGCAGATTTTCGGCATCAATGCCTTTGACCAGTGGGGCGTGGAACTTGGCAAAGAACTCGCAACCGAGCTTCTTCCTGTTGTTTCGGGTGCTGAAACGGCTGAGGGCAAAGACGCTTCGACCATCGGTCTCGTTGCGCATTTGCATGCGCGCCGCAAAGCCTGATATTAAGGCAAATCAATAAGGCAAGCCGGGCGCTCTGCCCGGCTTTTTGTGCTTTTAATGGGATGAGAGATGAAGACCGAGATTATCGAGTTTGCCGGCGACGTACCGGGTAACGCCATAGAACTGCGTGTGCTGCGTTTTGCAGGCAAAGACAGCGATGCGCCGACCGCCTATCTGCAATCGTCGCTGCATGGTGGCGAATTGCCGGGGCAAGCTGCTCTGCATTTTCTCGTGCCAATGCTGAAAAAAGCTGCTGAAGAAGGCCGTATTCTCGGCAATATCACGGTTATCCCACAGGCCAATCCGATTGGCTCAAACCAGTGGCAGGCGCATCAGCATCTGGGCCGTTTCGAGTTTTTCTCTGCGGTCAATTTCAACCGCGCTTTCCCGCTGCTGCCCGATTTTGACACATCCGAACTTCCCGGCCCGGATGCCCCTGTTGCTCTCGCACAGCGCCTGAAAGCAACGCTTTTAAAGATGGCGCTTGCAAACGACATCGTGCTCGATCTTCATTGCGATGATGAAAGCGAAAGCTACGTCTATATCGCCAAGGAATTCGTGGAAGACATGAAGGATTTGGCCGTGGCACTCGGCTCGACCGCCATCCTCGCTTGGGACACGACTGCGGACGCGGCTTTCGAGGAAGCCTGCGCACATCCGGTTCTGCAATTGCCTGCTGATCAGCGCAATATGAAGCGCCGCGCCGTGACCACGGTTGAATTCCGTGGCTTGAGCGATGTCTATGCCGATATGGGCAAGGGTGACGCAGAAGGCCTTTACAAGTTTCTCGTCCATCGCGGCGTGATTGTCGACGACAGCGTCAAGCTTGATCTTGATTACAAAGGTCTGGTGACACCACTTGAAAACGTCGAAATGCTGCGCGCGCCGGAAGGCGGCATGGTGCTTTATCACGTTGCTCCGGGCGATGTGGTGGAAGCGGGCGCCAAGCTCGTGACCGTTGTGACCAAGCCGGGTGAACCGGAAGGCGACATCACACTCACTGCGCCACAGGCAGGCCGCATTCTCACCCGTCGCACCCTGCGTTATGTTCGTCGTGGGGATGATCTTCTCAAGCTGCTGGCTGACAAACCATCGGCAGTGAAGAAACGCGCCGGTGCGTTAGAGGCATGAGTGCACCCCTTTCCTCCGAAAAGTTGAAATCAATCCGTGCCATATTGTTCGATAAGGATGGCACGCTGATCGATTTCGACCGCACATGGTTTACCGTGTCGTGGAACCTTGCGCAGCGCACCGCCAATGGTGACGAGCATCGTGCGCGCTCGCTGCTTGATGCGGGTGGCTATGATTGGGAAGCATCGCGTTTTCGCGCCAATTCGGTGATTGCTGCCGGAACGGTCGAAGACATCGTGCAGCTCTGGCACCCGGAGATTGACGAAGCGGGTTTCAAAGCGAAGATCGACGAGTTTGACTCTTATACGGTCGCTGAAGGTGCGCGTTCTGCGGTGGGAATTGAGGGCTTGCAAGAGACACTCGAAGCACTTCGCGAGATGGGCTTTATCCTTGGCATTGCCACCAATGATTCCGAAGCGGGAGCACATGCGACCGCGAAGGCGCTGGGCATCGACCATTTGTTTGATGTGGTGATCGGCTATGATACGGCCGCACGCCCAAAACCTTATGCCGACCCATTGCTGTATTTTGCTGAAAAGATTGGCCTTGAGCCGGGTGCAGTCGCCATGGTCGGCGATAATCTGCATGACCTTGAAACAGCGCACGCTGCAAAAGCCGGACTTGCTGTCGGTGTTCTGTCTGGCAACAGCCCACGCGAAGCGCTTGAGCCTCATGCTGATGTGGTGCTCGAATCTATTGCTGGCTTGCCTGGTTTGTTCAGATAAAACGAAGCGGCCCTCATAAAGTTGAGGGCCGCTTTTATTTTAGTCTCTCAATTCGCGGCGCAAAATCTTGCCGACATTGGTTTTCGGCAAGGCATCCCGAAACTCCACTTCGCGCGGGCGCTTGTAATTGGTCAGACGCTGGGCGCAGAACGATTTGACATCCTCTTCCGTGAGGGTCGGGTCACGGCGCACCACATAGAGTTTCACCACTTCACCAGAGTGCTCATTGGGAATGCCCACGGCAGCTGATTCCACGATGCCCGGATGTTCTGCGGCCACTTCCTCGATTTCATTCGGATAGACGTTGAAGCCCGAAACAAGGATCATGTCCTTCTTGCGATCAACAATCTTGGTGAAGCCGTTTTCATCCATGAAGCCCATGTCGCCGGTGCGGAAAAAGCCGTCAGTCATGATGGCGCGCTCCGTTTCATCCGGGCGGTTCCAATAGCCAAGCATAACCTGCGGGCCGCGCACGCAAATCTCGCCCACTTCACCCAGTGGCAGATCCTTGCCGTCATCGTCTCGAATAGCAATGTCGGTTGAAGGCATGGGGAGCCCGATTGTGCCACTGAATTCGGTCGCATCCAGTGCATTGGCTGAAGCAACTGGAGATGTTTCCGAAAGCCCGTAGCCTTCGGTGATGTGGCAGTCCGTCATTTCCTGCCAGCGTTCGGCAATTGGACGCTGCACTGCCATGCCCCCGCCGAGTGTCAAAACCAGTGGCTTGAAGTTTAGCGCTTTAAAATCTTCGTTGTTCATCAAGGCGTTGAATAACGTGTTGAGGCCCGGAAAGATGTGGAATGGATATTTTTGCAATTCCTTGACGAAAGCTGGAATATCGCGTGGATTCGGAATGAGAATATTGCGCGCGCCAAGCTTGATGCCGATCATCGCATTCACAGTCAGTGCAAAAATATGATAGAGTGGCAGAGCACAGACGAAGTTGAGTTCTTTCGGTTTGCCCTTTTTCAAAAATGCCACTTCCATCCAGAGCCGCATTTGTTCCACATTGGCCAGAATATTGGCATGGCTCAACATCGCGCCTTTGGAAACACCCGTGGTGCCGCCGGTATATTGCAGAAAGGCAATGTCAGATTTGTCGACTGGAACCGGATTGAAAGACTTTGACCTTCCTTGCTTCAACGCATCTTTGAAGCGCACATGATCGGGAATGTTCCATTCCGGCACCAGTTTTTTCACCTTGCGCACCACCAGGTTGATGATGTGGCCTTTCAGGCCGTGCATGTCACCCATAGAGGCAACAACGATGTTTGGAACATGGATGGAAGCCAGTGATTTCTGCACGGTGGTGGCAAAATTTTCGAGCACGATCAGGGCCTGCGCGCCTGAATCATTCAATTGGTGCTGAAGCTCGCGCGGCGTGTAGAGCGGGTTTACGTTGACGACCACGAAGCCAGCCCGCAGGATTGCGGCAATTGCCACAGGATATTGCAGGATATTGGGCATCATCACCGCAACGCGGTCGCCCTTGACCAATCCGCGTGATTGCAGCCAAGCTGCGAGCGCGCGCGAATTCTCGTCCAGTTCCTTATAGGAAAGGTCCTTGCCCATGCAGGTGAAGGCTGGCTTGCCTGCGAATTGGCGGCATGCATTGGCAATCATGTCGCCAATGCATGTGGTCTTGCTCATGTCGATCTCGTGTGGAACGCTTTTTGGATAGGATTTCAGCCAAATCTTATCCGCTGCCGAAACAGCTGCGGTAGCCTTTTTCGACGTGGGTTTTGTTTCTGCTGCTTTTTTTGCCATGCCTTCTCCCCGGATTGCTCCGTCCACTGTTTGAGCAGCAAGCCCGCCACCCTTTTCCCAATACGACCCGTCCCGACAATGCAGGTCAGGTGCTCCTCAGTCATGAATGTGGTCGAGTTTCGTCCTGACCGCAAGAGTTACATTGACGTAAGCGTAAATTAAAAGGGGATGAGCTGTCTCTCCCAATTTTTTAGAGTGGCAGCGGACTCCGAAAAAATACGTGTTTTAGCGGTCAGAAAGAGCCGGGTTCGTCGATACGCATGGAGCGTATCATTGTTTTGATGGTTTTACCGCCGGACTGAACCAGATCAAAGCTGCGTTCGCTTCGCATCCACTCGTTGAGAAGACCACTCAATACCGCAAGCAGGATTTGAGCTGCCGATATTGAAGTCCATTCCTTTGAGAGTTCTCCACGGCGTTCCGAAATGTCGAGCAATCCTGTAAACAGCGATAACATAGTGGCGCGGGCTTCTTTCAGACGATCGACCACAGGGGCAATTTCTCCGACATATTCGCAGCGCTGATGAATGATGGTGAAAACATTCTGCTGCTGCTCATTGGTCGCGAAAAGTTCTAACGCCGTTAAGATCGATTGTTCGAGGACATGCATTGGATTGGGATGATCACAGGCCGCAGCCTGTATCATGATCTCTTCATGCGGAAAGCAGGTGCGATTAATAATCGCTTGAAAAATGTCCAGTTTGTCGTGAAAATGAAAATAGATTGCGCCGCGCGTAACACCCGCTTGGCTGGCAATTTGTGACAGTGTTGATTGAGTGAGTCCGCGTTCGAGGAAGACGTGTTCTGCGGCGGCCAAAATGGCCTCCCGTGTTTCAGCAGCTTCAGCTTTTGTTCTGCGCATTCAATCTTCTCTCGACAAAGCAGATGCCTAAAATATGCGTTTCCCCCTTCACGACCAGGGTAACTCATTCGTGATATGTAATATTAAGTGATTGACTATAACACGGTAATTCGTGTTTACAAACACCGGTGTATGTTTATTTGGCCGCACCGTGCGACATCAAGGGCAGCTCCCATTATGACCATCAAACGTTCCATTCGGATTTTTGCGGCAGGTGTCGCATTTTTTATTCTTGCAGGGCAGACGGCCTTTGCGCAGGCGCCGGGAGGCGCAATGCCACCGCCACCTCCTGTTACAGTCACGGAAATCAAGGCTGAAAATGTAACCGTGCCTTATGAATATGCGGCACGTGTGAGCGCATATCGTGATGTGCAGGTGCGTGCCCGCGTTGGCGGCATTCTTCTGCATCGTAACTTTGTTGAAGGTACGGAAGTCAAAGCTGGCGATCTGCTGTTTGAGATTGATCCGGCACCTTATGAAGCAGAAGTGGCACGCGCGCAGGCGCAGGTCGCGCAGGCAGAAGCAACCTATCAGCAGTCAATCCGCGATGCAGAACGTGCTGAACAGCTGGTTCAGCAGAAGGTGCAAAGCACAGCCGTTCGCGACAACGCGCTGGCAACGCGCGATCTGAACAAGGCAGCCGTTGCTGCTGCAAAGGCCCAACTGCGCACAGCAGAACTCAACCTGAGCTACACCAAGGTTACAGCGCCGATTAGCGGTATTACGAGCCTTGAGCAGGTTTCTGAAGGCAGCCTTATTGGTACAGACGCTTCTTCAAGTCTTCTGACTTCGATCACGCAGATCAATCCGGTCTATGTCAATTTCTCGTTTACGGACACGGAAGCGGCGGAAATCCGCAAGCTGCGTGAGGCACGCGGCGCCACCGGTCAGGACGCTGATCGTCTGCGAATCAAAATCCTTTTTGGCGACGGTCAGGCTTATGATCACGAAGGCACGATCGACTTCACGTCTTCGTCGCTCGATACCGAAACCGGAACACTCGGCGCCCGTGCCGTTGTTGAAAACCCGGACCAGCGCCTGATTCCGGGCCAGTTTGTCCGCGCTTCCATTCTGGGCGTAACCATTGACGACGCAATTCTGGTTCCCAAGGCGGCCCTGATGCAGAGCCCACAGGGGCAGTTCGTCTATGTGGTCAATAAGGACGATGTTGCGGAAGTTCGCCCGATCAAGGTCGGTCGTGAACTTACAGATTCCTGGCTGGTGAGCGATGGTCTCCAACCGGGCGACCGCATCATTACCGAAGGTGTGATCAAGGCTGCTCCCGGCAAGAAAGTTCAGCCTGTAGCGCCGAAAGCTGAAGGCGAAGCTGGAACGGCGGGCGATAAAGAACAGGCGGCGGGCAAACAATGAATAAGTTCTTCGTTGACCGCCCGGTTTTTGCTGCGGTTATCTCTATCATCATTGTCATGGCGGGCCTCATATCGATGCGGATCCTGCCGATTGCGCAGTATCCGGAGCTGACGCCGCCACAGGTCGTGGTCAGTGCGACCTATCCCGGTGCCAGTGCTGAAACCGTGACGCAAACCGTTGCCGCTCCTCTTGAGCAACAGATCAACGGCGTTGAGAACATGCTTTACATGCAGTCCTCAAGCCTTGGCAGCGGCACCATGCAGCTCACCGTTACCTTTGCTCTGGGCACTGACCCGGATCAGGCGACGATCAATGTCAACAACCGTGTTCAGCGTGCAACGTCATCGCTGCCGCAGGAAGTGCAGCGTCTTGGCGTAACCGTCGACAAGCGTTCCAGTACCATTCTCGGCATGGTGGCGATGTTCTCGACCTCGGACCGCTATGATCGCACCTATGTCGGTAACTATGCGCTTCTCAATGTTGTGGACGATCTCAAGCGTCTCAGCGGGGTGGGCGATGTCCAGTTGCTCGGCAACATCGAATATTCAATGCGCATATGGCTGCGCCCTGACAAGCTTGCGCAATATAATCTGACGCCTTCAGATGTTCAGACCGCAATTCAGGAACAGAATGCGCAGTTTGCAGCCGGCCGTTTTGGTGATCAGCCGGACCCACAGGCCGGTCCGTTCACCTATACGGCGACGACGCAGGGGCGTTTGCCGGACGCAGCCGCATTCGAAGACATCATTCTGCGATCTGACAAAAACGCGGCAACGCTCAAGCTTAAGGACGTTGCGCGCGTCGAACTGGGAACGGAAAGCTATCTCGTTGACAGTGCCCTGAACGGTACTGCTGCAGTTCCGATTGCAATCTATCTGCAACCGGGTGCCAACGCGCTCAACACCATGGAACTTGTGCAGAGCCGCATGGCGGAGCTGAAAACGAGCTTCCCCGAAGGCATCAACTATTCGGTCCCCTTTGACACGACCAAGTTCATCAAGGTGTCGGTCGAAGAAGTGATTCACACCTTCATCGAGGCGATCATCCTCGTTGTTCTGGTGGTGTTCATCTTCCTCCAGAACTGGCGTGCAACGCTTATTCCGGTCATCGCGGTTCCGATCTCGATCATCGGCACGTTTGCGGGCATGTATGTGCTTGGCTTCTCCATCAACCTGCTGACATTGTTCGGTCTGGTTCTGGCGATCGGTATCGTTGTGGACGATGCGATCGTGGTGCTGGAAAATGTCGAACGTATCATGACGACCGAGAAACTGCCGCCGCGCGAAGCTGCCATCAAGGCAATGAGCGAGGTGACAGGTCCGGTTATAGCGATTGTTCTCGTGCTCTGCGCCGTGTTTATTCCGGTTGCTTTCATGGGTGGTCTGGTCGGCGAAATGTATAAGCAGTTCGCTGTTACGATTGCGATTTCGGTGACGATTTCCGGCCTCGTGGCTCTGACGCTGACGCCTGCACTTTGCGCTCTGATCCTCAAGCCTGGCCATCACGAGCCGATGCTGCCGTTCCGCATTTTCAACCGCTTCTTTGATCGGTTGACGGCCGGATATACCAAGGGTGTGCGTTTCTTCCTGAAACGTTCAGCTGTGGGCCTGCTTATTTTCGCGGGTCTTTTGGGTGGCACATATTATCTCTTCCAGAAGGTGCCGAGTTCGCTGCTTCCTGACGAAGATCAGGGCTTCTTGTTCAGTGTGGCAATCCTGCCGCCAGCTGCGTCGCTGGAGCGTACATCTGCTGTTCTGCATGAAGCGAGTGAAAACATTCGTAAGCACCCTGCTGTTGAAAGCGTGTTTGAAGTCGCTGGCTTCGACCTGCTCTCGGGCGGGCTTAAGACCAGTGCTGGCACGATGTTCATCATGCTCAAAGACTGGAAAGAGCGCACCACACCTGACTTGGATGCACGTAATCTGCCCGGTACAATCATGGGGATGAATGCGGGTATTCAGGATGGTCTGGTTCTTGCGTTCAATCCGCCGCCAATCATGGGCTTGAGCACCACCGGCGGCTTTGAGCTTTATGTGCAGGACCGTACGGGCGGGGGTGTTCAGTCTCTGACCAATGCGACCAATCTTCTGGTTGAAGCAGCGAAAAAGCGTCCGGAGCTGACAGGCGTTCGCACGACTTTTGATCCGAATGTGCCGCAATATGACATTCAGCTTGATCGCCAGAAGGCCAAGGCGATGGGCGTGCCGATCAACTCGGTGTTTACCGCCATGCAGGCAACCTTCGGCAGCGTTTATGTCAACGACTTCACGCTTTATGGCCGTAACTATCAGGTGAACCTCCAATCGGAAGCCGAGTTCCGCCGCGATCCAAGCGATCTCAAGCATGTGTTCGTGCGTGCCGATTCGGGCAGTATGATCCCTTTGAGCGCACTCGTGACGGTCAAGCGTATTGTCGGGCCCGATCAGCTTGAACGTTTCAATGCGTTTAACGCTGCAAAGGTTACGGGCAACCCCGCTCCGGGTTATACGTCGGGTGAAGCGATCAAGGCGATGCAGGAAGTGGCAGCTGAAGTGTTGCCACAGGGCTTCCAGATTGCTTGGACCGGCTCGGCTTATCAGGAAGTCACGACAAGCGGCAGCGGCACGCAGGCGATGATCTTCGGTCTGATCATGGTGTTCCTGATCTTGGCTGCACAGTATGAGCGTTGGAGCCTGCCGCTGGCAGTTATCACGGCTGTTCCATTCGCTATCTTCGGTGCGCTTCTGGCGACCGATCTGCGCGGACTGACCAATGACGTGTATTTCCAGATTGGTCTGGTCACGCTCATAGGCCTCGCGGCAAAGAACGCGATTCTGATCGTGGAATTTGCTGTGCTGCAACGTGAAGAGGGCAAATCCGCAATTGAGGCTGCCGCTGAAGCTGCACGCCTGCGTTTCCGCCCGATTGTTATGACGTCGCTGGCGTTCATTCTCGGTGTGGTTCCGCTGGCAATCAGCTCAGGCGCTGGTTCTGCAAGCCGTCACTCAATTGGTACAGGCGTTATCGGCGGTATGTTGGCTGCAACCTTTATCGCGACCTTCTTCATCCCGATGTTCTATAGCCTCATTGCGCGCAAGCCGCCTAAAAAGCGTCCTGACGATGCGGCTATAACGACCGCTCCGGCAGAGCCTGTCTCGGGCGAGAGCAGCGGGCCTGCACACTGATCCTTTTTCGGCATATCGCTTCAGGCTTGCCATTAGATAAGGACAGACAAGAACAAAATAGCCCCGCTTTATGCAGGGCTATTTTGTTGGAGAACCAATGTGATATGACGAGATCGGCGCAGTAAGAGCCGCTGTAAGAGCCATTGAAAAAAGCACAATCCCATCGCTTTGTTTTTCGCATTATCCCACGGAAAACCGCTGCATACTTCTGCTGGAAATGCTCTGGCCATATTTCCATTCTGCTGTGATTTATGGATTTGAGGTCCCTAAACGTGCATGCAGCACCAATGATAGGAACTTCACATTCACCACGCTAGAAATGTGCGGCCACACCTTGAGCAATGGCCCAAAGGATGACTGCTGCGGGAACTGTCAGGCATGCCAAAAATATACCGAAGAATACATAAGTAGCTTCATTCGGCGAGCGCTGTGTCTGCGCAGGAGACTTGTGCCAATGTGTGCTGATGCCCTGGTACATGTATAACTCCTCCTTTTCCTCGATTTTGATTATCGATTAAAAGAGAAAATCTTCAAGCGTAAATAAATGTCTGGATTTATTGAGAAAATATGATAAAAGCGACATGAAAAATGCACGGTATTAAAAAAAATCCTGCTAGTTTTTCAAGAAAAAACCTATCAATATTTTGATTTTAAATAATTTTACTTCTTTACTGTAAGTATCGAATGGTCGGAATTTTCAAAAATTACTGAAAATTAGATTGGTTGATTGCGACGGTGTGCGACAAAATGGCGCAAAATTGCCGCACGTCTCAATGCAGAGATCTGCTTTCGCGCGGCACTTTGGCGCGCGTTTTGATTGAAAGCCTCTTGCTCAAAGCATGAATTCGGGAATTCTTGGTCCGCGCTGATGGGGCTTATGCACTAATAAAAGCTGGTGGGGAAATAGCGCAGATAGAGTTCTGTAAGCTTACCCTGCTGTTGCAGCGATTGAAGTGCATTGTTGAAGGCGCTTGCCAGCGGCGCATTTTTCTGTGTGACAGCTATGCTCAGGCCGGGGCCTAAATATTGCGGCGCGAGATAAGGCCCATCTGTAAAGATGCAGCAATCATTGGCATCCTCGCCTTCAAGCCAGAAAGACAACGCCATTCCGTCATCAAAGGCGGCCTCTGTTTCGCCTTTTTGCAGTGCCGCCAGAAGTTCTGCGCGGTTTGGATAGGGTTTGGCAATGGCTTGCGGAAAATAAGCCTTTAAAAGTTGCTCATGTGCGGTGCCTGTTATGACGCCGATATTTTTTCCCTCTACCGCAATTGCAGCAGGCTGCGCAAAGAACTTGGCTTTGGTTGTTACAAAGCGTGCAGGCAGACGCATATATGCACGGGTGAAGATAAATTTCCCCCGGTTTTGTGAATTTGCGCTCAAACCAGCAATTATGGCTTCGGCCGCACCACTTTCAAGCTTCTCTTCAAGCTCGTTCCAAGGGGCAGCCTCAATCTGGCAAATGTCGTCTAATCCCATTTGAGCACAAAGCGCTTTTGCCAGATCGACATTATAGCCGGAAAGCTGCCCCGCCTCGTTGAGCGAATTAAACGGTGGAAAGTCGAGCGTCGTTATAAAGCGTAACCTGTTCAGCCCCTGTAAGGACGGCAGGGCCAGCCTTTCCTTCTGGTTAAAGAAGTCAGGTGCCTTGGGTGCGGATTGTGCATGTGCAGGATGGCCGCCTAGAAGCCAACACGCTGCGACCGCTATGCTCAAAAGGGGTCGTTTCATCGCTACTTCGTATAAGCATTATCTGATAATTTCGCGTTAACGGAGGTTTACCAGAAGGAGATGCCTTGTTGCAGCATGTCTTAAATAAAAATATTAATGAAGGATTAAAGAATCTTATTTCTATTTAAATTAAAATGGAATACATTTTATATGTAGGTATTTCTCCATAAAGTAATTTAGTAAATAACATTGATTGTGGAGAATAATCGAGAAAATATTACATTTAATTAAATTAATACTGCGTTTAGTGCGGGGGTACTATGAGTAGTGGATCGATTGCGTTCGATCTGGGGGTATGCACAGCCATATCCGCCAGATTGGAGCGGCGAGGTGTGTCGCGCAGTTGCCTGAAACGGGCCTATGAAACAGCGCGCGTCAATGGAACGAGTTTTTGCGAGGAAATTCAGCACGAACAGGCTGTTACGGAGACGATGCTTTTCGAGGCGATTGCAGATTATCTGAACCTTCCATTCACCGAAGAGATATTGCCATCGCGTATCTTTGTTTCGGGGGAGGCGGCTGCATCAGAGGTGGAAGTGGAGCAGGCAATGGTTTTGGGCCATGACGGCTCAACCTACTTATATCTTGCGCCGAATGAGCGTCGAACGGCACGGCTTCTTGAACACCTGCGTCGCGCTCCAGAACTGCGTGGACGCATACGGATATGCACTCATTCCCTGCTGAAGCAAATTTTGCGGCAACGCCACCAGAAAGAGTTGATCGTCAGAGCGCATTCCATGACGCCGAAGAGTCTTTCTGCGTCGCGGGTGCTGGAGACGCCTCAGGCTTTTCTCATCGCCATGGGGTTATATGCTTTTGTAGCGGGTATCGTAATCTGGCCGATGCAAACAATATTCGCGCTTCATAGCAGCCTAACCCTGTTCTTTTTAGGTTGCGTTCTCATTCGATTGTTTGCGGCAGTTTCAAGCCGTCGTCTTCGTTTGTCACAGATCGCTCCCTTTCACAGACGCGATCTGCCTGTCTATTCCGTTCTTGTTCCGCTTTACCGCGAGCAGGCGGTTGTCGGGCAGTTGATCGCGGCACTTGACCAAATAAATTGGCCGCGCAGTAAACTCGATATAAAACTGATCTGCGAGAAGGACGATTTCGATACGCTTGCAGCCATTCGGCGTTGCAGGCTGCCGAGGAATTATGAAGTTATTCTTGTTCCAACGGGCGGACCGCAGACAAAGCCGAAAGCACTCAATTACGCGCTCCAGTTTACGCGCGGCGAGATAATTGCCGTCTTTGATGCAGAAGATCGTCCGCACCCTGACCAGCTTCTCGAAGCCTGGCAGGCGTTTCAGCGGGAAGGTCCGGTGCTTGCCTGCGTTCAGGCGCCGCTCATTATCGCAAATTTTAGGGAAAACCTGCTGACGCGTATGTTTTCATTTGAATATGCGGCGCTTTTTCGCGGTCTTCTGCCTTGGCTTGCATCCCGCCGTCTCGTTATTCCGCTGGGCGGGACATCAAACCATTTTCGCCGCTCTTGCTTGGAGCAAGTTGGTGGATGGGATGCTTATAACGTCACGGAAGACGCCGATCTCGGTTTGCGTCTGGCGCGTTTTGGTTATGGCATCAGTGTCATCACTCGGGGAACGATTGAAGATGCACCGATCAGTTACAGCGTGTGGCACAAGCAGCGCACGCGCTGGATCAAGGGGTGGATGCAAACATGGCTTGTGCACGGACGCAATCCCTATGCGGCATCCCGCGAGCTTGGCTGGTGGCGTTTTACGATCAATCAGATTTACACTTTGGGGATCATTGCATCAGCGCTTTTGCATCCATTCATGCTGATGACGGTGGCTCTGTTGTTCGTGAGCATGATATTTATGCCACTTGACGCCGATAACATCTGGCTTCTTCGCATCGATATGGTGAATATCATGCTTGCTTATCTGAGTTTTTATGTGCTCGGCTCCAAAACTATGGAACCAACCGAACTGGGTGGATATTTCCATATTCTGGCCATACCCGCTTATTGGATTTTAATTTCAGTCTCTGCGTGGCGCGCAGTTTGGCAACTGGTGCGAAAGCCTCATCTTTGGGAAAAGACTCCGCACCAGCCATCCTTTTTCTATGTGCCGGATGAAGAGGACTGCGCAATTTTGGATGCAAGAAATGCAGCCCCACGACCGATGATGGACTGATCTTCTGGTCCGATGGCCGCAAGATCACGGCCTTCATATGGCAAGGTGAGCAAGATGCGTCGCATCGCGGCCAGTCTTGCCCGCCGCTTGTCGTTGGAGCGGATGATTGTCCAGGGTGCATAGCCTGTGTCAGTGCGCGCAAGCATGGTTTGCAATGCCGCTGAATAATCATCCCAGCGCGATATGCCTGCAATGTCCATCGGAGAGAATTTCCAGTTTTTGAGCGGACTATGGCGACGCTCGTGAAAGCGCTTGAGCTGCATTTCCTGACCAATATCCAGCCAGAACTTGAACAAGTGAATACCTTCGGTCACGATCATACGCTCGAAATCAGGTGTTTCGGTGAGAAATGTTTCAAGCTGCTGGGCTGTGCAAAACTGCATGACCCGTTCAACACCCGCGCGATTGTACCAGGAGCGATCAAAGGTCACGAACTCGCCGGACGTGGGGAAATGTTGGACATAGCGCTGAAAATACCACTGGCCACGCTCGGTTTCGGTTGGCTTGGGAAGCGCAACATTGCGTGCAGTACGCGGGTTCATATACTGCCGGACGGTAAAAATCGTGCCGCCCTTTCCGGCTGCGTCCCTGCCTTCAAAGACGCTGATGACCCGTTCTCCGGTCTTTTGCAGCCAGTATTGCAGCTTGACGAGCTCTATCTGAAGTCGCTCAAGCGTTTCCTCGTAGTCTTTTAACTTCATCTTCTCGGGGTAGGGATACCCGCCCGATTGCAGCGCGTTGTTTTCAATCCAGTCCGGAAGCTTGGGGTCGTTGATGTCGAACTTATGCGTTTCACCAGCGATTTTTATCTTTATGGGCTTATCAGCGAGTTTCGTAGGGTCTATTTCGGTCTTCTTGTTGTTAGCTGTCTTCGAACTGTCACCCACGATAGGCTCCCTTGGTTTATATAGGGCACGCACCGAAACGTGCCCGCAAATGCTCATCTATGATATGGGCTGTTTATAAGGCGCGTAAAGGATGCTGTTTCTGATTTTGCAGGGATGCTATCGAAAAACAGATCGCTTCGATACTGCGAGCGTAAAAGGAGTGCAGAATGAGTGAAGGCAACGGCGGGGATGTTGCGGAGCCCGCAAAGGATGAATCTCTTTTTGCACCGCTGTTTCGTGTAAAAGGCGTGATTTTTGCCAGCGTCGTGCTGATTCCCTGCATTCTGGCGCTGGACTTGCCAATCTGGTTTCGTGCCGCCCTGCTCATCATGGTGCTGATTGGAGCGGTCTGGGTTTCCAGTGCAACGGGTGACGATGAGCCAGCTCGCAAACAGGAGCAAAAAAAACAGATCAACGAGATGTCGGACGTGTCGGGCGCGCGTCTCGCCGATCTTCTGACCGATCCGATGATTGTCTTTGATCATCGCGGCACGGTGCTGTTTGTCAATGCCATGGCCATGGATGCATTTCAGTCGCTTGAGCCTGGAACGGCCCTTTACCTGCGCTTTCGTGCACCGGAAATGCACAGGCTTATTCAGAGCGTCATTACCGATGGCGAACCACGCAGCATCGATTATTTTGAGCGTGTGCCGATTGATCGGTGGTATAAGGCGATGGTCAAGGCTTTGCGTGATGCTGACGGCAAGCCGGAACTCTTCGTGTTGCTGTTTCGCGACCAGAGTGAAACCCGCCGCATCGACCGCATGCGCTCGGACTTCATCGCGAATGCGAGCCATGAATTGCGGACGCCGCTTGCATCGCTGCTTGGCTTTATTGAAACCTTGCAGGGGCCTGCACGCAATGATGCAGCCGCGCGCGATCGCTTTCTGGGTATTATGCAAAAGCAGGCCGAGCGCATGTCGCGGTTGATTGATGATCTTTTGTCACTTTCGCGTCTTGAAATGCGGGCACATCTGGCGGTGACCGAATGTGTGGATATGACGGCAGTGCTCAATCATGTGGCTGATACACTAAGCCCGCTTGCGGCAGGTCTTGACGTTACGATTGAGCGCCATTTGCCGGACCATCCGGTCAATGTCACAGGTACGCGTGACGAACTCATTCAGGTCTTCCAGAACCTGTTAGAAAATGCCTGCAAATATGGACAGGGTGGCAAGCGGGTAATCCTGCGTCTTGATGAAGAACAGACAGAGCTGGGGCAGGAACTGGTTGCATCCGTGCAGGATTTTGGTCCCGGTATTGCAACTGAGCATCTACCGCGTTTGACGGAGCGCTTTTATCGTATCGATGTGGAGACAAGCCGCGCACAAAAAGGCACGGGCCTTGGCCTTGCTATCGTCAAACACATTCTGGCGCGCCATCGGGGACGCCTTGTCGTGCGTTCGCAACTTGGTGAAGGGTCTACGTTTGTTGTGCGTTTGCCAAAGCGCGCATAATAAAACGGTTTCAATCAGGATTACAGATAAAGAAAAACCCCGGAGCAGGGTGCTGCCGGGGTTTGATATTGAGCAATGTTTGCGCGTTGCATCAGCGGGCGCGGCGACGCTCTGCCGTTGGCTGGAAAGCCAGCTTGGAATGATAGCTGCAATAGGGGCTTGATTCACCGGATTCACTGCCGCAGAAATGGAAATCTTCATTAAGCGGATCGCCGATTGGCCATTTGCAGGTGCGTTCGCTGAGCTGCAAAAGCGTCAGCTTGCGCGAAATCGGAACCACAACGTCCGATGCGGGGCGTACAACGCGCTCCGCTACAGCATCAGCCACATATTCCATCTGAAGTGCAGTTGCGCCAACGGTCTGCGTAACTGTTGCGGTGCGGATGGTGGTGGTCGCCTGCGGGCGGCTGGTACCGGTGCTATTGCTTGTTGTTGCAGGACGCGGGGTCGCTGCAACGGTGTTCACTTTTTTACTGCGTGGCGCTGCCGTGGTCGTTTTGCCGCGGCCTGAAAGCTTCAGGCGATGCACTTTACCGATCACTGCGTTGCGGCTGACGCCACCAAGCTGCGCTGCGATCTGGCTTGCACTCAAGCCTTCGTTCCATAATTTCTTTAGCAGTTCGACGCGCTCATCTGTCCAGTTCATCGCCCTGGGCTCCAATCAATTTTCGTTATCCGGAATCCACTCGCGTTTCCGGATTGCTCCGGCCACAATTACTATATCTATCCGGGTGACTAGGTCGGTCGCACGAAATGTAGTTTTAACTTTAAAAAAGAAACTACAATATCGAACGACTCCATGACAAGGGATAGCCTTGTCAGGCGGATTCCATTTTTATGGTTTTCCCCAACTTGGGTGATAATGACGGTTTTTCTGAGTCAGCTTTGCCCATTTAGCAAGCATTTTTCATGGATGGTACCCGTCAGGGAAAACGTCTCAGGGGTATATATCCACCTGATCCACAGAATGCCACCCCCGCGCTGCATGACACCTATCTTATATAAGGTGTGTTTCCGGCATGAGTTCATGCATAAAGATGCATGATTATCCGGGTCGGCTTTGATTGACATTTTTTTTGTGAACGCCAATATACGCGCGGGATTAAACAATGCCGCCTTGAGGGCGGTTTTTTATTTCCACTTTAGTATGGGAAACGCTGCCTGGCCGGCCCTTGCCGGAGGCGCTGCAATGAAAAGGCTAATGGAGGCCTGCTGCAATGACCAACGTTACGACTGTGCAACCGCTTTACGACACATATAATCGTGCGGCTTTGCGCTTCGAGCGAGGTGAAGGCATCTGGCTTATTACCGAAAGCGGCGAGCGTTATCTCGATTTTGCGGCGGGCATCGCGGTTAATGCGCTGGGCCATTCTCATCCGCATCTGGTGAGTGCGCTCAAAGAGCAGGCTGATAAGCTTTGGCATCTGTCGAACCTTTATGAAGTTCCGGGTCAGGAAAAGCTGGGTCAGCGTCTGGTGGATGCAACTTTTGCGGACAAAGTATTCTTTACCAATTCCGGTGCGGAAGCACTTGAATGTGCGATCAAGACTGCGCGTCGCTATCATTATGTAAATGGCCATCCTGAACGCTTCCGTGTCATTACCTTTGAAGGTGCATTCCACGGCCGCACGCTGGCAACGATCGCCGCTGGTGGTCAGGCCAAGTATCTTGAAGGTTTTGGCCCGAAGGTCGATGGTTTCGATCAGGTTCCATTCGGCGATGAAGCCGCATTGCGTGCAGCCATCACCGATGAAACGGCAGCAATTCTGCTTGAGCCTGTGCAGGGTGAGGGCGGTCTGCGCGGTTTCCCTGAAGAGTTTATGCGCCTTCTGCGCAAGATCTGCGATGAAAAAGGTCTGCTGCTGATCCTCGACGAAGTGCAGACAGGCGTTGGCCGGACCGGCAAACTCTTTGCGCATGAATGGTCGGGCATCACGCCAGACATTATGGCAGTCGCCAAGGGTATCGGCGGTGGTTTCCCGATGGGTGCTTGCCTTGCAACGGCTGAAGCTGCCAAGGGCATGACGGCTGGTGTGCATGGCACCACTTATGGCGGCAATCCGCTCGCTATGGCCGTTGGCAATGCCGTGCTCGATGTCGTGCTGGCGGATGGCTTTCTGGAAAATGTACAGGAGACTGCACTGACCATGAAGCAGGGTCTTGCGTCGATTATCGATCGTTTCCCGAATGTCATTTCGGAAGTGCGCGGTCGCGGCCTGCTGCTGGGTATCAAATGTGTTGTTCCAAACGTGGCACTTATTCAGGCTCTGCGCGACGAGCATCTGCTCAGCGTCGGCGCTGGCGATAATGTCGTGCGTATTCTGCCTCCGCTGGTGACAACACCGGAAGAAGCGCGTGAAGCATTGGCACGTATTGAAGCAGCCGTTGAACGGCTTTCTGTCGCAAATCCGACCAGCAAGACGGCATAAGATCATGGCGAACAACGGTATCAAGCACTTCATTGACCTCTCGACGGTTCCAGCTGACGAATTGCGCGCGATCATGGAAGACGCAAAGGCACGCAAGGCGCGCCTGAAGGCTGGCGAGATCGAAAAGCCTTTCGCAGGCAAGGTTCTGGCAATGATTTTCGAAAAACCGTCCACGCGAACCCGTGTGTCGTTTGATGTTGGTATGCGTCAGCTTGGCGGCGAGACGATCATGTTGACCGGTTCGGAAATGCAGCTCGGTCGCAGTGAAACCATTGCAGATACGGCCAAGGTGCTTTCGCGCTATGTTGATGCGATCATGATCCGCACAACATCGCATGATCGGATGCTGGAACTGGCTGAATATGCAACCGTTCCGGTTATTAATGCACTGACCGACGACACACACCCTTGTCAGATCATGGCTGACGTTCTTACATATGAGGAACATCGCGGCTCGATCAAAGGCAAGACCTTTGCCTGGATGGGGGACGGCAACAACGTCCTGCATTCGCTTGTGGAAGCTGCGGCGCGTTTTGATTTCAACGTCAATATCGCAACGCCGGAAGGCAGCGAGCCGAAGCAGCAATATATTGATTGGGCAAAGGCAAACGGCGCGAACATCATGTCCACAGCGGACCCTGATCTGGCGGCACGCGATGCAGATTGCATCGTGACCGACACTTGGGTTTCCATGGGGCAGGAAGATCATGCTCGTGGCCACAATGTTTTTATGCCCTATCAGGTGAATGCTGATCTGATGGCTAAAGCTGACCCTCAGGCGCTTTTCATGCACTGCCTGCCCGCACATCGCGGAGAGGAAGTGACCAATGAGGTGATCGACGGCCCGCAATCGGTCGTCTTCGATGAAGCTGAAAACAGGCTTCACGCGCAGAAAGCCATTCTGGCGTGGTGCCTGCAAGGCAGCTGATTGGGAGCATAATTTGTCTGACAAGATCAGCAATGAGCATAACGAAGCCGAAGTCGTTCACATTGATCTGAACAATTTCGACTTCGCAGGCGATGACGCCGTTGTGCCTTTCCAGGTGGAAGGGCTCGACGTGCGTGGTCGCGCGGTACAACTGGGCGGCACGATCGACGCCATTCTGAAACGCCATAACTACCCCGAACATGTCGCACGCCTTCTGGCAGAAGCAACAGTTCTGACCACGCTTCTTGGCACATCGCTGAAATTCGAAGGGAAGTTCATTTTCCAGACGCAGTCCGATGGGCCTGTCGATATGCTGGTCGTGGATTTCCGCACACCGCATTCTGTGCGTGCCTATGCACGCTTTGATGCCGAACGTGTCGCGGAAGCGGTGAGCGCTGGCAAAACCCGTCCTGAAGAACTTCTTGGTCGCGGAACACTTGCTTTCACGGTCGATCAGGGCGCGCATACACAGCGCTATCAGGGCATTGTTGCGCTGGATGGATCAACGCTGGAAGAGATCGCACGCACCTATTTCCGTCAGTCGGAGCAGATAGCGACCGATATGCGGCTGAGCGTTGCAAAGCTCGTTGAGCGCGACAGTGATGGTAAGCTTGTCGAGCGCTGGCGCGCTGGTGGTCTGATGATCCAGTTCCTGCCTGAATCGGAGCTGCGCGCACGGGTGCCCGATCTTCCGGGTGGTGACGGCGATGAGAACACCGTTGTTCTTGATCTTGAAGATGACGGATGGGATGAAGCGCGTTCGCTGGTCGGAACGATTGAAAGCTCAGAACTGACTGATCCACAGGTTGGCTCGGAACGGCTGCTTTATCGTCTGTTCCATGAGCGTGGCGTTCGCATCTATGAAGCAATCCGCGTCGAGGATAATTGTTCATGCTCGCGCGATAAGATCGAGGGCGTGTTCAATAATTTCTCGGCAGAAGAAATTCAGGATAGCGTTCAGGACGGCAAGATTTCCGTGACGTGTGAATTCTGCTCAACGACCTATGAGTTTGATCCCGCACAGTTTGCGAAATAATATTATGAGAAAGGCGCTTTGAAAAAAGCGCCTTTTTTAATTCAGGGTTCGTCTTGTCTCTGGAATATCCAGCGAGAAAGCCGGAATATCGACATCAAAGGCACTCCCATCCGGTAATTGCATTTGATAGCGCCCGACCATAACACCGGATGTGGTGCTGAGAGGGCAACCGGATGAGTATTGATAAGAATCGCCCGGATTAAGTGTGGGTTGCTCGCCGATGACGCCAGCACCCTTCACCTCTTCGATGCGGCCATTGCCATCGGTAATCTGCCAGTAACGTGAGCGCAGCTGAACGGTCTGCGATGAATTGTTGGCAATGGTTATCCGGTAGCCCCAGACATAGCGATTTTCGTCCGGTTCGGACTGGTCTTCGAGATAAAACGGTTCAGCCGTTACCTCAATATCCCGCGTTACCGCTCTGTACATGCATACCCGCCTTTAAGTCTTATCAAACATACTACACAAAGCTATCGCCAAAGTTGCGCGGGAGGTCAACGAATTGATGCCGACAAATGCATTGCAATTGCCGAAATGTTCCGGCAATTGCGTCGTTTAGGCATCAATCTTTAGCGCGCGGCTGCAAGCGCTTCCAGCACGTCCTCAACCAGATCATCCTGGTCTTCCAGACCGACCGAAATACGCAGCATACCGTCAGAAATGCCGAGTTCCGCGCGTGCTTCGTCCGTGAGGCTCTGATGTGTCGTTGTGGCCGGATGAGTGATGATGCTCTTTGCATCGCCCAGATTGTTGGAAATGCTGAACACCTGCAAAGCATTTTCGAACTTGAACGCAGCTTCCTTGCCGCCTTCGAGTTCCAGCGCGATCAGTGTCGAGCCGCCAGTCATCTGCTTGGCGATGATGTCGGCCTGCGGGTGATCGGCGCGGCCCGGATAAATGACCTGCTTCACACCTGCCTGACCAGCCAGTGCATCGGCCACGGCTGCGGCAGATTGCGTCTGCTGACGCACGCGAACGCCGAGCGTTTCAAGACCTTTCAGCATGATCCATGCGTTGAACGGGCTCATGCCGGGGCCGGTATGACGGAAGTAAGGCTGGAGAACTTCTTCGGTCCATTCCTGATCGGAAAGAATGATCCCGCCCAGACAGCGGCCCTGACCGTCAATATGCTTGGTGGTCGAATAGACGACAATATGCGCGCCGAGTTCCAGAGGCTTCTGGTAAAGTGGCGTTGCAAACACGTTATCAACGATTAGCTTTGCGCCGATTTCATTGGCAATGTCGGCAACAGCTGCAATGTCGATCACCTCAAGCGTCGGGTTTGACGGGCTTTCGAGCAGCATGACTTTGGTGTTCGGACGAACAGCCGCTTTCCAGTTTTCAATCTTTGAGCCGTCGATGATCGAGAACTCGACGCCATAGCGAGGCAGAAGCGTTTCAATGATGTAACGCGACGAGCCGAAGACGGCGCGCGCACAGATAACATGCTCGCCCGCCTGTACCTGACAGAGAATAGAGGCGGCGACGGCTGCCATGCCGGATGTGAAAGCGCGCGCATCTTCCGCGCCTTCGAGCGCGCACATGCGCTTTTCAAACATATCTGTGGTCGGGTTGGCATAACGCGAATAGATGAACCCCGGATCTTCGCCCTTGAAGCGGGCCTCGGCAGCTTCTGCTGTCGGATAGAGAAAGCCTTGCGTCAGATAAAGGGCTTCTGACAACTCTGCAAAGCCCGAACGCAGCGATCCTGCATGAACGAGCTGAGTTGCCGGGCGAAACTTACGGGTAGTCTTATTCGTCATTTTTCCAACCTGTCGAAAGCTGGTCGGCCGGGGCCTGGAAATGCCTCGGCGGCCAATAAAAAACCGGCCTCGCGAACACGCAAAAGGCCGGTAACGAACCGCGGCCTTATTTTAGCGAATTCTTTAACGTGGCTGCAAGCCGGCCGGCCAAATCACCACGGAACACTTTTTCCTTATGCCTCTTGAGCGGGGCCGTCAATGCTTGAAGAAGAGCGAAGAATAGAAATTGGCGCGTAGCGATCCTGTTGTTGCAATTTAAAGCTGGGGAAACTGGCTAAAAAAGCGTTAAAAAGCTGGTCTTGATTATTATGAGCGGTCAATGGTCATAGACCGATTTTAAGTAATTCACGGAGTTGAGTGGCATGACGCAGAGGGAAGCAGGCATTCTGGCAGATGCGGATATTGCAGCACTCTTTGAAAGTGGTTTGCTCAAATCTGCGCGTCCTCTGGATGCCGACCAGATTCAGCCTGCAAGCCTCGATCTGCGACTGGGCGCAAAAGCCTATCGTGTACGCGCATCCTTTATGCCGGGTCCGGGCACGCCAGTCATCGACAAGCTGGAGCGCTTGAAACTCCATGAGATTGATCTGACCCAAGGCGCAGTTCTCGAAACCGGATGCGTGTATATTGTCCCACTGCTTGAAAGCTTGTCGCTTTCACCGGAACTGTCGGCATCCGCTAATCCGAAAAGCTCGACCGGTCGCCTTGATATTTTCACCCGCGTTATCGCCGATGGCGCGCAGGAGTTCGACAAGGTGCCTGCTGGCTATAATGGCCCGCTTTATCTTGAAGTCAGCCCGCGTACTTTCCCGATTGTTGCGCGCACCGGCTCGCGGCTGTCGCAAATTCGTTTCCGTCAGGGACGTGCGCAGCTGACTGAAGCAGAACTTGCAACACTGCATCAGAATGAAACGCTGGTGGCGGCAGAACAGCCAAATATTTCTGGCGGCGGTATCGCGCTTTCGGTCGATCTTTCGGGCGATAAAGACAGGCTGATCGGCTATCGTGGCAAGCACCACACGGCGGTTGTGGATGTCGATCAGCGTGCGGCACATGATGTTCTCGACTTTTGGGAGCCGATCTATGATCGCGGCGCGCGTGAACTGGTGCTCGACCCGGACGAGTTCTATATTCTCGTTTCGCGCGAAGCAGTGCATGTGCCGCCGCTTTTTGCGGCTGAAATGACGCCTTTTGACCCGCTGGTCGGCGAATTTCGCGTGCATTATGCAGGCTTCTTTGATCCGGGCTTTGGTCACACCGCTGCTGGTGGAACGGGAAGCCGTGCGGTTCTGGAAGTGCGCAGTCATGAAGTCCCGTTCATTCTCGAACATGGCCAGATTGTCGGCCGTCTTGTTTATGAGCATATGTTGAATCGCCCGAAGGCGCTCTATGGTATCGATCTGGGATCGAACTATCAGGCGCAGCAACTCAAGCTCTCCAAGCATTTCAGGTGATTGCGTTCTTCCTGATCCCGTTCATATAAAGTGGGATGTGGTGGAGGACAGCTCAGGTGAAAAAAGGGAAGGATGAGGTTCGGGAAACAACGGCAGATGCGCCATTGCGCCGTCTATCTGTCGGTATCGTTGCGCTGCCCGGTTTTACGCTGACGGCACTCAGCCTGTTTCTCGATCCGTTTCGCCTCGCAGCCGATGATCGCGATAAAAGCCGCCAGATCCGTTGCGCCTGGAAAATCTGCACCTTATCGGGCGATCCGGTGACATCCAGTTCCGGCATGGTGATCGAGCCGACCGCTCCGCTGGGGGCGCTCGATGAATGCGATTATGTGGCAGTTGTTGGTGGCCTGCTTGCACAATACCGTCCGCGCCAGCAGGCATTGGTTGATCTGATCAAACGCGCAGACAAGCGCGGCAAGACTGTGGTCGGCCTTTGCACGGCTGCCTTTCTGCTGGCCGAAAGTGAGTTGCTTGACGACCGAAATTGTTGTGTGAGCTGGTTCCATCGTGATGATTTTCTTGATCTTTTTGATGGCTATACTGCCGATACGACAAGTCTTTTTCATCGCAGTGGCCGACACTATACCTGCGCGGGTGGCCTGGGCGCGGCCTCACTTTCGCTGTCGATCATCCAGAATGAAATCTCTGAGGAACTGGCCCGTAAAAGCGCGTCTATCCTGATGATCCCTTACGAACTGGTGCGTTCAGAACAGCCGGCATTGAGCTTTAACGGCGTTCGCTCGCCGATGATCCGCAAGGCGATCCGCATTTTCGAGGAAACGCTGGAAGAGCCGATGCCGATGATTGATGTGGCGCGAAAGCTTGGCATTTCGGTGCGCCAGATGGAGCGCGGGTTTCGCATGGCGATCGGCAGGACGGCTTTTGAGGTGCGCGAAGAATTACGGGTCAAGAAGGCGCGGGAGCTTTTGTCCGAAACCGGGCTGTCGTTGCTGGAAGTTGCCGTCGCCAGCGGATTTACCGATACGCGCAGCATGAATCGCTCCTTTGTTCGTCAGAAGCAAAAGACGCCCCGCGATTATCGCAAACAGCGATGATTTTCTAAGCTTACTTGCGAATCCTGCTGGGAGCACCTATTTTCCGCGGCGAAACTGCCACTTTGGCAGGTGACAGAATACTGGAGATTTGCATGTCTGATGGTGTGAACCGATTTCTTGGCGATACGCCCGCGCGCGTGCTGATCAAGCTTGTCCTGATCTCGCTGGTGGTGGGCGTGGTGATGAGCGCATTCCACTGGACGCCTTATGACATTCTTTATGGCATCCGCGATTTTGTTCTGCGTCTTTGGAATATGGGCTTCTCTGCCATCGCAGGCTTTGCCGATTATCTCATCCTTGGTGCAGCTGTTGTTATTCCCGTCTTTATTTTGCTCCGAATCCTGAGTTATCGCAAATAAGCGATAGTCCGGGAAAATGAAAATGCCGCAGAACAATAGTTTCACTCTTTCGCGCCGTGGATTTCTGATTCTTGCCGGCGGTGCGCTGGCTTATGCAGCCCTACCGAAGGGCTTTGCTGAAGCTGCTGCGGGCGACGTTGATCCAACGGCCTTGTTCAATCAGATCCGCAAGGCCAATGGCCTGCCATCCATGACGACCGACAGCAAGCTTGAGAAGGCGGCCCTTTATCAGGCGCGCCGCATGGCAAGCTTTGGCAAGATCGGCCATTCGGTCGGTTGGGGCAATGGTTTTGTCTCGCGGCTCAAGCAGGCCGGCATTCGCGGTCCTGCGGCGGAAAATGTTGCGGCTGGTCAGCCCAATACGCAAGCCGTGTTTGATGCCTGGATGAAATCGCCGGGGCACCGCAAGAATATGCTCGATCCGACATTCGGACATTACGGGCTGGCATGGGCCACGCCTGAAAACAATCCCCGTCGCATTTACTGGGCCATGGTGCTGGGGCTTTAATCCTGCTGACATAAGGTTGTCAGGGCTGCGACAATGCGGTGGCGGAATTCGCTGTCGCTTTGAATGATTCCAGAATAGAGCTTTCCCTATAAGCGCATCCTGAGACGTGGCAAGCGGTTGTCGGATAAGATGCGCTTTAGAAAAAAGATTGGAATTATGGGAAAGCTAGGGATCAGATGCTGCACGATCAGAGCATTGTTTCCAGACCATTTGAAGTAAACCATCGCATGGTGATGATGATCGCCGTGCCGATGACACTTGCCGCCATTACCACGCCCTTGCTTGGGCTGGTGGATATGGGGGTGGTCGGTCAGATGGGGCAGGCTGAGCTGATTGGTGGCCTCGCTATCGGCGCGCTGGTGTTCGACTTTCTGCTGACCATGTTCAGCTTCTTGCGCTCAGGCACCACCGGACTTGTGGCGCAGGCGGTTGGTGCGGAAGACAAGGCCGAAGAACAGGCAATTTTCTGGCGTGCGATCATTATAGCGGTTGCCGCCGGTCTCTTGATGATCCTGAGCCTGCCGCTCGTGCTGACCATTGCGTCTGATTTCATTCATCCCACGCCTGCCACGCAGCAAGCGATGGCGACCTATGTGTCGATCCGCATGTTTTCAGCGCCGGTCGCACTCATTAATTATTCAGTGCTTGGCCTTCTGCTGGGGCGCGGGCAGGGCATTCTGGGCCTTAGCCTTCAGGTGCTGATTAACGGCATCAATATCGTGCTCTGTGTTGTGCTGGGACTGGAACTCGGCTGGGGTGTGGCCGGTGTTGCATGGGCGACCGTCACGGGCGAAACGGTCGCTGCTATCGTCGGTCTTGTACTTGTTGCACGCCACTTCAATCGCTCGACGGGACGTAAACCCGACTGGACGCGCATCTTCGACAAGCAAGGTCTGGTGCGGATGGTTGCGCTTAACCGCGATATTATGATCCGCTCGATTTTGCTGCTCACAGCCTTTGCTTATTTTACGCGGGCAGGTGCAGAACTTGGCACAGTAACACTTGCGGCAAACGCTGTTCTGATGAATTTCTTCCTTATCTGCGGCTTCTTTCTGGATGGCATGGCAGCCGCCGTTGAGCAAATTGTGGGGCGCTCAGTCGGCGCGCGCTACAGCCCGGCTTTTGTGCGCGGTGCAAAGCTCACCTTCGTCTGGGGACTGGTCATGTCCGGCTTGATTGCGTTCTTTTTGCTGGTGTTTGGCGATTCCATCATTGATCTTCTATCGAAAGCAGAAGATGTGCGTGATGAGGCCATCCGATATTTGCCATGGGCTGCTCTGACGGGGCTTACGGGCCTCCTCGCATTCCATATGGATGGGGTTTATATCGGCGCAACATGGTCGCGCGATATGCGCAACATGATGTTCTTCTCGCTGATATTCTTTTTGGTCGTTCTTTATGCAGTAAAGCCCGTGATGGGAAATCACGGGCTTTGGCTGGCAATCAATCTGTTTTTGTCCATTCGCGGCATCACGCTTCTGGCGTTGCTGCCGCGCAGATATAAGGCAGAATTCTTTAAGCCCTAATCAGATAGGCGGCGCGCGGCCCATTCCTTTGTGTCGCGGTCGCGAAGATCAGAAATGCTGGTGACACCTGCGGCCTTTACAGCCTCAGAAAGCCCGCGCACGATTTCCGATGCGAGGCCCGGACCGCGATAAATCATGCCAGTGTAAAGCTGGATGAGATCAGCACCCGCTTTGATTTTTGCAAGCGCCGTTTCAGCGCTATCAATGCCGCCAACGCCGATCAGGGGCATATCTGCACCGACGCGCTCGCGCATACGGGCCAGAATGATCGTCGAACGTTCAAACAGCGGCGCCCCGGAAAGACCACCGCTTTCTTCGCGGTTTTCAGCGCTGTTGAGACCATTGCGCGAGAGCGTGGTGTTGGAAACGATAATCCCGTCAAGCTTCTGCTCAAGGGCAACCGCTGCAATATCATCAAGTTCTTCGTCGGTGAGGTCCGGTGCGATTTTCAGAAACACAGGGCGCTTCAGCGTGCACATCTTGCCTTCTTCGTCGCGTGCGGCAAGCACACGGGAGAGAAGCTCGCGCAGCGCATCGCGCGATTGCAGATTGCGCAGACCCGGCGTGTTGGGCGACGAGATATTGACGGTGAAATAGCGCGCCAGCTGATAGAATTTGCGAATACCGGCGACATAATCGCCGATACGATCCTCAGCATCCTTGTTGGCACCGATATTGACGCCGACAATGCCGCTCTTGCCAGCGCGCTGCGACAGGCGCTTGAATGCTGCATCATGGCCTTCATTGTTGAAGCCAAGACGATTGATGACAGCGCGGTCATCCACCAGGCGGAAAATGCGCGGGCGCGGATTGCCGCTCTGCGGACGTGGCGTGATGGTGCCGACTTCCGTAAAACCAAAGCCGATTTTCAACAGCGCATCCGGCACTTCGGCATTTTTGTCAAAGCCAGCGGCCATGCCAACAGGATTTGGAAACTGCAACCCTGCAATCTTGACCGACAGCGCCGGGTCCTGCGGACGGCTACAGGTAACAATACCCGTTTTTAGTCCTGCGATGGACAGACCATGCGCTTGCTCGGCGTCGAGCGTAAACAAGGCACGTCGCCCAAAAAGTTCAAAAAGCCCGCTCATTTGTCCTCAAGCTCCGGGAAAATATGGAGACCATTTTCATCAAGCAGCAATGGCTCAACCTTCACGACCGCTGAGAGTGGCAGCACCGCATAAAGATGCGGAAACAAGGCGCCGCCGCGTGAGGTTTCGTATTTCAGCGCGTCGCCTAAAGAGGTCGCATCCACGCTTACCAGCAGCAGATCCGCTTGCCCGGCAAAATGTTTGGCGGCTGTTTCGCGCACCTGTTCATGGGTGGAGAAATGGATATAGCCATCGGCAACATCAACCGGTGCTCCGGTAAAAGTACCAGCCTGTTCTGCCTGCGCCCAGAGATCGCGCGGGGCGATCTTGTAGATGGTCGTTTTGGTCATGGCTGCTCTCTATCCCGAATTTATTTTAAAATCAAAGCATGACTTGTTCGTTTTCTTGCATAGCTCCCATATGATGGGGGGCAGGATCGGAATAAGCCGATAGGAGATTTGACTATGTCTGGCCAAAACATGCCTTTGCTTCGCACACTCGTCGCTGTTTCATTTCTTGGCACGGGCTTTATAGCCAGCAGTGCTTATGCGCAGGATAATGGGCGCTATCGTATTGAAGGCACGGAAACCGGCTATGTGCGGCTGGATACGCGCACAGGTGCGCTTTCGGTCTGCAATGAGCAGCAGGGGCAGCTCATCTGCAAGATGGCAACCGAAGATCGCGAAGCATACGAGAACGACATTTCGGATTTGCAGGACCGCGTGAAAAAGCTTGAGGACAAGCTTTCAGCGATTGAATCAGGCGCTGCATCCGCCACGCCTTCCAAGCTTCCCTCCGAGGCAGAGTTTGAACAGTCGCTTGGCTATATGGAACGCTTCATGCGCCGCTTCATGGATGTCGCCAAGAGCTTTGACAGTGAGCCTGAGAAGCCAGCAGCTGGCACGCAGCAATAAGCGTATGCTGCGAACGTAGCTCTTGCGCGCCATCGCTGAAAATGCTTGCCTTCCCACATCTGTTTGCTCAATAGGGGCTTAACAGGTGGGGAGGGAAGTTCGGCAATATGCAGGGCTGGGGAGTTTTAGGCGTTGCTTTTCTGTATTTGCTGATGTTGTTTGCCGTGGCAAGCATCGGCGACCGGCAGGCTGCACGCTGGAGCAGCGCTCCGCGCCCTTATATTTATGCATTGAGCCTCGCGGTCTATTGCACGTCGTGGACGTTTTTTGGCTCGGTCGGCCTCTCGGCTCAGCGCGGCCTGGAATTCCTGGGCATCTATATCGGGCCTATTCTGGTTTTCACGCTCGGCAATCGCCTCCTGCGCCATATCGTGCGATTGGCAAAATCAGAACATATCACCTCAATCGCCGATTTTCTGGCTGCCCGGTATGGCAAAAGCTTTGGTGTTGCGTCGCTTGCCACTTGTATCGCAGCAGTAGGATCCATCCCCTATATCGCGCTGCAACTCAAAGCCGTTTCGGGCAGTGTCGGACTGGTGATGGAGCATTATGGCGCTGCGTTTGATCCGTCATCTTTTGTGTTTGGCGATATTTCGTTGCCCGTAGCTGCGGTGTTGGCGGTTTTTGCGATCCTGTTTGGCACGCGCCACACGGATGCAACCGAACATCAGGACGGGCTTATTCTGGCAGTGGCGCTTGAGTCGGTTATTAAACTCTGCGCGTTTCTTATGGTCGGCTTGGCCTGTACTTTTTTCTTGTTTGGCTCCCCCGGCGAATTGATCGACAGAATTTCACACTCGCCAGCCGCACTTGACGCTTTTCACTATGAGACATCCATTGGCACATGGATCGTGCATACAATGTTGAGTGCCGCAGCGATTATCATGCTGCCGCGCCAGTTTCATGTGACGGTTGTCGAAAGCCGCAGCGAGAAAGAATTGCGCACGGCGTTCTGGCTGTTTCCGCTTTACCTGATCCTGATCAACATCTTCGTTTTTCCGATTGCGCTGATCGGTGTGATGACGCTGGGCAATACAGTCAGCGGCGATCTTTATGTGCTGGCATTGCCGCTATCAATTGGTGCGCACTGGCTGGCCTTGATCGCGTTTCTCGGTGGGCTTTCGGCTGCAACGGCGATGGTGATCGTTGCCTGCGTGGCGCTGTCGATCATGATCTCAAACCACCTGGTTCTGCCGCTGATCATCCGCAGACTGGCTGTTCGTCATCCCAATGGCCAGCACGATCTCACACAGATCATTCTCAACACGCGGCGGCTGACGATTATCGCCATTCTGGCGCTTGCCTTTGCCTATTATCGCATGGCGTCGAACAATATTCACCTTGCATCCATTGGCCTTATATCCTTTGCTGCCATTGCACAGTTTGTACCCTCCTTTATCGGCGGGTTATTCTGGCGTAACGCCAATGGGCGCGGTGCGATGCTGGGCCTTTTGGCAGGCTTTCTGATCTGGGCCTATACGCTGCTGCTGCCAACGGTTGCGCCGGAGGATGCAGCAATCCTGACCAATGGCCTGCTGGGTTTTACGGCCTTGCGCCCCGAAGCACTGTTTGGCACCGATGCGCTGCCATTGACGCATGGCGTTATGTGGAGCCTCGCTGCCAACACGCTGTTTTATATTCTGGGTTCGCTTTCGCGTGCCTCGACACCGCTTGAGCGTATTCAGGCCAGTATCTTTCTGCCGCGCTATTCCATTACGGTGCCAACACTCAAACGATTCCGCACCACCGTCACAGTTGCCGAACTCAAGGCAACCATGGCCCGCTATCTCGGTGCAGAACGCGTTGAACGTGCATTTATCCGCTTTGAAGGGCGCGAGCAGCGCAGGCTCGATCCCGGTATGACGGTCGATACGCCATTGATCCGCTATGCAGAACAATTGCTGGGTACGGCGGTTGGCTCTTCATCGGCCCGTCTGGTTCTTTCGTTGCTTCTCAAGCGCAATGATGCATCGGCACGGGATGCGCGGCAATTGCTGGATGATGCTTCCATTGCCCTCCAACAAAACCGCGATCTCTTGCAGATTGCACTCGATCAGATGGATCAGGGAATCACCGTTCTCGACAAGGATTTGCGGCTCACATGCTGGAATCGCCAGTTCCGCAGCTTGTTCGATCTGCCGGATGAGGTGATGCAGGTTGGCATTCCGGTGTCCGAGATTGTGGAGCATCTTGCACGCAGTGGCGATCTTGCTCCCCATGCGCAGCATGCAGCCATTCGTTCGCTGGCGACATTGCGCAAACCATGGCGACTGACGTTGAAATCGACGGGCAAGGTACTTGAGATCAATTCCAACCCGATGCCGGATGGCGGACTGGTTGCGACCTACACCGATATTACCGCCGAAGTGGAGGCGGATTTGATGCGGCAGAGGGCGGCGGAACTTCTGGAGCAACGCGTGGCTGATCGCACGGCAGAACTCACCCATGTCAACCAGAAACTGGCCAAAGCGCAGAGCGCTGCCGAAGAAGCAAACCTCGGCAAGACCCGCTTTCTGGCTGCCGCCGGCCACGATATTCTGCAACCGCTCAATGCTGCCCGGCTTTACAGCACTGCACTGGCCGAGAAGCTTGGTCGCGCAGAGACAAGCCAGCTTGCACGCAATATCGATTCTTCACTTGAATCGGTCGAAGCCATTCTCGGAATGGTTTTGGACATATCCCGGCTTGATACAGGTGCGCTGAAACCCGAGGCGACAGTTTTTCGGCTCGACCGCCTTCTAAGTCAGATTGCAACGGACTTCACGCCGATGGCACGCAAAAAGGGGCTGAAGTTGCGTGTGGTGCCATCAAGTATTGTGGTCAAAACCGATCGCAACATGTTGCGTCGGCTTATTCAGAACCTTGTTTCCAACGCGATTAAGTATAGTCGCAAAGGCAGCATCCTCTTTGGAGTTCGTCGCCGTGGCAAGTTTGTTGATTTGCAGGTGCTCGACACCGGCATTGGCATTCCGCAACAGAAGCTGAAGCTCGTTTTCCGTGAATTTACACGTCTTGATGAAGGAATGCGCGAGGCGGAGGGGCTGGGGCTTGGCCTGTCGATCGTTGATCGTATTGCGCGAATGCTTGAACTGCCACTGACCATTTCGTCCGAACCGGGCAGGGGCAGTGTGTTCACCCTGCGCCTTCCGGTCAGCGATGAGATCGTGCCGGTTGAGGAAGTTGCCAGCCGCAAGGGCGTTAAGCGCGCATCCAGCCTGACCGGGCTCGATGTGGTCTGTGTCGACAATGACGCCAATATTCTTGCGGGTATGGAAACGCTCCTCCAAGGCTGGGGCTGCAATGTGACGACGCTTCGCAACGGTGCGGGTTTGAAAGTCTTCTGCGTTGAACGTGAGGTGGCGCCCGATATTATCGTGGCTGATTATCACCTTGATCATGAAAACGGGCTGGATATGATCGGCTTTGCGCGGGAACGCTTCGGCAGCGACATCCCGGCGATCCTGCTGACGGCGGATCGCTCCAAAGAAGTGCGCAAGCGGGCCGATGATGAAAATGTCATTGTGCTGCACAAGCCTCTGCGTCCGGCGGCATTGCGCTCGCTGCTTTCAAGCGCACTGCATCAGCGTCAGTCAGCCGCAGAATGAATGATCAGGGCGTGTCAGAGGTGAGCGTATCACTGCCAATCCGCGACAGAACAATGACGGCTTGCGTGCGGCTGTCAACGCCAAGCTTCTGTAAAACGGCGGAAACATGCGCCTTGACAGTCGCTTCCGAGACATTGAGCTCATAGGCGATCTGCTTGTTGAGCAGGCCTTCGCCAAGCATTGTCAGAACGCGGGTCTGTTGCGGTGTGAGCGTCCTGATCTTGGCAATCAGGGCTTCGATTTCCGGGTCATGTGCCTGATCAAGATCAATATTCTCCGGCATCCAGACATCGCCTGCCAAAACGGCATGGACGGCTTCGCCAATGGTTTCCATGCTGGCAGACTTGGAAATAAAACCGGATGCGCCCAAGTCAAGCGCATGTCGAATCGTTGCAACATCGTCAGTTGCTGACACGATGATGATCGGCAGTGCAGGTTCAAGCGCTTTCAGGGCAACAAGGCCGGAAAGCCCCGTTCCGCCCGGCATGGTCAGGTCGAGCAGCAGAAGATCAATATCATCTCCGTCTGCGACCAGTTTTTTCGCAGCATCGAAATCGCCGACTTCAATGATTTCGGCCTCTTCCGGCAAGCTGGACAGCACTTGTCTGAGCGCGCCTCTGAAAAGCGGATGGTCGTCAGCAATGATAAACTGCATAAGCCTCGCACGCCATTTTGAAAGTCCTCCCCGAGCGATGCATTTTACATGCAACTGTTTCGTTTTATGCCGTTTTTCAATCCGGGCAACCAAAAATAGCGTTATCTGGCTGGTTTCTTATGTCGCATTGCCGCGTTGTGGCCGTATTATTTGCTAGTTTTAAGTTCGATCGAAAGCACCATGCTGTAGCGGGAATGAAAAGGCATCTTATGACGCGCAATACGCTTTATCCTGAAATTCAGCCCTTTAAAGAAGAGATGCTGCAGGTTTCACCCTTGCATCGCATCCATGTTGAACAATGCGGTAATCCTGATGGCAAGCCGGTTATCATGATCCATGGTGGCCCCGGCGGCGGTATAACGCCTGCCATGCGTCGTCTGCATGATCCCGAGAAATATCGTATCATTCTTTTCGATCAGCGCGGCTGCGGACGTTCCACGCCACATGCTGAATTGCGCGAGAATACAACCTGGGATCTTGTGGCCGACATGGAGCATATCCGCGCTCATCTTGGTATCGATAAGTGGCAGGTTTTCGGCGGCTCCTGGGGCTCGACATTGGGTCTGGCTTATTCCGAAACGCATCCTGAGCGGGTCTCGGAAATCATTCTGCGCGGCATTTTCATGGTTCGTCGGTTCGAAGTGGACTGGATGTATTCCAACGGCGCGAGCATCATTTTCCCGGACCACTTTGAGGCCTATCAGGAGCATATCCCCGAAGACGAACGCGGCGACATGATCGCAGCTTATTACAAGCGTCTGACTGATCGCGATCCGCAGGTGCAGCTTGCCGCAGCCCGTTTATGGGCGCGCTGGGAGGGTTCGGTGCTGTCAATCCAGCCTGATCCGGCGCGTGTGGAAGCATTTGGTGACGATCTTTATGCTGTCGCTTTTGCCCGTATCGAATGTCATTATTTCCAGAATCGGGGATTTTTGGAAAGCGATGACCAGCTTTTGCGCAATGTGGAGCGTATCCGCCAGATTCCGGGCGTCATTGTGCATGGCCGTTATGATATCTGCACGCCGTTTATCAATGCGTGGCAGCTTAAGAAAATGTGGCCGGAGGCCGATCTCAGAATCGTTGAAGATAGCGGTCATGCCGTGACAGAACCGGGGATCACGCATGAACTGATCGAAGCAACCAAACGCTTTGCAGATTAACTTTAAAAAAGGCGCATTTTCTGCGCCTCTTTTTTTAGAGATCGTTAAAAATCCCCTTTCAAATAGCGCTTTTTGAAAGTTTATCTTTTCTTTGAATATTTTCGCCTACAATCTAACGAGAGAACAATTGCGACCATATTCGGTTTCAAGTGTTTATCGTAAGGATTTTGTGGCGAAGCTTATCCGTTAGCAAGGACGGCCCGGTATAAGTTCGTGTTCGAGAGGGATACAGCAATGTTAAAGGAATTCAGAGAGTTCGCTCTCAAGGGCAACATGGTCGATCTGGCCATCGGTGTGATCATCGGTGGAGCGTTCGGTGGTTTGGTCAATTCCATCGTCAATGACATCATCATGCCGATCATTGGTTTGATCACAGGTGGTATCGACTTCTCCAATATGTTCATTCAGCTCGCCGGTGCACCTCAGTCCACGCTGGCGTCGGCTCGTGAAGCGGGTGCGACGATTGCCTATGGTAACTTCGTCACCCTGCTCATCAACTTCCTGATCATTGCATGGGTTCTGTTCCTCGTCGTTAAAGGCATGAACAGGCTCAAGAAGAAGGAAGAAGCAAAGCCGGAAGCCGCAGCAGAGCTTCCACGCGAAGAGGTTCTGCTCGCCGAAATCCGTGATCTTCTCGCAAAGCAGAGCAAAGCCTGAGTGCTTGACAAACGCTGACATAAAACGGGGCCTTATGGCTCCGTTTTTGTTTGATCCATCAATAGAGCTTATCGGATCATCACAAAATGCCACGTGATTTCATGCGTGTGCCTTGCTAAGCAGTGCAAAGACAATCCAAGTTTATGTGAGAAAACATGACGCTTATTGCCAATCTTCGACGCGAAGCAGCCCTTTCCCCGGAAAGCGGCATCATTACCGTAGCCAATCACGGTCGTGGCAAGGAAGGCATTATCCCGCTTTGGGTCGGAGAGGGTGATCTGCCGACCCCTGAGTTCATCCGCGCGGCGGCCCAAAAGGGCATTGCCGATGGTGAAACTTTCTACACATGGCAGGCCGGTATTCCCGATCTGCGTGAAGCCCTAGCCCGTTATCATGCGCGCCATTTTCCGCAACCGTTCAAACCGGAAAATTTCTATGTCACCGGCTCTGGTATGCACGCCATTGAGATGGCGCTCAAGGCAACAACAGGCGCGGGCGAAGAGGCAATTTATCTTTCACCGGCTTGGCCAAATTTCGTCGGCGCGGCAGGTCTTGCAGGGGCAGTGCCCGTGCCTGTCGAACTTGAGTTTGGAGCCAACGGTTGGGTTCTCGATCCTGAAAGGATTGTAAGTGCGATCACACCGCGCACCCGCGCGCTGTTTATCAATACGCCCTCCAATCCCACGGGTTGGACCGGCGATCTTGATACGTTGCGTTTCATTCTCAATCTGGCGCGTGAAAAAGGCATCTGGATTATTGCCGACGAGATTTACACCCATTTCTATTATGGCGGTGGCCGTGCCCCTTCCTTCATGGACATTATGGAGCCGGATGACCGGATCATCTTCGTCAATTCTTTTTCAAAGAACTGGGCGATGACCGGTTGGCGGGTGGGCTGGATGAATGTGCATCCCTCCATCGGTCCGGCGATTGAAAACATGATCCAGTATTCCAATTCCGGTGTGGCGCAATTCATGCAGCGGGGTGCTGTTGCAGCCCTGGATCAGGGCGATGACTTTATTGCCATGCAGGTGGAACGCACGCGTTCAACACGGGACCGTCTTTGCGCAACGTTGCAGGAAACGGGAAGAGTTCGCCTGACACCGCCGCAAGGCGCGTTCTATCTGTTTTTCGGCGTCGAAGGTGTGACGGATTCGGTCAACGCCGCATTTGATATGGTCGATAACGCCAATGTCGGTCTCGCACCGGGCAGCGCATTCGGGGTGGGCGGCGAGGGTTTCTTCCGTCTCTGTTTCGGCCGAGATCCACAGCAGGTCGATGAAGCGGCGGCAAGACTGGTTCGCTGGATCAATAATCTTTAAAAAGAAAGGCCGGTGAAAACCGGCCTTTCTTCAATGCGTTGATGCTGAATTGATCAGCCGCCGGCTTTAGAAACCATCAGCGGAATGATGCGGTCAGAATTTGCAGCTTTCGGCGCGTCCGGTTCAGCAAATGGAATGCCCAGCGTGTTCCAGACTTCCAGCAGCGCATCCTTGAGGCCATCAATCAGCGCATCGTCATGCAACGGTGATGGTGTGATGCGCAGGCGCTCGGTGCCGCGTGGAACGGTTGGATAGTTGATGGGCTGAATATAGATGCCATGCACGTCGAGAAGACGGTCGCTGGCTTTCTTGCAAAGCTCTGGATCACCGACCAGAATTGGAACGATGTGTGTTTCCGATGGCATGACGGGTAGGCCGACTGCCGACAAAACATCCTTGGCGCGTTGCGACTGGCGCTGCTGTCCATCGCGCTCGACTTGCGAAGCTTTCAGGTGACGGATCGCAGCGGTCGCGGAAGCAGCGACTGCTGGCGGCAGCGACGTGGTAAAGATGAAGCCCGGCGCATAAGAACGCACGGCATCAATGATTGCACGTGAGCCGGTGATATAGCCACCCAGTGCACCGAATGCCTTGGCAAGCGTGCCTTCGATAATATCCATGCGATGTGCAAGACCGTCGCGTTCGGTAATACCACCGCCGCGCGCACCATACATGCCAACCGCATGAACCTCATCAATATAGGTCATGGCGTTATATTTCTCGGCCAGATCGGCAATCTTTTCAATTGGCGCAATGTCGCCATCCATCGAATAGACGGACTCAAATACGATCAGCTTGGCGCGGGAACGGTCCGCAGCCTTCAAAAGCTGTTCCAGATGCTCAACGTCATTGTGACGGAAAATCTTTTTCTCTGCACCGGAACGACGCACACCCTCGATCATCGAAGCGTGGTTTAATTCGTCAGAAAGGATCAGGCAGTTTGGCAGCAAGCGACCGATGGTCGAGATCGACGCTTCGTTGGAGACGAAACCGGATGTGAAGACAAGGCCTGCCTCCTTGCCATGCAGATCGGCAAGTTCGGCTTCAAGCTCAACAAGCGGGTGGTTATTGCCCGAAATATTGCGGGTGCCGCCTGCGCCGGAACCGGCGCTGTTGGCCGTATCGCACATTGCCTGAATGACATCGGGATGGTGCCCCATGCCCAGATAGTCGTTCGAGCACCACACAGTGATCTCACGTGCTGAGCCATTGTTACGCCAGGTAGCGCGGGGGAAACGTCCAACAATGCGTTCAAGATTGGCAAAAACGCGGTAACGTTTCTCGGCGTGCAGCTGGTCGATCGCTTCTTCAAAAAACCGGCGATAGTCCATTATACGCTCCTTAGTTATGCTCTAGTACCGCTTTTGCATCTCTGCGTCCATGGCAGATTGACGGGCAATTTGCCACGTTTTCGTGAGGCTGCATTGATCAAAATCAAATAAATAGCCAAGTTTTTTAGCGTGTTATTAAACGGTAGATGAATTTCGGCGCCAGATCTCTGCGGCGAACATAGACCCGTGGCATCCCGAACGGATCATCACTTGCTCTTGCGCGGGCATGGACTGTTGTGGTGGCGGTTTCGTACCCGGCTTCACGGCACATTTCACGATGAACGGGAAGATTGCCGCCATAAGGATAGGCAAAATTTGTCACTTCCGATCCAAGCATATCCTCAAGCACGGTTTTGCACTGAGCGATCTGACGGCGGGCTTCGTCGTCCGGTGTTTTCTCCAGGTTGACGTGGTCAAGCGTATGCGCGCCGACCTCGTGGCCGAGTGCCGCCCATTCACGCATTTGCCCTACCGACATGCAGGGTGATTGCGGTACCCCCACAGCATTGTCCCAGACATTGCTGCCGCCGATCTGATTGGCGACAAAATAATTGGTGGCAGTAAAACCAAATTCAGCAAGCACCGGCAGCGCATTTTCGTAATTGTTGAGAAAGCCATCATCAAACGTAATGACCGCAACTTTGCCGGTCTTCTCGCCCTTGATGTAGGGCATGGCATCGCGCAGCGAAAGACCCTGATAGCCAAGCCTCTTTAACCACGCCATCTGGCTGCGGAATTTGTCAGGATGCACCCAAAGCCCGCGAAACGGAATTTTCTTGTGCGGTAAAGCGGCGATCTGATGATAAAGAAGAATCGGAACGGCCATATGTCTCACTTCGATCTCGCAGAGAATTGGCGCACGCGCATCCGGTAGAGGGGGCGCAGGATTTCACGTGCAAGCTTGTCCTTGAAGGATTTTTTGTGCTGAATTGTCGTGCCGCCAAGCTCGGCAGAGATTTCTTTCACCCCGCCCGGAATGACGGCAAGTGGCTGTAATCCAGTCACCCAGCGCATCTGCACGGTGGTATCGACAGGTCGGTCAAACTGTTGAGTTGCGGCAAGCAGTTTTTTCGCGGCATCAAAGCTGACAAGTTGCGCCACCATGCCAAGCCCAATCGGGTTGGGGATGATGATGCGTAATTGATCATTGCGGAAAACTTCGCGGCCCTGTTCCCGGTCGCGGAACGTGAAGCGTACAAAGCTTCCCGGCTCGAAATGATTGGTGACAGCGTGAAACGCGGCATGGAAAACGTCTGTCAGTTCGATGTCATCTTCAATGATAAAGCCAGCATCCAGTTTCTGATCGACAATAGCCTGCCATGCTTTGCGGTGGGATAGAAAGCAGGCAATCTCATTTTTGCTCAATTCAAAAGGATAGCGGGGCGCGTGAAGTTTGCGCCGATAAACGCGCTTTATCTCCGCATCTGACAGGGTACGGCTATCAACAGCATCAATGATCTCGGCTTTCACATGCAGTTGCTGGATGAGCTTTTCGACTTGCGGTCTGCGATCCGTCGCGCGCGCCAAGTGAATGATGAGGGCCTTGATGTTCATGGTAAACCTGAGCGTATAGCGCGTAAAGTCAGCCGAATTGGCATTCTATATCTGCTATGTGCTCAATTTGCGCAAGTCGCACCTTCTATCCAACCTTGTGAAGATGTCCGATAGCGATCTTTTCTTCGATCCATTTGCGCTCCGCAGCCCAGTCATGCCGTTTCCATCCCTCCCAGCTAAAGCCGCATATTTTGATCTCCCAGTCGGGCTGCGAGTATTTGCGTAAAACCAGCCAGATGCCGAAGAAGCCGGTGCTTGGGAACACCTTTTTCATCTGATCGGGGGTAATGCCCAGCTCTTCGCAGACAGAAAAATAATCCTTTGAGGGCATGATGCGGATTTTTTTGCCAGCACGGCCAAAATAATCGATGGCCTCATTTGTCCAGTCGGCGCGTCGACCTTTGAGGCGGGACAGGATATTGGGCTGGTGGTGAAAGCGTTTGATGATGCTCGGATGGAACGCAAACAGAAGTTCTGGCGCATTGCGGACAATGTCCGAATTGATAAAAGCCGGGTCTTTGATCCACTGTTCCATTTGTTTGCTCGATGTGGCGAGCATCAGCATATCTGTCTTTGTGCCCGTCATGCCACGCGAAACGCGCGGCTCGTTGAAGCGAAGCACAAGATCAGCGGCATCTATCTGTGCGGATAAATCGTTCTCGACAGGGCCGTTGCCGACAATGAATATGGTTCTTTTCATATGGTGTGGGATCTTGTCTCGTGAGTCACAATTTACAGATTTAAACAAAATGCGGCTGTTGTAACCCTCTAAAACACCCCCCACGGTTTTACTCTACATTTAGCAATCACTTTTTTCGTACGCTCTAACGAACTGCGTTACTGTTTGCCATGTTTACGCGCGCTGTTCCAGCATTGCAGCCATGCAGTTTATGCACTTCTCAAAACGATTAAAAAGACGGAAGCTTCAGAGTGGGAGGAAGGTAAAAAGCCCAGCACTCAAAGGTGCTGAAGATAAGGGGATACCACCATGAACCACCTTCGTACCCAGTTCTCCCGTTGGATGCAGTACCGCGAAAACCTGCGCGAGTTAAGCGGTTGCAGTGATCGCGAACTTTCCGATCTTGGCTTGTCGCGCAGCGATATTCGTCGCGTTGCCCATGAGGCAGCTTTCGCCTGATCTTGTCAGGCGAAAGAGATGCGGTATGGCAAGCGCAGGCTTTAAACCTCGCCGGGCTTCTTGAAGCGGATGTGAATGTCATCGCCTGCAAGATCAAAACCGGCATAATTGCGTTGGAAGGCGATAAGGGCATCATTGACGCCCTTTGAATAATCATCGTCGTGTACGTCAACGTGATGCCGGTAAATGATCCTGTCGCCTTTGTAGAATATAACCTGACCTTCCATGATAGCCTCCTTTTGAGCAAATCCCGAAAAGCGTCGAGCGGCTTTCGGATAAGATGCGCAGTAAAATAGGTCTAAAAGACTGATGGTTGAGAAGGGCGTGAGTGCTCCCACAATGTCGGTATATTCAAAAAGATAGGCGAGCGGCTGGGCAGGTCAAGCCTGCTCCGCAGTATTCTCGCCTCTGCAAAGCGCAAGCCATGCCCTCGCGGCATGGGACAGAAACGCACCTTTTCGCCAGATGAGCGCCATGTCCCAGTTCAGTTTCGCATCCTTGATGTGATGAATGCGAACACCGGGATGTTTGCGCTGTTCGGCAATCATTTGCGGCAGAAAGCCTATCCCCATGCCTGCTGCGACCAGCTCGACGATGAAGTCGATCTGGCTTGATCTGACAGCGACATGAGGAAACAGTCCGCGCTGATTGAATGCTTCAAGAATGATCTGATTGAGCGCAAAGCCGCTTTCAAAAAGAATGAAGGGCAGACTGGCAATATCGGACAAGGGAATACCGCCATCATCGACGAAGCTGTGGCTGGCTGGAAGCAGGGCAACAACGGGCTCGCAACGAACGGCCTGCCACTCGAAACTTTCTTCGACGGGCAAAAGGGAAGCGGCCAGTTCGACGTCACCTGCCAGAAGAACTTCTTCCAGTCGTTTGCTGCCGTGTTCGACAAGCTGAATGTCGATATCGGGATAAAGCTTGGTGAAGGCTGCAAAGACGGGGGCAAAAAGCACGCTGGAGCCGATGGGTGGCAGGCCAAGGCGCAGGAGTCCGCGCTTGAGGCCGCGCAATTCTTCAAGCTCGCTCAGCATGTCGTCTTTTTCAGTCAGCATTGCAACTGCGCGCCGATAGACGATTTCCCCGGCGCTTGTCAGGCGCGGTGGGCTGATCTCACGGTCAAGAAGGGTGAGGCCAAGCTCATCTTCGAGCTGCCGCACCGTCTTGCTGACGGTTGATTGAGTGGCGTTGATGGTGCGGGCCGCTGCCGAAAAGCCGCCCTGCCGCACCACTTCCACGAAAGCTTGAAAGCCGCGTAAGTTCATGAGCTATTCTATTATGGAATAGCTGCAATGAAATCAATTCATTTCTGGAATGGCGATACTGCGCCTATAGTGAATTCACAAATACCTGCATTGGAACATCATCATGAGCGCCCACAACCTGACAATCCGTTTTCGCTATGCGCTGCACAACAGCCGTCTTATGCAGATTGCGACATTGTTCGGCTTCTGGCTGGCAGGGGAAGCTTTTGTTCGCTTGGTCGGCTTGCCGCTGCCGGGTGGCATTGTTGGCATGGTACTGGTTCTGGCCCTGCTCTTAAGCGGACGCATCAGCCTGTTCAGCATGAAGCGCGGTGCGGAATGGTTTCTGGCAGAAATGCTGCTGTTTTTCGTGCCGGCGGTTCTGGCTATTCTCGAACATCAGGAACTGCTCGGCATGCTGGGCGTGAAAATCATGGCTGTTATTCTGGTCGGCACGCTGACTGTTATGACTGTGACCGCGCTGACTGTCGATATGTGTTATCGGCTGAGTGTACGCTATGCCGCAAAGTAACCCCTATGTGGCAACGCTGTTCTGGTCTGCCGCTACAATCCTTCTCTACCTCGCAGCAAAACGCGTCTATCGTCGCTTTCCGATGTGGTGGCTGACGCCGCTTGCTGTCACGCCGTTATTGCTGATGGCCCTGCTCATAGGGTTCAATGAAAACTACAGAGGTTATTTCAGCGCGACCCATTGGCTTGTGGCGCTTCTTGGCCCCGCAACCGTGGCTTTTGCGATTCCGATCTATCAGCAGCGTGCAACCATTCGCCGATATTGGCCGGTCTTGCTAGTTGGCGTCGTGGTCGGCAGTTCGTCTGCGATGCTCTCCGCCTGGGGGCTGGCGCATCTTCTTGGTCTTAGCGACGCTATCAGCTTGAGCTTGATGCCGCGCTCTATGAGTACGCCTTTTGCGATGACGGTTTCCGGCGATATTGGCGGAATGCCTGATCTGACGGCCATTTTCGTCGTGCTGACCGGTGTATTTGGTGCTGCAATGGGTGAAGTGATGCTCAACTGGCTGCCGCTTCGCTCTGCTTTGGCGCGCGGCGCATTGTTCGGTATGGGGGCGCATGGCGCTGGCGTTGCCAAGGCGCATCAGATTGGCAGCGAAGAAGGGTCAATTGCTGGTCTTGTGATGGTGCTGGTTGGTCTGGTCAATGTTCTGGCTGCGCCACTGATCGCGCACCTTCTCTGAAACACTGATTTTGCAGCATATTTTTCTCAGCCTGCTCATTCTGTGAGCAGGTTTTTTATATTTAAGATTCTGCATTAAACTTAAGCATCGGCGTATTTGCATAACTGATATGCGTTATTGGTCGTTGTTGAATAAAGAGGCGCTTGGTAAACATTGGTCATCGGGTTCACTCCTCCTCCCAGAGCCCGATGACGAATACGGCACTCCTCCTCCCAGCCGTATTCAAGATCAGGCCGCGCATCCTCCTCCCGCGCGGCCTTTTTCTTTTTTAAAACTTCCCTTAATCACTCTGATCTGTTGGCCGTGCGTTGCTCGCACCACCCATGGGCAATTGCGTTCAACAATACGTTCGCGGTGACAGTGTTCTCGCGCAAAAGCTTTGAAAAAAGACGAAAGGCAGCTGTGGAAATAGCTGTCCTTTATGGGCCTTGTGTAACTGAGATGCCGCAGCGGCATAATCTTTCCACAGGTCTCGACAATTAGGGCTTGGCATATCTCTTCCGGTAAAGAATATATTACTCGCGCCCACACTAAAATGTTGATCGGGCGGTTTGGGGATCAAGTCTTGTCGGGGAGTTGGGTTTTGCAGAGTATTTTTCGTCGCATCACCCCTGCATTTCTCGCTGTCCTGATTATCATCGCGGGCTGCGCAAGTCGGCCGGATGGTATTCTGATCCCTGTTGGTCAGAGTGTTCCGGGTGCATCCAAAGTCAATCTTATGGTTGCAACGACACGCGCGCCTTCGGGTGATCCCGGCACATTGTTTTCCGGGGAACGCGATCAGGATCTCAGTCTGACACAGATTGTGGTTTCAATTCCACCGGATAAAAATCGCAAGATTGGTGAAGTTCAGTGGCCCAAAAAGCTTCCGGCCAATCCGCTTAAAGATTTCACCACCGTTGAGGTGAAGGCAATCAATTCAACCAATGGTGCTCAACAGTGGTTGAACAGCAGCCTGCCCAAAAATCGCCGCGTGATGGTTTTTGTCCACGGTTTCAACAACACCTTTGAAGACTCGGTTTATCGTTTCGCCCAGATCGTGCATGACTCCGGCGCCGAAGTCGCACCAGTTATTTTCACATGGCCGTCGCGCGGCAGCGTGTTCGATTATAATTACGACAAGGAAAGCACCAATTATTCGCGAGATGCACTGGAAACAGTGCTACGAAAGATTGCGCAAGATCCACGCGTCAAAGACATAACGATCATGGCGCATTCGATGGGGAGCTGGCTGACCGTTGAAGCACTGCGCCAGATGGCAATCCGCGACAAGCGCGTTGATCGCAAGATCACTGATGTCATTCTTGCGTCACCTGATCTTGATGTGGATGTTTTCAACAAGCAGTTCCGTGCGATGGGCAAGGAGCATCCGCGTTTCACATTGTTCACATCACGCGATGACCGTGCCCTTCGTGCATCGCGCTTCATTTCCGGCAATGTTGACCGTCTGGGGCAGATCGACCCCTCGGTTGAGCCTTATCGCTCGCAACTTGAGAAGGCTGGTATCACCGTTATTGACCTGACGCGTCTTAAGGCGGGTGATAGTCTCAACCACGGTAAGTTTGCCTCAAGTCCCGAAGTGGTTCAGCTGATCGGTCAGCGTCTCGTCACCGGCCAGACGATCACGGACTCCGATATCGGTTTGGGTGAGCGCCTTGGCGCCGTAGCCCTTGGTACAGCGCAGGGTGTGGGTACGGCTGCGTCACTGGTCGTCAGTGCACCGATTGCGGTTTTTGATCCGAATACCCGGCGAACCTATAACGAACAGATTGACCGCTTTGGCAGAACGGTGGGCAGCACTGTTGAAGCCGTTGGCGGACAGTAATTGCTTTGCATTTTAGCAATTGAACTTGTAGGAGTGGCGGCCAAATCTGGTCATTTGGCAGGGAGGTCGCCATGCGGATCATCCATACGATTGAAGCTTTGCGTCAGGCGCTTGGTGCGGTCCGCAGGAGCGGCCAATCTATTGGTCTCGTGCCGACCATGGGTTATCTCCACAAAGGGCATCTTGAACTGGTGCGCCGCTCACGTCAGGAAAATGACATTACAGTTGTTTCGATTTTCGTGAATCCTTTGCAATTTGGCGCCAATGAAGATCTCGACAAATATCCGCGTGATCTGGAGCGTGATGCAAACCTGCTGCGCAGTGCGGATGTTGATTTTCTGTTTGCGCCTGCGGTGTCGGATATGTATCCGCGTCCGATGCAGACAGTGGTCGATGTCCCAACGCTCGGCAATCAGATGGAAGGCGAAGCACGTCCCGGTCATTTTGCGGGCGTTGCAACCGTAGTCAGCAAGCTTTTCAACATCGTCGGCTCGGACGCCGCTTACTTTGGCGAGAAGGATTTCCAGCAGCTCGTCATCATCCGCCGCATGGTCGACGATATGGCGATTCCGGTGCGGGTGGTTGGTGTTGAGACCGTGCGGGAGGATGACGGAATTGCCTGTTCGTCGCGCAATGTTTATCTCAGTGAAGCGCAGCGTGCCGCAGCGATCATCGTACCAAAGGCGCTGGAGGAAGCCGAACGGCTTTATCGGTCCGGTGTCGATGACCCGGAAGCGCTTGAAGCAGCAATCCGTACTTTCATTGCAACGGAACCGCTGGCAGTCCCGGAGGTGGTGGCATTGCGTGATCCTGACACTTTGCAGCGTCTTAAGTGTGTTCAGGGCAGGTCGGTTCTGGTTGCGCTTTTTGTGCGGTTCGGCACCACGCGCCTTCTCGACAATCGTGTGATCGCGCATGTGGCGCAGGAAAAGGCCGCCTGACATGAGCGTCACCGTTAAGAAGAAACGCCTTTCGCCCAAGGCAATTCAGGCAATGAAGGGCGAGCGTCCGATCGTCAGCCTTACGGCCTATACAACACCGATTGCCCGTCTGCTTGATCCTCATTGTGATCTGCTTCTAGTTGGTGATTCCGTTGGTATGGTGCTTTACGGCATGGATTCAACGCTTGCCGTCACGCTCGACATGATGATTGCCCATGGACAGGCGGTTATGCGCGGCGTCGAACATGCCTGCGTGACGGTCGATCTTCCATTCGGCGCTTATCAGGAATCGAAAGAACAGGCTTTTCGCAGCGCAGTCCGTATCATGCAGGAAACCGGCTGCGATGGCGTGAAGCTTGAAGGCGGCGAAGAAATGGCCGAGACGGTCTATTTTCTCGTCCGGCGGGGTATTCCCGTGTTCGGTCATGTCGGACTGATGCCGCAGCAGGTCAATACGGTCGGTGGGTTTCGCTCGCTTGGACGTGATGATGCGGAAGCCAATCGTATCCGCAAGGATGCACAAGCCATTGCGGATGCCGGTGCTTTTGCGCTGGTGATTGAAGGCACTGTTGAGCCTCTGGCCCGCGAGATCACGCAAACGCTCTCCATTCCCACTATTGGAATCGGCGCATCGCCTGCCTGTGACGGCCAAATTCTGGTTTCCGACGATATGCTGGGACTATTTGAGGATTTTACACCGCGTTTCGTGAAACGCTTTGCCACGCTTGCGCCGCTGATTTCCGATGCTGCGCAAGCCTATGCGGATGAAGTGCGCGCCCGCTCATTCTCAGGGCCGGACCATGTTTTTGGTGTGAAGCCAAAAGCCTGATGAGAGAGCAGGCCTTTGGCGTATCAGATCAACTCCCGCAAATCTGGCTTTGCCAATAGCGATAAAGTGTGTCCACATCACTGTTGGTCAAAATTGCCATCGCACCTTTCAATTGGTCGTCCGACCAGTCCCACCACTGCATTTCCAAGAGTTGTCTGACGGCGACTTCATCAAAGCGGGAGCGGATGGTGCGGGCGGGGTGGCCGCCAACAATCGTGTAGGGCGCAACATCGCGCGTCACGAGCGCGTGTGTGCCGATAATCGCGCCATGACCGACTTTCACACCGGGCATGATAATGGCTTCAGAACCAATCCATACGTCATTGCCGATCACTGTATCGCCTGATGGGCTGTAGCCATTTGCGCTTCCTGCAAATATGTCCACTTCCGACATGAAGAAGAACGGGAAGGTACTGATCCAGTCGTGCCGATGGCCCTGATTGCCTGCCATGATGAAAGCAGCCCCCGACCCGATGGAGCAGAAGCTGCCAATGATCAGCTTGTCAGCACCTTCATCGGGCAGGAGGAAGCGCGCGCAATCATCAAAGCTATGGCCATGATAATAGCCAGAATAATAGCTGTAGCGCCCAACGAGGATGTTTGGATTTGTGACCTGCTTGTCGAGGGTTATGCCCTTGAATGGGCTTTCAAAGTAATTTTTCATGATAATGCTCACTGCATGAGTTCCGATGAGACCGGCATTTATCCGCTCGCATATAGCCAAGCGAAGACTGCGCAAGAAACGCGTGGTTTGCTTGCGTCCATGCTCCTTGTGCTTAAATCACAGGAGCGCGATGCAGGGGATACTCGAACAGTTTATCATGCGGGTGAGCATAAAGACGGCAGCGAGAAAAAGAAAGGGAGGCGTGCGCCCCCCTTATTAAAAAATATTTTTATCGCTTACTTTTCCACGAAAGCCTTTTCGATAACGAAATGACCGGCTTCGCTCTGGCTACCCTCTTCAAGGCCGAGGCCTTCAAGAATCTGGCGCATATCGGCCAGCATTTCCGGGCTTCCGCAAAGCATCATGCGGTCGTCCTGTTCGGAGAATTTCGGAAGGCCAAGATCTGCAAAAATCTTGCCGGAGCTGATGAGGTCAGTGATGCGACCCTTATTGCGGAATTCTTCACGCGTCACAGTTGGGTAGTAAATCAGCTTCTCGCGCACCATTTCGCCCAAGAATTCGTCTTCCGGCAGTTCCTTCGTGATGAGATCGGCATAAGCCAGTTCGTTCACTTCACGCACGCCATGCACCAGGATGATCTTCTTGTAGCGCTCATAGGCTTCCAGATCGCGAATGATCGACAGGAACGGCGCAAGGCCTGTACCGGTTGAAAGCAGCCACAGATTGTCGCCGGGAATGAGATTGTCATAGAGCAGCGTGCCAACAGGCTTTTTGCCGACGATTACCTTGTCGCCTTCTTTCAGGTGCTGAAGGCGCGAGGTCAGCGGACCATCCTGCACTTTAATCGAGAAAAACTCGAGTTGTTCATCATAGACGCTGGAAGCAATCGAATAAGCGCGCAGCAGTGGTTTGCCATTGACTTCAAGGCCGATCATGACGAACTGGCCGCTCTGAAAGCGGAAGCCCTGATCGCGCGTGGTGCGGAAGGAAAACAGTCTGTCGGTCCAGTGGTGAACGTCAAGAACGGTTTCCTGATAAAAATTGCTGCTCATGTCGGAACTGTCTCTGTTTCGCTTTTCACGGTATTTGCTTCAGATGAAGCAAACGTCTTTCATCGCAATCATGGGGGATCGCGTCTGGCTGCCTTGAGGGTGGCTTCCGCGGAGGTCGTGATTTGCCAACATGCTGTACCATGTCCGGCCGACGATTACGGAAGTTGGAATAATGCTTCTATGTCCCGACATCAAGAGTTAATCAGGCGATATGCGTTGCGCAATTAAATCGAATTCAAAGGCAGTCTCAAGGAAAGACGTCCTAATCAGGATGGCCTCCGAAGCATGATATGCTCTGAAGGCCTGTTTTCGTGTCTCAGCGTGAACTGCGCACCAGCGCGATTGCTGCAAAAAGCGCAACACTCGACATTGTAGCAAAGCCGATGAACAGCCAAAGTGCTGCATTTGACGTGCCGGCAAAGCCACCGGGATTGCTCAGACCGGCAAGATTGGCAATCATGCCCGCAAGGGCAGCACCCATGGCCGTGGTGAAAAGCTGGACGGTTGTCAGTGAAGCTGATGCGAGATTCTGGTCGCTCGCATCGGCCCGTTTGAAAATCCGCGTCAGCAGATGCGGCCATGTCATGCCAACACCAAAACCCACAATGATCATTGCAAGACAAATCGGAACAAGTGTGGTCCAATGACCGTCGCTGCCGGGGGGAACCAGAATGGCAAGTGTTGTCATGCCCAGAATGCCCATAATTGGCGCTGCAAGGATAACCCGGTTTACGCTTTTGCCTGTCACGCCGGATGAGCCGATGGAGCCGAATGTCCAGCTTCCGCCCATCAGCGCTGCAAGATAACCAGCCACCAGCGGTGATTGATTATGCAGGACCTGAAAGAACAGCGGCACGAACACTTCGGAACTTGTGACCGATCCGCCGAGAAAGCCCATGGTGATATAGAGCGCACCAAGACGGCTCAGGCTGAAAGTACCCTTCGGCAAAATACGTTTCGTGGACCGATGCTCGACGAAAACAAGCAGCATCAGCACGGCAAATGCAACCGCAACGCCAGCGATGTTCCATATAGCACTTTGTGAAATACTTGCGGCCGAGATGATGAGCACGGCTGTGGTCAGCAGAATAAGCTGCGGCCATGCAAGCCGGTCTTTGTTCTCAGCGCTGTCTTTCTGCTTTGGCAGGACCAGCATTGCCATGACAGCAAAAATGCCGATCACCGGCACAAGCGACCAAAACGCTGCACGCCAGACGCCAAGTTCAGCAAAAATACCGCCTACTGCCGGGCCAACGAGCGTTGCCACACCCCACATGCCGGAAACGAGCGCAATAGCGCGAGGCCAGAGCCTTTCGTCAAAGACGATACGGATCATGGCATAAGAGAGCGCCAGCATCATGCCGCCGCCAAGCCCCTGCACCACACGACCGCCAAGCATGGCAGGCATGGAGGGGGCAAGACCACAGGCAAGCGTGCCAATGGCGAAGATGATCGCCGCCACGAGATAGGCATAGCGTGGGGCTGCCTGTGACAGAAGTTTGGGCACAAGCGCCGAGCCGAGAATGGACGCCGTTACAAACAGCGCTGTGTTCCAGGCATAATAGTCCATGCCGCCAATATCGGCGACGACGGTTGGTAATATGGTTGTGGCAATAAAAACATTGATAGCGTGGAGCGCAACTCCACCGACGAGCGTCAGCGAACGGATCGCATTTTTGCCCGCAAACAATTCTCCCCAGCCTGCAGTAGCAGTGGCGGCTGGATTTTCGGTCTGCATTTCTTTCCCTGGTCCTATCCCGCATTTCAGAGGCGGGTTGATGCCCGCTGTCCGCACGCGTGTGCTGGTTCTATAAAATGCTTTTTCAAACTTCGGAATAGGGGAGGAAGTAAAACAATATCAATCTTAATCAGAAGGGGTTCAATTTGCCCTGAAAAGCCCTATATGAAGCTTTGAATATAAAATCCGCCGCAGCAGGTGAGAAAATTTTCTCCAAACCTCTGTGGCGGATTTGTGTTTCTGTCACAAGCTTCCTATAAGCCTCTTTAAGTGCGGCTTTCTGTTGCTGCATAACATGCCGCCAGCCAGCTGGACAGGCCATCTTCCCTAATTGACGACCCGGAACGACCATGATCCAGACGCCTTACTATCTGATTGATAAGACAAAGCTGAAACGCAACATGCAAAAAGTTGCTTATGTGCGCGAGAAATCCGGCGCCAAGGCTCTTTTGGCGCTGAAATGCTTTGCCACATGGTCGGTGTTTGATCTGATGAGCGAATATATGGACGGCACCACCTCGTCTTCGCTCTATGAAGTGCGTCTTGGCCATGAGAAATTCTCTGGCGAAGCCCATGCCTATAGCGTGGCCTATGCCGATTACGAGATCGACGAAGTCATCAGCCATGCCGACAAGATCATTTTTAATTCGATCAGCCAGTTTGAACGCTTTGCCGATAAGGCCGCCCATATCAAGCGTGGTCTGCGTTTGAATCCCGGCATTTCGTCTTCAAGCTTTGATCTTGCTGATCCGGCGCGTCCGTTCAGCCGTCTTGGCGAATGGGATGTCGCGAAGGTCGAAGCGGTCATGGATCGTGTCACCGGTTTTATGATTCACAACAATTGCGAAAACGCCGATTTCGGTCTGTTCGACAAGATGCTGACCGATATTGAAGAAAAGTTCGGCTCGCTTCTCCATCGCGTTGAATGGGTGAGCCTTGGCGGCGGCATCCACTTCACCGGCGACGATTATCCGGTCGATGATTTCTGCGCGCGCTTGAAGGCATTTTCGGAAAAATTCGACGTACAGGTCTATCTGGAACCCGGCGAAGCTTCGATCACCAAGACCACGACGCTGGAGGTGACGGTGCTTGATACGCTTTATAACGGCAAGAATCTTGCTGTCGTCGATAGCTCGATTGAAGCGCATATGCTGGATCTGCTCATTTATCGCGAAAAAGCGAAGATGGCGCCAAATAATGGCGAGCACAGCTACATGATCTGCGGAAAATCCTGCCTTGCCGGTGATATTTTCGGCGAGTTCAATTTCGACAAGCCTTTGCAAATCGGCGACCGTCTCTCATTTGAAGATGCGGCCGGTTATACCATGGTCAAAAAGAACTGGTTTAATGGTGTGAAAATGCCAGCCATTGCCGTGCGTGAGCTGGATGGCACGGTCAAAATTGTCCGCGAATTTGATTACGCGGATTTTGAAGGGTCGCTTTCATAAAGATCCTGTTGCAGCGTTCAAACTGCAATGAACTCGTGTGTTCCGACGGGAAAGTGATCGGGACGTTTAACAGATGGCGGGGAACCGCTGGAAGAGGAAGCATCGACAGAAAATGAAGAAGAACGTTCTCATTATCGGCGCCGGGGGCGTGGCTCAGGTTGTTGCACATAAATGTGCACAAAACTCTGACATATTGGGCGATATCCATATTGCGTCCCGCACGGTTGAGAAATGCCGCAAGATTATCGATAGCGTGCATGAAAAGAAGAGCCTCAAGACCGAGGTGAAACTGGAAGCGCATGCGCTGGATGCTATGGATGTGGAAGCCACCAAGGCTCTCATTCAGAAGACTGGCGTTCAGATCGTGATCAATGTCGGCTCGGCCTTCCTCAATATGTCGGTCCTTCGCGCCTGTATTGATACAGGCGTGGCTTACATGGACACTGCGATCCATGAAGATCCGAAGAAGATCTGCGAAACCCCACCGTGGTATGGCAATTACGAATGGAAGAACCTGAAAGAATGCGAAGAGAAGGGCATTACAGCCATTCTCGGCATTGGTTTTGATCCGGGCGTGGTCAATGCCTATGCACGCCTGGCTGCTGATGACTATCTCGATGAGGTCAAATCCATCGACATCGTTGACATCAATGCCGGTTCGCATGGCCGCTGGTTCTCGACCAATTTCGACCCGGAAATCAACTTCCGCGAATTCACCGGCACGGTCTATTCATGGCAGGGTGGGCAGTGGCAGTCGAACAAGATGTTCGAAGTTGGCCAGACTTTTGATCTGCCTGTTGTCGGTCCAAGCAAGGCCTATATGACCGGGCATGATGAAGTGCACTCACTATCCAAGAACTACCCGAACGCCGATGTGCGTTTCTGGATGGGCTTTGGCGATCACTACATCAACGTCTTCACGGTGCTGAACAATCTCGGTCTCCTGTCCGAACAGCCGGTCAAAACCGCTGAAGGTCTGGAAGTCGTGCCGCTCAAGGTGGTCAAGGCTGTTCTGCCTGATCCATCGTCGCTTGCACCGGATTACACGGGCAAGACATGCATCGGTGATTTCGTCAAAGGCACCAAGGACGGCAAAGAGAAGGAAGTCTTCATCTATAATGTTGCCGACCACAAGGACGCCTATAACGAAGTGGGCAGCCAGGGCATTTCCTACACCGCAGGTGTGCCACCCGTTGCAGCCGCAATCCTGATCGCTTCGGGCGAATGGGATGTGAAGAAGATGGTCAATGTGGAAGAGCTGAACCCGAAGCCATTCCTGCACATCCTGAACCAGATCGGCCTGCCATCGCGCATTAAGGACGAAGACGGCGACCGCGCTCTCGACTTTGCATAAGCGTGGGTTGAATGAATAAAGAAAGCCCCGCCTGGTGCGGGGTTTTTATTTCGACATATGTCAGCAGTTGAGAATTTACTTCTCAAGATATGTTGCTTCTTTATGCAAGTCTGGTATCCATTGCGCATTAATTTTGTGCCAATCGATGTGCAGCCCGCCTGGCTCCGGATCAGTCTCTGGAACATACACAACGTTCCCATTAGAGACTGAAGAACCCGAAAAGTGGGAGCAAAGTCGCAATCGCGATGAAAGCTCTTAGCCGGCATGGGGCGATCGATATTCGTATCACGATGCTAAATTCCTCAGATTGACATGGTCTCTGACGTCATGGCACGTGTTTCAGCTATGGATTGTCTGGCGGATTGACGGCCCCGGACAGTTCGGGGAGTGACTTGTGATCAATACAGTTGTTGAAGGCTTTCGTGAGCCACATTTGAGCCGTTTTCAGCGCTGGAGCCGGGAAATAATAACAGCCCTCAAGCTGGGCTGGCCGTTGATTTTCACCAATCTTTCGCAGGCTGCATTGACTGCCACTGATGTTATTTTCATCGGGCGGCTGGGTAAGGACACGCTTGCCTCGGCACTTTTGACGACCAGTTTTTATCATACGCTGATGATCTTTTCGATGGGGCTTGTCTCGGCTGTTATGCCAATGATCGCCATTGCACTCGGCAGGAACCGTCATTCGGTGCGCGACGTGCGCCGGACTGTGCGTCAGGGCATGTGGTCGGCCATTATGATCTCAATCCCGATATGGTTCGTGTTGTGGCATTGCGAGGAAATATTCATCTTCCTTGGCCAGCAGCCGGATATTGCCGCGCGTTCCACCGATTTCATGCACACGCTGCAATGGGCGCTGTTGCCTTATCTGTTCTATATTGTGCTGCGCTCATTTTTTGCGGCCATGGAAAAGCCGATGTGGACATTGCTGGTTGCGGCTGCGGCCATTGGTTTCAATGCGCTGGCTGGCTGGACACTCATTTTCGGTCACTTTGGCTTCCCACGTATGGAGTTGCATGGCGCCGGTATCGCCACCACGCTTTCGAGCAGCATGATGTTTCTTGGTATGGCGTTTATCGCGACCCGCCATCGGCGTTTCCGTCGCTATCGTCTGTTTGGTCGCTTCTGGCGTGCTGACTGGCCACGTCTCATCGAGCTCTGGCGTATCGGTTTTCCGATGGCGCTGACCTTTGTGTTTGAAACCTCGATTTTCTATGCTGCCGTCATCATGATGGGCTATATCGGCCCGACTGCGATGGCAGCCCATGCCGTTGCAATTCAGGTGGCGTCACTTAGCTTTATGGTGCCGCTCGGTTTCGGGCAGGTCGCAACGGTTCGAGTCGGGCGTGCTTACGGACGCGGTGACCCGCAGGCTGTAGCCTATGCGGGCTGGAGCGCTTATGCGTTGGGAGTGGGCTTCATGGCGATCATGGGATTGCTGATGATTTTGATTCCACGCGTGTTTATTGGTGCGTTTCTCAATCTAAAAGACCCCGAGAATTTTGCCGTTATCGAACTTGCGGTGACATTTCTGGCGCTTGCGGCGCTGTTTCAGATCGTCGACGGTGCCCAGGCCGTTGCCGCAGGTATGCTGCGCGGTCTGCGTGATACGCGCATTCCGATGTATCTTGCGCTTGTCGGTTACTGGGGCGTCGGCTTGCCGTTGGGTGCGCTTCTGGCATTCCAGTTTAAGCTCGGCGGCGCTGGGGTCTGGCTTGGATTGGCCGCAGGCCTGGCCATCGTTTCCGTACTGATGACCATGCGCTGGCGACGTTCACTCACCCGCATCAGCAATATCTCAGTCGATGCATAAACAAAAGCCGCTCCGCTTTCGGCGGGGCGGCTCAGCATTAGAGAGTAGAACGCTTACTTTGTCAGCGTGACGATGCGGTCAAGGGCGGCACCGAAGCCTTTCAGCGAAACCTTGAAGGCAACAGGCTGGCTAGGGCTGAGAGCAGTCGTGGTTACGTTAAGGTTGCTGCCAGCTTTCAGCGCTGCGGCCTGCTTGGCGTCAAAGCTCACAGGCGCGAGGCAGCCTTGCGGCAAACAGGTCGAGAAAGTCAGGTTCGGACCGGCGGCGTCGTCAATTTTGAGCGTGGCGCCCTTCGCGAGATCAAGGCCGAATGGCATCAGCAGTACGCCTTCAATCTTGCCGCCTGCCATATTACGAAGCTCGGCAGTCAATACGCGCTGGCCAGTCTGTGAACTATTCTGGTCCTGACGGATCGCGCAGACGGTCGTTTCCTTCTGTGACTGGCAAGAGACTGTCCAGTCCTCATAGGTTTCCTGAAGCGTGCTTGCGCCGCCTGGGAGAGGTGCTGCAAAAGCGGAAAGCCCCGAAAATGCTGTGAAGGCAACTGCGAGACCAATGGAGCGATAGTTTTTCATAAATGTATTCTCTGTTGAATTGATGTTGGTTAGTGACGACGGAAAACTCATAACCCTATTATTAATATTGAGCATAAAATAAGTCTCTGTTCAACAGGCAATATATTGGAGATTTTATTGACATTATAATATTCGAAATACCTTTCGTAAGGGTGTGTGGCATGTATTTCAATTTTTATCCCTGTTTATGAAGCAAACGGCAGGCAGGGTATTTTTTAGTATATTCTAAAAAATGGTTGAAGGGTGAAATTATAGAATATTAGTAATATAATTTTAAAAATAAAAAGTTGCTAGCTATTATTTTATAACTATTAATTAAAAGTATTAATTTTAAAATTGGGATAATTTAAAGCAAATACTAAATAGTTGCGCATATGATACATATTAATATATTTTTTAAATACTGATGAAAATGCGATTGCCGCTTATAATAATTGTGTTCTATCAAAAAGGAGTCTGAATTTATATATCTACTGGAGTATAATAAAATGACTATTAAAGGTCTTCTTCTTGGTTCCGCAGCCGTTATGGCTGTAGCGACAACCAGTGCTTACGCTGCTGACACGATCGTGTCTCCAGAGCCGGAACATGTTGAATATGTGCGTGTATGCGATGCTTATGGCGCGGGCTATTTTTATATTCCAGGCACCGAAACCTGCCTGCGCGTTTCCGGTTACGTGCGTTATGATGTCGGCGGCGGCGATAATGTTTATGGCCGTGGTTTCAGAGATCGTGAAGGTTTTGTCGACACCCGCCGCAACAGCTGGGACAACAAAGCGCGTCTTTCACTGCGCCTGAGCACCGCGTCGGAAACTGAACTTGGCACTTTGAAGACATATGCTGAAACCCGCTATGACTGGGGCAATGGTGTAGAAGGTGCTTCCGGTTCGCTTCGCTTTGGTTATATTCAGCTCGGTGGTCTTCGCCTTGGTCTTGATGAATCCGCATTCGTGACGTTCCCGGGTTATCTTGGCGACGTCCTCAATGATGACGTGATCCTCGCAGGCGGTTATCGTACGGGACTGGTCAGCTATACGTTCACTGCCGATAACGGCTTTTCTGCTATCTTGTCGCTGGAACAAGGCAACAACGAAGATACAGACAGCGCCTATGGCTTTAATGGCACGATCAAAGATTACACCCCGCATGTTGTTGGTGGTGTAAAGTATGAACAGGGATGGGGCACGATTGCCGCCGTTGCTGCTTATGACGCACGTAACGAAGAATGGGCTGGCAAGCTGCGCGGTGATTTGAACCTTACCGATCGCTTCTCGGTTTGGGCTATGGGTGGCTACAAGTCCAACAAGGACATCTATCAGGACGGTGTTCGCATGATCAGCAGCTTCTACGGCACATGGGGTGGCGATTGGGCTGTTTGGGGTGGTGCGAAATTTAAGGCAACTGACAAGGCAACGCTGAATGCGCAGCTTGCCTTTGATGGCACCAATACGCTGGCGGCGACGGCAAATGTTGCTTATCAGCTGGTTCCTGGCTTCACTGTTACGCCAGAAGTATCCTACACCAAGTGGAAGGATAGCCATTCTGTTCTCAATGGTAAGGATGCATGGGGCGGTATGGTTCGCTTCCAGCGCTCGTTCTAATATTAAAAAAAGGCCGTCACTATATGTGGCGGTCTTTTTATAATCTTCAATATTATCTTCCTAAGAAATAATAGCAATAAATTGTATTTTTACTTTGATTTTGGGTTGAATGATCAAAATAAACTATATGTGATTATTTTTAACTGAAAATACAAGCTATATAGAGAATGCCATTGAACAGCGTAGAAGGACTGCGCAAAGTTTATCTGATCTCCAGTCAGGCATGGCAGCGGCGGGCTTTTGGCCCGCCGTTTCTATTTTTAACGCGATAGCTTCATATGGCGGTTGACGTCTTTGTAAAGCAGATAGCGGAACTTTCCCGGACCACCGGCATAACAAGCCTGCGGGCAGAAGGCGCGCAGCCACATGAAATCACCGGCTTCCACTTCCACCCAGTCCTGATTGAGCCGATAGACGGCCTTGCCTTCCAGCACATAAAGCCCGTGTTCCATCACATGGGTTTCGGCGAACGGGATCACGCCACCCGGCTCAAAAGTCACTACAGTCACATGCATGTCGTGACGCAGATCGTTTGGGGCAACAAAACGCGTTGTTGCCCATGCGCCGTTGGTGTCGGGCATCGGTGTTGGTGCGATGTTCTTCTCATTGAGGAAAAGCGGTTCCGGCACATCGAGGCCATCAACATATTCGTAAGCTTTGCGCACCCAATGGAAGCGCGCGACAGCGCCGGAATTGTTGCGAAGCGTCCAGCCGCTCTTTGGCGGCAGATAGGCATAACCACCTTCGCTCAGCACATGATCCTGGCCGTCAAGTGTGACGGTGATTTCGCCTTCAACCACGAACAGCACACCCTGCGCGCCATCATCAAGTTCGGCTCGGTCGCTGCCGCCGCCGGGCTGCACTTCCATAATATATTGTGAGAATGTCTCGGCAAACCCCGAAAGCGGGCGGGCGATGATCCACAGACGCGTCTTGTCCCAGAAGGGCAGGAAGCTTGTCACAATATCGCTGAATGTGCCTTTCGGAATGACCGCATAGGCTTCAGTGAACATGGCCCGATCAGTCAGAATTTGCGTCTGTGGCGGCAGGCCACCGGTCGGTGCGTAATAATTACGGCTCATTGTTGCCTCTGATCAATATAGTGTTTCGGGAAGAATATCTTTGAGCCGCAGCAGCGCGATGCGCTCGACCTGTTCACACGCGGTTTCCAGCTCCGCTTGTTTCGAGTTTTCAACACGCCGTTTGAAAGCATCGAGAATTTCCTTCTTGTTACGGCCCTTGACGGCAATGATGAAAGGAAAGCCGAATTTCTGCGTATAGGCATCGTTGAGTTCGGTGAATGTCTTGCGCTCGTCATCGCTCAAAGCATCAAGGCCCACAGATGCTTGCTCAGATGTGGATTCCGGTGTCAGACGCTTCGCCGCCGCAAGCTTTCCTGCAAGATCAGGATGGGCGCGTAAAACACCGAGCTTTTCATCGTCTGATGCAGCGCGGAATGCGCGGACCAGAACCGTATGAAGACCGGATGCAGAATCGGCCAGTTCCGTCAGACCCATGTCATAGGCGCGTTCGGCAATCCATGGCGAATGCTCGAAAATCCCGCCATAGCGCGCAACAAAGTCGGCCTTGCTGGCCTTGGAGGGTAGGACATCGGCCTGCTTTGGCTTGTGATGCTCATGCCAGTGACGCGCAATATCGACGCGCTTGGCAACCCAGACCTTGTCGTGGCTTTGCACATAATCGAGGAAGCGTTCAAGTGCCGCTACACGGCCCGGACGACCGACGAGGCGGCAATGCAGGCCAATCGACATCATCTTCGGCGCACCTTCTGCACCTTCGCGGTAAAGCACGTCGAATGTGTCTTTGAGATAGGTGTAGAACTGATCGCCGGAGTTAAAGCCCTGTGGCGTGGCAAAGCGCATGTCATTTGTATCAAGTGTATAAGGCACGATCAGATGCGGACCTTTTGGCCCCTTTACCCAGTATGGCAATTCATCGGCATAGGAATCGGCTGAATAGAGAAAGCCGCCTTCCTCCATCACCAGCTTCAGCGTGTTATCCGATGGCTTGCCCTGATAGATGCCGAGTGGGCGCGAGCCGGTGATTTCGGTATGCAGGCGCACAGCTTCGCGAATGTGTTCGCGCTCCACCTCTTCGGGAACATCCTTATATTCCCACCAGCGCAGACCGTGGCTGGCAATTTCCCAGTCGGCTTCCTTCATGGCGCTGATGGCTTCGGGATTGCGCTCCATGGCAAGGGTCACGCCATAGACGGTTACCGGCATGTTGCGTCGCGTGAAAGCGCGCCACAAACGCCAGAAGCCGGATCGGGCACCATATTCGTAGATCGATTCCATGTTGAGGTTGCGCTGACCGTTCCATGCCTGCGCGCCGACGATTTCCGAAAGCAGGCATTCGGATGCGGGATCGCCATCAAGGATGCAGCTTTCACCACCTTCTTCGTAGTTGACGACGAACTGCACGGCGATATTTGCCCCACCCGGCCAGCGTGGGTCTGGTGTGTTGCGGCCATAGCCAACCAGATTGCGCGGATAACTCATGTGGAATTCCCTCGATTTTTGTCTGTTTTGCTCATGATAATAAAGATTTACGCCGACCATTCCCCCTCAAAATTTTGAAAGACATCCAACGATTATCATCTTTCCCAAGACATAACTTCGGTAAATACTCACAATAGGGAACAAGTGTGGTTCGCAAACACTCACGTGTTGCGTGAAATAAATCACACAAAAACAAGTGCTTGCAATGGTTCTAACGGTGATGTCGGAAGAATCGTGCAGGCGGCAGGAGTAAAAATGGGAAGCCAAGCAAGCGGTCAGGGCCGGTTAACGACGCATGTCCTTGATACGGTCAATGGTAAACCAGCGGCAAATCTGCGCATCGAATTGCGCCGGATCGAGAATCAGCAGGCAGAAATCTTGCGCGAAATTCGCACCAATGCGGATGGTCGCTGCGGTGAACCGCTGCTTGCGGGCGATGCGCTCCATTCTGGTTCATATGAGCTGCTTTTCCATGTCGGTGAATATTTCGGCAAAAGGGACGGTGTGATCCCGTTTCTGGATGTGGTGCCATTGCGTTTTGGTATTTCTGACGAAAAGGCGCATTATCATGTGCCGCTTCTGGTTTCGCCGTTTTCTTATTCAACCTATCGCGGGAGTTAAGCGGTATGGGTCAAGCAGTCAGACACACAATCCGCTTTCTGCTGAACGGCGAGACAGTTGAGCTCGACCGTGTTTCGCCGACAGAAACCCTGCTCGATCATCTGCGTTTGTCGCGCAAACTGCGTGGCAGCAAGGAAGGTTGCGGTGAGGGCGATTGCGGTGCCTGCACGGTGCTGGTCGGCAAGATCGTGGGTAACGAACTCGTCTATGAAAGCGTGAATGCCTGCATTCGTTTTGTCGGTTCGCTGGATGGCGCGCATGTCGTGACCATTGAGCATCTGCGCGGTTCCGACGGTGGCCTGCATCCCGTTCAAAAGGCAATGATCGATTTTCACGGCTCGCAATGCGGCTTCTGCACGCCGGGCTTCGTCATGTCGCTTTATGCGCTGTGGATGCGCAATCCAAAGCCTGTGGATGCTGAGATCGAAAAGGCGCTGCAAGGCAATCTCTGCCGCTGCACCGGCTATGAGGCCATTATACGTGCAGCGCGGGCGATTTCCGATTATGGCACGTTGATGGATGATGCGCTTGCTGTTGAGCGTGCGCATGTGTTCCGCCAACTGACGGCCTTGCGTGATGGTGCGCGGGTTGAGGTTGGGAGTGGCAAAGACCGTCTGGTCGTCCCTGCCGACCTCAATGATTTTGCCACTGTTTATGCAAATGAACCGAAAGCCACCATCGTTGCTGGTTCAACCGATGTCGGCCTTTGGGTCACGAAGATGATGCGCGATATTTCGCCGGTCATCTTTATTGGGCATCTCAATGAACTGCGCACAGTCAGCGAAGAAAATGGCGTTATCAGTATCGGCGCGGGCGTAACCTATACGGAAGCCTTTTCGTTTTTGGCAAAACGTATTCCAGCGCTGGGAAATCTCATCAATCGGATTGGCGGCGAGCAGGTACGCAACATGGGCACCATCGGCGGCAATATCGCCAATGGTTCGCCGATTGGCGACACACCACCGCCATTGATCGCGCTTGATGCAAAGCTGACAATGCGCAGAGGTGCAGAACACCGCACTATTGCGCTGCAAGATTTTTTCATTGCATACGGCAAACAGGATCGGCAGCCGGGCGAGTTTGTGGAGGCTGTGCATGTGCCGCTACCAGTGGCAGACAGCCAGTTCGCCATTCATAAAATTTCCAAGCGCTTTGAAGAAGACATCACCGCAACGCTTGGCGCTTTCCATCTTGGACTTGACGCTGAGGGCAATGTGGCCTCTATTCGCATCGCCTATGGCGGCATGGCGGCAACGCCAAAACGTGCGCTCAATGTGGAAGCAGCCCTTCTTGGTAAACCATGGAATGAAGAGAGCATCGAAGCCGCAATTAAATCCTATGGCCTCGATTATCAGCCTCTGACCGATATGCGCGCTACAGCTGAATACCGTCTGCTGGTCGCAAAAAATCTGCTCCGCCGTTTCTATGCTGAAACGCAAGGCGAGAGCGAACCTTTGCGTAAACCAAACGTTGTCGCTGCATAAGGAGGATGACATGAACAAGCATCCTGCAAGCGCAATCAAAGCGAGCCGTATCAAGGGTGGTGTCGCGACCGATCAGCGCCATGATTCAGCCCATAAACATGTGACAGGCGAAGCAGTTTATATCGACGATATACCGGAGCCTGAAGGCACCCTTCATATTGGTGTTGGCTTCTCAACCGTTGCGCATGGCAAAATCACTGGCGTTGATTTGTCTGCCGTGCGCAACGCGCCCGGTGTGGTTGATGTGCTGACCTATCAGGATGTGCCCGGCGAAAACGATGTCTCACCATCGGGCATGCATGATGATCCGATTTTTGCAGTCGATAATGTGCAATTCCACGGCCAGCCGATTTTTGCGGTTTTGGCCCGCACGCGCGATCAGGCGCGTCGCGCAGCGCGTCTTGCAAAGATCGACTATGAAGAAATGCCGGGTCTGTTCTCCATTTCCGACCTTGATGGTTACAAGGATAAGCTGGTCTTCACGCCGCTGACGCTCAATCGTGGTGACGCCCGCAAAGCCATTGATGACGCACCGCGCAAGGTCAAGGCGCGTATGAAAGTCGGCGGACAGGATCACTTCTATCTCGAAGGGCAGGCTTCGCTTGCAATCCCCGGCGAAGATGACGATGTGACCATCTATTGCTCCACGCAAGGCCCAAGTGAAACGCAGCATCTGGTCGCCCACGCGCTTGGCGTGCCAAGCCACTCGGTGACGGTGGAAGTGCGGCGCATGGGTGGCGGTTTTGGCGGCAAGGAAACGCAGGCCAATCAATGGGCAGCGATTGCCGCGATTGCTGCCAAAAAACACAAGCACGCCGTCAAAGTTCGTCTTGATCGTGATGAGGATATGACCTCGACCGGTAAGCGGCATGATTTCATGATTGATTATGAAGTCGGTTTCGATGATGAAGGCAATATTCTCGGTGTCGATTATCTGTTTGCACTGAATGCCGGGTTTTCTGCCGATCTGTCCGGTCCAGTCGGCGATCGCGCATTGTTTCATTGCGACAATGCCTATTTCTTCCCCGCCGTTCATGCGCAGTCGGCACCGCTTTATACCAACACCGTGTCCAACACGGCATTCCGTGGTTTCGGTGGTCCGCAGGGCATGGTGGGTGCCGAGCGCGTGATTGAGGAAGTGGCTTTCGCGGTCGGCAAAGACCCGCTCGAAATCCGCAAGCTCAATTTCTATGACGCCATGGGCACAGACGGCACGCGCAATGTGACGCCCTATCACCAGAAGGTGGAAGACTGCATCATCCAGCGTATTGTTTCCGAGCTTGAGGAAAGCGCTGATTACGCGAAGCGCCGCGAGGCAATCCGCGAATTCAACGCCAAAAGCCGCTACGTCAAACGCGGTATGTCACTGACTCCGGTGAAATTCGGCATTTCCTTCACCAAGACGGAATCCAATCAGGCCGGCGCGCTGGTGCATGTCTATAATGACGGCTCGGTGCATATGAACCATGGCGGCACCGAGATGGGGCAGGGGCTTCATCTGAAAGTAGCGCAGGTTGTGGCTGAAGAATTCCAGATTGATCTTGATCGTGTGAAGATCACCGCAACAACCACCGCGAAAGTGCCAAATACGGCACCCACGGCAGCATCTTCAGGGGCTGACTTGAATGGGATGGCAGCACTTGATGCGGCGCGTCAGATCAAAAAACGGCTTATTCATTTTGCAGCCCAGCAATATCAGGTGCCGGAAGATCAGGTCGTCTTCCTGCCCAACCGCGTCCGCGTTGGTAATCAGGAAATAAGCTTCAACGATCTGGTCAGGCAGGCCTATATCGGGCGCGTGCAGCTCTCCGCATCGGGGCATTACAAGACCCCGAAAATCCACTGGGATCGTGCCAAGGGGAAAGGCCACGCCTTCTATTATTACGCCTATGGTGCGGCCTGCTCGGAAGTTTCCGTTGATACGCTGACAGGCGAATACGTGGTCGAACGCACGGATATTCTTCATGATACGGGGCGCTCGCTCAACCGTGCCATCGATATTGGCCAGGTGGAAGGCGGTTTCGTGCAGGGCATGGGCTGGTTGACCACGGAAGAGCTCGTCTGGGACGACAAGGGCCGATTACGCACCCACGCACCGTCAACCTACAAGATCCCGCTTGCATCAGATCGTCCGAAGATTTTCAATGTGGCCTTGACCGACTGGTCGGAGGCTTATGAGCCGACAATTCACCGCTCCAAGGCGGTTGGTGAACCGCCGCTGCCGCATGGCATGTCGGTGCTTTATGCGCTGTCGGATGCAGTGGCGAGCGTTGCCGATCACAAGATCAGTCCGCGCCTTGATGCGCCAGCAACGCCCGAGCGCGTACTAATGGCCATCGAGCGGTTACGAAGTCAGAAAGGCTGATGCTATGCTGGGCAGGCGGGACGATATTCGGGATTTTCTGAACCGTCGCCCTGATTGTGTGCTGGTGGAAGTTGCGGACGTTAAAGGCTCTGCCCCGCGAGACGTGGGCACGTGGATGCTTGTTGCGCGCGATATGATCTTCCGCACCATTGGTGGCGGGCAACTCGAATATATGGCGATTGACCACGCCCGAAAAATTCTTGCTGGCGGCAGGGATACGCCTATGGATATTCCACTTGGCCCTGAAATTGGCCAATGCTGCGGCGGTCGCGTGGCTTTAAGCTTCCGGCGGGTTAATCGTGGTCTGGCAGAAGACCTTATTGCCAAAGTCGATGCCGAAATTGCCACCCGCCCGCATGTCTATATTTTCGGTGCCGGCCATGTCGGCGATGCGCTGGCCTATGCGCTGTCGCTGACACCTGTACGGGTTATCCTTGTGGATACGCGTGAAGCGGAACTGATGGCGGTTGATGCCCCCGGCGTTGAAACCTGTCTTGCGGCCATGCCGGAACAGGTGGTGCGTTCGGCTCCTCCGGCAAGCAGCTTTATTGTGCTGACCCATGATCATGCGCTGGATTTTCTGATCGTTGCCGAGGCTTTGCAGCGCGGCGATGCGGTCTATGTCGGCATGATCGGCTCGAAGACCAAGAAAGCCACTTTCAAAAGCTGGTTGAAACGAGAAATGGGCAGCGATGATTTATTTGAAAATCTCATATGCCCAGTTGGCGGGGCGCTTGTGAAAGACAAGCGACCGGAAGTCATTGCCGCACTGGCTGCGGCGGAAGTGCTGACTGCTGTTCTGATTTCCACCAAGGTTCTACAGCTTGTTTAAGCCAAAATCTCCTTGATCTGCCGCTGGCAGCGCTCTGTCATGAAATCAATGATCAGGCGCACTTTCGGGTCCTGAAACCGCTTGTGCGGATAGATCGCAGCGAGCTGGATGGATGCAGGAGGCGTGCTTTCAAGGATTGGAACCAGCCGCCCTTCGCGGATATATTCCTTCACCTCAAACAGCGGTTTGTTGATGATTCCGCGTCCACTCAGCGCCCATTGCGTCAATACGTCGCCATCATCGGAGTCGTAAGGTCCGGTGACTTCAAACTTGCGCAGGCCTTCCGGTGTCTGCAACGACCAGAAATACTCTTTTGAGCCGGGAAAGCGCAGCAGAAGGCAATCATGTTGATTGCCCAACAGCTCATCCGGCGATTGAGGCGTGCCGTGTTTTTCGAGATATGCGGGCGATGCACAGATCACGCGTTCGCAGTTTAAAATGCCGCGCATCCGCAAGTTGGAATTTTCCAGAACGCCTAATTTGAAAGCAACATCAACGCTTTCACTCATGATGTCGATCTCGTGGTCAGATAGTCGCAGGCGCACTTCTATGTCCGGATATTTGTCGTGAAACTCTGGAATTGCCGCGGCGATCAGTCTGCGACCCAGCCCCAATGGCGCTGTAATGCGAATCGATCCTTTTGGATTTTTGGCGAGTTCTGCGACAGCGGCTTCGGCTTCGTCTACAGCTTCCAGTATTTTAACCACACCGTCATAAAAAACGCGTCCATGCTCGGTTGGTGTGAGTTTGCGCGTGGTTCTGTTGAAGAGACGCACACCGAGATGCTTTTCTAACTCCTTGATTCGATTGCTTGCAACAGCGGGTGATGCGCGCTGGTCGCGACCTGCCGCAGACAAGTTTCCCAATTCGACAACGCGCACAAAAACACGCAGATTATCAAGATAAGACATGCGTTTGTTCCACCATTGTATATATTTTTTTGAAAGTGATGGTCTTGATGCGACGTTCACACAGGCGCAAAGCTTTGGCAAATAATAAACTAACAAACAAGGGAACGAGTAATGGGAGTGCCGGATGTATGATCTTGCTGTGGCCTGGGACTGGCTGGGCTTTGCAGCGCGGTGGCTACACGTGGTCACTGCGATTGCGTGGATCGGCTCGTCTTTCTATTTCATCGCGCTGGACTTAGGGCTTCGCCAGCGTCCCGGCTTACCCGTTGGTGCTTATGGCGAAGAATGGCAGGTTCATGGTGGTGGTTTCTATCACATCCAGAAATATCTGGTTGCCCCCGCGGAGATGCCCGAGCATCTGACATGGTTCAAATGGGAATCCTACGCCACATGGCTGTCGGGCTTTGCTTTGCTCTGCATCGTCTATTATGCGGGTGCCGATCTTTATCTGGTTGACCCGAATGTGCTCGATGTATCGGCGCCGACGGCAATCGCTATTTCGATTGCTTCACTGGCTTTTGGCTGGATTGCTTATAACACCATTTGCAAGCTGATGCTCGGCAAGAGCGATACGCTCCTGATGATCATTCTCTACGCCATTCTGGTGATGATGGCTTGGGGCTATACGCATCTGTTTACGGGTCGCGCGGCCTTTCTGCATCTGGGTGCTTTCACTGCGACGATCATGTCTGCCAACGTGTTCATGGTCATCATTCCGAACCAGAAAATTGTGGTGGCCGATCTTATCGCCGGCCGCAAGCCCGATCCGAAATACGGCAAGATCGCCAAGCAGCGGTCGACCCATAACAACTATCTGACGCTGCCAGTTCTCTTCCTGATGCTGTCGAACCACTATCCGCTGGCGTTTGGAACAGAATTCAACTGGATCATCGCTTCGCTGGTGTTCCTGATGGGCGTCACGATCCGCCACTGGTTCAACACGCGTCATGCTCGCAAAGGCAATCCGACATGGACGTGGCTTGTGACTGTGCTCTTGTTCATCGTCATCATGTGGCTTTCGACTGTGCCAAAAATTCTCACCGGTGAGCCGAGCGAGCAGAAGATTTCATCGCTGCAACAGAGCTTCATTTCGGACCCGCACTTTGAAAAGGTGCGGGACACAGTTCTGGGGCGGTGCGCGATGTGCCACGCCAAGGAGCCCGGCTGGGAAGGTATTATTGCGCCGCCTAAGGGCGTAGTGCTTGAAAATGATAGGGAAATTGCAGCCCATGCGCGCGAAATCTATTTGCAGGCGGGGCGTTCCCATGCCATGCCGCCTGCCAATGTGACCGGTGTGAGCATCGATGAGCGCAAGCTGCTCGCATCCTGGTATGAATCCGCTACTTCTGGAGCAAAGTAAGAATGACCAAACTTCTCATCCGTGGCCGAGTGCTGAGTTTTCGCGACGAACCGCAAAGTCTGGATGATACTCAATCCTATCGCTATATCGACGATGGGGCTGTACTGGTTGAAAATGGCCGCATTGCGCGTTTAGGCGATTATGCCGATGTAATCGCTCAGGCAGGCAGCAACGTGCAGGTCGCCGACCATCGTCCGCATCTCATTCTACCGGGTTTCATCGATACGCATATTCACTATCCGCAGACGCAGGTTGTTGCATCCTATGCGGCCAATCTGCTCGAATGGCTCAACACCTATACATTCGTGGCAGAACAGAAATTCGCTGATGAGCAGCACGCGGAATTTATCGCTGAGCGCTTTCTGGACGAACTGATCCGCCATGGCACAACGACCGCCGTCGCTTATTGCTCGGTGCATCCGCAGAGCGTCGATGCCTATTTCCGCGCGTCGCAGCATCGCAATATGCGTATGCTGGGCGGCAAGGTGATGATGGATCGCAATGCGCCGTCAGCACTCTGCGATACCGCTCAATCGGGCTATGATGACAGCAAGCAACTGATTGCCCGCTGGCATGGCAAGGACCGCCTTGATTATGTAATCACGCCGCGCTTTGCGATTACCTCGACACCAGAGCAACTCGAAGCCAGTCAGGCGCTAGCCCGCGAACACCCTGAATGCTTCATCCAGACCCATCTTTCCGAAAACCACGAAGAGATCGAATTCACAAAATCGCTTTATCCAAATGCGCCGGATTATCTTGGCATCTACGAGCATTATGGTTTGCTGGGCCAAAAGACGTTGCTTGGCCATTCCATCCATCTCGAAGAACGCGAAGTGAAGGTGATGGCGGAGACCGGCTCCGTTGCGGTTTTCTGCCCGACCTCGAACCTGTTTCTCGGTTCCGGTCTCTTTGACCGTGATCGCCTGAAAGCATCGGGCGTGCGCATGGCAGTGGCGACCGATGTGGGCGGCGGAACCAGTTTTTCGATGCTGCGCACGATGGACGAAGGCTACAAGGTATTGCAGTTGCGTGGAAGCCGCCTCAATCCGTTCCAGTCATTTTATATGATGACGCTTGGCAACGCCCGTGCGCTGTCGATGGAAGACAAGATCGGTACGCTCGACGAGGGGACAGAAGCCGATATTGTGGTGCTTGATTCATCCGCCACATCGCCGATGCGCCTGCGCATGGCAGCGGGCGCAACGCTTGAGCAGGAGCTGTTCCTACTGCAAACACTGGGTGACGATCGCGCAATCGTCGAAACCTATGTGGCGGGTAAGCCGTTAAAGGCGGCGCTTTCTTGAGTGTTTTTGGATGTCTGTAAGCTGGAAGCTAATATATTTTATGGAGTAAATAAGTGTTATATAAATATTGTTCTTTTTAAAATTCCCATTTTTTCTATAATAAGAGGGCTTTTTTCATTGAAAAGCTATTGTTATAGGAAGAAAAATTATGACATATATTGATAATATTAAAGAAAAAAACTTGTCTGATATTATGAGGGCTGCTGATGCGTTCCCCATGGACAAAATAGTAGAGAGATATGCAAAAGATAATAATATCGATATAGATACGGCGCGAATGCATGAACGAGAATTGAAGCGGTTTTTGAGTTTAAGTATTGTGTGTAAAAGCCCAATTGGCATGCGCGGGCCGGTAGATGAATTATGGCATACTTTCATAACATTCACTGTTGAATATGAAAAATTTTGTAACCAGGTTGCTGGGCATTTTATTCATCATGTCCCAACAGATGCAAGTAGTTCGCCGGAAGCTATGCGTGAATCGGTTGCAGCATTCGATGAACTCTATGCCGATGTATTCGGTCATGAACCGCCAATTGAAGCTTGGCCCAAAACTGAAGCCAAATGTAGCTCATGCACTGATTGTATTACTTGTCTCGTTAAAAAAGATCATACTAAAATTCTTGATCGCCATGTTGTGTAGAGGATTTCCAGCAAAAGTGCGAAGCAGTTTTGCGTGGGATAATGCTTGAAAACAGACAGATAGAGCTTTTCCATTCATTTAATGGGTTCTGAGCCTAGATGCGTTTGCAACTTTTCTGTATTCTTGAGGTAGAAGGAAATATTGTAATTTTACATATCAGTTATATTTAGAGCGATTTGGGTTTCTTAAGCTCAAGTCGCTCTAGAGTGCGTTTCAATCTGATGGGGATCAGATCGACGCTCTAAATGTTGGTTTTAACGCGCATCTTTGTCCGAAAACCGTTTCACACTTTTCGGGATGCGTTCTAAAGTTCTTCTGGCTTCTTACCACCCATCGCATGGGTCAGCTCATCCGCTGTTGCGCGGATAATCGGTCCGAGATCTTCGAGCCTCTTCTTGGGCAGACGAACAGCGGGACCTGAAATGGAAATGCCTGCAATCGCCTCACCATATTCGTTGAAAATGGGGGCTGCGATGCAGCACATGCCGAGCGTATGTTCTTCATCATCAATCGACCAGCCGCGTGCACGGATCGCCTGAATATCCTTCAGCAACGCGGGCAAGGTATCGAGCGTGCGTTGCGTGAAATGTTCAAGCGTTTTGCCAGAGAGCGTGCGTGCGATCTGCGTATCCGACCATGTGGACAGAACAGCCTTGCCAATGCCCGAGGCATGGATTGGTCCGCGACGACCCGGACGGAAAAAGGCACGCATCGGTGCGTGGCTCTCTATCTGCGAAATGAACACAACGTCGCCGCCATCTTCGATGCCGATATTGGCCGTCTCGCCGCTCGCTTCCATCAGCTGTTTGAGATATGGCCGCGCCAATGTTCCAAGCTTGCGGAAACGGCGAAAAGCATTGCCAATCTCGAAAGCCTTCACACCAATGGACCAGTCGCCGCTTTCCAAATCATGCGAAACCATGCCGTGATTGGCGAGTGACGAGAGAAGCCGGTGCACGGTCGAAGGCGCCATCTGGCTCGCTTCCGCGAGGTCAGTCAGCGTTGAGCCGTCATTTTCGGCAATAAGCGCCAGAAGCTTGAGGCTGCGATCCAGAACCTGAACAGACGAAGGTGCAGCATTCTCCGCCGCCTTGCGGCCTCGCTTTGCTTTTGTCTGTTCCATGAGCCGCCTCCGATTCCTTGTTTTTCATCACTACCTTATCCGCGCGAACCGCGAAAGTGTGCGGTGATTATCTCCATTCCGTTGAAAATCTTTATTTCCGTATAATGGTATTAATTTCCATTTTTCACATATAGCATCGCTAAATGGATATATATTCCATAGGAGGAAGCCGTCATGGCCAGAATGCGCGCAGTCGATGCAGCCATACTTGTGCTGGAAAAAGAGGGGGTCAATTGCGCCTTCGGTGTACCGGGCGCTGCGATCAACCCATTTTATTCGGCCATGAAGGCACGGGGTTCTATCCGTCACATTCTTGCGCGCCATGTTGAAGGCGCTTCGCACATGGCCGAAGGCTATACCCGCGCTCAACACGGCAATATTGGCTTGTGTATCGGTACTTCCGGTCCCGCCGGCACTGATATGATCACCGGCCTCTACTCGGCTTCTGCCGATTCCATTCCAATCCTCTGCGTTACAGGCCAAGCCCCCCGTGCACGCCTCGACAAAGAGGATTTTCAGGCAGTCGATATCGCCAGGATCGCAGCCCCCGTTACCAAATGGGCGGTTACGGTTATGGAGCCGGCACTGGTGCCTTTTGTTTTCCAGAAGGCATTTCATATCATGAAGTCGGGTCGTCCCGGCCCGGTGCTGATCGATCTGCCGATCGATGTCCAACTCGCTGAAATCGAGTTTGACATCGATACTTATCAGCCGCTGGAGACATACAAGCCAGCGGCAACCCGCGCACAGGCCGAAAAGGCCATTGCTATGCTCAACGATGCGGAACGCCCGCTGATTGTTGCAGGTGGTGGCATTATCAATGCGGGAGCCTCCGATCTTCTGGTTGAATTTGCTGAAATCACTGGCATTCCGGTTATCCCGACCCTTATGGGCTGGGGCGTTATTCCCGATGATCATCGCCTGATGGCAGGCATGTGCGGCCTGCAAACATCCCACCGCTATGGCAATGCCACGCTTCTGGCCTCCGACATGGTGATCGGCATCGGCAATCGCTGGGCGAACCGCCATACCGGCAATGTCGATACCTATAAAAAGGATCGCAAGTTTATCCATGTTGATATTGAACCAACGCAGATCGGCCGTGTTTTTGCTCCCGATTTTGGCATTGTTTCAGATGCGGGCAAGGCGCTCAAACTGCTGCTTGATGTTGCGACCGAATGGAAAACCGCAGGCAAGCTGCGCGACTGGTCCCAATGGGCGCAGGAATGCGGCGAACGCAAGAAGACCATGCTGCGCAAGACACATTTTGATCAGACACCATTAAAACCACAGCGCGTTTATGAAGAGATGAACAAGGCGTTTGGCCGTGACACCTGTTATGTCACGACTATTGGACTGAGCCAGATTGCCGGTGCGCAGTTTCTGCATGTCTATCGCCCGCGCAACTGGATCAATTGCGGTCAGGCAGGCCCCTTGGGCTGGACTTTGCCAGCGGCACTTGGGGTTCGCGCCGCCGATCCTGATCGTCCGATTGTTGCGCTGTCCGGCGATTATGATTTCCAGTTTATGATTGAGGAACTGGCAGTCGGCGCACAGCATAAGCTGCCCTATATTCATGTGGTTGTGAACAATTCCTATCTCGGTCTGATCCGTCAGGCACAGCGCGGCTTTAATATGGATTTCGAGGTCAGTCTTGCTTTCGATAACATCAATGCCTCGGGCGACACCGAAAAGGGCTACGGCGTTGATCATGTGGCGGTTGCCGAAGGTCTTGGCTGTAAGGCTATCCGCGTTCGAAGCCCAAACCAGTTTGCGGAAGGATTTGAGCAGGCAAAAGCGCTGATGAACGAGCATCAGGTGCCGGTTGTTCTGGAATTCATCCTTGAGCGTGTTACCAATATTTCCATGGGAGCCGACATCGATCAGGTGGTCGAGTTCGAGGAGTTGGCCGAGCGCGGCGAAGATGCACCGACTGCGATTGCGGCTTTATTAGATTAGATTGAGAGGGAGGCGGAAATGCCAAGATTTGCAGCCAATCTGACTATGCTTTTCAATGAAGTGCCCTTCATGGATCGCTTCGCGCTGGCAGCCAAAGCCGGTTTCACAGGGGTGGAATATCTCTTTCCCTATGACTTCAACCGCCATGAGCTGAAAGCAGCGCTTGATCGTCATAATTTGGCGCAGGTTCTGCATAATCTTCCGGCTGGTAACTGGGCTGGTGGCGAGCGCGGAATAGCGGTTCTGCCGGATCGGGTCGATGAGTTCCGCCGCGGCGTTGCCGATGCGGTTGATTATGCGACAGCGCTCAACTGCTCGCAGGTCAATTGCCTTGCAGGACTTGCACCGCAGGGCGTCGATCCGGATGCATTGCGCGCAACCTTTGTAAGCAATCTGCGGCTTGCAGCAAGAGAACTTGGCAAGCACGGCATTCGCCTGCTGATCGAACCGATCAATCATTATGATATGCCGGGCTTCTACCTCAATACGGTTGAACAGGCGGTGTCGATCATTGATGAAGTCGGCAGCAACAACCTGTTCATTCAATATGACCTTTATCATCAGCAGCGCACGCGCGGTGAACTGATCGCGACTTACGAGCGCTACAAACCGCTGATCGCTCATATCCAGCTTGCCGATAATCCGGGTCGTAACGAACCGGGCACAGGTGAAATCAACTTTTCCTATGTGTTCGAGGCGCTGAAAGCGGCTGGCTACAAGGGCTGGATCGGCTGCGAATACAAGCCGAAGACCACAACTGAGGAAGGTCTTGGCTGGTTCAAACAGGATGAAACCGAACGGCTTAGAGCATAGGGAGATTTGATATGGCTAAAATCGGCTTCATCGGACTGGGCATTATGGGCAAGCCAATGGCGCAGCATTTGCAAAATGCGGGCCATCAGCTTTTCACTTCAAAACATTCAAAGCCGCCGCACAAGGACTTGCTGGGTGCAGGATTGAGCGTGCTCGACACTCCAAAAGCAGTCGCCGCCGAATGCGAAACCATCATTCTCATGTTGCCCGATACGCCACAGGTGGCGGATGTCCTGTTCAGCGAAAACGGCGTTGCGGAAGGTTTGAGCCAAGGCAAAACACTCATTGATATGAGCTCAATCTCGCCGATTGAAACCAAGGAATTTGCAAAAAAGGTTAGGGAAACGGGTGCGGAATATATCGATGCGCCGGTATCGGGTGGCGAAGTCGGCGCGAAAAATGCCAGCCTTTCCATCATGGCAGGCGGTGCGCAGGATGCTTTTGACCAGGCATTGCCGCTGTTGAAGCTCATGGGCAAAAACATCACGCTTGTTGGTGATTGCGGCGACGGCCAGACGACTAAAGTTGCCAACCAGATTATCGTTGCGCTCAATATTGAAGCCGTGGCGGAAGCGCTGGTCTTCGCATCCAAAGCGGGGGCCGATCCGGCCAAGGTTCGTGAGGCGCTGATGGGCGGCTTTGCGTCATCGCGTATTCTGGAAGTGCATGGCGAGCGCATGATCAAGCGCACTTTCGACCCGGGTTTCCGCATTTCGCTGCACCAGAAGGATTTGAATCTGGCTTTGCAGGGCGCGAAGGCTTTGGGTGTTTCGCTGCCAAATACCGCAACGGCACAGGAATTGTTTAATTCCTGCGCAGCGCATGGCGATGATGGGCTGGACCATTCGGGACTGGTGCGCGCGCTCGAACGCATGGCCAATCATGATGTTGCGTGATTGATTTTCTCTCAGTGGCAGGAAATAGTGCGCCCAAACAACAATAATATTGGGAATCTGATGACTGTCATCACCGATCCGAAGAAGTTTCTGACAAGCCTGTTTGATGCAGCAGTTGCGGCTGCTGATCCTGAGCTGGTGATCCGTGCCAATCTGCCTGCCAAGCCCAAGGGCCGGACAATTGTGATTGGTGCAGGCAAAGGCTCGGCACAGATGGCAGCGGCCTTTGAGCGCGCATGGGCCGAACGGCATGCGGGTGAGGACGCACCAATCGAAGGCATTGTCGTCACGCGCTACGGTTATGGCACGCCCTGCAACACCATTGAGATCATCGAAGCATCACATCCGGTGCCCGATGATGCCGGGCTTGTGGCCTCAAAACGACTGTTCGACGCCGTTTCCAATCTCACTGAAGATGATCTTGTCGTCGCGCTTATTTCCGGTGGAGGCTCGGCTTTGCTGCCATCGCCGCCGGAGGGGCTGACCCTTGAAGATGAAATCGCGGTCAACAAAGCGCTGCTGGCGTCTGGTGCGCCGATCTCGGCTATGAATGCGGTGCGAAAGCATCTTTCGACCATCAAGGGCGGAAGGCTGGCAGCCGCAGCACATCCGGCAAAAGTCTTCTCGCTGGTGGTGTCCGATATTCCCGGTGACAACCCTGCCTTTGTCGCATCCGGCCCGACGGTGCCTGACGCAACGTCTCGCGATGATGCGCTCAAAATCATTGGACGCTACAAGCTTGAATTGCCCGATGCCGTGCTTGCGCATATCAAAAGCGAGAAGGCGCATGCACCAAAGCCTGATGATAAAATCTTCGCGAACAACGAAATACGTGTGATCGCCTCCGCTGCCGTTTCGCTGGAAGCAGCTGTCAAAGAAGCCGAGCGTCATTGCGTTGAGGCGGTGATCCTTTCGGATTCAATGGAAGGCGAAGCGCGCGAAGTCGCCCATGTTCATGCAGCCATTGCGCGTGAAGTGGCGGATCGTGATCGCCCGTTTAAAAAGCCGGTTGTTTTGCTGTCCGGTGGCGAAACCACCGTCACCATCCGCGCCAAAGGCGGCAAGGGTGGCCGCAACAGCGAATTTCTGTTGTCCTTTGCGCTCGATATTGATGGCTATAACAACATTCACGCACTGGCGGCAGATACGGACGGCATTGATGGCTCGGAAGATAATGCCGGTGCTTTTGCCGATGGCACAACTGTTTCGCGGCTGCAAAAGGTTGGCGAGGACGGTGCAGCGCGGTTGAATGCCAATGATGCGTGGACCGCATTTGATGCGATTGGAGATCTGTTTATCCCGGGGCCGACCGGCACCAATGTCAACGATCTCAGAGCCATTCTCATAACAGAATAAGATGAGATTGCAGCGTGTCATCACGCTGGGGGGAGGGGTGTATTGTTATAACGATTCAGACCGACATTCGCGATTCTGTTATAACGATTCATCTTTCTTGGCGGGCACCTGATCATCGTCGATAAGAATGCGGTTTGCTGCGCCGTCAAGGTCCTCATACTGGCCATTTTTGAGCGACCATAGAAAACCAGCAAGGCCCATCGCGCCCAAAAAAAGCGCGATGGGAATGAGAAAAAGAAGTCCGCTCATTTATGCGCTTCCTTCAAAACCACAGCGCGTGCAACAGTGGTCTGCATCGGCTGTTTCTGTTTTCCGGCCCGCAACCGCATCGCATTGCTGACAACCACGATGGACGACAGAGACATCGAGAGCGCTGCCACCAATGGTGTGACAAAGCCGAAAATCGCAATCGGCACAGCGATGATATTATAGCCGATGGAAAGCGCAAAGTTCTGCCTGATTAATCGGCCTGCCTCTTTTGACACTGCAAATGCCAGCGGAACAGCAGACAGACTTTCGCGCAGAAACACGAAGTCGGCAGCATTGCGGCCAATATCGGCGGCAGTTGCCGGAGCCATGGAAACATGTGCCGCAACAAGCGCAGGGGCATCGTTGAGCCCGTCGCCAACCATCAGCACTTTATGGCCGTCATTTGCTAAACCCTGCACAAGCCGGGATTTGTCGGCTGGCAGAACTTCGCCACGATAGGTATCCACACCCAGATAACCGGCAAGCTTTTTCACAGCAGGCATTTTGTCGCCGGAGATAATCTCAAGCTGCAAGCCATTGCGTTTCAGTGCACCGATTGCGGCGAGCGCATCTTCGCGCGGCTGATCTTCAAAGCGGAAAGTCTGGACCAACTCGCCATTGATCGAAAGGCACGTTTCCGGCCCATCAGAAAGATTAGCATCTGCCTTGTCGTCAGCCCATTCACGTTTGCCAAGCCGATAGATCGTACCACTCAGTTCGGCCTCAATGCCAGCCCCCGGGATTTCTTCAATGCGTGTGAAGTCAGTCATAGGCTTTGCTCCGGAAAACAGAGCAAGTGCCCGCGACAAAGGATGGCGGGAATAAAGTGAGAGTTCAGATGCAATCTCAAGATTATTCGGATCGATTGACCCGCGATCAATCAGGCGAGGCTGGCCGAGCGTCAGCGTGCCGGTCTTGTCGAATACGGCCGTGTCGATCTCGGCCATCCGCTCCATGGCCGAGCCGTCCTTGATCATGATGCCGTTCTCAAACAGGCGGCGTGCTGCAACCACCTGAACAATTGGCACTGCAAGTGCGAGCGCACAGGGGCAGGTGATGATGAGCGTGCAGATAGCGATATAGATCGAGCGATACCAGTCGCCGCCGGTATAAATCATCCAGCCGACAAAGGCCGCAAAAGCAATTGTATGTACCATCGGCACATAAAGTTCAGACGCCCGATCAGCGAGACGGCGATAAAAAGCGCGACCGCCTTCGGCAACGTCCATCAGACGCACCATTTCGGCAAGGAAGGAATCTTTGGCTTCCGCCGTTGCGCGAATGACAAGTGGTGCGGAGAGGTTCATGGTTCCCGCACGAATATCCGAGCCGGGGCCGACTGGAACCGCATCGCTTTCGCCCGATGCAATGGCACAGTCGAGTTCCGAGCGACCATCTTCCACTTTGGCGTCGACAGGAACACGTTCACCAGCTGCAAGGATGATGCGCTGGCCTATGCGAATTTCATTGACCGGCAGATAGTTGCGCTCGTCATTGTCGCCGATCACCACAGCGCCGCGCGGGCTTAATTGTGCCAGACCACGCACGGCAGAGCGTGCACGTGTGCGCATCAGATAATCGAGTGTGCGGCCAATCAGCAGGAAGAACAACAGCGTGACCGAAGCGTCAAAATAGGCGTGCTGGCCATGGTTCATCGTTTCATAAACGCTCATGCCAAAGGCAAGCGAAATAGCCAGCGCAATGGGCACATCCATATTCACGCGTCGGGTCCGCAAGGCATTCCATGCAGAAACATAAAAAATTCGGCCCGAATAAATCAGTGTCGGTAGCGCGATCAGACCGGAAAGCCAGTGAAACATATCGCGGGTGGCAGCATCGGCCCCCGACCAGACCGCAACAGACAACAGCATGACATTGCTGGATGCAAAGGCTGCAACGCCAAGCGCGATCAAAAGCCGCGTGAAGGTCGGGTCCTTGTCTTGCACCATATCAAAAATATGCGCTTCGTAGCCAAGGCGACGGAGCGGATCGATCACATCGGGTGGCGTTTCGCCATCCTTCCAGCGAATGGTGACGCGGCGTGCGGTCAGGTTCACGCGCACATAAGAAACGCCCGGCAGCTTGCCGAGCGTCTGTTCGATGGTCTTGATGCACAAACCGCAATGGATACCGGGAACCGAGAGATCAAGCTGGCGTAAACCATCGCCGAGCGCACGGCTTGCGACCAGCATTTCGTCTGGCGAAATCGATTGGATGACCGTGGCTATCTGTGCATTTTCAACGCAGCAACTCATAAGATCCTCCCGTCCTTCACCAGAACACGGATGATGTGGCGATACGGGTCGTCAAGGCCCGCATCGGCATTGACTTCCATAATCCATGCGCCTTCGCCCAGTTCGAGCGGTGCTGTCAGAACACCGTCTTCTGCAATGGAGAGTGTGACTTTGGTGTCATGGGCATCGCCGACAGGACGCTTGAATTCGACCGTGCCGCCGCTCATGCTGACAGCCTTGCCATCACGATCGGTAAGACGCCACGTAAAGACACCTTCCGCAAAAGCGGGCTGCGACTGCCAGCCAAGGGCTGCCTGTTCCTTGCCGGTTTCGGCTTTGGCGTTGAACTCCTGACTGGCGACATAGGTGTTTTTCACAACCAGCCCGCTCCAGCTGCTGACTGCCTTATAAGCCATCGTCATATTGACGGCGATGATGACACCGAAGAAAGCGATCATAATGCCGAGCATGTGCCAGCCGGTGAAGCCATTGGTGGTTTTTGATTTCACTGACATCATCTCTTCTCCCCGGTCATTTCTGGAGCCATGAAAGTTGCTTTGTAGCGGGCTGTTTCAGAGCCGTCTGCATCGCGTACTTCGATTTCATAGTCGGAGCGCTGCTCCGTTATGGCATCATGCGGCAGGGTTACAAAAACGCGCAGCGTTTTCAGCCTGTCGGGTTCAACCGGCACATCATAATTGCCGTCTGCATCGATGTTTTCATCCTGCACGGTCAGCGTTGCACCCGGCAGGCCTTCGATTGAAAGCCGGAAGGTACGCGGAACAGGGATCATGTTGAGCAGCTTGACCGTATAGCCGTTGCGGATCGAACCATCGGACAACAGCACATATTGCGGTGTGCGGTCATGCAGCACATTGATGCCAATGCGCTGACGCGTCGAAAGCGAGATCACCAGCGTCAGACCGATCAGTGCCCAGATAATGAAATAGAACAGAATGCGTGGACGCAGGATCTTTTTCCACGAAAGATGCTCAACAGCACCGGACAACTTGTTTGGTGCTTCATAAACGCGCGCCGGATTAATCGGAGCGGTGCCATTGTTGGTGGCCAGCGCCATATTCCAGTCGTAATCGGCAAGCGTTGCATAGGAAATGAGACCGCGCTCTTTGCCGACCTTGTCCATCACGCTGTCACAGGCATCGATGCAGAGCGCGCAGGTGATGCATTCTAGCTGTTGGCCATCGCGAATATCGATACCCATCGGGCAGGCGGCAACACAGGCGTTACAATCCACGCAATCGCCTACGGTTTCCCCGGCGGCAATTGCCTTCTTGGAATGGCGTGAGCGTGGTTCGCCGCGCCAGTCGTTATAGGTCACAGTCAGCGAATTTTCATCAAGCATCGCTGCCTGAATACGCGGCCAGGGGCACATATAGGTGCAAACCTGCTCGCGCATCAGCCCGCCAAAAACATAGGTCGTGGCTGTCAGGATCGCCACGGTGATGTAAGCGACGGGAGCTGCATGGCCGGTCACAAAATCAATAAGCAAGGTGGGCGCATCGGCAAAATAGAAAATCCACGCGCCGCCCGTCAAAATACCGATCATCAACCAGATGGCGTGTTTGGTGACACGCTTCCAGATTTTGTCGAAGCTCCACGGCGCTTTGTCGAGCTTCATGCGTGCGTTGCGGTCGCCTTCGATGGCACGTTCGACCACCAGATAAAGGTCGACCCATACGGTTTGCGGACAGGTATAGCCGCACCATGCGCGGCCAGCCGCTGACGTTATCAGGAACAGGCCAAGGCCTGCCATGATGAGCAGACCTGCGACATAATAGAATTCCTGCGGCCAGATTTCGATGAAGAAGAAATAGAACCGGCGATTGGCAAGATCGATCAGAACTGCCTGATCGGGCGCATAGGGACCGCGGTCCCAGCGCAGCCATGGCGTCAGATAGTAGATCCCCAATGTGATGAACATGATCATCCATTTGAAGCGGCGGAAATTGCCCTGCACGCGCTTCGGGAAAATTTTGACCCGCGCCGCATAAAGCGACTTTCCACTTTTAGGGAGGCGGATCTTGGGGGAGTTAACTGCCTGAACGTCTATCCGTTCGACATCGTCTGACATTTGCCTTGCTCCTGAAGCACGATGCCGGACAGACAGAAGCTGGCTTGCCGGGGGATCGCACTTTCAATGTTTGAGAGCGGGGTGGTTATTCGCCGTCCGTTCCAATGCAGTGATTTGAAATGAAGCGACCGATTGCCGTTAGATCGGGGCATCATTTTTAGCTGGCTGGCCCCGTTGCCGGGGCCAGTATTTTTTATTCGCCGCCACCCAGAGAGTGAACGAAGATGGCAAGCTGCTTGACAGTCGCGTCGCCGAGGCGTGCTTCCCATGCGGGCATCACGCCATGCTTTGGACGAGCCACCTGCTTTGCAATCGCGTCTTCACCTGAACCATAGAACCAGATGGCATCGGTGAGGTTTGGCGCGCCGAATTCACGCAGACCCTTTGCATCTGCGCCATGGCAGACCGCGCAGTTTTCAGCGAAGACCTGCTTGCCTGCCGGGACCATGTCCGGATTGTGTGGCGTGCCGGAAAGGCTGACCACATAGGCGCTCACATCGCGAATCTGCTCTGGTTCGAGCACATCGACAAAGGCAGGCATTTCCGAAATGCGGGTTTCGCTGTCATCGGGCGAGCGCACACCATGGCGAATGGTCGTCAGGATGTCGTCTACCGAACCACCCCACAACCAGTCGTCATCATTGAGGTTCGGATAGCCGGGAGCGCCCTGTGCACCTGTGCCATGGCACTGAACGCAGTTCACGCGAAACGCTGCTGCGCCGCCTGCAATCGCATATTGGCGCAGGTTTTCGTCAGCGATGATCTCATTGACGTCTTTCGCATTGATCTGGTCCATGATGCCCTGACGCTCAGATGCGATCTCGGCATTTTCCTTCCAGAAGTCACCGCGGCTCGACCATTCGGTCAGACCCGCTGTCGAGCTTGAGATCAACGGCCACGCCGGATAGGCGATGACATAGGCTAATGCCCAAAAGATGGTTGCGTAATATGTCCACAGCCACCAGCGTGGCATGGGGTTGTCGAGTTCCTGAATGCCGTCCCATTCATGTCCGGTGGTCTCTACGCCACTGACTTCATCAATTTTTTTGTCAGTCATTTTTGTCGTCCTTGAATGGAATTTCCTTCGCATCATCGGCTTTCTTTTTGCTTCCCGGACGGAAAGCAAAAAGCACCACGAATACAAAGAACAGAGCCATCGCGAGCAGGCCCCAGCTATCGGCGAAAGTGCGCAGGGTGTTGTAATCCATGGCTAATTCTCCGCTTTATCGTGCTTTGGGGGACTGGTCGTAGGTCGAGAAGTCAACGAGCGTGCCGAGCATCTGGAGATAGGCAATCAATGCATCCATCTCCGAAATGACCTGTGGGTTGCCGTCAAAGTCGCCAACTTTCGCCTTTGGATACCGTTCAAGAAGGGCGGTCGTATCAGCGTCCGGCTCAGCCTGTGCTTTCAGATCGGCAACCGCGTTATCGACCATTTCTTGGCTATAAGGCACCCCGACGGCAGCATTAGCTTTGAGGTTCGCCGAAATATCAGTGATCTTGAGCGGGGTGTTGAGCAGGAAGCCGTAATTCGGCATGACCGATTCCGGCACCACGTCGCGCGGGCGCACCAGATGCTGCACATGCCACTCGTTTGAATAGCGACCACCGACGCGCGCAAGGTCTGGACCCGTGCGCTTCGATCCCCACTGGAACGAATGGTCATACATAGACTCTGCTGCCAGACTGTAATGGCCATAACGCTCCACTTCATCGCGGAATGGGCGGATCATCTGGCTGTGGCAGAGATAGCAGCCTTCACGCACATAGATGTCGCGGCCTGCCAGTTCCAGTGGTGAATAGGGACGCATCCCTTCCACCTTCTCGATGGTATTTTCGAGATAGAACAGCGGTGCGATTTCCACGATGCCGCCCACAGTTACGACGGCCAGCGAGGCAATCAGCAACAGCGTTGCGTTTTTCTCCAGTTTGGAGTGGTTTTTCAGAAAAGACATCAATCACACTCCTTATTTCGCTGGCTGCATGGTTGCGTCAACCACAGGCTGCGCACCGCCCATAGGGGCTTCCTTGCGCAGATTTCCGCGAATGGTCTGATAGACGTTCCAGGCCATAACCAGTCCACCGCAGAGATAGAGAACGCCGCCCATTGTACGAATGACGTAGTAAGGGAACATGGCAGCAACGGTTTCGACGAACGAGTAGACGAGGAAGCCCTGGCTATCATATTCGCGCCACATCAGACCCTGCTGGATACCGGAAACCCACATAGCAGAGGCGTAGAGCACGATGCCGAGTGTGGCGAGCCAGAAGTGCCAGTTGACCATACGGATCGAATAGAGGCGTTCACGATTCCAAAGCTTTGGCGTCAGGTAGTAGACCGCAGCAAAGGTGATCATGCCGTTCCAGCCAAGTGCACCCGCATGAACGTGACCAATTGTCCAGTCGGTGTAGTGCGACAGCGAGTTCACAGCCTTGATCGACAGCATCGGACCTTCAAAGGTTGCCATGCCGTAGAAGGCGATCGCTGCAACCATCAGACGGATGATCGGATCAGTACGGACCTTGTCCCATGCACCCGAAAGCGTCATCAGACCGTTGATCATACCGCCCCATGACGGCATCCAGAGCATGATCGAGAACACCATGCCGAGCGTCTGCGCCCAATCGGGAACAGCGGTGTAATGCAGATGGTGCGGGCCGGCCCAGATGTAGAGGAAGATAATCGACCAGAAGTGCACGATCGACAGGCGATAAGAATAGATCGGACGGTTCGCCTGCTTCGGCACGAAGTAGTACATCATGGCGAGGAACGGCACGGTCAGGAAGAACGCCACCGCGTTATGACCATACCACCACTGCGTCACTGCATCCTGAACGCCTGCGAAAGCCGAATAGCTCTTCACGCCAAGGAAGGAGACCGGAATCGCCAGATTGTTGACGATGTGCAACATGGCGATGGTGATAATGAACGACAGGTAGAACCAGTTTGCCACATAGATATGTGGCTCTTTGCGTCGCAGGATGGTGCCGAGGAAGACGACGAGATAGACGACCCAAACGATGGTGAGCCAGACGTCGACATACCATTCCGGTTCAGCATATTCGCGCGATTGCGTGATGCCGAGCAGATAGCCGGTTGCTGCCATCACGATGAAAAGCTGATAGCCCCAGAAAACGAACCAGGCCAGATCGCCACCGATGAGGCGCGCGCGACAGGTGCGCTGCACGACATAGAACGACGAGGCGATCAGGATGTTGCCGCCAAAGGCAAAGATCACTGCCGATGTATGCAGCGGACGCAGGCGGCCAAAGTTGAAATAGGGTTGCAGATTGAGATCCGGGAAGGCGAGCTGTGCTGCGATAAGCACGCCGACGAGAAAGCCGGCCACACCCCAAAACACGGTTGCGATGACGCCATAACGGATCGGCCCATCCATATAGGTGGACTGATCGACTTTCTTTGGCGTCAGGCCGTAATCGGCATTACGCATCAAAAGAATGGTGAAGATGGCAAGTGTTGCGAACAGAATCCACATGTGGATTCTAAACAGCTCATCATGAGAAAATCCGGCCAGAAGCACAGCAAAAAGTGCTCCCAGACCAGACAGGACTGTTCCAGCGGCGTAGTTCATGTAATCCCCTCGCAGCGCAAGTCAGAAGCTGCCCAAGTGTCCAAGTGACGACAGCTATAGCGATAGCCCTTCTATCGGCATTCCACGGTTGCGTGTCATTGATCTAAATCAAATAGCACTTGATTGGGATGCGACGAATTGGGCGTTTCGAGAGGAATAGCTTTTTTAGCGTGAGAAATAGCTATTTGATTCGATTAAAATTTTTGATTTCGGATTATTGTGCTGGGATAATCAATGAAGCGCGCAAGCCGCCTTCGGGGCGATTGTGAAGCTGCAATTTTCCACCCATACGGGCTGTTGCCATTTTCACAATAGCCAGCCCCAGACCGCTGCCATTCTCACTTCTGTTCGAGCCGCGATAAAAGCGTTCGGTCACATGTGCCATGTCTTCAGGCGCAATACCGGGACCATCATCCTCGACAGTGAGCACAAGCTTGTCGTCATCCCGCTGAAGGTTGCATCGCACAGACCCGCCTTCCGGTGAGTGGTTGACGGCGTTTTCAATCAGATTGCGCATGGCAAGCGTGAAGAGATGCGGATATTCCATTGTCACAAGCGGAAGATTATTGGGAAGCTCAATCGTCACGTTGCGATTTGCCGCAAGCATACGCATGTCGGTCGAGATAGAAACCAGCAACTGACAGGCGGGTTCGGGCGTGGGTCTCACCATCTCGTCACCTGTTTCCAGGGCCGCAAGGTCAAGCAGCTGGCTGACGAGGCGGCTCGTGCGATCAACACCTGACGCAATCTGGCGGATTGCCTTGAGACGCATGGTGTCATCTTTGGCACTCTCTGCAATCTGCGCCTGTGTCTTGAGGCCCGCCAGTGGGGTTTTGAGTTCATGCGCGGCAAAAATTGCAAAATTGCGCTCGCGTTCGCGCGCCTCTTCCACGCGATGGAAAAGATCGTTCAAAGCGGACACCGAGGGTGCGATTTCGGAAGGCAGCTTCTCTTCTGGCAGAGGATGCAAATCGCGCGCGTCGCGCTTCGACAACGTGCTGGCAAGACGGCTCAACGGATTAAGTCCGCGTCGCACGCACAGCCAGATCAGGATGGCAAGAATGGGCAGCAAGAGGAGGGCAGGCAGAACAACACCGGCCACCACATTTTGCACGAGCCGCTCTCGGACCGAGAGGCTATCGGCGACCATGACACGCAAACCAAGCTGCGTGTTTTCCACGGCAAAAACCCGCCAACGGTCGCCTGCAACAACCGTATCCGAAAATCCGTTCGCCACGTTGGTCAGGCGGGCGCCGGGCGCACTTTCCGAGCGGCCAACCAGCCTTCCATCGATGGCCCATATCTGGCAGAAAAGCTGCCGGTCATAGAGCGGAAAATCGGGCAAGGGCTTGAGCGAAAGTTGTCCGCCATTTCCATCGGGCGCGACTTCAACACGCCGCTCGGTCAGCAGCGAATTAACCATGCGGGCTGCTTCCATGAGGCGCGCATCCAGTACTTTTTCAAGCCTTGCTTCCGTGCTCACATGAATCCAGATGACCGCAAACACCCAGACGAGAAAGGTGATCCCGATCAATATGCCCGTCAGACGGCTGCGGATGGAATTCATGTTTGTGCTCCCGCGAGCCTGTAGCCAACGCCGCGCACCGTTTCGATGAAGGCTGAACCGAGCTTCGAGCGCAAGTGATGAACATGCACTTCGACCGCATTGCTCTCCACCTCTTCCTGCCAGCCATAAAGTGCTTCTTCAAGCGATGACTTGGAAACGGTTGCGGTTGGCCGCTCCATCAATGTGCGCAGAATAGAGAATTCGCGTCGCGTCAGGCGAAGCGGTTCACCGTTGAATTGCACTGACATTTCCGCCGGGTCAAGTTCAACGCCCTGCCATTCAAGCGTGGCACTGGCACGACCCGCGCCGCGCCGGGCAATGGCGCGCACGCGCGCTGCAAGCTCATGAAGATCAAACGGCTTGCCGACATAATCGTCCGCACCCGCATCAAGCCCTGCAATGCGTTCCGGCACCTGATCGCGGGCGGTTAGCAACAGCACCGGCGTTTGATCCCGTGCCTGCCGCATCGACTTCAACACATCAAGACCGGAACCGTCTGGCAGCATGAGATCGAGCACAATTGCGTTGTAGTTCTGCGTTGCAAGGGCTGCTTCGGCGTCGCCGCAGCTTGCAACGGCATCCACGGTGAAGCCGGCCAATCCCAGCCCCACGGTAAGGCCGTCGAGCAGGAGTGCATCGTCTTCAACCACCAGAATACGCATAGTCGTCCCTGTTTCAGTGTTGACTGATTTTGAGCCAGCTTTCGCTTCGCCAGCTTAAGGTTGCCTTAAGGTGACGCGATCATTGGCTTTTTATAATCTACTTGTTCATTTAAATAAAATTTCAGCTTATGAAGGCCGGCATGTTTTGGGGACAGCGATATTGGGGTTTGAGAAATTGAATTTATGCACTGCGAAGCTAAGAACGTGCCTGTCATACGCGCGAATGATCCTGGTCGGCTTTTTACCACTGGCTCTTGCGGCGTGCACAAGCGTCCCCACAGACAGGCCGATTCCCGTCACCATGCCGCAACCCGTGGCCCTCGCGCCTGAGCCGGTGCGTGCTGCGCCTGTCGTTGAGCCTGAGATACAAACGGCGAAAAGCGAATATGAAGTCATGTATGGCGCGGTCACCGATCGTGGAAATCATATTGCGGCACTTGATCTGAGCAAAATAGCGCAAAGAAATCTTCGTAAGCAGGTCGACTATCAGACCACGCATCCGGTTGGCACGATTATCGTCGATCCCTATAAGCGCTATCTCTATCTGGTGCAGCCGGACGGCAAGGCCATGCGCTATTCCGTTGGCGTCGGGCGTGCCGGAATGACATTCAGCGGTGACGCAGAGGTCGCCTATAAGGCTCAATGGCCGCGCTGGACGCCAACGCAGAACATGATCAAGCGTAACCCCGAACATTATGCAAAACATGCCCAAGGTCTGGAAGGCGGTATCCGCAATCCGCTCGGTGCACGCGCACTTTATCTTTATCGTGATGGCAAGGATACGCTTTACCGTATCCACGGCACCAACGAGCCATGGTCAATTGGCAAGGCGGCCTCGTCTGGCTGTATCCGTCTCTTCAATCAGGATATTATCGATCTTCACAAACGGGTTTCCAACGGAAGCCGTGTTGTTGTTCTCAACAAGGCTCAATCGTCTCAGGGAGAAAGCTGATGATAAATCGCCGCCAGATGCTTGCTGCAACGGCAGCAGGAGCCGCGACGATTGCCATTTCTGGTGGCGGAAGTTTTGCGCAAAGCATGCCGAGCGTGGCCGATGTGCTTTATGACAAAGATATCCCGGTGCTCGGCAATCCTCATGGCGATGTCACCATTGTCGAATATTTCGACTACCAGTGCCCTTACTGCAAGCGAGGACATGCTGAACTGATGCGCGTTGTTGAAAACGATGGCAAAGTGCGGCTGGTGCTTAAAGACTGGATTATCTTTGGCGATAATTCTGCCTATCCGGCACGGCTGGTTCTGGCAGCAGAAAAATCCGGCGCCTATGTCAAGGCAATGGAAGCCATGATGCAAACGACAGGGCGTTTGAGCAAAGATCAGACGGACGAGGCTCTTAGAAAGGCCGGTCTTGATCCGAAAAAACTTGAAGCGCAATATCAGGCAGATGCCGTAAGGATCGATGCTATCCTTGAGCGCAACATGGAGCAGGGCGAGGCGTTTAATTTCGGTGGCACGCCGTCTTTTGTGATCGGCACCAGACTCTATGGCGGCGTGATGAAAAAGCAGGGTCTGATCGATGCAATTGCACAGGCTCGTAGGGGCTGATGAATTTGAAAGTAAGCAGCGGAGTGTTGTCAGTCTTGTAAGGCTTTAGATTTCCTTCATAGTAAGAAGGATCAATGGACATGAACCTGATGACAAGCACGCCAACGCTCAACGATGACACGGATGAAAGCCGCTGGCACAAAGTTCTCACACGCGACAAAGCTGCGGATGGCGAGTTTTTCTATGGCGTACGCACGACGGGCGTTTATTGTCGCCCGTCTTGCCCTTCACGGCGTGGAAGACGTGAAAACGTTCAGTTTTTTGACGTGGCAGAGGCCGCGGAACGCGCAGGATTTCGTCCCTGCATACGGTGTAAACCCAATCTGCCAGCAACGCTTGATGCACAGAACAATGCCCGTCATGCTGATATGATTGCAGCCGCATGTCACTATATCGATATTGCGGAAGAAATACCGGACCTTGACGAAATAGCGCGCGCAGTTGGTGCCAGTGCATCGCATTTTCACCGTCTTTTCAAAGCCTTCACCGGACTGACGCCCAAAGAATATGCGGATGCGCAGCGCGGGCGAAAAATCCGTTCAGCCCTTGAAACGCCGCAAGCAAGCGTGACAGCCGCCATTTATGAAGCTGGATATAATTCATCAAGCCGCTTCTATGAAGCATCGGACAAGGTTCTGGGAATGAAGCCAAAGACCTATAAATCCGGTGGGCAGAATGAGACAATCCGCTTTGCTGTCGGTCAGTCTTCGCTGGGGGCGGTTCTTGCTGCGGAAAGTGCGAAGGGTGTTTGTGCCATTCTGATGGGCGATGAGCCAGAGGCGCTGATCAGCAATCTCGAAGACCGGTTCCCGAAAGCCGAGCTTATCGGAGGGGACCGGGATTTTGAGGATCATGTTGCGCAAATTATCGGGTTCGTTGAAGACCCTCGTATTGGGCTTGATTTGCCACTGGATTTGCGTGGCACTGTTTTTCAGGAACGGGTTTGGCAGGCATTGCTGCAAATCCCGTTTGGTAAAACAGTGAGCTACACCGAACTTGCGCAAATGATCGGCGCGCCAAAATCAATCCGTGCCGTGGCGCAGGCATGTGGCGCCAACAAGATTGCTGTTGCGGTTCCCTGTCATCGGGTTGTGCGCAATGATGGTGGATTGTCCGGCTATCGCTGGGGTGTGGAACGCAAGCGCGATCTGCTTGAAAGAGAGCGCCAGCCTTCAAACATTGAGGGTTGCAACCCCGCTGCGGATAGCTTTTGATCGGATAAAACTTGAAGGATTCGGACATGAGCGTCACGATTTACGGCATCAAAAACTGCGACACCATGAAGAAGGCGCGCACATGGCTTGAAGATCATGGCATTGACTATGCTTTTCACGATTACAAGAAAGACGGCCTTGATGGTGCAACGCTGGACCGTTTCCTGAAAGACATCGAATGGGAAAAGTTGCTCAATCGTGCGGGCACCACGTTCCGTAAGCTGCCAGAAGAACAGCGCCACAATGTCGATGCTGCCAAGGCGCGTGAACTCATGCTGGCACAACCCTCTATGGTCAAGCGCCCGGTGCTTGAGAGGAATGGCGCGCTGATTGTCGGGTTCAAACCGGATCAGTATGAGGCGTTCTTCAAGGCTTGAGTACCGCAAAACCTGTCATAAATAGTATCTCCAGCGTGACGGATAAGTTGGCAGGTTAATAAATGCGTCAGCGAATAGAGAAGATTTTTCAGCAATGGTCGGTGAGTTGGCGTGATGCGCTGATTGCCTCTGTTGGTGGCGCAGTCGCATGGCTGATCTGTCAGTGGATGCTGGGGCAGCCGCGCCCTCTCTTCGCGATGGTGACAGCCGTTATCTGTCTTGCGCCCAATCTGCCCAATCATGGCAAACAGGCGATTGGCGTGATCGCAGGTGTGACGACTGGCGTGCTGGTGGGCGAGTTTTCTCTGCTTCTGCCCCATACGATTCCGGTTCTGCATATGAGTGTTGTCACCTGCATCGCCATGGTGATTGCAACGACCTTCGGTCTTGCGCCGGCTATCGCCATTCAATCGGGCGTTTCTGCTATTCTTGTCCTGGCAATGGGGCCGCAGGTCGCGGGAATGACACGGCTTATTGATGTTCTTGTGGGCGCGGGTGTCGGGCTTTTGTTCAGTCAGATATTGTTGACACCCGATCCGGTGCGCCTGATCGACAGAGCCGTGCGGGGACTTGTCGATAATATCCTGAAAGGTCTCAAAAAGTCGGCAATTGCGTTGGAAACACAAGATGTTATCCACGCACAGAGCGCAATCAACCAGTTTACACAGGCGCAACGCGCGGTCAACGCGCTGGGGGATGGCATAGCGCTCGCCCGGTCAAACGCGCGCTGGTCTTTGCGCGGTCGGCTGGTTGCGCGCGAGATCAGTGAAATGGCAGGCCGCTATGATCGCCGCGGCATCCGCCTTTATGCAACGGCTCTGCTCTTTGGAGAGGCCGTCGGTAATGCGCTTCGTAAGAAGGAAGCGTCGCCGCCCGAATGGATTTCACAATCGCTTCAATCGGTCATCCATAATTGTAATCTGGGCGAGGGCGACGCGCCTGAACGCCTTTCACCTGTGCCGCAGGATATTGATTTCAGTTGGCGGGATGCGGCTTTCCGGCTGCAATCAATGAACGAGACATTGCTGCATTTTCTTCATTCAGGCCAGCCAGACAGCGTGCCAACGCGCCCCCCAAAAAACAGACCGGATATACAGGCCGGTTAGGCTGCTTTTGCGGGATGCCGAAAAATTGAACACAATTCGAGTGATTGTCTCAATCAGAAAAATTCAGTTGTGCACGATTACCCAAAGCGTATTTTCAGCGCTATGAATCAAGCACTCTCCCAAACAAATTCGCATCGTATTGCTCTTCGTTACGCTTTTGGCGGCTTTTTCGCCATGATTGCGGCAATGGGGATCGGCCGCTTTATTTACACGCCGATCCTTCCCGGCATGATGGTGGATGTGGGTTTTAATGCCGCAGATGCAGGCTTTATCGCTTCCGCCAACTATGTTGGGTATCTGTTGGGAGCAATGGTTGCGGGCTATGGCTGGTCAGCGGGGATTGAACGCAAAAGCGTCATTGCCGGTTTGATCATCAGTGCGGTTCTCTGTGCCGCGATGGCATTTTTTGATGGCGTTTGGCCGTTTTCGATCATTCGTTTTGCAGCAGGCTTTATCAGCGCCGTGACGATGATTCTTGGCACGACAATCGTGCTTAGCCATATAGCGATTGCCGAACGGGCAGAGCTTGGTGCGCTGCATTTTGGCGGGGTTGGCGCAGGTATTGCGCTTTCAGCGATCATGGTTGCGGGTATCCGGTTTTCTGGACTTGATTGGCGGGCCGACTGGATTGGAGCTGCCATTTTAAGTCTGGTCATGGCTGTTCTGGTGGTTGCGCTTGTGAAGGAAGGGCCGGTTGGCGGAGCCAATGGCAAGCGTGAACCGACACTGCCAAGCAGCTTTGCTTTTAATGCGATTTCAATAGCCTATGGCATTTTTGGCTTTGGCTATGTGATCACGGCAACGTTCATCATCACAATCGTACGGGCAAATGATGGTGGCTCGTTGATGGAAGCAGCCGTGTGGGTTGTGACGGGATTATGCGCTGCACCTTCGATCTGGCTCTGGTCGCCTGCCATTCGGAAGTTTGGTCTCTTTATCGCTTTTGCGCTGACTGCGGCAATCGAAGCTCTCGGTGTGGCGGCAAGCGTGTTGCTTCCGCCACCTTTGGGGCCATTGGTTGGCGGTGCATTGCTTGGCATAACCTTTATGGCGCTAACGGCCTTCGGGCTTCAGACCGCGCGTGTGCTTGCACCGCAGTCGCCGAAGCGTGCCCTTGCAAGGATGACGGTTTGTTTCAGCATCGGACAGATTGCAGGGCCGCTGATTGCAGGCTTCATGGCGCAACGCTTTGGCTCGTTCACTGTCCCCACTCTCGTTGCAGCCTTTGCCCTCCTGATGACGGCGATCATTGCTTACGCCGCTGGGCGTGCTGCCAAGTAATGGAAAACCTTAAAAAAATTTAATTGGTAAACAGTTTTGGATCGGTGCCTTATGCAGCCAACATACTTGTTGGACCTATTGCAATGTTCGTATCCTTTTTCCCGCGTCCTAAGCTGTTCTTCTCATCCGTGCTCGTTTGGACACTGCTTGCCATTATTGGCTGGTATGAAGGTGGTGCGGCACTCGGAGGTTTAATCGGTTTGCCACCGGCGGCAGCTGATGCTGCACCCATCATTGGCGCAAGCCTCTTCTGGTCTGCGCCTTTCCTTTGGTTTTATATCTATTTTGCTGTTGCCGTGTTCGCATTCTATGCGGTCTGGTCATGGTTTGCGCCGCATCCATGGCAGCGATGGTCTGTGCTCGGTTCGGCTTTGATTCTGTTTGCGACCTATTTCAGTGTGCAGGTCAGCGTTGCGGTCAACGCATGGTATGGCCCGTTTTATGATATGGTGCAGAAGGCGCTGGGAACGCCCGGCTCGGTGCAGGCAGTTGATTTTTACTGGAGTATGGTGGACTTCGCAGGCATTGCCTTTGTTGGTGTCACCATTGGCGTGCTGAGCGCGTTTTTCACCAGCCATTATATCTTCCGCTGGCGCACGGCGATGAATGATTTTTACATGAGCCACTGGCCGAAACTGCGTTCGGTCGAAGGCGCTGCGCAGCGCGTTCAGGAAGATACAATGCGCTTTTCTACGACCGTTGAACAGCTGGGCGTCAATCTGATCAAGGCGATCATGACGCTGATCGCGTTTCTTCCGGTGTTGTTTTCGTTTTCTGACAGGGTGAGCGAGTTGCCAATCATCGGGCTGGTGCCGCATGCGCTGGTATGGGCGGCAATTGTCTGGGCGCTGTTTGGCACCGGCTTTCTGGCGCTGGTCGGCATCAAACTGCCGGGGCTGGAATTCAACAATCAGCGCGTGGAAGCGGCCTATCGTAAGGAGTTGGTCTATGGTGAAGATCATGCGCATCGTGCCGAGCCGCTTACGATGGGAGAACTGTTCTCCAGTGTCCGCCAGAATTATTTTCGGCTCTACTTTCACTACGTCTATTTCAACGTTGCCCGTATCTTTTATTTGCAGGCTGACAGTATTTTTCCGACACTTATTCTGGTGCCATCAATTGTTGCGGGCAAGCTGACGCTTGGCCTGATGAACCAGATACTCAATGTATTTGATCAGGTGCGTGGGTCGTTCCAGTATCTCGTTAATTCATGGACGACCATTATCGAACTTCTTTCGATCTATAAGCGTCTGCGTGGCTTTGAAGCGGTGATTTATGAGGAGCCATTGCCGGTGCTGGATCAGGAAAATCTCGGCCTGATGTCATAATCTTTACGATCTTCTCTGCGCGGCGCTGTCGCCCGGAGCGATGATTGTGTTGAGATAATCATTATATGTCGTGCATTTCACATCAGGCTTGTTGCAGACCTCGGATACGAGACGTTCCATGGCGCGCCAGTAAGCCCCGTCATTCATTAGCACAAAGTGAAAGCCAAGCTGTAAGGGAATGCGCTCACCATTATACTGTTTGTCGAAGGCCGTTCGGAAAGCTTTATAGGCACGTTCTTCAAACACAGCTGCCTGGGCGGGCGCTTCCTTGCCTTTGGAGTGGCGGACATAAAGATTGTAATCCATACCCACGATAAGCCGCTGCGACGGGCCTTCAGGAATAAGCGGCAGACCGAAAGACGCAAACTGCCCAGTGATCTGTGGCAGTTCCGGTCCACGCGTGATCGATGATGCTTGATAGCGGAAGCCATTGGCTTTCAATGCATCCTGTACGGGCTTTGATGCCGCAAGATAGGGCGCGCGGAAGCCGTTTATGCCGTGGCGCGCCAGTTCTTGCCAGCCCTCGGGCTCGCCGTCGATACCGTTATTCTTATAAGCATCGGCAGTGATGCGGCGGAATTCTTTGATTTCCTTGTCCCAGTCGGCCGTGGACCAGTTGGTGCCATCAAAATGGCCGCAGCCATGGCTGGCAATTTCGTTCCCTTCCAGGTGCGCCTGCCAGATATTATCAAGGCGCGTCACAACTTCATCATGGCTCAAAGCAAAGCCGACATTGGATGCACCGGCACGTTTTTGGGGCGGTTGATAATCGCGGCGGTTTTTCTTTTCCATCAAAAAGACGCAGGACAGGAAATAAGTGAAATGCGCATTGTTGTTTTTCGCCAGTTCGCGTGAACGGGTCCAAAGCTTGTTGTCATGCGCGCCGTCAAAAGAGATCAGCACATATTGCGGCTTAGAGGTTTCTGCCTGAGCCGGATTTGTGACAAAAGCAAAAGAGGCCGTGACAGCAAGGACAGAAGAAAGAATACGCATAAGAGAGTGAACGCCACTTTGGGGGAAAGGTTGCTTCCTACGTGTTGAATAAGGCGAAGCTCGGACACAAATACAGATTGTTCGGGTAAGGTGCAGCTTATTTCGCTGACGGGTCTTACATATGGCGCGAATTCCGACTAAAAGCGCCTGAACATAGAAATTAAGATCAACAGTTTTCAGAGCGTGGCTTTATGCGCAGAGCGCTCAAGTAAAAAATGGCAGGTCCATGGCAGACGACAGTTTCATTCGCGAGGTAAACGAAGAGCTCCGTTCGGAACGGGCGAAGCAGGTTTGGAAAAACTTTGGCCCTCTTCTAATTGGCGCGGCGATTGCGATTGTAATCGGTACAGCCGGCTGGGTCGGTTATAAGCACTGGACTGAGAGCAAGGCATCTGCCTCTGGCGATAAGTTTCTGGCGGCTCTCGATCTCGCCGCTTCCGGCAAGAACGAAGAAGCCATCGCCGCACTCGATGATCTTGAAAAGACAGGCTATGGCTCTTATCCGGTACTGGCGCGTTTGCGTGCTGCCTCTGTGCTGGCGGAGAAGGGTGATGTGCCAGCGGCTGTTACGGCTTTTGATGCGGTTGCAGCGGATAATGCAGTTCCCGCGCCGATGCGCGACATAGCGCGCATTCGTGCAGCCTATCTGCTGGTGGATTCTGGTTCTTATGATGATGTCGCAAAGCGCGTTGAAACGCTTTCGGCAGACGGCAATCCAATGCGTTCGAGTGCGCGTGAGACCCTTGGTCTGGCAGCATGGAAAGCGGAGCGTTTCGACGACGCCGCAAAACTTTACCAGCAGATTGCCAATGACACACTGGCTCCGGCGAACATCCGCCAGCGCGCCAATACAATGCTTGATCTCATGCGCGGCGCTGGCATTAAAATGCCAGAAGCTCAGGGCTGAGCTAAACCAATTTCGGAGTAATACGAACCTATGGGTTTCACTCTCGCCATTGTCGGGCGTCCCAATGTCGGCAAGTCCACCCTGTTTAATCGCCTCGTCGGCCGCAAGCTGGCGCTGGTTGATGACTTGCCGGGTGTCACGCGCGACCGGCGTATTCATGATGCCAAGCTTTATGATTTGAAGTTTCAGGTCATTGATACGGCTGGTCTTGAAGATGCTGCCAATGACAGTCTGGAAGCGCGCATGCGTGCCCAGACGGAGGCTGCCATTCAGGAAGCTGACGCCATTCTTTTCGTCATTGACGCGAAAGCCGGGCTGACGCCAGCCGATAGCACTTTTGCCGAACTGGTCCGCCGTTCCGGCAGGCCTGTTGTGCTGGTCGCAAACAAGGCGGAAGCGAGGGGCGCGCAAACTGGCCTCTATGATGCTTTCCAGCTTGGCCTTGGGGAACCATGTCCTGTTTCTGCTGAACATGGTCAGGGCATGCCCGATTTGCGTGACGCAATTGTCGCGCTTCTGGGCGAAGAGCGTGCATTTGCCGATCAACGTGCAGAAGAAGCTGCGGAAGAGGCTTTCACGCCGGCTGCCGTTGGTGAGTTGATTGGCGATGATATTGAAGACCCGGATGAGGAAATCATCCCGGATTATGATGCCACCAAGCCGTTGCGCATTGCCATTGTTGGACGTCCGAATGCGGGTAAGTCCACGATGATCAACACAATGCTTGGCGAAGATCGTCTGCTGACAGGGCCTGAAGCCGGTATCACGCGCGATTCGATCTCGGTCGAGTGGGAATGGCGCGGACGCAATATCAAGCTTTACGATACGGCTGGTCTCCGTCGTAAATCGCGCGTGCAGGAAAAGCTTGAGAAGCTTTCGGTTGCCGATGGTCTTCGTGCGATCCGCTTTGCGGAAGTGGTGATTATCGTGCTTGATGCGACGATCCCTTTTGAAAAGCAGGATTTGCAGATCGTCGATCTGATCATCCGCGAAGGCCGTGCGCCGGTTATTGCGTTCAACAAATGGGATCTGATCGAAGATCGCCAGATGGTTCTCGAAGATCTTTACGAAAAGACGGCGCGGCTTCTGCCACAGGTGCGTGGCCTTCGTGCTGTGCCGATTTCCGGTGAGCGCGGGCAGGGGCTGGACAAGCTCATGGAGAATGTCGTCAAGACCCATGAAATCTGGAACCGCCGCATTTCGACGGGTCGTCTGAACCGTTGGCTTGAAGGCGTTATTGCGCACCAGCCACCGCCGGCAGTTTCTGGCCGTCGCCTCAAAGTCAAATACATGACGCAGATCAAGACCCGCCCACCGGGCTTCGTGGTCTCCTGTTCACGCCCTGATGCGATGCCGCAATCTTATGTGCGTTATCTCATCAATGGCCTGCGTGAGACATTTGATATGCCGGGCGTGCCGATCCGTCTGTCGCTCAAGACGTCGGACAATCCGTTTGCGGGTCGCGCAAAAAAGAAGAGATAAATGAAAGCCCGGTTGTGAAACCGGGCTTTCTTTTTGCGGGAAACGCGTCCTCAGAGCATTTAAAGTTCTAGCCGAAAACGCCGCCCTCATCAGCGTCGACAGTAATCGACAATGTGACATGGCGTGGGCGCGTGAGCGCAAAGAGCACAGATTCAACGATATCGCGGCTTGTGGCTGCCTGTCCCTTTTTTCGATGGGCGGAGGCTTCCCAGTTGTTCTCCAGGGGCGACGCGTCTTCGAGGTAGGGCGGGTGCACGATGATGGAACGCACTGGCGTTCCGGCAAGCTTTTGCCGTAGGCCGTCTGCCAGTGCAGCCTGTGCGCGCTTTGCAGCATAGAACGGCACCGAAACTGTTTGTAAGGGCGCATTTGGCAGGCCACTGATCGAACCGATGGTCACAATATCCGGGCGCGATGACGCGTTGAGAAGGGGCAGCATCCCTTGCGTGAACATAAATGTTCCGGTTACCGCGGCATTGATGACGCCCGAAACTTCCTCAATGGAATATTCGTCCTCTCTGTCTTCCAGCCACATAGCGCCATTGTTGATAAGAATATCGATAGAACTGTGGTCCGCTTTGATTGTTTCCATAGCGGCAGCCACGCTTGTCATGTCTGCAAGATCGACCTGCACTGTTTGCACCTTGCACCCCGTATGTGCCGCAATTTTATGGGCAGTCTCTTCAAGTGCCTTCAGGTTGCGACCGCACAGCACGAGATCACACCCGGCTTCGGCGAGGGAAAAAGCAAGAGCAGCACCCAAACCACGTGCGGCGCCTGTTAAAACGGCAGTCGTTCCGTCTAAGCGGGACATGTGTGCTCCTTCGGTTCATTCATTGTGATTGTCTCTTATTCGTCTTTGGTGACTTGAGAAACTCTTATCTGTCTGCTACTTCGCCGCCTCCTGAAAATCCCCACCATTAGAGGCAGATTATGACGACCGTTAGCCAGAGCCAGTTTGACGGCGTTACACTGGGCATCGATTTCGGTACAACGAACACTGTTCTGTCTCTGGCCTCGCCAGATGGTAGGACGGCTGTGCTGAGTGTGCCAAAGGATGGCGTCGACATGACCGGCTACCGCTCGATTCTCTGTTTCTGGCAGGATCGGGAAACTGGTGAGCGCACCTGCGAAAGCGGGGCATGGGCGATGGATGCCTTTGTGAATGCACCGCATTCAACGCGTATGCTGCAATCATTCAAGACGTTTGCGGCTCAAAAATCCTTCACCGATACGCCGGTCTTCGGCAAGCGTTTCAAGTTTGAAGATATTTTAGAGACGTTTCTTCAATCCGTTGCAGCACGCCTTGGTGATCGCCTGCCTCCAAAGGGCAATCGTGTCATTATTGGCCGTCCGGTCATTTTTGCCGGAGTATCGCCGGACGAAGACCTGGCCATGCAGCGTTATGAAAAAGCGTTCCGTGCTTTTGGCTTCACCGACATTCACTATGTTTATGAGCCTGTGGCGGCGGCATATTTTTATGCACAGGAACTCAAAACCCAATCCACCGTTCTGGTCGCTGACTTTGGTGGTGGTACGAGCGATTTTTCCATCGTGCGTTTTGACGTGGGTGCGAATGGTTTGAGTTTCACGCCGCTGAGCCAGACAGGTCTTGGCATTGCGGGCGACACATTTGATTATCGCATCATCGACAATGCGGTGTCGCCGCTCCTTGGCAAAAATGGCGAGTATAAATCTTTTGGCAAGCGCCTGCCGATACCGCGGCATTATTATGCAAATTTCGCGCGCTGGAACACATTGTTTCTGATGAATTCGCCCGCAACTATTCGCGCACTGACCGATCTTGCCAAGAATGCAGTTGATCCTGAGCCGCTTGAACATTTCATTCATCTGATCGAAAACGACTACGGTTATGAAATTTATCGGGCCGTCTCAAATCTCAAGGTTCGCCTGTCGTCGGAAAAAGTATCCGAACTGCATTTCAAGGCCGATGATTTTGAAATTCGTTCGGCTATCACGCGCGATGATTTCGATAGTTGGATTGCCAGCGATGTGGCTAATATCGAGCAATCCGTTGAGCAGGCCGTGCAAAATGCCGGGCTGACGTTTGATGGCATCGACCGTGTGTTTCTGACGGGCGGCACTTCCTTCGTGCCGGCCATTCGCACGGCCTTCGAGCGGCGCTTCCCCGATGCAATGGTTACAAGTTCGAATCAGTTTGATTCGATTGCCAATGGTCTGGCATTGATTGGCCAGAGTGACGACATTCAACGCTGGGCGGTTAAGCCGAATTAAAGCGGGTTGGTTGTGCCTGCCCATTTTAAATTCATTTTTTACGCCGAATAGATCGCGAAGGGAGAAGCTTGCGCTCATTTGTTGTTTAGATGTTCAAAAAAGCAAATGAAAACAAGCAAGCGGCGCCTGGTGTTAATTCAAAATTAATCAATATTTTCAAAGGGTAAACGAAAATCTGTTAACCATCCATCAAGGTTAATGCTCCATTATTCGCTATAGTTAAGTAATTGTTGCGAGTGGAGTTTGCGGTGCGTTTTGGTTCCATACGAGCGCTGTTTGGCCGGTCGAAGGCCGTTGCCGAGCCGGTATGGCACTATCCGGTGACGGGCTATTGCCCGGAGGATGGTCGCTATTACGCCGTGCGTGCCAAGCCACGTCAGGTCGTGCGCAAACCACACCGTATGGTACCGCTCGTTCTGGCCGCAATCACCTATCTTTTCAATTCCAATGCAATTGCCTTTCAGGATATGGCAAGCCTGGTTCCGAGCGCTGATATTGCCGGTCATCGCTGGACGGCATTCGTCGCCAAAGCACCCGTTGGCTCGCTTCATCAGGCGGAAATGCCTTTCGTTGACGCAACGACTGTAACCGGCAGTATTTCCAGCGGTGGCATTGAAGTTCCGGGCATCGGTCGTGTTGCGCTTTCGGGTGGCCACAAAACCGCAAAGCTTGGCGTTGACGACCCGAACCCGGATGAAAACCGTATCAATCGCGCGGATAAAACGGACCGCATCGTTTCGGTCAAGCCGAAGGCGCCGGCGCGTGCATTTAACGCGGGCAGCATGTTTGAAAAAATCAGCATGATCACCGCGCCGCGCGAAAAGATCGATGCGCGGATGGCTTTCTCCAAGTCCAGCATAGAAGGGAAGGAGGTTGAGATTGCGATGGCGTTCCACGCGATCAAACCGCCCAAGCCCAAAAGTGACATTCCTGTTCAATTGGCAAAGCTTATAAACAACGATCAGCCCGACGTTCTCGCGTTGGGCTACGCGCCGTCTAAGCCGGATTATGGCAAAACCTCTCCATTTGAGAGCATTTTGACGCCAGAGGCCGATGCAGGCCGGTTTGTGCCTCCAATCAGCAGTCAGGATCATGCTTGGGCCGCAACGCCTTTACCCGCCGAGTCGTTTGGAGCAAAAGAACAGAAATGTCTTGCAGAGGCCGTTTATTACGAAGCGCGCGGCGAAACGGTCAAGGGGCAGGTGGCTGTCGCGCAGGTTGTGCTTAATCGGGTGCGCAATCCCGCCTATCCAGGAACCATCTGCGGCGTTGTTTATCAAAATCGCAACTGGTTGAATGCCTGTCAGTTTTCGTTTGCCTGCGATGGTCAGAAACATCGTGTAACCGAAATGCCGCAATGGCGCATGGCGCAGCAGGTTGCCAAAACGGTGACTGCAGGCCGCATCTGGTTGCCGGATGTTGGCTCTTCCACGCATTATCATGCAACCTATGTCAGCCCTTTCTGGGCGCCAACCATGAAGAAAATGACCAAGATCGGACTTCATGTGTTTTACCGGACCTATGGCGGCGGTTGGAGCTGATACAGCCCGTCATGGAAAATCACTTTCGCACACATTTATTTGTTTCGTATGCCGGTCGAAACAGGTGCAGATTGGTGAATCTCTCTGCTGACCGACGCCCAATTTGATTCCAATTTTTGGGCCGAATGGCTGTGTGATTTTTGCCTTTGGGTGGAAAATGAGTCGCACCAGGGGCTAAATTATTGTATTTCCAAGAGAAAAAACCTTTTGAAGCAACTGCTTCACTGCCTTGACTAGCGGGCGGTGTGTCAATATGTTGCGCGCAACTTGGAAATGGGCTTTCAACGCCCGCGTTTCTTGCAAAAAGGAGCTGCCAATGACGAGCGGCACTGAACCGGGAAAAGCACCTGGCGAAGGCAAGAATGCAGGCGGGAAAACTGTTTCCGGGGGGCTGGATCAGCGTTTGAATCGCCTTGAAGCCGAATTGGCCAAAAAGGGTATGTTCAAAGCTCCGGCTTCCGAGGATGAGCGATCGGAAACTTCCAGTTCCGTTGCGCAAGCCATGAAACTCTCCAGTGAATTTATCGCTGGTATCATAGTTGGCGCGCTGATTGGTTGGTTTGTTGATCGTTACGCAGGCACGTCGCCTTGGGGGTTGATCATCTTTCTCCTTCTAGGCTTTGGTGCAGGCACCCTCAACGTGCTCCGTTCCGCAGGTTATGTCGCCGATCAAGGCAATATTAAGTCTGACGTGGATAAGGGCAAGAAAGACTAAGTCTTAGCGGACATGACAAGAATGTTCGCGTATAGACGCTTGTGACAACGGGCCTTTGGTCCGTGACTGAAACGCCCAAGCGAACCTTTGGTTCGCCAGTGAAGTGCCTTAGGGCAGGAACGACAGACGAGGTTAAGTTGGCCAACGATCCGATTCATCAGTTCCAGGTTTCCCGATTGATTCCGATCGACGTCGGTGGATTGGACCTGTCGTTCACCAATGTTTCGGCCTTCATGGTCGCAACTGTGGTGCTCGCATCCGGTTTTCTTTATTTCACATCGTCGAGCCGTGGATTGATCCCAAGCCGCCTTCAGTCGGTTTCGGAGATGGCTTATGAATTCGTGGCGTCAAGCTTGAGAGATTCGGCCGGTTCGAAGGGTATGAAGTTCTTCCCCTTCGTTTTCTCGCTGTTCATGTTTATTCTGGTCGCAAACTTTATCGGTCTGTTTCCTTACTTCTACACGGTCACCAGCCAGATCATCGTAACATTTGCGCTGTCGCTGCTCGTTATTGGAACAGTCATCATTTACGGTTTCTACAAGCACGGCATTGGCTTCCTGAAGCTTTTCGTGCCAAGCGGCGTGCCGGGCATTATCGTGCCACTGGTTGTTGCCATTGAAATCATTTCTTTCCTTTCGCGTCCAATCAGCCTCTCGGTTCGTCTTTTCGCGAACATGCTCGCAGGCCACATCACGCTCAAGGTTTTCGCAGGCTTTGTTGTCTCGCTCAGCTCGCTTGGAGCGCTGGGTGTGGGTGGCGCTATCCTGCCTCTCATCATGACGGTCGCGATCACCGCGCTTGAGTTTCTGGTTGCGTTCCTCCAGGCCTACGTCTTCACCGTTCTCACCTGCATGTACATCAACGACGCAGTACATCCGGGTCACTAAAGCATGTTGCGGAAAAGTGGTTTACCGGTTTTCCGACAACAACATGCGTAATGAAAATATTTAAAGCGCCTCGTATTGCTATAATAAAACACGAAGCGCTTTGAGGTTCTCACCGGCGGGTTTCCGCCAGAACAGAAATCCGCACTAATTTGCAATCCAGAAGGAGCTTTAACATGGAAGCGGAAGCAGCAAAGTACATCGGCGCCGGTCTCGCCTGTTTCGGTATGGCCGGTACGGCTCTCGGCCTCGGCAACATTTTCGGTAGCTATCTCTCGGGCGCTCTGCGTAACCCATCCGCTGCTGACAGCCAGTTCGGCCGTCTCGTGTTCGGTTTCGCTGTGACGGAAGCTCTGGGCATCTTCTCGCTGCTCATCGCGCTTCTGCTCCTCTTCGCTGTTTAATCAACAGTCGCAAGAAACTGGCCTGCCGCGATCTGTATCTTGAAATGCAGCGCGGCTGGCCTTTGCATATGAAGTCTGAGTGAGCATGGTTCAATTTTTCCGGTTCTTTTGCCCGGAAATGAATATGCTGGATTGAAGGGGAAATCTGGATGTTCGTGTCCACGGCGTTTGCCCAAACCGCCACCGAATCGCAACCGGCACCAGCTGCTGGCGAGCACGGCGCAGCCGATGCTGTGCACACCGAAACCGGGGTCGCGCACGATGCCGGACACGGCAGCGGCGTATTCCCGCCGTTTGATTCTACCCATTACGCATCACAGCTTCTGTGGCTGGCGATCACTTTCGGCCTTTTCTATCTGTTCCTCTCGCGCGTGGTTCTTCCACGTATCGGTGGCGTGATCGAAAACCGTCGTGACCGTATTGCACAGGATCTTGAGCAGGCCGCCCGCCTCAAGCAGGATGCTGACAACGCCATTGCTGCTTACGAGCAGGAACTGGCCTCTGCCCGCGCCAAGGCTGCTTCGATTGCTGAAGCTGCCCGCGAAAAGGGCAAGGGCGAAGCGAATGCTGAACGTGCAGCTGCTGAGGTAGCCCTTGAAGGCAAGCTTGCTGAAGCGGAAGAACGTATCGCAGCAATCAAGGCGAAGGCCATGAGCGATGTCGGTACGATTGCCGAAGAAACAACGTCTGCGATTGTTGAACAGCTTTTGGGCACAAAGGCTGACAAGGCTGATGTGACCGCAGCCGTCAAAACCGCAAACGCCTGAGGAGACGAAAATGGATTCAACATTTTGGGCGCTTGTTGCGCTTATTCTCTTCATCGCACTGATTGTTTATCTGAAGGTTCCGGGTATGATCGGTCGCTCACTTGATGAGCGTGCCGAGAATATCAAGAAGGAACTCGAAGAAGCCCGCACCCTGCGCGAAGAAGCCCAGCAGCTTCTTGCTGAATACCATCGCAAGCGCAAGGAAGCGGAAAAAGAAGCAGGCGACATTGTTGCCGCTGCTGAACGCGAAGCAAAGGCTCTTCTCGAAGACGCCAAGCGTGCGACCGAAGAATATGTCGTTCGCCGCAACAAGCTTGCTGAGCAGAAGATTGCAACCGCTGAAACCGATGCAATCAATGCAGTCCGTGCTTCGGCTGTTGATCTGGCAATTGCAGCCGCTGGCAAGATCGTTGCCGACAAGGTTGATACCAAAGTTGCAGGCACCCTGTTCAAGGATGCAGTCGGTCAGGTTAAATCCAACCTGAACTAAGTTCATCTCTAATAGAGTTTTATAAGCCGCCTCAAAAGGGCGGCTTTTTTATTTGGGTTTTGGCTAAAATATGAAGCTATGCAACATTTAGAAGGGAGTGCTGCCTCGCGCAAAGCAACCCAAGTTTTTGGAGTTTCGCTCAGAGGTGTGACGCCGTACCCTGGGTTTGGTTGAAATTGGGAGGCTCTTGAGAGGATAAGGGGGGCTTTGATGCAGGACGATAATCGCCGTTTGGAGCGTGGCAGAGCAAAGCTCACATCATTACATGCAGACTCAAGCTGTAGCGTCGTTGAAGCTTTAGACGACATTGCGCCAGATTTTGCCCGTTATATTTATGAATTTGCTTATGGTGACATTTACAGCAGACCGGGCCTTGTGGCGCGCGACCGCCAGATTGGCACGATAGCGGCGTTAACGGCACTGGGACATAACTCGCAGCAGTTGAAAGCACATATTCTGGCAGGCATGAACACCGGACTGACACGGGAGGAAATCGTTGAGGTTATAATCCAAATGGCTGTCTATGCTGGTTTTCCCGCAGCGATGAATGGCCTTGCTGTCGCAAAGGAAGCCTTCAGCGAGTTTGACAAGCACTCCTGCTAGTCAAACGTTGCCGTAAAAATTCAACATACAGAACTGCATTAAATAGACGAAAAGCGGCCTTTAATTGGTGCAAAAGTATAGCGGTGAACGCCTGGTACGGGGCCAACTGCTTCGATAGCTGCACGGTGTTTAGCTGTGCCGTAACCCGCGTGCACCTCAAAGCCATATGCAGGATGAACCGCTGCACTGCGGGCCATCATGCGATCACGCGTGACTTTCGCCACAATCGACGCTGCTGCAATTGACATTGAGCGCTGATCGCCTTTTACCAATGCAGATCCCGGACAAGACAAACCGGGCGGAATATCGCGACCATCAATCAATGCGTGATCCGGGCTGAGTGTCAGGCCCAGAAACGAGCGGCGCATGGCTTCAAGCGCTGCTTTTCGAATGTCACTTCCATCAATGCTGCGCGCACTCAGGCTTGCGACCGAAACGGTGAGTGCTTTGGCCAGAATGATTTCGTAAAGCGCATCGCGCTTTTTGGCATTCAGGCGTTTGGAGTCATCCAGCCCCTCAGGCAGGTTTTCCGGATCAAGAACAACTGCAGCAGCAACAACGGGGCCTGCGAGCGGCCCGCGGCCAGCTTCATCAATACCTGCAATATGACGAAGCCCGCGCGCCATAAGCCTTGTCTCTTCTGAGAAGTCAGGTGCAAGCGGGATGTCAAAGAGGAGCGGAGAATCAGAACTCAAGCGTTTCATTTGGCGGCAATGCTCGCATTGCTTCTGATTCTCCGCAAGGTCCCTGCCGAGGATAGTGGCGTAAAAGCAGGGGCCTTCCGTCCGAAAAAATCAGACGGAGATTAAATACACAACTGACAACTCTGACATGCTTGAAGCGAACAATAGGCTCGCAGCGCCTTGCTTTTGTGGATGACGGATCCCCACACGCGCTGCGGCTCAAAAAAGAGAAAGTTGTTTGCCGCCTTTTTCGACAGGCTCGAACAGATCTGTCCGCAGCGCAACGCGCTTTGAATTGTAGCCGAGCTTGCGCGCAGCAATTTCAAAACGGCGCCCAATCTGCCAGGCATAGGGGCCTGTGCCGCGCATCCGCTTGCCCCATTCCGCATCATAGTCCTTGCCGTCACGCATCGAGCGTACCAGTGACATCACATGCCGATAGCGGTCAGGATAATTGCGCAGCAGCCAGTCTTTGAACAAAGGTGCCACTTCAAGCGGCAGACGCAGCAACACATAACCTGCTTCGCGCGCCCCTTGTGCGAAAGCAGCATCCAGAATGCGCTCGATCTCATGATCATTGATGCCGGGAATGACCGGCCCCATCATGACATTGGTTGGAATGCCGGCTTCGTTGAGCTTTCGAATGGCTTGAAGCCGCAAAGTTGGTGTTGATGCGCGCGGTTCCATCGTGCGCGCAAGGTTGGCATCCAGCGTGGTGACTGAAAGCGCGACTTTGGCCAGACCCTTTTCAGCCATACGGCTTAAAATATCGATGTCACGCACCACGAGCGCTGATTTGGTGACAATGCCGACGGGATGATTGGCAGCCTCCAGCACCTCGAGAATTTCGCGCATGATACGCCATTTCTTTTCGATGGGCTGATAAGGATCGGTGTTGGTGCCAATGGCGATCGTCTTGGGCTGGTAGCCGGGCTTCGCAAGTTCGCGTTCCAGAAGGCGGGGCGCATCCGGCTTGGCGAACAGGCGCGCCTCGAAATCAAGCCCGGCAGAAAGCCCCATATAGCTGTGCGTTGGACGGGCAAAGCAATAGATGCAGCCATGTTCGCAACCGCGATAGGGGTTGATAGAGCGGTCAAAATTGATATCGGGTGAATCATTGCGCGTGATGATGGTGCGGGGCTTTTCAATCTGCACGTCAGTCTTGAAAGCGGGCAGGTCTTCGAGCGTCTCCCATCCATCGTCAAATTCATGTCGTGTGGTCGGCTCAAAACGCCCTGTCGGATTGATGCCAGCGCCGCGTCCACGGCGCCGTGCGTGGTCAATACGTAAGCCTGCTTCGCTCACAAGCGCATTGGCGTGTTCTGCGCCTCCTGCTGCGAATGCTGCTTTGTCTGCCTGCTGGATAATTTCCATAACCGACTCTCTCGTTTCAGGCACTATTCGTAATCCAATAGTCGGAACAAATCAAGAACATTATGTCAGGCAGCTTTTCGATCACGCAGCCTTGATATAAAAGGGCGCATGTTATCCGTTTTGATTATGACGCGAAATTCTGAGAAGCCTCTGGCTCAAACGTTGTCAGCATTGGTATCCGCCGTTGTTGAAGGGCTTTTGCGACGTGTTGTTGTTGCGGATAGCGGTTCCAGCGATGCGACACGATTGGTTGCCGAAGGGGCGGGATGTTCGCTTTACGATGCTAAGGATTTACCGAAGGCATTTGATGATCTGCGAACGCAGTGGCTTCTCGTCTTAAAGCCCGGTGCAATTCTTCAGGATGGCTGGGAAGATGCCGTGCGGCGGCATATGGAATCGGGAAAAGCGCCGGCACGCTTTTCAACACCACATGATTCGGGTTTGGTGGGCAGGTTTTTGGGTGCAAAGCCGTCGCTCGATGCAGGACTTCTGGCGCCTGTCTTGGTTATCAGGCCATTGATCCGGGATGGGGGCATCCCACCGGTTGTCATAAAACAACTCAAGCCTGTGCGGCTGTCCCACCCGATTTTGCCACCAGAAACAACAAAAGGCGGAGCCTGAAGCTTCGCCTTTTTGAATAATATCAGCGCAAGCTGATATTATTTCTGGTAGCTCGAAGGCGATGCGTCGCCAAAACGATGGGCTGAGCCGTCCTGATAGGTGTTCTGACCAATCGAAGCGGTTGCCGTGCGATCAACCTGCTGTGTTGCAACGGGTGTGCGGTCATTGGCATAAAGATCGGCAGGGGTGCCAACATTTGGGTTTTCAGCGAAAGCAGCACCGGCGCTCAGAACGACGGCAACAGCAGCAAGAGCAAACTTTTTCATTTTTCTATTCCTTCTATATCGCCCTTTGGATGGCATCAGTGCTTCCGGGGGCACCGGGGTGGCGCTAACGCCATCCACCGGGGAGATAACTGGGGTGCTGTTCGGATCATTCCGCCCAGCGGGATTGTTTACAAACTGAGCTTAGTTCTGAAAGCTCGAAGGCGATGCGTCACCGAAGCGATGAGCTGAGCCGTCCTGAACGGAGACCTGACCGATGGAAGCGGTTGCCGTACGATCAACCTGCTGGGCTGCAACGGGCGTGCGGTCATTGGCATAAAGATCGGCAGGGGTGCCAACATTTGGGTTTTCAGCGAAAGCAGCACCGGCGCTCAGAACAACGGCAACAGTAGCAAGAGCAAACTTTTTCATTTTCTATCTCCTTGGTTTTTGTGAAGCGACGCTGTGTTCGTCGTTTCGATGAGCAAGAGATAGGCCTTTCGATTGGCTGCGCCTAGCCACCGTTTGGTTCACAGATTGTATTCGTAATGGTGAACAATAAGGCGGATTTTAGCGGCATGCCTTCTCTGCGGTGAATTTTGTTCAAGTATATGTGAACAATAAAAGGCGAAGACCGGGCCTTACCAAGGCGTGTACCGAGAACGTTGGATAATGCTTGAAAACAAATACAGAGCATTTCCAATGATTCAATCAAACCAGGAAGTGCTTTAGTCAGCGGAAGCCGTTGTTTTCGTTGAAATAACGAACCAGTCCGGTTCCTTCGAGCGGATGGCGCTTGCCGCCATATGTGTGCGCGCCATGTCGTTGAATATGGCAAAGCACGTCGCTCCTGAACCTGACATTTGCGCAAAGAGCGCGCCGTGCTCGCGCAGGCAATCAAGCTTGTCGTTGATTTGTGGCGCAAGCTTGAGGGCGGCTGGCAGCAGATCGTTGCGTGTTGACCCAAGGTAACCGCACATCGCTTCAACGCTGCCTTCAGGTGGCAAGGCGAGCGCCGGATGGTCGCGCTTTGTCAATGCTTGGAATACAGCGGGTGTGGCAACAGCCGTGCCATCATTGATAAGCAAGAGGGGAAGCGACGGTATGCCTGTTACAGGGGAAAGCCGCTCACCAATGCCACGTGCAATCAACGGCGTACCAAAGGCCGCGCCATGCAGACACATAGGAAGGTCTGCGCCGAGCTTTAAGCCAAGCGCTGCAAGCGTGTCAGAATCCAGCTTCAGCTGCCATAGTTCATTGAGCGCAAGAAGTGTTGCCGCAGCATCGCTTGATCCCCCACCAATGCCGGAGGCAACGGGCAGGTTCTTTTCAAGGTGGATGGCAACAGGGGGCAAATCACGCGCAGCATATTCTCGCAAAGCATCGCGGGCTTTTAAAACGAGATTGCCACCATCAAGCGGAACCCCTTTGGCGAAACGACCACTGATAGTGAACTGATCCTGCGGGGTGGGCGTCACTTCAATGACATCGCCATAATCGGCAAAAACCACAAGCATATCAAGCAGATGATAACCATCATCCCTGCGCCCGGTTACATGGAGCGCGAGATTGGTCTTGGCCGGAGCAGTGTGTCGAACCGTTTGTGCGGCCTGTGCTGTATTGTGCATTTTCTAGGTAAATCAGGATCAGTCTTTTTTGACGTAATATTCGCCGGTCTTGGGATCCTGAACCAAAGTGCCATTGGCACGGTTCTGGGCTTCCTTCTCTGCCCGACGCACACGCTGGGTCACGCGAACCGCTTCGCGCTTGAACGACCGGTAACCGTACCAGGCGGCGGCGAGGATCAGCAGCAGAAAAATAAGCTGGGGCATGGCCTCTAGTCCTTTTAGCATCGTGCCTTCACAGAATGAGAGCGCCCTTTGTGCGTCCAAAAGGACGCTTGACGCTCTAGGCTTACACATGTCCTGCAATTGCCATTTCAGGACATGTATGGATAAATCTTAGCAGCAGTGTAACACTGATCTTGGTCTTTATGCACCATAACATGGTAAAACCATGGAATTCAAAGCCCGTATCGCGCCCAGAGTGCTTTTTCTTCTGCAACCGATAGCAAACCATCGCCAAGATGGGCTGCGATAGCGGAGGGGTCGATACCAAGGCCGAGGCCCATTTCGACACCCGGCACCTTCCGGCCCAGAAATCCGCGCTTGGGTTCGATCAGCTTGAGTTTCACCTTATTGCCATAGGTTTTGCGCAAAAAGCTGCGCATATCTCCAAGACCGTCGATCAGGCCAATTTCTTTGCCCTTGATGCCAGTCCAGAACATGCCGGTGAAAAGGTCGGGATCGTTTGCAAGCTTGCTGCCACGACGCTCTTTCACCATGTCGATAAAGGTTTCATGAATTTCAAGCTGAAGCTTTTTCAGCCGGTCAATATCGGCCTTTTTCTCTGGCTGGAATGGGTCGAGTACGGCCTTGTTTTGTCCGGCTGTATAAACGCGACGCTCGACGCCGATCTTTTTAAGCAGTTCCGGAAAACCAAACGATGCCGATACGACACCAATCGAGCCAACGATGGAAGAGGGGTCAGCAATGATCTCATCGCCCGCCAGTGCAATCATGTAACCACCGGACGCAGCGGCGTCTTCCACGAAGACGAAAACACGCTTTTGATGTTCGTCCGCCAGATCGCGGATACGGCGATAAATCAGGCGCGATTGAACCGGTGAGCCGCCGGGCGAGTTGATCGAAATTGCAACGGCTGGCGCTTCCTTTTCGCCAAAGGCTTTTTCAAGCACGCCCGCTGCCGTTTCCAGCGAAAGCGAAGGACGCAACGGTGAGCCGCCGCTCATGATCGCACCGTGAAGGCGTACAACCGGGATTTCAATTTCTTTTTTGCGAAAACGACGCGGAATGAAGCGGGACAAGAGGCCGGACAAATCAAACTCCAGTTGAAAAAAATGTTACCCCAGATGTAGAAATCATTCCTGAAAATACAAAGAAAAATGCCCGGAATTTTGTTCCGGGCATTAAAAAATCGTCAGTTTTGTGGTTTTGCCAGCATTCTGAGTAGGAAGTAACCACAGATTGCAGAGAGCGCAGAGCCTGTAAGGACGCCGATCTTCGTCTCTGCCTGCAAGAATTCCGACGGGAAGGACAGCAGACCGATGAAGATGCTCATGGTGAAGCCGATACCGCACAGAATGGCAACGCCGTAAAGCTGGCCCCAGCTCGCGCCCATGGGCTTCTGCGCAAGCCCGGTTTTTATCGCAAGCCATGCTGCACCAAAAACACCAATCTGCTTGCCGACAAACAGCCCCAGCATGATGCCAAGTGGCAATGTGTCGAAGATGATTGAGGGTGTCATTCCGGTAAATGAGATGCCGGCATTTGCAAAGCCGAAAATGGGAACAATGATAAAGGCAACTGGTTTGGCCAGTGCGTGTTCGAGCTGGTGAAGAGGCGAACTCATATCATCCGGCTTTGCCTTGCCCGGCTTAAGCGGAATCATGAGCGCTGCGACAACACCTGCAACCGTGGCGTGAACGCCGGAATTGAGCACAAAGAACCACAGCACAGCGGCACCGATGAGGTAGGGCAGCAATTTGGCTACGCCAAAACGGTTCATGGCAAACATCACCGCCGCAGTTGCAAAGGCCGCGCCGAGATAAGGCATTGAAATTTCCGCTGTATAAAAGACCGCGATGATGATGACAGCTGCAAGATCGTCGAGGATTGCAAGCGTTGCAAGAAAAACCTTGAGACTTGTTGGTACCCGTGGTCCAAGCAATGATAATACGCCAAGAGCAAAAGCAATGTCAGTGGCGGAAGGCACAGCCCAGCCGTGTACTTTTTCTGCATCGCCATAGTTAAAGGCAACAAAGATCAGCGCTGGTACGATAACGCCACCTGCGGCTGCGATCCCGGGAAGGATGCGATTGGGCCAACTTGCAAGCTGACCATCAAGGAACTCGCGCTTGATCTCAAGGCCGACCAGCAAAAAGAAGATCGCCATCAATGCGTCATTGATCCAATGTGCAAGGCTGAGCGGCCCGATATAGAAATGCAGCGCATCAAAATAAGCGCTTGAAAAGGGTGTGTTGGCGACGATCAGCGCAAGCGCTGCGGCTGCCATAAGCACAATGCCACCGGAAGATTCGCTGTCCAGAAAGCGGCGCATGATGGAGATGGGGCGGACAGGCTTCGGATTTGATGTCATTCTTCTTCTTTTCAGGTTGCTTCCGGAGTGTTGACTTCATAAAGAACGAGATTGCGGTCCGTTATTTCCAGTTCGGGCCAATAGGAACGCCACTGATTTATATGGTCTGATGCGAAGTGTTTTTCCAGTGAATTGCGATCCTGCCATAGCTCTTTTACATGGATAATTCCCGGCTTGAGTACATCTTGAGAATAACAATAATCAATGCAGCCGGTCTCAGCGCGGCTTGCTTCAATCATTCGTTTCATGATGGGGCGAGCATCGTCTAATTTTTCCGCAGGCAGTCTCACAGTTCCCACGACCAGAATCATGACTTCATTTTCCCAGAATATATTGTTTGCAGATTCGACCGTGTGATATGCAGCCATTTCTTAAAGCAGTGAAGTCTGGCCATTATTAATGGCTGTGGCACGTGGCGTAAAATCATTGCCTGCATCGCCATGCAAAACAAGGGCAGGCATGAGCGACAATCCTGCGCGGCTTCCACGAATGCCCGTAATGATGATGCGAATAGCTGAGTTTTGCGGTCGAGGCTGTATCGGAATGATTTTCAAGCCGCCAAAACGGCCTTCGAGTGCTTCGAGTATCGGCGCAATCGAGCCGGGGCGCGCAATGACGGAAACGCCACCGCCTGGCTTGACGATGCCGGAGGCCGTGCGCATCCATTGGTCAAACATGCCTTCCGGCATGACATGCGCTTCTGCTTTCACCGGGTCAGGTGTTGAGCGATCACGTGCCTCGTTGAATGGGGGATTCATGATCGCAAAATCGAAGCTGTCGTTGGATAGCCCCGCGGCGGCACGCGCCTTACCAGCCAGCGAGACATCGGCTTCAAGGATGTCGACGCGATCAGTCAGGGCTGCATTGAGTGGGTGGGCAAGTGTCTTGCGTGCGAAGCCGAGCATGAAGCCGGAGCGCTCAATAAGGGTGACCTGTGCATTTTTGCAGCGGGCCGCAACGGCAAGCCCTGCCGCACCCGCACCGCTTCCAAGGTCAGCAAGGCGACCGGCAAATCCATCTGGTACGCTGCTTGCCAGTATCATTGCATCGACGCCGGATCGATGCCCCTTCATTGCAGGCTGCACGAGATGAAACGCCCCCCGATGGAATGTGTCGAGTGTCTCTTCCATGCTATCGTGCTGATGCTCGGATATGTTACTTGTCATGATCTCTTAATTCATGCTCCAGACCGGCATCGATAAGATAGCGCCGGGCTTCGTCCAATCTGTCTTCCTCGACCAGAAAGCGCCTCGGTATAATGCCAAGAGAGCCTTCAAGGATACTCATATTGGTATCGGCGATGAAGTAGATGATGCCTGCTTCTTTCATCAGAGCTTCCGCAACTGACAGCAGAACGGAATCATTTGTGCGCATAAGTTCGATCATTTCGACAATGTGTATTCAATAGACCGCATTGACAACAGCTTCCTTCAATGGTGAACAGGCTCTGAGTAAAAAAGCTTAAGCGTTGCTGGGCTGATAGGTGCCTTGAGCAATCCGGTTCGCTTTCATAATGTGACCGGGCAGCTAGGAGTGATGACATTGGGTGTGGTTTTGAATCTTGACGCGAAGAAAAAACAGGGCGGATCAGTGCAGCCACTGGTCGATTTGACGAAGGCCGATATGGGCCGGGTCAATGAGCTGATCCTGTCGCGTGCAGGCTCCGATGTTGAAATGATCCCTGAGGTTGCCAATCATCTGATCTCATCGGGAGGCAAGCGCCTGCGTCCGATGATGACACTCGCGAGCGCCCGTATGTGCGGCTATGAAGGTGATGGTCATGTGCGCCTCGCAACGGCTGTTGAGTTCATGCATACAGCAACGCTTTTGCATGATGATGTGGTTGATGAAAGTGATCTGCGTCGTGGCAAAAGCACGGCGCGTATGATCTGGGGCAATCAGGCAAGCGTTCTGGTTGGCGACTTCCTGCTTGGTCAGGCATTCAAGATGATGGTCGATGTGGGCTCGCTTGATGCGCTTGATGTTCTTGCAACCTCTGCATCGGTGATCGCTGAAGGCGAAGTGATGCAGCTGGCTGCCGCCAAGAATATGGAAACCACCGAAGATGAATACTTGGCGGTCATCAAGGCCAAGACGGCGGCGCTGTTTTCGGCTGCCGCTGAAGTCGGCCCGATTATCGCGGATGCGCCGCGCTCTGAGCGAGTTGCCCTGCGTGATTATGGTCTGAATCTCGGCCTGGCTTTTCAGCTTGTTGACGATGCGCTTGATTATGGTGGCTCGGCTGCTGATCTTGGCAAGAACACCGGCGATGATTTCCGCGAAGGCAAGATTACCCTGCCGGTTATCCTGAGTTATCGTCGCGGTACCGAAGAAGAACGTGCTTTCTGGAAGCAGGCGATTGAAGAAGGTGCAAGTGACGATGCTTCACTTGAAAAGGCGATTGGCATCATGACAAAGCATGGCGCGATTGCCGATACCGTTCAGCGAGCACGTCACTTCGGTGAGATTGCGCGTGATGCTCTGGCACCGTTGAAGGCCACAGCTGAGAAGGATGCACTGATCGAAGTCATCGATTTTTGCATTAGCCGGGTAAACTGAGGCTATTGTTCAATTGAAAGAAAGGCATCCATCACGGATGCCTTTTGAGCATGTCACCTGAAAGTGGAAGCCGGTTTCAGGGCGATGACATGCTGATAAGAATGAAAGAAAAGCATCCATCACGGATGCTTTTCTTGCCCTGACATCCCAAAAAGGCCATGCTTGGGGTGCCTCTGAATAGGGGGAACTGATACGGATTTGAAAAGAGGACTGGGCTTTATGCGGCAGGGAACAAAACGTCATTCGTTTTATGGGTTGCTTTTGCTGGCTTTGGCTGGCGCAGCCTTGCCTGTAAACACGGCGATGGCAAAAGCCAATCCAGATCCTGTTTCACAAGTCCGTGCCGGTTCTTTTGCGGGCGCTTTTCTGGCGGCCCGCACGGCCGAGGCCGACAACAATATTGGAGCTGCGGTGGATTTCTACCGTCAGGCCATGGCTTTTGATCCCGGCAATGACATTATCAAGCAGAATCTGCTTCTGGCACTTCTGACGGAGGGCCGCTTCAAGGAAGCGCTGCCCATTGCGGAAGAACTAAAAGATCAGCCGGAGATTGAGCGCTTTTCGCGTGTTGCATTGGCAATCGATGCGATTTCCAAAAAGCAATATCGCAAGACCGGCCCGCTGCTGATGCTATCCGTTCAGTCTGATATGGATGTGCTCGCCACCAGTCTCATGAGCGCTTGGGTCAAAGTCGGGCAGGGCAATCCGAAACGTGCACTGGCCGATGTCAACAAGATTGAAGGCCCGGAATGGTATAACCTTTTCCGCATTTATAATGCTGCTTTGATTGCGGATATTGCCGGTCAGAAGCAGGATGCACGCAATTACTACCAGCAGGCAATTGACGATCGCCCCGGTGGCGCTGCGGCTCCTGATACGTATGAGCGGGTTGTGATGGCCTATGCTTCCTTCAAGCTTCGTCAGGGCGACAAGGAAGGCGCGATCAAGCTTCTCAAAGACGCAGAAGAATTGCTCAACGGCCGCATGACCATCACCGAAATGCGCGAAAAACTTGAGGCGGGACAGAAATATCCTCGCCTGATCGACACGCCGCAGCAGGGCGTTGGCGAAGTGCTTTATACGCTCGGAACCGCGATCAATCGCGGTGGCGCGGAAGCTTTTGCCAAGCTTTATTTACAAATGTCGCTGCCGCTGCGCCCTGATAATGATGCAACACTTTATCAACTGGGTGATATTTCGGCGAAATTGCGCCAGCCCGAACAGGCTGTTGAATACTATGCTCGTGTGCCTGAAAAATCGCCATACCGGCGCGACGCCGAAATGCAGCGCGCGCTTAATCTTGCCGAAAACGACAAGACAGGCGAAGCGATCGCGCAGTTGAAAACCTTGCGAGAGCGCGACAAGACGGATCTGCGCACCTATCTGGCATTGGGTGCCGTCTACGCACAGGACAAAAATTTTGCCGATGCTGCAAAAATCTATGATGCAGCGGTGAAGCAGATTGAAAAGCCAGAGCGTAAGGACTGGCCGGTTTTCTATCAACGCGGTATTGCGCATGAACGGTTGAAGGAATGGGATCAGGCGGAGCCGAATTTCAAAAAGGCGCTGGAGCTTTATCCCGATCAGCCGCAGGTGCTGAATTATCTTGGCTATTCATGGGTTGATCGCGGTGAAAACCTCGATGAAGCGTTGGAGATGATCAAGAAAGCAGTCGAACTGCGTCCGCAGGATGGCTATATCGTTGATTCGCTTGGCTGGGCTTATTACAAGCTCGGTCGTTACCCGGAAGCCGTGGTTGAGCTTGAAAAAGCCGTAAAACTGCGCCCGGAAGATCCAACCATCAATGATCACCTTGGTGATGCTTACTGGCGGGCGGGTCGCCAACTCGAGGCTACGTTCCAGTGGAATCACGCAATCGCTGGCAAGCCTGAGCCGGAAGAACTGGCCAAGATCGAAGAAAAGCTGAAAAAGGGTCTGGCACCCGATCCAACACCTTCTGAGGCACGGGTTCAGGAGAAGAGCCTTGCCCCGGCAAAAGCCCCTGAAAGCAAAACCGAATAGTTTTATAGCCCGGAAGTCGCACCGATTTCCGGGCCTTGTATTTGTCGATCTGGGGCTTGGTGTATTCAGCGATCAAATGTCATGCTTGACCGTGGCAGGCGGACAAATTAGACCGGGCCAATCATTTCAATAACAAGGCCTGACCCCGTGTCCAGTACGTTGCCAGCACATATGCACCCCACCCGTTCCTTTCAGGGCTTGATCCTGACGCTCCATAACTATTGGGCGGAACATGGTTGCGCTATTTTGCAGCCTTACGACATGGAAGTGGGGGCTGGGACTTTCCACCCGGCAACGACATTGCGTTCACTTGGACCAAAGCCTTGGAAAGCCGCTTATGTGCAGCCATCGCGCCGCCCGAAGGATGGTCGCTATGGTGAAAACCCAAACCGCTTGCAGCATTATTACCAGTATCAGGTGATCATCAAGCCATCGCCGCCGAACCTTCAGGATCTTTATCTCGGTTCGTTGCGCGCTATCGGTCTTGATCCGACGCTGCACGATGTGCGCTTTGTGGAAGACGACTGGGAAAGCCCGACGCTCGGCGCTTGGGGTCTTGGCTGGGAATGCTGGTGTGACGGCATGGAAGTGTCGCAGTTTACTTACTTCCAGCAGGTTTGCGGCATTGAATGCTCGCCGGTTGCAGGTGAGCTGACCTATGGTCTTGAACGCCTCGCCATGTATGTGCAGGGCGTGGACAATGTCTATGACTTGAACTTCAATGGTCTCGAAGGCGAAGAAAAAGTTACCTATGGTGATGTTTTCCTACAGGCCGAGCAGGAATATTCCCGCTACAATTTCGAAATGGCGAATACAGAAATCCTGCATCAGCATTTCATTGATGCAGAGCGCGAGTGTGCAGCCATTCTAAAAGCGGGCAGCACGGGCGAAGGCTCACTGCATAAATGCGTGTTCCCGGCCTATGATCAGTGCATCAAGGCATCGCATGTCTTCAACCTGATGGATGCGCGCGGCGTGATCTCGGTTACCGAGCGTCAGAGCTATATTCTGCGCGTGCGCAATCTCGCGCGTCAGTGCGGCGAAGCATTTTTGCTCACCGACGCCGGCGGCTTCAACCTTAAGAACGAGGCTGTGTGATGCCTGATTTACTGCTCGAACTCTTTTCCGAGGAAATCCCGGCTCGCATGCAGCGCAAGGCTGCTGGTGATTTCAAGAAGATGATCACCGATGGTCTGGTGGAAGCTGGTCTGACCTATGAGGCAACCACTGCCTACTGGACCCCGCGCCGCCTGACGCTTGATATTCGCGGCCTGACAGTGCGCTCAAAAGACGTGCATGAAGACGTTAAAGGTCCATCCGTTACGGCTCCTGAGCAGGCCATTGCAGGCTTTCTGCGCAAGGCTGGATTGACCGATGTATCGCAGGCGCATGTGCATTCTGACCCGAAAAAGGGCGATTTCTACGTTGCTCATCTGACGAAACCGGGCCGTGCCGCGGAAGAAATCATCGCAGAACTCGTACCGCAGGTGATCCGCAATTTTCCATGGCCAAAGTCGATGCGCTGGGGTGCAGCCTCGTCAAAGCCGGGTGCGTTGCGCTGGGTGCGTCCGCTGCAATCAATCCTTTGCACGTTTGGGCCTGAAACCGAAGAAACGGTTGTGGTCGAGTTTGATGTTGATGGCATCAAGTCGGGCAATGTCACCTATGGGCATCGTTTCTTAAGCGATGGTCAGGCGATCAAGGTGCGACGCTTTGAGGATTACGTCGATAAGCTCGAAAAGGCTTTCGTAGTGCTCGACGCCGAGCGCCGCAAGGAAATTATTTCGCAGGATGCGCATAATCTCGCCTTCGCCTCCGGGCTGGAACTGGTCGAAGATGCAGGCCTGCTTGAAGAAGTATCCGGCCTTGTCGAATGGCCTGTTGTGCTGATGGGCGAGTTTGAGGAAGAATTCCTTGCAATTCCGCCGGAAGTCATTCAGCTGACCATCCGCGTGAACCAGAAATGCTTCGTCACCCGCAAACAGGGTGAGACGGAGGCGCTGTCGAACAAGTTCATTCTGGTGTCGAACATTGCAGCACGCGATGGTGGCACGGAAATCGCTTATGGTAACGGCAAGGTCGTGCGCGCACGTCTTTCTGACGCGCTCTACTTCTGGCACACCGATCAGCATGATCTGCCGGACCTCGACAAGCTTTCAGCGTCGGGCGAGAAATTCGGCCTTGATCTCACAAAGCCGCTTGATCAGCGCATGGCGCGTCTGGATGCGCTGAATGTGACCTTCCACGCCAAGCTTGGCACGCAGGGCGCACGCGTTGAACGCATCCGCGAACTGGCAGCTGAGATTGCACCACTCGTCGGTGCTGACCCGAAGCTTGCCGCACGCGCGGCAGTTCTCGCAAAGGCGGATCTCACCACGGAAGTTGTCGGCGAATTCCCCGAACTTCAGGGTGCAATGGGCCGCAAATATGCGCTTCTTCAAGGCGAAGATGAATCTGTCGCAGCCGCTTTGGAAGAACATTACAAGCCGCAAGGCCCGTCTGACTTTGTGCCGAAGAACCCGGTTTCAGTGGCTGTTGCTCTTGCTGACAAGCTCGACACGCTGGTCGGTTTCTGGGCGATTGACGAAAAGCCAACCGGCTCGAAAGATCCGTTCGCTCTTCGTCGTGCAGCGCTTGGCGTGATCCGTCTTGTGTTGTCACAAGATTGGAAGTTCCCGCTCATGCCACTTCTGCGTTCGGCCTATGCCTCGCTCAAGGAAAGTCAGGTTCAGCGTCAATTGCGCGAGTTTGAAGCAAAGCTGGCTGCTGAAAAGTCTGGCGATGTGGATGGCGAACAGGATGTCGATAACGCACTGCGCAACTTCGAAACAATGAAGCGTGCGGAAATCGAAGCCAACGCGGAACCACTGCTTGCTGATCTTCTGTCCTTCCTGCATGACCGCTTCAAGGTTCACCTGAAAGAAGACGGTGCACGTCATGACGCGATTGACGCAGTTCTGACTTCTGATGCCGATAATCTTCTGCTGGTTGCCCGTCGCCTTGAAGCGCTGATCGTCTTCATCAATGAGGAGGACGGCAAGAACCTTCTGGCTGGCACCAAACGCGCTGCCAATATTCTGGCTGCGGAAGAGAAGAAGGGCACCAAGGTTGCCGCAACTGTCGATGCGGCTCGGCTGAAACTCGACGAGGAAAAGGCGCTTTATGCGGCTGTGAACCTCGCAGCTCAGGAAGCCGAAGAAGCCATTGCCCGCGAAGATTTCGGTGGTGCGATGCTGGCACTCGCCAAGCTGCGCGGTCCGGTGGATACATTCTTCGAGAAGGTTCTGGTCAATGACGAGGACGAAAACGTCCGCGCCAATCGTCTTGCACTGCTTGAACAAATCCGCGCAGCCACCAGCAAGGTGGCCGATTTCTCGAAAATCGCCGGATAAAATAAAAGAGCCGCCTCAAAGGCGGCTTTTTTTAATAACTCATTCCGATCTTGCATTAACTGCCTTTGAGATACACTTGCTCAAAAGCAAGGCTTTGTGTAGCTAAAGCGGCAGGAGAATGACCTTGGCCGATATTCTGGACTTCGATGACAATGCTGTTTCGCGTGCGGTAGAAGTGCTCGCCCGCGGTGGCCTTGTCGCGATTCCGACAGAGACAGTCTATGGCCTTGCTGCGGATGCAGCGCATGGCGAAGGCGTGGCCGGTATTTTTGCCGCCAAGGGTCGCCCGCAGTTCAACCCGCTCATCGCGCATGTTGACAGCATCGCCATGGCCGAGCGCTATGTGACCTTTGATGCTGTCTCTCGCAAACTCGCGGAGACTTTTTGGCCGGGGCCGTTGACTCTCGTTCTGCCGCTTGAAGCCAAACAGGATACGCCGCGCCCCATTCATCCGCTGGTGACAGCGGGACTTGAGACACTTGCTATCCGCATGCCAACCGGAAAAGTACGTGATGTTATAAAGAATCTCGACAGTCCGGTTGCAGCACCGAGCGCCAATACTTCCGGCCGCATCAGCCCGACTTCGGCCAAAGCCGTGGCTGATGATCTGGGTGGCAAGATCGATATGATCCTTGATGCCGGTCCGTGTGGCGTAGGTGTTGAATCGACCATCATCAAGGTTGAAGGCGAGCGCGTGCGCCTGCTGCGTCCGGGTGGTCTGGCTGCTGAGGAGATTGAAGCCGTTCTTGGTGTAAAACTCGAACGCGCCGAACACAAAGCTGCCATTCAGGCGCCGGGGATGATGGAATCGCATTATGCGCCCAATGCTGCCATGCGGCTTAATACAGCGAGTGTTGAGGAGGGCGAGGCGTTGCTGGCATTCGGGCCTGAGCGCGTGGTCAATGCCGAAAAGGCGGTTGCTCTGCTCAATCTCAGCTCGACAGGTGATCTGCGCGAAGCGGCCAGCAATCTGTTTGATTTCATGCGCAAGCTTGATTTGAGCGGCGCACGTACCATCGCAGTTGAACCCATTCCGTTCGATGGTCTCGGTGAGGCCATTAATGATCGTCTTAAACGCGCGGCGGCCCCGCGCTAGTTCCCCAAACATCTAAGAGAAGCACATGCTCGACACCGCCCTGATCGAACGATTTGCAGCCATTGTTGGCGAAAAGAACGCGCTGACCGCACCCGAAGACATTGCGCCATTTATGATTGAGCAGCGCGATCTTTATCAGGGCCGTTCGCTGCTGGTGCTGCGCCCGGCTTCAACGCAGGAAGTTTCTGACATTCTGAAACTCGCCAATGAAACAAAAACGCCAGTTGTGCCGCAGGGCGGTAATACCGGCCTTGTTGGCGGTCAGACGCCGGATCAGAGCAACACTGCAATCGTTCTGTCGCTTGGCCGTATGAACAAGGTGCGCTCGGTTGATCCGGTTGGCAATCTGGTGACGGTGGAAGCCGGTGTGATCCTGAAAAACCTCCAGGATGAAGCGCAGAAAGTGGGTCGTCTGTTCCCGCTTTCGCTGGGTGCCGAAGGCTCCTGCCAGATTGGTGGCAATCTTGGTTCTAACGCTGGCGGCACGGCAGTTCTCGCCTATGGCAATATGCGTGAGCTTTGCCTCGGTCTTGAAGTGGTTTTGCCAAGCGGTGAGATTCTCAACGACCTTCGCTATGTGAAGAAAGACAATACCGGCTACGATCTGAAGGACCTCTTCATTGGTTCGGAAGGTACACTCGGTGTTATCACTGCTGCCGTTTTGAAGATTTACCCGCAGCCAAAGGGCAAGGGCGTCGCTTATGCCGGTCTTCGCAGCCCGGAAGATGTACTGCGCCTGTTCCAGCTTGCGACCGAACATGCCGGCCCGTCGCTCACCGGCTTTGAACTGATGCCGCGTGTCGGCGTTGAATTTACCATCGCCCATGTGGATGGTGTGCGCGATCCGCTTGAAAGCCCGCATGACTGGTATGCGCTCGTCGATATTTCATCGAGCCGTTCAGAAGACGATGCGCGTACGACGCTTGAAACAATCCTGACGGAAGCGTTTGAGAACGACATCATTCAGGATGCCGCCATTGCCGAGAGCGTTGCGCAGTCACAAATGTTCTGGAAAATGCGCGAAGAAATGTCCTGGGCGCAGAAGCCGGAAGGTGGCTCAATCAAGCACGACATTTCGGTTCCTGTCGCGAAAATCCCGGAATTCATTCATGAGGCCAATGCAGCAACGCTCGAAATGATTCCCGGCTCGCGCATCGTTTGCTTTGGACACATCGGCGACGGCAATCTGCACTATAATGTGTCGCAGCCGGTTGGTGCAGACAAGCAGGCTTTCCTTGATCGCTGGCACGACCTTAATCACCGCATTCATACAATTGTTGCTTCTTATACGGGATCGATCTCGGCGGAGCATGGTATCGGCGTGTTGAAGCGCGAAGAACTTGCCTTCTTCAAGCAGGATGTAGCGCTTGAACTGATGCGCCATATTAAGAAATCATTTGACCCGAATGGCATCATGAATCCGGGTAAAGTGCTGTAATTTCAGCAAATATGACGAAATCGAGGCGGGCAGGAAACTGTCCGCCTTTTCATTTATGTAAACGAAAATTAGCAAGCATTACCGAGTTCTTACACTTGGTTGTAAAGCAGTAACCAAATGAAAAAGCAGGGAAAAGTTAACCTAACGCGTTAAGCGCCCCGGTAATATTCATCGCCTATTCTCCAAATCAACAAGAGCGAACATCGCTCATAAAGAGAAGCCGGAATAACTGGCTCTCAAAAAAACAGAGAGATAAGGCAGAGGCGTCGAAAATGATGAGCAGCGGACTTAAGAAGCCGGAATGGGCAGGTCAGGAACTTCGGTTGGATCCGTTTCACTTGCCACAGGTCGTGACTTACCCGGCAGAAGATTGTGACGCAGACGTAACCTTCACCATCAGCGAGCGGGGCGCGGTTGTCCGCCAGATTTTGCCATCAAGCGGTTTGCCAATGTCGCTTGCACTTCCGATTAACGCTTTCGTCGGCGTGACGGCGCGTGCGGTAGAAGATGAGTTCGGCGAAATCACCGTCACGCTGGAACTGATGCATGAAGATCCGCAGCTCTCCGTGCCGCTGCTGGTTGCGCACGATCTGACCGATGTTGCAGCTGATTGGCGCGCATGGGCCGCAACCTTCAATCTGCCAATGATGCTGGTTGAAGAGGATGGCATTGCGCGCCCGCTTTATGAAAGCACTGGTCCGGTTCGCACGTCTGAGCCACAGGCACGCCGTCAGGGGCAGGAGCCACGCCGCCGTCGTCCGCGTTTTCTGGCACGTCGCAAGACCGGCTCGCTGGGTGTTCGCATGGTGATTGAAGGCCGTGAGATTATCGCTCGAAATTAAGAAAATATCACATTCGCGTGTGAACACGGTCTTGTCGAATTTCTATACTATCTAAAGAATAACGCTTCACTCGGCGGCTGTCTGGAAAGATGAAGGACCTTTTCAGACATTTAAAGCTCCGAAGCTGAGGCAACCAACTTGGCTGACCTCCAACAAAGCCACCCGGATGGTAACTCCATCCGGGTTTTTTTATCGCATTATTTTTTGCGGCTGAGGAAAGCCATCACGGCTTCGCGTGCTTCGTTCGAAGTCAGTCGCTCGGCAAAATGCTTTGCTTCCCGCGCGATCCTCTCTGAAACGGGTTCAGCGGGAAGCCGCATTAGCCTGCGGGCGATCTGCATTGCCTGCGGAGGCTTGGCAGCAATTTCGTCTGCCGCTTTCAGAGCTTCGGTTTCCAGCTCGCTGCTTTCGACAATCTTATAAACGATGCCGGCTTCAAGAGCGGCCTGCGCATCAAAGCCGTGGCCTAATGCCAGAAGCGCGAATGCCTTTTGATGCCCCATAAGCGGCGGTGCCAGCAGGCTGGATGCTGCCTCCGGCACAAGCCCCAGATCAACGAAAGGCGTGCGGAACAATGCGTGGCTGGTTGCAAATGTCAGATCGCAATGAAGGTGGATTGTCGTGCCAATACCAATGGCGAGGCCATCGACACCGGAGACAATCGGCTTCTTTGCGCTTGAGAGCGCGCCAAGGAAATCGAGAATTTCTTGGCCAAGACTGCCACCCGATGCAGCTGCCATGAAATCCTGCATGTCATTGCCTGACGAGAATGCGCCCGGCACACCGAGAAACACGTGAACGCGCACGCTTTCATCGGCATCGCCGTCAATCAGTGCTTTGGCCATGGTGGCATACATGGCGCGCGTAATGGCGTTTTTCTTATCGGCCCTGTTAAGCCGGATAATCTGCACTGCGCCTTTGCGCTCGATCAGAATATGCTCACTCATGATCAGTGCTCCAGCGTAGATTTCGCCGCAGTAAGGCTGCTTGAACCCGTTATCACGGTGTCTTTCAGAGATGATACTTCCGCCAGCATGTTTTCAGCAAAGAAGCGGCAAAGAACGGCATGGCTGCTTTCATCGCTGGTAAGGGCCGCACGTGCCAGATAAGCGCCGCCAGCGGTCAGTGATAAAAGACGCTGATAAGGTGTAGCGCCAGCAAGTGCCTCTTCAGTGCGGCCCTCGCTTGCAGCCTTTTGCAGCCAATCGGTTGCTTCGCGTGCTTGCGCGATGGCAGCAGAAAGGCGCGAACCTGTTTCGCCCAGCTCTCGACGGTTCGAGACTTTCGCCTTCTCGGCATCTTCCTGTAACTCGGCAAAGAATCCTTTGATATGTTCACCGTTGCCCAGTGGCAGCTTGCGCAGCACGAGATCAATGGCTTGAATGCCGTTGGTGCCTTCATAGATCGGCGTAATGCGTGCATCGCGCAGCAATTGCGCGGCACCTGTTTCCTCAATAAAGCCCATGCCGCCATGGATCTGAATACCAAGTGATGCGACATCCACGCCTGCATCGGTGGCAAAGCTTTTGGCCAACGGTGTGAGAAGTCCAGCGCGATCCGACCAGAATTGCGCTTCTTCCCCTTCCGTTGCATGGCTCATATCAATAGCATGGGCACAAGAATAGGTAATTGCGCGTGCAATCTGTGTCAGCGCTTTCATGGTGAGCAGCATACGCTGCACGTCAGGATGCTCGATGATCGGGCTCATACCAGATTTCGGATCGGCACCAAGGGCGCGCCCTTGTTTGCGGTCTTTGGCATAATGAAGGGCTTGCTGATAGGCGGCTTCTGCAACACCCACGCCCTGAATTCCAACCAGCAAACGGGCATTGTTCATCATGGTGAACATACAGGCGAGGCCGCGATTTTCTTCGCCGATCAGATAACCGACAGCCCCCGTTTCCTCGCCTTTCACAAATCCATCGCCATAGATCATGGTACAGGTGGGGGAAGCGTGAATGCCCATCTTGTGTTCAAGGCCCGAGCAGAAAAGATCATTGCGGCGGCCCAGCGAGCCATCCGCATTGACGAGAAATTTCGGCACAAGAAATAATGAAATCCCCTTGGTTCCGGCGGGCGCATCGGGCAGGCGTGCCAGCACCAGATGCACGATGTTATCGGTCAGGTCATGTTCGCCATAGGTGATGAAGATCTTCTGTCCAAAGATGCGGTATGAGCCATCGTCACGGCGTTCAGCACGTGCGCGCAATGCCCCGAGGTCGGAGCCTGCTTGCGGCTCGGTCAGATTCATCGTGCCCATCCATTCGCCGGTGATGAGCTTTTCAAGATAAATGTCTTTCAGCTCTTTCGAGGCGTGCTTTTCCAGCGCTTCAACCGCACCCATGGTGAGCGTGGGCGCGATGGCAAAAGCCAGCGAGCCGGAATTCCACATTTCGCTGACTGCCACCGACATCATGGTCGGCAAGCCCTGACCACCATATTCAGGCGTGCCGGTGAGCGAGTTCCAGCCGCCTGCAATCCAATCGGCATAAAGCTCTTTCCAGCCCGGCGCGGTGGTAACAACGCCATCCTTAACGCGCGCACCGTGCTTGTCGCCTGTGATGCGGAGTGGCTCAACGCGTTCAGCAGCAAACTTTCCTGCCTCTTCGAGAATAGCTTCGGCCAAATCGGCGGAAAACTCTCGAAAATGATTACCTTCTAACGCTTTTTCCAGTCCTGCGACCTTCATCAGCATATGGAAAATTTCAGAAACAGGCGCGCGATACATCTTTCCTCCTAAATCGCATCCCGAAAGTGTGAACCGGTTTTCGGACAAGATGCGCGTCAAAAATAAACAATCAGAGCATGATCGAACGCGTTCCTGCTCTGAACCTTTTCCTCAAAAGGCTCCGAATTACCCGTTCAATTGGTGCAATCCGTTCAGCCCGTCGGCTGTCAATGACTAAGAGCTACCGGCTTATTACGTAAACGTCAATATTTACACAACGAAGTTTTTGGCTGTTTGGTCCTGGCTTTACGTTTTACCAGGCTGCGCGCTGAGCCACCGCAAGCACGTCGCCATATGATTGAAGTTTGGACCAGTCTTTCGATAATGCCGCATCTTCTTCTGCGCTCGTTCCAGATAGTGCTTACCAACTGTCCGATTGCATTTTCACCGCGCATCAAGGCTGGAATTGATCGCGATCGAAATTGTTCACCAAAATTGTCGCGACTGAACGGTTGAAACAAAAAAAGGCCGGGAATTACCCGACCTTCGAAGTGCCTCAACAATCAGTGCCAGTACATCCGTGGTCAAAGATTGGAGACAAATTTTAAAGCGCTACCACGCAAACAGAGTTTTGAAAAACTCCGTTCGAATGATTATTAGAGCGCCTGCAGGTTTTCTGCTGCATTCTTGCCCGAACGACGGTCTGCGACCACGTCGAAGCTGACCTTCTGGCCTTCGTTCAGCGAATGCATGCCCGAACGCTCAACAGCCGAAATGTGTACAAACACATCAACGCCGCCGTCATCAGGCTGAATGAAGCCGAAGCCCTTAGTTGAATTGAAGAATTTTACTGTTCCGTTTGCCATATTGAATTCCTTTCAAATCGCACGGTTGAAGTATGATGAGCATAAGCCCATCGCCGAATTTCACGAGTTTGAAAGAAGTACCGGGGGGCGAAATCGCGCCGCAACATTCGAAAACAAAATCGATGTCACATATATATGCGGCATTAAAAGCTTTTACAAGGTGCTTTTCTCAATTTAATAAAAATACTATCGGAACTATAAATTGTTGCGATCAGAATATTGTTGAACAAAATATTGCCGATTTATTGTTTGATGTCTTATTTATGAAAGACTAAAGCGATGATGCAGGGCGAAAATCAAAACCATCTTGAATCTAGCAAACGTTTCTTCGGCTTTATCCAGAATATGGGAATGTTCGCCGATGCTGATATAAGTCGCTTCTCCCACATTTTCAAACAGCAATCTGGAAGTTGCGACTGATCGGGCTCGCTAAAGCATTTCCTGTTTTCATTGAAACATGGGAAATGCTTTATCTGTTTGTTTTCACGCATGATCGCGCGCTAATCCGCTTCGCCCTTATGCTAAAAATGCGCTGGTTATCGACCTGCAACGGCGCTTATATCTTATGAAAGCAGACATATAGCCTGAATTACTTGCCTGAGCGCTCCCGTTCCACAGCCCGCCAGCCGATGTCGGAGCGGTAAAATCCTTGCGGCCAGTCGATCTGTTTTACAGCGTCATAAGCTTTACTTTGCGCCTCCGCAACGGTTTCAGCAATTGCCGTAATGTTGAGTACACGGCCGCCATTGGCGATAATTTGGCCGTCTTTTTCTGCCGTACCAGCGTGGAAAACCTTGAGGCCTTCAACATCGGTGAGTGTTTCAAGGCCACGGATTAGGCTGCCTTTTTGCGGCGAGGCTGGATAGCCTTCCGCGGCCATAACGATGGTCAGCGCCGGATCATTTTTCCAGTCGAGCGTGACTTTATCGAGCTTGCCATCGACGGCTGCATTGATGATGTCCAGAAGATCGCTTTCAAGGCGCATCATCAGCACCTGACATTCAGGGTCGCCGAAACGGGTATTGTATTCGATAAGCTTTGGGCCATCCTTACCAATCATCAGCCCCGCAAAAAGGATGCCCGAGAACGGCGCACCAATTTCAGCCATGCCGCGCATCGTGGGTTCAATCAATTCCCGCATGGTGCGTTCGACAATTTCCGGCGTCATAACCGGGGCAGGTGCATAAGCCCCCATGCCGCCGGTATTGACGCCCGTATCACCATCGCCGACGCGCTTGTGATCCTGCGCGGAACCAAGCGGCAATGCAGTTTTACCGTCGCAAATGCAGAAGAAACTTGCTTCTTCTCCATCGAGGAATTCTTCGACCACCACTTCGGCACCTGCCGCGCCAAATGCACCCTCAAAGCACATATCGACCGCATCCAGCGCCTCATCAAGCGTCATGGCGACAATGACGCCTTTTCCGGCGGCAAGTCCATCGGCCTTGACCACGATAGGGGCGCCCATTTCACGGATATAGGCTTTGGCTTTCGGCGCATTGTTGAAGCGGCCATAAGCGCCGGTCGGAATATCAAAGCGCGCGCAGAGATCCTTGGTAAAGCCTTTGGAACCTTCAAGCTGCGCTGCATCTTTTGACGGACCAAAGACGCGGATATTTTCAGCGCGAAGATCGTCGGCAAGACCTGCAACAAGCGGTGCTTCCGGGCCAACGACAACCAGATCAATGGCGTTATCCTTGGCAAAAGCAATGACTGCCTTGTGATCAGTCACGTCGAGTGTCACGCATTCTGCAAATTCGGCGATGCCGGGATTGCCGGGCGCACAATAGAGCTTTGTCAGCTTTTTGGAAGCCGCCAGTTTCCATGCCAATGCGTGCTCGCGGCCACCGGAACCGATCAACAGAACTTTCATGCCTTGCTCCCTGCGCGTGAGATAAGTAAGTGTTTATTGATACGGGTCTGTATTGCCCATCGCGCGCGCGGGCAAGGGCAGTGCCGCAATTTTTGAGTAAAAAGCGGACAGAGCCGTGGCAGTTTCTAGAAAGCAGGCAATCATGCAGCAGTCAAAACCCACCAGCGGACCGAGTTCGGATGTCCAGTCGCGTGAAAACCGCGGGCGTGTCAAAGATGCGCCATCGGGCCATTGGGTTTATCGCGTGCTTCCGTCTTCGCTTTGGCCTTATGCGCAGCTTGCACGCTGGGACCGCCCGATTGGCTGGCAGCTTCTGCGTTGGCCATGTTGGTGGTCGGCGGCGTTGGTTGCCGGAGCGGCGGCAAAAGCCGGCGACGATGCTTGGATGATAGTGCCTTCTATATGGCATCTTTTTCTGTTCTTGGTCGGATCTCTCGCCATGCGTGGTGCTGGCTGTACTTACAATGATCTTGCTGATCAGGACATTGACGACAAGGTGGATCGCACCCGCTCGCGTCCTCTGCCGTCAGGTCAGGTAACACGCAGGCAGGCCAAGTTATTTATGGTGATTCAGGCTCTGGTCGGGCTTGTGGTCGTGCTGCAGTTCAATTTGTTTACGATTTTACTCGGCTTTTCTTCGCTTCTGATTGTTGCAGCTTATCCGTTCATGAAACGCTTTACAAACTGGCCGCAGCTGGTGCTGGGGCTGGCATTTTCGTGGGGCGCTCTGATGGGGTGGGCTGCGGTACAAGGCTCGCTCGCACTGCCGCCAGTGCTGCTTTACATTGGCGCAATCCTGTGGACGATCGGTTACGACACGATCTATGCGCATCAGGATAAGGAAGACGATGCACTGGTGGGCGTTGGCTCTACTGCGCGCCTGTTTGGCAAACATACAAAGACGGCACTTATGGTGCTCTATGGTGGCGCAATCGGTTTTTTTGCAGCAGCTTTTGCGGTCGCTCAGGTTCCGATGCCGGCACTCGCGGGTCTGCTTGCCGCGGGCGCGCATTTATATCGGCAGATCATCGTGCTCGATATCGACAACCCAGATCAGTGCAAAAAGCTGTTTCTCTCAAACAACACAGTTGGCTGGTTGATTTTCCTCGGCCTTGTGCTTGGGAGCCTGTGGGTGGCGGTGAAGCCGCTGGTTTAAAACGAAAAAGGCCACCGCTTCGGTGGCCTTTTTCGTGAGATATTTACGGATAAAGCCTGTCTTTGTTCCAGTCATCCCCCGGTGCAGATCGTGTAAACAAAACGCGGTCATGCAGGCGGAATGGCCGGTCATGCCAGAATTCGATGGACTGCGGACGAATACGAAAGCCGGACCAATGTTTCGGACGCGGGATCTCGCCAATGGCAAAACGCGCTGTGTATTCGGCAACTGCCTTTTCGAGCGCGAAGCGGCTTTCGAGCGGACGCGACTGCTTTGATGCCCATGCGCCGATACGGCTGCCACGCGGCCGTGATGCATAATAGGCATCGGCTTCCGCGTCACTGACCTTTTCAACGGGGCCGCGCACCCGCACCTGACGGCGCAACGACTTCCAGTGAAAGCACATCGCGGCTTTTTCAGCAGAGAGAATTTCCTGCCCCTTGGCGCTTTCGTAATTGGTGTAGAAGACAAACCCTTGCTCATCGAAATCCTTGAGCAGAACCATGCGCACATTTGGCAGGCCGTCCGGGTCTACGGTGGCGAGTGCAACGGCGTTGGGGTCGTTCAGTTCGGTTTTGGTGGCGTCATTGAGCCACGCGCCAAAAAGCCGGAACGGTTCGGAGCTGAGGGTGAAATCGTCGCTTGTGTCTGTCATTTTCCGGCCATTTCAGGTGTTTTTAAAATCTCGGAAGCGAACTTCTTCCATAATGCGCATTTTGTCCATGGCTTTGAACCGTTAAAGATATTCTTGGTAAGATTTTGGGCGTTGTCCTTCGATATCGATTTGTTTACCTTGATCGCAAACCGCTTGTTAACTCAACATCCCCCATATTCATCACATCTTTAGGATGTATTTAAGGGAAGACCTTTGGCCGCTCGATCCGTCCGCCGAAAACTACGTGACGATTCTGCTTTTTCTGGCATGGGAATCATTCGCCATGCGGCTCTCGCTATGGTTGTTTTGTCTTTGGCAGGCTGTGCAATGGGTGGCTTCAGCATCGAAAAAGCCGTTCCCGATTCTTCAACGATCACGGGGTCTATAAAAACACCGCACAAAGATGAAACGGATACTGGCAAACTCTCCGACCAGTCGACAATCAAGGGGATTGTTTCGGCCCTTAATTTTTCACAATGGGGCAAAAAGCCTGTGCCTTGGGTAAATCACGATACCGGCAGTCAGGGCATGATTACGACGGTTGGCGAAACCAAGGTGAATGACACGTTGTGTCGTCAATTTGAAACCTCTCGCGAGGCTTTCGATGGGGTCTCTATTTATCGCGGAGAGACCTGTATGGAGCGCGGGGGTCAGTGGACCCTGACATCTTTTGCACCATTATAAGCTTTTTGAGAATCGGTACGCTATAGCTCTGGAACTTTTCCGACTTCGTGCGCATATTAAGTGCAACGAGTCTAACGGCTGAATATTCAGTCACTTTTCCTGAATGAGGATTATATATGCGCGATCCCTATAGCGTGTTGGGCGTCGCCAAAACGGCGAAGCCCGAAGAAATAAAATCGGCCTTCCGCAAGCTGGCCAAGAAATACCATCCTGATCAGAATCAGGATGACCCGAAGGCGCAGGAGCGCTTTGCGGAAATTAATCAGGCTTATGAAATTGTCGGCGACAAGGACAAACGCGGCCAGTTTGACCGTGGCGAAATTGATGCGGAAGGCAAGCAGGCCTTTCAGGGCTTTAGCGGACAGGGCGGTTTTGGTGCGGGTGGCGATCCGTTCGCCGGTTTCCGCCAGCGCGGTGGTGCTGGCAATTTTGATTTCCGTGGTGCCGGCGGTGGAGCGCAGGGTGGCTTCGGCGGTGCAGAAGATATCTTGAACGATCTGTTCGGCGGTGGTTTTGGTGCCGGTCGCGGTGGTGCGCGCCAGCGCGGGCCAGTTAAGGGCAGTGATCTTTCGGCATCCATCCAGATTTCGCTGTCGCAGGCTGTGGGTGCGGAAAAGGTCGAGGCTGTCTTCCCCAATGGCAAACACCTCAAGATCAAGCTGCCGCAATATGTCGAAGACGGACAGACTATCCGGCTCAAAGGGCAAGGTGAGCCCATTATGGGTGGCACCCCCGGCGACGCTCTGGTGACGATTCACTTCAAGCCCAGTTCGCGCTTCAGGCTTGAAGGCCGTGATGTGCATGTAGACCTGCCGGTAGATCTTGCGGATGCCGCCCTTGGTGGCAAGGCGGAAGTGGAAACGCTAAGCGGTCGTATTGCCGTTAAAGTGCCTGCATGGTCGAGTTCCGATAAGGTTCTGCGTCTCAAAGGCAAAGGCCTGCCGTTAAAAGCTGGCGGTCATGGCGATCTTTACGTTCACGTCCGCATCATGCTGCCGGAAGGCGGCGATGCTGCGCTGGAAGAGTTTCTCAAGAAACGTAAGGGCGACTAAAGAACTGTGCCCTCGCTCAACTGTAACCGGATCGCTGCACTGGACGGCGATCCGTCGCTTGCATTTCATAATACCCGGCTTTTTATGCGCAATTGCTTGAAGCCTGTGCAATGCTGTGCGATAGGGCATCTAGTTGATTATATTCTATGAGGACCCTTAATGACCGCAAAGTCAGGTTTGTTGCAGGGCAAGCGCGGATTGATTCTGGGCGTAGCCAACAACCGTTCCATCGCCTGGGGGATTGCCAAGGCTGCTCGTGAAGCTGGTGCTGAACTCGCATTCACCTATCAGGGTGATGCGCTGAAGAAGCGCGTCGAGCCGCTGGCCGAAGAACTGGACGCTTTTATTGCGGGTCATTGCGATGTCGCTGACGGTGCAAGCATTGATGCTGTTTTTGAAGCGCTGGAACAGAAGTGGGGCAAGATCGATTTCGTTGTTCACGCGATTGGTTTCTCCGATAAGGATGAACTGACTGGTCGTTACGTCGACACGTCAGAGGCCAATTTCCAGAACACCATGTTGATTTCGGTTTATTCGCTGACTGCGATTTCGCGGCGTGCGGAAAAGCTGATGGCTGATGGCGGTTCGATTTTGACACTGACCTATTATGGCGCAGAAAAAGTTATGCCGAACTACAACGTCATGGGCGTTGCAAAGGCAGCTCTTGAAGCAAGTGTCAAATATCTGGCTGTTGATCTTGGACCGCAGAACATTCGCGTCAACGCGATTTCGGCAGGCCCGATCAAGACGCTGGCTGCATCCGGCATTGGTGACTTCCGCTACATTCTCAAGTGGAATGAATATAACGCGCCGCTGCGCCGCACGGTTACGATTGATGAAGTGGGCGATGTTGGCCTCTACTTCCTCTCCGATCTGTCACGCTCGGTTACGGGTGAAGTTCATCATGCCGACAGCGGCTATCATGTGATTGGCATGAAGGCGGTCGATGCGCCGGACATCTCGGTCGTCAAGGACTGAGGCTGAAAATACAAAATCCCGAAAAGTCGACCGACTTTTCGGGATTTTCTTTGTCTTGCCGGTCGCGGTAAGGTTATGAAGAATAAGCTTATGGGTAATTGAGGTAAGGCTTTGGCTCGGGAGATCATCTACTTTTCGCGGCACGGTGAAACCGACTGGAATGTCTCGCAGCGCATTCAGGGGCAGCTTGATATCGACATCAATGCCCATGGTCGCACGCAGGCCGATCGGAACGGCGATATGCTGAAATCACTGATCGGTGATGGCGCTGGTTATGATTTCGTTGCAAGCCCATTGCGCCGAACCCGCGAGACCATGGAGCGCATTCGTTCGCGCATGGACCTCGACCCTTATGATTTCCGGACCGATCCGCAGCTTATGGAAGTCAATTTCGGAGACTGGCAGGGCTTCATGATAGAAGACATTGCCAAAGAGCGCGAAGATCTCGTGCAGGCACGCGCGCGCGACAAGTGGAATTTTATCCCGCCCGGTGAAGCCGCTGAAAGCTATATGCGGCTGTCGCAGCGCATTGGTCGCTGGGTTGAAGCGGTTGAATGGCCAACCGTCTGCGTGACGCATGGCGGTTGCATGCGCACACTGTTTTATCTTTATGGCGATATGGATGGTCACGCCGCTGCCAATCTCTCAATTCCGCAGGACAAAATCCTGAAGTTTGAAAGTGGTAAGCTGGCGTGGATATAAAGACTGGCCTTTTCAGGCCAGTCCGGTACGTGATTCGCTGGATTTTTCTTTTCGCTGAATACCCGCCTGTGCCAATGTGCGGTCAAGCAATTGTTCGTAGATCGGTTTCCCGCCAATCCACTGCGCGATCAGATTGGCCGTAAGACAGGTCGCAATCAACGGCATGGTCATGCCATAAGCGCCGGTCAGTTCAAGGGTCAGTGCAACGCCGACGACAGGCGCGCGCACCGATGCAGTGAACAGACCGCCCATGGCGGCGATGGCAAAGGCCAGCGGCACTGTGCCGCCCTGCGGAATTACAAGATCGATCACACCGGCGAATGCCAGCCCGACACAGGTGGCAAGGGTGAGCATAGGCGCAAAAATTCCGCCCGGCACACCGCTTGAATAGCTGCCAACCATGGTAAAATAGCGAATAAACGCCAATGCCAGCAAAAGCATCAGCCCGGTCTTCTGATGCGCAAGCTCCATGATGATGTGTTCACCGCCTGTTACCGAATAGGGCAGGAGAACAAACAATGCCCCCACACTCAGCCCGATGAGCGCCGGATAAAGATAGGGTACGCGTTTGTGCATTGCGGCTGCAAACTCCACAGCCCACATGATGCCGCCATTTAGCGCCACGCCGACAACGGCCAAGATGCAGCCAAGCGCGACGAAAGCCGGCAGCAACTCCAGTGATGCCTGAACATCCGGCATTGACATGTCTGGTGCCGTGCCGCCGATGATCTGTGTCATGACGGTTGCAAGCAATGCGGCTGCGATGATGCCCATATAGGTGCGGAATGTGTAGGGAAACTGCTTGTGTGTTTCCTCGACAATGAAAAGGATAGCGGCCAGCGGCGCATTGAAAGCGCAGGCAAGACCGGCTGCGGCACCGGCCGCCAGAATGCCACGTTTTTCTGTCTCGCTGACTTTGAAAAAGTCGGTAATCGCCGCACCAAGCGACGCACCGATATGGATGGTTGGTCCTTCGCGACCAAGCACCAGCCCGGATGAAATCGAGGTAACACCCATCAGAAATTTGACCGGCAAAACGCGCCGCCAGCGCACGTCACGCAGTCCCTCCATCGCGCCTTCTATTTCCTGCACGCCGCTGCCACCTGCTTCGGGTGCGAAACGCCGTGTTATGAAGGCAGCAAAAACCGTGCAGCACATGGTTATCAATGCGGCAATGATCACGAGTGGAGCGCCACTGAAATATACACCGACTTTCTGTGGCCATGTCATCAATGTGTCGATGATCAGATGAAAGTAAGATCCGACGGTGCCAGTGAGTATGCCGGTGATGGCAGCAAAGAAAACATATCGCGCTTGCGCGGATCGATTGCCTGGCCTGTCGAGTGACTTTATCGGATCATCCATCAAAAACCGCTCCGTAACGCAATATTCGGGCCGATCAGAATGATTTTTCCCACGCTGCCCCTGTTTGTCGAAACAACCAGACTCGCCTTTGAATGTCTAGCTTGCGGCGACAAGCCTTGCGAACAATTTGCCATTTGGCATTAGTATGTTATATTTTTGCCATAAGGAGATTGCGCGATGGAGCTTCATCCAATCAGCATAACGCCTGCGAGTGGGTTTACGGCGACAATAACCGACGAAGAAGCGAGCGCATTGGCCCGCACAACGGTCAATTTGTTCAAGGCTTGGAAGCTCTCGGATAGCGAAGCCTGCACGCTTTTGGGCGATATGTCGCCGCGCACTTGGGCGCGCTGGAAAGAAGGCAGCATAGGTCGCATCGACCGGGATTTGCGGATGCGTATGGCGCACTTGATGGGTATTCATAAGGGCTTGCGCTATCTGTTCCGCGATACTGCGCGCGGTTATGCATGGATCAGAAAATCCAACGCCGCTTTCGGTGGTTTATCGGCGCTTGACTTGATGCTGCGCGGTGAAATTTCTGATTTGGCAACCCTTCGCGAGTGGCTGAATGCGGAGCGTGGCGCATGGTAAGCGGACTGGCTCGGAGACGCCATGTTCATTGGCCGCAAACCTTTCGCATCATCCGCTCCATTCATCCGCCCATTGATTTGTTTGAAGATATCGCTGACCCCCGTGACTGGGAGGCACTTGCCTCCGTTGAGGCAAAAACCAATCCGCGTATTCGTTTTGAGATAGGCGATCTCGGTAAAGTTCCGGCTGACCGGCGCGTTTCGGGTCAGGGTGCAACCTATGTGATGGCACCCTTTGTGCATTGCTCGACAGACCGTCCGGGGCGTTTTAGTGATGGCAGCTACGGAATTTATTATGCTGCTGATCGTGAAGAGGTGGCGGTCGCTGAGACCATTCATCATCATGAAAAATTCATGCGCGCCACCAATGAAGAACCCGGATGGACATCGGATTTTCGGGTGCTGATTGGCAGTGTCGAGCGGGAACTGGACGATGTGAGCAACGTGCCGGGCGTGCTCGATCCTGTTGATTATACGGCTTCACATGTCGAGGGGAGGGAACTGCGCGCACTTGGAAGTCATGGGCTTTTATGGCCAAGCGTGCGGATGCGTGGTGGCCAATGTATCGGCATTTTCTGGCCGAATGTTATAACAATTCCGGTTCAGGGGCGGCATTACAGCTATCACTGGGATGGAACCCGTGTCGATTTTGTTCGCCAATACGACACGGGAAAAGTGCTTGCCGTAAACTGACGTTTACGGGGCTTCCTGAATATCTGTGATGAAGCGCGTATCGTCCGCTTCATCGTAGAGGATGATAACCTTCATGCCTTTGGAAATAACGGAATAATCGAACTCGCCGGGCAATTTATAGATTTTGCCGTCATCGAGCGTGATTGTTTCCTGATCCTTGTTGATGCCGGTGATCTTGCCCTCAACGTCATCCGCCATGGCGACGGTTGAAAAGACCGAGGCAATGATGAAGATCAGTCCCACTAGGTAATGCATGGGTGTCATCCTCCTTAACTGTGTGCCTGCCAGCCGGTGACTGATTCGACACGATTTGCGTTTGCGCGATGGGGAGTTCGCAATGTGTTTCCTGAGGGCAATTTAGCCCATGGAATGTGTCAAAAAGAATGCCTTATAGAGATGATCCGAAGGAAATTTTGCGATCTCGACAGAGGTATTGTGAGCTATAATTTGACGGTGACGGAAAAGGCCAATAAAACCGCCCCATATCTTGCCGGAAAAGGCGCTCCGTAGTCAGGCTCAGCTCATGTCTCATAACAGTTTCGGTCATCTGTTTCGCGTAACAACCTGGGGCGAGAGCCATGGTATCGCACTGGGTTGCGTGGTGGATGGTTGCCCTCCCGGCATTACCTTTACCGAAGCCGAAATTCAGTCCTATCTCGACAAGCGCAAGCCCGGACAGTCAAAATATACGACCCAGCGCCGCGAGCCCGATCAGGTGCGCGTGCTGTCGGGCGTGCTTTTGGGCGATGACGGCGTCACCATGACCACGACCGGTACGCCGATTTCGATGATGATCGAAAACACCGATCAGCGTTCCAAGGATTATGGCGATATTGCTAAACAGTATCGTCCGGGCCACGCCGATTATGCCTATGACGTGAAATATGGCATTCGCGATTATCGCGGTGGTGGCCGTTCTTCGGCACGAGAAACCGCAGCTCGCGTTGCAGCCGGTGCCATTGCGCGCAAAGTCGTTCCGGGCTTGCAGGTGCGTGGTGCTCTGGTCTCAATGGGTGTCCATGACATTGACCGCTCCCGCTGGGACTGGAACGAAGTCGATAACAACCCATTCTTCACGCCTGATGCGGGCTCCGTTGACGTATTCGCAGACTATCTGGATGGCATCCGTAAGAACGGCTCTTCGATCGGCGCGATCATCGAAATCGTCGCAGAAGGCGTTCCAGCGGGTATCGGCGCGCCGATTTACGGCAAACTCGATCAGGATATTGCGAGCTATCTGATGTCGATCAATGCCGTGAAGGGCGTTGAAATTGGCAATGGTTTTGAGGCGGCACGTCTCACCGGCGAAGACAATGCCGACGAAATGCGTATTGGCAATGATGGGCAGCCGGTTTTCCTGTCCAACCATGCCGGTGGTGTGCTGGGTGGCATCGCAACGGGTGCGCCTGTCGTTTCGCGCTTCGCAGTCAAACCAACATCGTCGATTCTCACACCGCGCAAGTCCATTGATGCTGAGGGCAAGGAAGTGGACGTTATGACCAAGGGCCGTCATGATCCGTGCGTGGGTATTCGTGCTGTGCCGATTGGCGAAGCGATGGTCGCCTGTGCGATTGCCGATCATTATCTGCGCCATCGTGGACAGACAGGACGCGTATAACATATTGAAAGTTCAGTTTCAGAAACTGAGGGCCGGTTTTCGACTGAAGCTGTGGTACAACCATTGAGGCTGAAATGAGCTATAATCAGAAACAGGTCGTTGATGCGCTGCGCGCTTTCGAGCGTGGTGAAATCGTTGTGGTCATGGATGATGACGGACGTGAGAACGAGGGCGATCTGATCGTCGCTGCCGTTCACTGTACGCCGGAAAAAATGGCGTTCATCGTGCGCTATACGTCGGGGATCGTCTGCACGCCCATGACGCGCGATGAAGCAAAGCGCCTCAATCTGGCGCCAATGGTTGCAGAAAACGAATCCGCCCACACGACCGCTTTCACAGTCACAGTCGATTATCGTCACGGCACCACCACCGGCATTTCTGCCGAAGATCGCACGCTCACTGTGCGCAATCTGGCAAATCCGAATGCCGGTGCTTCCGACTTCGTGCGTCCTGGCCATATTTTCCCGCTGATTGCGCGCGAGGGCGGTGTGTTGATGCGCTCCGGTCATACCGAAGCAGCTGTTGATCTCTGCAAGCTTGCAAACCTGCCGCCAATTGGCGTGATCTGCGAGCTGATCAATGATAATGGCACGGTCATGCGCGGCCCTGACGTGAAGGCTTTTGCCGAACAGCATAATCTGCATCGCGTGACGGTTGCGGACCTTATCGCCTATCGCCAGCGCAAAGAAACGTTGGTGAAGCGTATCGGCGATGCAGCGATCAAAACCTGTGCTGGTCCGGCGCATGCTTATACTTATGAGCTGCCATGGGAGCCGATGCAGCATGTCGCGGTTGTGTTTGGTGATATTCGTGATGGCGAAGAGGTGCCGGTGCGTCTGCACCGCGAAGACGTGCTCAATGACGTGTTTGGCAGCAGCGGTAACAATCTTGATGAGATCATGAAGCGCATGGGCAAGGAAGGCCGCGGCGTTCTGGTCTACCTGCGCGAAGGTTCGGTCGGTGTGCGTGCCGATCACCGCGATGCGCGTGCGCGTGAAGCTTTGCTCGGTGAGCACGAGGCCCATGCCGAAGCGGTAGCGCGCGAAGAAGAGTGGCGTCAGATTGGTCTCGGCGCGCAGATTCTCAAGGATCTCGGCATTACATCAATTGTGCTGCTGGCATCGCGTGAGCGCCACTATGTCGGTCTCGAAGGTTTTGGTATCAACATCGCACGAACAGAGATTATCTGACACAGATATGTCGATGAAAGATGCTACAGGGGCGCTATGACAACTCGGCTTTACTGGCATCCGATCTATCTTGAGCATCTTGTGCCGCCCGGACATCCCGAGCGGCCAGACCGTATTCGTGCACTGATGAGCGAGCTGGAGGGCGAAGAATTTTATCGCCTCGATCGTGTGGAAGCGCCAAAAGAACATGAAGATGCTATTCTGCTCGCGCATCCCGAAAGTTATCTGCAAGCCATAAAGGCGCAAATTCCTGAGCCGCTCATTGATGGTGAAGCGGCGCCGCCGATCCATCGTATTGAAGGCGATACCTATGCAAGTCCTCAAAGCTGGGATGCCGCTTTAACTGCAATTGGTGCGGCCACCGCTGCTGTCGATGACGTATTCTTAGGCGACGCCGATAACGTGTTTGTCGCCTCGCGCCCGCCGGGCCATCATGCGGAAACAGCCACCGCGATGGGCTTTTGTCTGTTCAACAATGTGGCGATTGCGGCGCGCCATGCACAGGGCAGACATGGCGCGGAACGGATCGCGATTGTTGACTGGGACGTACATCACGGCAACGGCACGCAGGACATTTTCAAAGACGATCCAAGCGTTTTGTTCTGCTCCACGCATCAATTTCCGCTTTTTCCCGGCACAGGCCGGAAAGATGAAGTGGGTGTGGGCAACATCGTGAATGCGCCACTTTCGCCCAATACCGGCAGTCGCGAGTTTCGCGAGGCATTTAATAGTCGTGTATTGCCCGCTTTGGACAACTTCCGGCCAGATTTGATCCTTATTTCAGCTGGCTTCGACGCGCATTTCCGCGATCCCCTTGCCGAGATCAATCTTGATGAGGCGGATTTCGATTGGGCGACGGGCAAGCTCATGGAACGTGCAGAAAAGTTCTGCAATCACCGACTGGTGAGTGTGCTTGAAGGTGGATATGATCTTGAGGGCTTGTCGCAGTCCGCGTCTTCTCATATTACGCGGCTGTTGAAAGGATAAACCATGGTAATCGAACCGTCCAACACCGACATTGCAGTTATGAGCTTTGAGGATGCCTTGAAGCAGCTAGAGAAGATCGTCGATGCTCTGGAGCGGGGCGATGTGCCGCTGGAAGAGTCTATCCGCATCTACGAGCGCGGTGAGGCGCTGAAAAAGCATTGCGACGCGCTGCTCAAATCTGCGGAAGACAAGGTTGAGAAAATTCGCATTGGCCGCGATGGCGAGCCAGCAGGCACCGAGCCGCTCGACGCGGAATAAGATCAACTGCACTTTATCAAAAAAATAGCGGCTCGTTTGAGCCGCTATCTGTTTGTGTCACTACGATCTGACTGGAGGTCTCGCGATTGCAGTGACCCCTGTTTTCAAGCCAGTAGGCTTAGAACGAACGCTGGAAGCGAACCATACCCTGAACGGCATCTTTGCCCTTCAGAACGGAGTGATTGTCGTTCCACTTGGTGTACGAGATTTCAGGCGTTACAGTGAAGCCCGGCACGAGCGTGTAGGCGACATTCATAGTACCCGCAAAACGACCAGCTTCTTCGTAAGCTGCCTGAATGTTGAAGGCGGCTTTCTTGTTGATCTTGTACTTTGCGCCACCCCAGACAGCCCAATCGCCGCCCCAAGTGCCGTAGAAGCTGTCGATCTGACGAACGCCTGCAATATAGTGGTCGTCGTTCGACTTGTAAGCGCCCTGTGTCCAGATAGAGAACTGGTCGGTGACGTTGACGTCGAGGCGAACCTTGCCCATCCACTTTTCATTGAGCGCGTCGTAAGCTGCAACACCAGCGATTGAACCCCAATCCTGAGCGAGCTTCAGACCACCAACAACATGTGGCGTGTAGTCGTCGATGGTGACGGAACCATTGGAATCGCCATTGCCGCCCTGTTCAAGCGCAACGATGGCCGAAAAGCCGTTGCCGCCCTTGAAAGTGTAACTGATTGCGTTGGTGCGCGTGCCGCCTGCCAGAATAACGTCGTCATTGATGACATCGCCAAGATAGCCGGTGAAGGTTACGAATGCCGATTCATCCAGACCCACACGAAGGCCGCCGAGCTGGATGTAGCCGTAACGCAGAGTGCCGGTTGAACCTGCATCAGCGCCATTCTGGTACTGGAAGCGCGTTTCAGCATAGGTCTTCAGTGTTCCCAGTTCGGTTTCCGAAGCGGTCGAGAAGCGGAGCGAGAAACGGCTCAGAATGTCGTAGGTGTCGCGGTCACGACCTGCAATATTCTTGGCATATACGTTGTCGCCGCCCTTGATGTCCATACGCACATAGCCATGGATGCGAAGGCATGTTTCTGTGCCTGGAATGTAGAAGTAGCCCGCGCCGTAAGCGTCGCAAACGCGAACATATTCTACAGCTTCTGGCTCTGGTGCAACAATCGCATCAGCAGCCTGGGCAACGGAAGCGAAAGAAAATACTGCAGCCGAAGCGCAGAGAAAATGCTTAACCCTCATAAGAGTCTCCGTAAGTGAGGTGTGACGGAGCTGCTTATAGAGAGCGTTAAAAAACAAACAATATCAATTAGATGTCAGATCAATGAAGTTTTAATGACGAAGCAACACCTCAATAGAAAAATATAATTTCTAGGGATATTTTTTAGCTGTTGTATTTGAGTAACAGCTTTATTGTCAGCATTTCAGGACGTCTAATTTAAGCGGATCAGATCGGTGCTCTAATTCTTTGTTTTAACGTGCATCTTTGTCCGAAAACCGTTTCACACTTTTCGGGATGCGCTCGAACGTATTTTCGCTTTTTCTAAAAAAATAGTTTCTTGAGGTGATGCGCATAAGGGGCCAGAACCCCACTGAGCAGATACGGGCCAAGCCCCCAGACGAGTGTCCAGCCCGCAGCGCCTACAACATTTGCGGCAATAAAATGCAGTGGCTTCATCTTCATTGAACCTGCAACAACGCCATTAAGCTGTCTTAGCAGCACAACGAAACGGGCGGTCGCAACCACATAGATGCCCTTAGTGTCGAAAAGTTTCTCGAATTGATCAAGCCTCTCAGGCGTTAGCTTCACCAGATATCCATAGCGCAATATCAACGCACGCCCACCATAGCGGCCGATCAGATAGCCGGTGCAATCTCCTAAAACTGCACCAATGAAGACGGCCAGCAAAACATGTTCGATATCCAGCGTGCCATGCAACGCCAGAAGCGAGCAGGCTATCAGGGCACTTTCGCCGGGAAGCGGTGCGCCAAAAGATTCAAAATAGACAATCACGAATATGGCGAAAGCACCATAGGCGGCAATGTAATGATCAATGAACCCCATAAGGTGCAGGTGCTTTCGTGGATAACGTCATAAAAAGGCTCCGGCACAAACCGGAGCCTTTGCACTATAGCGTGTTTTTTAGCCGATGGAACGCTTGCCGGTAATCTTATGGTAGGCCAACAAAACGATGACAGAGCCGATAATGGCAATGATCAGGCTCATTGGATCGAAGGCACCTGTGACGCCGCGGCCAAACAGAAATGAAGAAATGACACCGCCAACGATGGCCCCGACAATGCCTAATGCAATGTCGAAGAACATACCCTGACCGCTTTTGTTGACGATTTTACTGCCGATGAAGCCGGCAATCAGTCCAAGAATAATCCAGCTTATAACAGAAATCTAATATCTCCGATTGCGAAAATAATAATATGCATCAAGAATTTAGAAAATTTTCACAATAGTTTCGATTTGACAAGGTATAATCCTTGTCAAAAGCAAAAACTTATTTCACCTTAACTTAATCGCACGTGATAAAGTCACGGCGTCCAACAGGGAGTATCGCGTGATGGGAAGCTATGATGACAATTCCAACAACTCGCCGATCCCCGGCGGCAGCCTTGCCAAGCCGGTTCTGATTGCATTGGGTGCATTGCTTGTCGGCAAAATGCTCAAAGGGCACAGTGATGAGCCGGAGCAGCCTGCACCTATCCCGGATCAGTCGGCGCAGCAGGCAGATCATGGCGGCGGCTTGCTCGGCGGTATTCTGGGTGGGCTCGGTGGTCTGCTTGGCGGGACGCTTGCCAGTGGCGGAGCAGCCTCGGCACCCGCAGCGCCCGGCCCATTGGGTGGCGGCTTAGGTGGTCTGCTTGATCAGCTCAAACAGGCAGGTCTTGGTGACAAGGTGGATTCCTGGGTCGGGCAGGGCAGCAATCATCAGATTGAGCCGGGACAGCTTGGCGATGCGCTTGGCCAGAAGACTTTGAGCGAAATTGCAGCCCATGCCGGTATTGATCAGCAGGAGTTGCTTAATCAGCTCTCTCAGGTGCTGCCGGGATTGGTCGATAAGCTCACTACAAATGGGCAAGTGCCAGACACGAACGAATTGTCGCGCCTGTTGCACAATCGCTGATATAGCCCTATCTTTTTTAAGGTCACGCACCGGCAAACGGCTTGCCGGTGCGCTTTTATTGGTGGCAGCCTGATGAGTTTCTTCCCCTGTCCTGATCCGGTGCTTGGAGACAAGACAACCGTGGATGCAATCGAAACGCTGGTCATCCCACGCACAAGCGATATTGGCGGGCTGGAAGTTCGCCGTGCTTTGCCGACTGTGCGCAGGCGTCTGGTTGGGCCATTTATTTTCTTTGATCGTATGGGACCGGCTGTTTTAAAGGACGGTGACGCGCTGGATGTGCGCCCGCATCCGCATATTGGTCTTTCAACAGTCACGTATCTCTTCGACGGCCATATCCGCCATCGTGATAGCCTTGGCACGGAAATGGTGATCCGTCCGGGTGATGTGAATTTGATGACCGCTGGTCGCGGCATCGTGCATTCTGAGCGCTCGCCGGAAGAAGAGCGGGATGGACCGCTGTCGATCTCCGGTGTGCAGACATGGCTGGCATTGCCGGAGCAATTTGAAGAGAGCGATCCGCATTTTTATCATACCAATTCGCCTGAATTGCCGCTGATGGAAGACCCCGAGTTTAACGGGCGCCTCATCATTGGTTCAATGCACGGCGTTTCATCCCCCGTTATCCAGCATGCTGAAACATTGTATGCAGATATTGACGTGTTGCCCGGCGGCCGCTTTCACATTCCGCCAACAACCGAAGAACGCGCGATCTATACGCTGCGCGGCAATGTTGGCATTGGGGGCGAGGTGTTCCCGCCTGATCGGCTGCTGGCGTTTCGTCCGGGCGATGATATTGTTGTACAGGCTGGCCCTGAAGGCGCGCATTTTATGTTGTTCGGTGGTGCAACGCTTGGTTCAAAACGCTATGTCTGGTGGAATTTTGTCTCGTCTTCGAGAGAACGCATTGAGCAGGCCAAGGAAGAATGGCGTAGCGGTCGCTTTGATATTGTGCCAGGCGATGAAGAAGAGTTCATACCTTTGCCGGAATGATGGAGCATTTCCAGCAAAAGTGTGAAGCGGTTTTGCGTTGCATAATGCGATAAAAACAAAAAGCTATCGTATAGGACAACATGTCTCGCCGGGCCCCGGTAAGCTTGATCTGTGCTGACTGCTGCTATACCGACAAATAAAAATCGAACCAGAACAGGTTGTTTTCATGTCCCGACCCATCACCCCATTGCTCGATAAGGCGCCGACCCCGGAAGCCCTTCGCGCATTGCCGGAACAGGATTTGCCAAGGCTTGCGGAAGAATTGCGCGCCGAGCTGGTCGATGCTGTTTCGACCACCGGCGGGCATCTTGGGGCGGGGCTTGGTGTGGTGGAACTCACCATCGCGCTGCATCACGTTTTTGACACGCCGCATGATCGTATCATCTGGGATGTGGGGCATCAGGCCTATCCGCACAAAATTCTGACAGGACGTCGCGACCGCATCCGAACCCTCAGACAGGAAGGCGGCCTCTCTGGTTTTACAAAGCGAACCGAGAGCGAATATGACCCCTTTGGCGCAGCCCATTCCTCGACCTCCATTTCGGCGGGTCTTGGTATGGCTGTGGCAAGCGATCTTTCGGGCGAAAAGCGCAATGTGATTGCAGTGATCGGCGATGGCTCCATGTCTGCGGGCATGGCCTATGAAGCGATGAACAATGCCGGTGCGCTTGATGCGCGCCTGATCGTGATCCTCAACGACAATGATATGTCGATTGCACCACCAACGGGTGCTATGAGCGCTTATCTGGCGCGTCTTGTTTCCGGCAAGACCTATCGCAGCGTGCGTGATGCTGCCAAACAGGTTGCCAAGAAACTGCCGAAGTTTTTGCAGGACAAGGCACGCAAATCGGAAGAATTTACGCGCGCTTTTTTCACTGGTGGCACGCTGTTTGAAGAGTTGGGCTTTTATTATGTCGGCCCGATTGACGGTCACAACCTAGACCATCTGCTGCCCGTTCTCAAAAATGTGCGTGACACGCAGGAAGGTCCGGTGCTGATCCATGTGGTAACGCAGAAGGGTAAGGGCTATGCGCCCGCTGAGGCCGCTGCCGACAAATATCACGGCGTCAACAAGTTTGACGTGATCACTGGCAAGCAGGCAAAGCCGCCAGCAAATGCACCAAGCTATACCAAGATTTTCGCCACCAGCCTGATTGAAGAAGCCCGTCACGACGACAAGATCGTTGCAGTGACGGCTGCGATGCCGACCGGCACCGGCCTTGATCTTTTTGGCGAAGCTTTTCCGAAACGCATTTTCGATGTCGGCATTGCCGAGCAACATGCGGTGACCTTTGCCGCAGGCCTTGCAACGGAAGGCTATAAGCCGTTCTGTGCGATCTACTCGACTTTCCTTCAGCGGGGCTATGATCAGGTCGTGCACGACGTGTCGATCCAGAATCTGCCTGTGCGTTTTCCCATCGACCGTGCCGGTCTGGTGGGGGCCGATGGCCCAACGCATGCCGGTTCGTTCGATACCGGTTTCCTCGCGGCCCTTCCGGGCTTTGTGGTTATGGCTGCATCCGACGAAGCCGAACTACGCCATATGGTGCGCACGGCTGCGGACTATGATGAAGGCCCGATTTCCTTCCGCTATCCGCGTGGCGATGGTGTCGGCGTGGAACTGCCGGAACGTGGTTCGGTGCTTGAAATCGGTAAGGGCCGTATCGTGCGCGAAGGTACCAAAGTGGCACTTCTCTCCTTCGGTACGCGTTTGCAGGAATGCCTGAGCGCTGCTGACGAGCTTGCTGCGGCAGGTCTTTCGACAACGGTTGCCGATGCACGTTTTGCCAAGCCGCTTGATCAGGATCTCATTCGTCGCCTTGCGCGTGAGCATGAAGTGCTGGTGACGATTGAAGAAGGTGCGGCTGGTGGCTTTGCTGCCCATGTGCTGCAATTCCTTGCGACCGATGGTCTTCTGGATCGCGGTCTCAAGGTGCGTGTGCTGACCCTGCCAGACACTTATCAGGATCATGCCAAGCCGGAAGTCATGTATGCCAATGCCGGTCTGGACCGTGCCGGTATTGTCCATAGCGTCTTTGCAGCTTTGGGCCGCGAAGAAGTGACAGCATCCTTCCGTGCCTGATTTCACGCAAGATAAAAGTGTGCGGCTCGATCAGTTGCTGGTCGAGCTTGCCTTGTTTGCAACGCGTTCGCGTGCGCGCGACGCAATTTTGCGCGGCACAGTGAAGGTTGACGGCAAGCCCGTCACCAAGCCGGGGCAGACGGTTGCGCGCACCGTCAAAATCATTGTCGATGATCCGGCAAGCAGCTATGTTTCGCGCGGTGCGTTGAAGCTTATAGCAGCCCTTGATTATTTTGGCCTTGATGTGAAGGGGCGCACCGCGCTTGATATAGGGGCGTCAACTGGCGGCTTCACGCAGGTTTTGCTGGAGCGCGGCGCGACCCATGTGCTTGCCATAGATGTCGGTCATGATCAGTTGCATGAAAGCCTGCGCAATGACCCACGTGTGACAAACAGCGAGGGGGTTAATGCCCGCGCGCTTGAGATTTCCCATCTTGATGGACGCGACGTCGATTGTGTGGTGTCGGACGTCAGTTTCATTTCATTGAAACTCGCATTGCCTCCGGCATTGGCGCAGGCACAAAAAGATGCTATCTGCGCGCTTCTCGTAAAGCCGCAGTTTGAAGCCGGGCGTGAGGCTATCGGCAAAGGCGGCATTCTGCGTGATCCGAAAGACGGCGAACGCATTGCGGAAGAATTGAAATCATGGCTTGAAACGCAGCCCGGCTGGCGCGCTCTTGGCCTCTGTCCGTCGCCTATTGAAGGTGGCGATGGCAATCGTGAATATCTCTTGGCAGGAAAGAAAGACCAATGACGACCCAGGTAACAATCCGCTCGATGGGTGCGGGCGGCGATGGCGTTGCCAATCTTTCAGATGGCCAGCTTTTTGTCCCTTTCACGCTGCCGGGCGAAGTGGCCAATGTTGCGCGTGACAAAAACCGCGCCACGGTAATCGCGCTGCTCGAAACCTCGGATGAGCGGCAAGACCCATCCTGCCAGCATTTTGAAGATTGCGGTGGCTGCGCTTTGCAACACTGGCAGGACGAGCCTTACCGCGCATGGAAGCGCGAACTTGTGGTCTCAGCCTTGAAGGGCCGTGGCCTTGATGTGCAAGTGGATGCGCTGGTTACTTGCAAGCCGCAATCGCGCCGCCGAGCGACTTTCGCTGCACGCAAGACGGAAAAAGGCGTGCTGCTCGGTTTTAACCGTCACCAGAGCCACGAAATCATCAATATTGTCGAATGCGCGGTTACCGTGCCGGAAATCATTGCGCGGCTCGACGATCTGCGCGAAGTGGGCGCACTGATTGCTCCGGGCTCAAAGCCGTTCAAACTGGCCGCGACTGTTACGGCCTCCGGGCTTGATCTTGCAGCAAGTGGCTGTGGCACGCTCAGCGACGAGCAGCGCCGTGCGCTCACCGCCCTTATGATGAAAAAGGACTTTGCACGCCTGTCGCATGAAGGCGAAATCATCGTCGAGCCCAAAAAGCCGGTCATTCATTTTGGCAAAGTGCCGGTTCCGGTACCCCCGGGTTGCTTCTTGCAGGCAACGGTTGATGCCGAAGAGGCGATGGTGTCGCTGGTGCAGGCACATCTTGGCAAAGCGAAACGCGTGGCAGATCTCTTCTGCGGTGTTGGTACATTTGCGCTGCGCATTGCCGAAAAGAGTGCCGTGCACGCCGTTGAAAACGATGCGCCAGCACTCGCGGCGCTTGATCGCGGCGTGCGCCACGTGCAGGGCTTAAAGCCGGTAACGGTGGAACGTCGCGACCTGTTCCGCCGCCCGCTGATGCCGAAGGAATTGCTGCCTTACAATGCGGTGGTTTTCGATCCGCCGCGTGCGGGTGCAGAAGAACAGGCGCTTGAGCTGGCAAAGTCGAAGGTGGAAAAGGTTGTCGCGATTTCGTGCAACCCTGTAACACTTGCGCGCGATCTCGCCATTCTGGTGAAAGGCGGTTATCGCATCACGCGTGTCACGCCGATTGACCAGTTTCTGTGGTCGCCCCATGTTGAAGCGGTGGCGACACTGGTGAAGAAATAAACACTGCCGCGGCCTCACATTCGGAGTCACGGTGTCTATAATTGTTACTGACTGGTCGTTGTTTTTCCGGATCAGCTGATCTCGCAATATTGCGGTAAAATTCGACATTGCTAAAAGATAAGGGCCTGAATGAGTGATATTCGCCATTCAGGTTTTTCATTTCATGGCCGTGCATGGGACGTTTCTGTGCGTCGCATTGCCATGTTCATATCGCGTTTTGTGCAGATTTTTGCCGACAGGCTGCAAGACGTATCACCGGCGCGGTTCTTTCCTCCCCTTTGTGAACAGCGCCCTGCGATAGACGATTATAAAATGACTGAACACACTTCATTGCCGGATCTGAGCGGCGTTTTTCCTGCTCGTGAAATTAAAATAAAAAAGCACGGGCTAGCGCACCGCTTGCTGTACCCGTTTCTTAGTATCGTCTTCGCCTTTGCGAGTATTGGCGTTGCTTTTGCATGGTTTCCTGGCCTCTACAAAGATCACCTGATTATGAACGATCCGGTCATTTTAGAGGACGCCAACATTATGGATGGTCAGTGCCGGTCAAAAAAAATGACTGTTAACTGTAAAGCCGGCATTGTCTATGACTATGAAGGCGAACGTCGCGTCAAAAAAGTTGAATTCTCATTTGTGAGCTTTTCGAGTGGTGATTACGAAACGGATGTTGTGATGCAGCGTTCCGATCCGGAAAATGTCACGCTGACACTCGCCATTGACGAATTCTGGAACCGTCTGGCTTTTGATCTTGGCCTGTTTGCGATCATGCTCGCGATGGCCATTCTGTTTCTGGTTCGCTTCATCCGTATCACGGGCAGCGCATCGGCGATGAAATCGGCTGCTGCATTGCGCTTTGCCTGGGCGAAAATTACTGTCAGCAAGAAGCACTTGGGTGCAACGAATATCACTTATAATCCGCTTGATCCGGTGCATAAGAAAAAGAACATCGTTTCGCGGTTCTCGAAAAAAGAAGCACCGTTTATGCGTTATGTGGAAGCCGAAGATGAGACCTATGGCATTGTTGCCATACATCCACAGGCATCCCTGCCGGTTCTGCTGGATGAGAAGTTTGAGCGTCTTGAACTGAGTAGCGATGAGCGTGAAGCTGCATTAAAGGCAGTGAATGCATAGGTTGCACGCTGATAAAAAGGGCGGATTGCTCCGCCCTTTTTCATTATGCGTCTCGTGCAGAGCGGCGATTACATCTTTTCGATGATCTTTGGATCGCCTTCATGTGCACGGCCATTGGCAGCCAGGATTGCAGGCACGATGTCCTCAGCCTGATCAATCACCAGCGGTTTCACCTGATGGGCTGTGTGCAGAAAGCCCTCATTCGTCATATGTTCAAGCAAAGTGAGCATCGGCTGCCAGAAATTGTTGATATTGGCAAAAACCATCGGCTTGCGATGCTTGCCAAGCTGCGCCCATGTCATCATTTCCACGATTTCTTCAACCGTGCCGATGCCGCCGGGGAGGGTGACAAACGCGTCTGACTTCTGAAACATCAGATGCTTGCGCTCGTGCATATCGCCAACAACGATCAGCTCGGTCAGCTCCTGTGCCTTTTCAAGGCTCGCTTCCTTGTCGAGCAGGAAGGTCGGAATAATGCCGGTGACTTCGCCGCCAGCCTTCATCACGCCTTCAGCAACCGCGCCCATAATGCCGCGCGTTCCGCCGCCATAAACAAGGCGTATGCCGTGGTTCGCAAGCGAGCGCCCAAGCGTCAGGCCCGCTTCACGATAGATGGGATTCTGGCCCGTTGAAGAGCCGCAATAAACACAAATGGATCGAATCTGAGACATGATTTCTTGTGCGCCTTTGGCGTTTGAGCGTCAAGCTGTGGCTGGACTTTTAACACGATAGCTATACTTCTGGAGAGGTGAAATTTTGACAAGGAGTCGGATGGCATGAAGAAATGGGCTTTGTTGGCGGGGTTTTCGCTCGCGGCATCGGGGGCTATGGCTGGAGAGATTACCATCCCTTTGTCTGATGATGTTGAAGTAACGGAAAACTCCGTTCTTTATAAATGCGGCGATCAAAGCATTTCGGCCACCTATTATAATGCAGGTGAAAACTCTCTTGTGCAGCTCGAAATGGAAGATAATTCAGTTATTGCTGCCAATGTTCTCGCAGGTTCGGGTGCCAAATATGCGGGCGGGGTTTATATCTGGTGGACCAAAGGCGAAACCGCGGATCTCTATAACCTTATGGATGATCCTGATCAGGAAAAACCAATAAGCTGTACAGAAGAATAATATCTGCGGTGGAAAGCGCAGTTCGGCTCCACTTCTTGTGAGGCGTTAAAAAAAGCGGTAAACCCTTTAGTTAACTTACTCATATGGGTTTCATGCCGAAATGCAAAATTATAGATATGGAATTATCGGTATTCTTCTCGTCCTTATTCTAGGCGGGGGCGCGTATTATTGGAACTCGCTGAAAGAGCAAGGCGCTGTACCGGATTCGGATATTGCCGCAAAGGCGCCCGAAACCGGCAGCGCGCAAAAACCAGCGGAAGAGCAGGCCCCTGTTGCTACAGCCGAACCTGAGAAACCGGCGGCAGTTCAGCCACAACAGCCTTCCGAGCCGACAGCGCAAGTTGCAGCGCCGGAAACGCCCAACGAGGCAAAAGTACCGGTTTTTGACATCCTGCGTGTCGAATCTGACGGTTCCGTTGTGATTGCAGGACAGGCGGCAGCCAATGCCGATGTTGAAATCCTTTCTGGCTCCAGAGTTGTTGGAACGGCAAAGGCCGGGCCAAATGGCGATTTTGCGATCGTTCTCGATCAGCCGCTCAAACCCGGTGATCATCAGCTTGTGCTGCGCGCTGGCGGATCAGGTGGCACCGTTGCAACCTCTGCACAGACGGCGATCGTTTCTGTACCTGATAACAGCAATGGTCAGGTTCTGGCCCTTGTCGAAGAACCGGGGCAGGCAAGCCGTTTGATCACGAAGCCGGAAGCGCCTGTCGAGCAAAGCGCGTCATCGACGGATGCAGGTGCAGCGCCCTCACAGTCGGTGCCGCAGGCGAAAGCTGACCCCGATGCGCCGCTTGGCATTGAAGCCGTCGAAATTGAAGGCAACAAGGTGTTTGTTGCAGGCAGCGCCAAAGGCTCGCCAGAGGGCAGCCGCGTTGTCGTGAATGCCAATGAGATTCTTCTGGGCTCCAGCTCGATTTCGCCAGAGGGCCGCTTTCTGGTTGAAAGCCAGAAGCCGCTTGCCGTGGGTGATTACATTATCCGCGCCGATCTGCTCAATGCGAACGGGCGGGTGATCGCGACGGCCCGCGTGCCGTTCCGCCGTGAGGCTGGCCAGAATGTTTCGGCTGTTGCACTGGGAACCAGCGGTCAGAATGATGCTGCGCAAAATGCGGCCAGTGGTGCGCCTTTACAAAAGGTGGAAGGCTCGGTGATCATCCGTAAGGGGGATAACCTCTGGACCATTTCCAAACGCACTTACGGCTATGGCACGCGTTATACCACGATTTATCTCGCCAATCGCGACCAGATCCGTAATCCCGACCTGATTTTACCGGGACAGGTTTTTGTCATGCCGCAGCAGCCGCTCGCTGATGATGAGGTGAAGCGCCGCCTGAAGAATTCTTCCGACTGACCAAGAACGGCAAAATCTGTTTTTAAATGCAGCACCCTTTAGAAAAGGGTGCTGCATTACATTGCTTTTTTGAGTATAATCGTATATCGTCGATCTACGATGAAGATTTCTCTAGAAACGATGACCGATGTTTTTCCGGGCGTGGATGACGATCTTGCAGCGCGCATTTATGCAGCGCTCGGTCATCCGGTGCGCATTCACATTCTGCGACAGCTTATTCTTGAGGATGCCTGCTGCTGCAAGGACATTGTCGGTCGGCTTGACCTTGCGCAGTCCACCGTGTCGCAGCATCTCAAAGTTCTCGTACAGGCTGGTCTTGTTAACTACCGGCCTGACCGCCAGACCTCCCGCTACAGCGTCAACTGGCAGCAACTGACCCTTATTCGTTCGCACCTTGCAGCTTTTCGAAATGGCTGCTGCGAAAAAACCGTCTGATTTGAAAGATACACCATGAGTTCCCCTAAAACGGTTTCTGCCGATTCCGGCGAAACGCTCAAGACATTGCGAAATCTCTGGCCCTATATGTGGCCAAACGAGCGGCCGGATCTGCGTATGCGCGTGGTTTGGGCAACGTTCTTTCTGGTGATTTCCAAGATCGTACTGATCCTCGTTCCCTATTTTTTCAAATGGGTGACGAATGCGCTGAACGGTCAGCTTGATGCACCGGACTATATTCCAGTTGTCCTCATTGGCGCGGTTATGCTGGTTCTGGCCTATAATGCAGCCAAGATCATACAGGCGGGTCTCAATCAGCTACGCGATGCGCTGTTTGCCAGTGTCGGGCAATATGCTGTGCGCCAGCTTGCCTATAAGACCTTTGTGCATATGCACCAGCTTTCGTTGCGCTTCCACTTGGAGCGGCGCACGGGCGGACTTTCGCGCGTTATTGAGCGCGGCACCAAGGGTATTGAAACGATTGTTCGTTTCACAATCCTCAACACGCTGCCGACTATTCTCGAATTTGCACTGACAGCGGTGATTTTCGCCTACGCCTACGGCTTTTCCTATCTGCTGGTCGTGGCCCTGACTGTGGTTGCCTATACGTGGTTCACGATTAAGGCGAGTGACTGGCGCATCAATATTCGCCGCGAAATGAATAATTCCGATACCGATGCCAACACAAAGGCCATCGATTCGCTGCTCAACTTCGAAACCGTTAAATATTTTGGCAATGAGACCATGGAAGCCAAGCGCTTCGATGCGTCCATGGCGCGTTATGAAGATGCGGCGACAAAGACCTGGACGTCACTTGGCTGGCTGAACTTTGGTCAGGCTGTGATCTTTGGTGTTGGTATGGCGATTGTTATGGTCATGTCGGCACGCGAGGTGCAGGCTGGCACGCAGTCGCTGGGTGACTTTGTCTTCATCAATGCCATGCTGATGCAGCTTTCCATTCCGCTCAATTTCATCGGCTTTATCTATCGCGAGATCCGTCAGGGCCTCACTGATATCGAGCAGATGTTCGACCTTCTCGATGTTCAGCAGGAAGTGCAGGATAAGCCAACTGCTGCGCCACTCCACGTCGATAAGGGGGCAATCCGGTTCAACGATGTGCATTTTGCCTATGATGCCAACCGCCCGATCCTGAAAGGCGTGAGCTTTGAAGTGCCTGCGGGCAAAACGGTGGCGATTGTCGGCCCATCGGGCGCTGGCAAATCCACCATCTCGCGTCTTTTGTTCCGTTTCTATGACGTGCAGTCGGGTTCTGTCACGATTGATGGGCAGGATGTGCGCGACGTGACACAGGAAAGCCTTCGTAAAGTGATCGGCATGGTCCCGCAGGATACGGTGCTGTTCAACGATACGATTGCTTATAACATCCGTTATGGCCGCACTGATGCAACCGACAGCGAAGTGGAAAAGGCGGCTGAAATGGCGCAGATTTCCCAGTTCATCAAACATCTGCCGGAAGGTTATCAGGCGATGGTCGGCGAGCGCGGGCTGAAGCTTTCGGGCGGTGAAAAGCAACGCGTAGCCATTGCCCGCACGATCCTGAAAGCGCCGCCGATCCTGATCCTTGATGAGGCGACATCGGCGCTTGATACCGCGACAGAACAGGAAATTCAGTCGGCACTTGATATTGTCAGCCGGGGCCGCACGACGCTGGTGATCGCACACCGCCTTTCCACTGTGATCAGTGCCGACGAAATCATCGTGCTCAAAGATGGCCTGATTGCCGAACGTGGCACGCATCGCGATCTGCTTTTGCAGGATGGTCTCTATGCGTCGATGTGGAGCCGTCAGCGCGAGGCGGATGAAGCAGAAGAACGCCTGCGTCAGGTTCGTGAAAGCGATGATATGGGCGTTGTCACACGCGGCGCGCCTGCTGCTGAGTGAGTTTCATTTCGCTTTGCAGAGATCGAAATTTAAGGCATTGTCAGTCCCGGCGGGGGCTGACAATGCAAAAGATTTTTTGGAAAAAGACACTCTGGTGGATATGGAGGGTCTATGAGTTTTTATGCGTTACGATTGTAACTATCCTCAGCTTGCGCATTTTGTTTTTGCTTTCTGTCTATTTGACCGACAGTTTTATCTTGCCCAATGGCATGATTGTGAAACGTGAATTTTACGGTTCAATACGACAGAGTCAGAGTAACCTCTATGCATCTGACGGTAAAACGCGTCTTGCAACTCGAATTTCAAGCATGTGCTTTAATGACCGCTATATTAAGGTTCGTAGCTCTGGTGGTCTCAAATTGATCGATGGGGAAACGAACAGACTTATTCCGCTTTCTGACCATGAAGCCCGGAGGAAGGTTGATCCCTCGGGACCATTGAACGATGACTGCAATGGTTATTACAAAGACTGGGTGTCTCCAAATTTTCTATATGTGACGAACAGAGATCGCCGGGTGCCACGTTGTGATCGACGCAATTTCGATAATCCCAATTTGAAAAATCTTGCATGGTTTGAAAAGCGCCGTTGTCGTTCACGCTGATGAAATGCAACTTTCCAGCCTGATAAAAACAAATTTTTGAATAAGTTATCCCCTTAGGATCTATCGCCTTTAACCTCTCAGGAATTGTAATTTGAGAGGGCTCATGAATACATATTTATCGAAGATCGATAAGAGCAGACAGCGGTTAAATGAATTAAGCCGTCGGGAAGCTTTCAGTCACTGCATCAAACATGGCAGTGTTCCTCGTGTTTGGAACGAAATTATGGATGCTTCACACACCGAAGAAAAGTTTCTTTGGTATCTGACGCGTTATCATCAAGCAGTGTCACACAAAGCGAATGTTGGTGCTGAGGAGCAGAGCACCACACATTATATTTGGCGTACAAAGTGTGATGGCCGCGTGCGAAGCGAACATGCTGCCAATGACGGCAAATTATTCTCATGGAATGAACGGCCTGTGACTGGCCATCCCGGTGAAGAGTATAATTGCGATGTATCGCTGAGCCATATGTCGAAGGGGCAACAGAGTATGCAACGCATAATTTTTCATCGAGTCTTGCAGCATCTTATGGTCGCTGGAGTAATTCGGATTTCGTGAAGCATTATTATTATGGGAATGGCCGCCCGGTAACTTTGTTGGAAATAGGCCATTTGCGAGAGATTGCGGAACATTATGCTTATCACGATGGAAAAGAAGGTGCATTTCGTCGGTTGTCAGGACAGATTGCAAGCAAAGCTCGAGAACGCGGGGTGGGGGCACTCTGGTATAATTTTTGAATGAAATTATGACTTTAAACCTATTCAATTCTCACATGGAGCAGCCGGCGTATATGGTTATTTTAACGGGGACGTTGAAACGCAAGGTGCCATGTTGCTAATTAGTGGCGAAAGTCAATTCTACTTTACAGATAGGTTCAAGGATCCTTTGACACCCCAAACTGGTTCGAAGAGGACCTGGAGGTGGGTGGGACGCCATACGAAATTATGGGTGAGTGGACAGCAAATTTCGTTGCACACGTTTTTACAGACGAGTCGAGAAGCCAGTATTTGCACAAGGAAAGCAAATGATCAGATTTTCGCTGTGGCTGGTGTGAAGCGTCTATAAAATCGCCTGTGTTTTTGTGATCTCGGCTGTGATCCTCTTTGCGCTCTTTATCATTTTCGCGCGCTATACGAATTACTGGCCATAAGGCGTGATAGGATCACGCGGCCTGACAGCCGTGAATAATTTTCGAAATCAATTTGGATTTTGGGCAGGATGAGGTAAAAACGGCCAAACTTAAAGGAAAAGTGATGAGCCTGTCTGATACAATTCGAAACACTTTCGTGCCGATCCATCGTGAAGGCTACCCGTTTATCGCGGCGTTTTTCGTGGTTTCGCTCATTCTGGGCTGGCTGTGGAATCCGTTGTTCTGGATCGGCCTCGTTCTCACCATCTGGTGTATCTATTTCTACCGCGATCCTGAACGTGTAACGCCGATTGCCGATGATCTTGTGATTAGTCCGGCCGATGGCAAGGTTTCTTTTGTCGGCCCGGCCGTGCCACCCGCAGAACTGGAACTCGGTGCAGAGCCGCTGATGCGTATTTCGGTTTTTATGAATGTGTTTTCCGTTCACATCAACCGTGCACCGGTACGTGGTAAGATCGAAAAGATTTTCCACCGTCCGGGCAAGTTCCTCAATGCTGAACTCGACAAGGCCAGCACCGATAATGAACGCAATTCCGTTCTTATCGACAGCGCAAACGGTAAAGTCGGCGTTGTGCAGATCGCAGGTCTGGTTGCACGCCGCATCGTTTGCTGGTCGCGTGAAAGCGATAATCTTAGCGTGGGCGAACGTTTTGGCCTGATCCGCTTCGGCTCACGTGTTGACGTCTATCTGCCAGCCGGTGCATCTGTTCGTGTGGCTATTGGCCAGACGGCTGTGGCGGGTGAAACCGTTCTTGCGGAATTTGGCAGTGAACGCGCAGAACCTGTGGTGCGGATCGCCTGAGCTGATGGAAACACCATTCCCACCCTTTGAGCCAAATGGCCGCGTGGATTCTTCGCGCGGCCCCAAACTTTCGCAGATCCCGCTGCGTATTGTTGTTCCGAATGTCATCACGGTTCTTGCCATCTGCGCAGGTTTGACGGGTATTCGTCTGGCGTTTGAACACCGCTTTGAACTTGCCGTGATGATGGTGCTGATTGCGGCATTCCTCGATGGTGTGGATGGCCGTGTTGCACGCATGATGAAAGGCTCGTCTAAGTTCGGCGAGCAGATGGATTCGCTCGCAGATATTGTGAATTTCGGCGTTGCCCCGGCACTTGTTCTCTATGTTTATGTGCTTGATCAGGCGCGCTCTTTCGGCTGGATCGCAGCACTTCTTTATGCGATTGCCTGCTGCCTGCGTCTGGCCCGCTTCAATGTGATGCTGGAGGACCCGAACCGTCCGCCATGGCAGAGCAATTACTTCATCGGTGTGCCTGCGCCTGCGGGTGCTATGCTGGTGTTGCTGCCTGTTTATCTCGGCTTTCTCGGGCTTACGCCAAGCAAGGGGCTGGCTTTTGCCGTTGCGATTTTCACTGTGGCGATTGCCTTCCTGCTGGTCAGCCGATTGCCGGTCTATAATGGCAAATCGGCGGGAAGCCTCATTCGCCGCGATTTCGTTATGCCGTTGATCTTGCTCGTGGTTATCTATGTGGCCTTTCTTATGAGTTTCACATGGCACACGCTGACACTGACGGCATTGGCCTATCTGGCTTTCCTGCCATTCAGCCTCGTTGCGTGGAACAAACGCGAAGCTGCCGACCGCCGTACAGTGCTAGAAAATGAGCCGTCCGCGGAAAGCTGACGGCAAGCTTTGTGCAATGAAATGAACGCGCTCCTGAACCGATGATTTCGGCAGGAGTGCGATTTCATATCCAAGTTTCCTATAGGTGTTTTCAATCGCTTCGAAGGTTTGGGTGGCTTCGGCAAAACTCTGTTTTCGTTCGTTATCTTGTGCGAAAATTTCTTCCCATGGTGGGGCCAAAAACACCGTTCTGTTATATCGAATCATCAGCGCTGCCCGGTGCATGTGTTGCGGAATTGGCAATCCGCAAAGCGTGAGATAGCCAAGAACATCCGGTATACCCCGGTCAAAGAATACTGGCCCTTTTTTCTCGCGCGCGCGATCGTAAGAGCGCATTTCCCATGAAAGCATCAGCTCTGCAAAAAGCACACGGTCAGCCCAAGGCAACGCTTTTCCTCCAATCCTAACCTGATGCTGAATAACCGCGCGGCCAGCTTCGACACTACGGGAAAAACCCTTTTGTTCGAGCGCGTCGATGAGCGTGCTTTTGCCCGAACCTGGGCCGCCGCTTATGATGATAAATTGCTGATAGGCGTGTGTCATCGATCCTCCAGTAACGTTGGGAAAACAGGCGGTCGCATGATTGGTTGAGAAAGTTCGCTCTAAAAACAGGGCCGAAAGATGCGGCTGGAGCGGAAAAGAAAAAAAAGAATAATTCCGGCCTTGGTTTTGTGCAAGGCCGGAAACGGTAAATCAGGAAGGCATATGATAATCGAGGAAGCGGTCCTGACGCACATCATAAAGCTTGCCGCTCACATCAAGCTTCGGATCGGCAAGCTTGACGATTTTCTCGGCCACTGATTGCGGGGTCGGCAGCGTTTCGGGATCTTCTCCCGGCATAGCCTTGGCGCGCATGGCGGTACGGGTTGCGCCCGGATTGACCGAATTGATGTTCAGCTTCATCTGCTTGGTTTCTTCGGCCCAACTGCGTCCCATCACCTCGACAGCGGCTTTTGAAGCGGCATAAGGCGCCCAGAAAGCACGGCAGGTGTGGGCAACGCCTGACGAAAGCAGAATGGCGCGTCCTGCATCCGATGCGCGCAGCAGCGGGTCTGTTGTGCGGATCAGGCGCCATACGCTTGTGACATTTACATTCATAACCTGATCGAAAACTTTGGATTCTATATGGCCGATGGGGGAAATCGTGCCGAGAATACCTGCATTGGCGACCAGAATGTCGAGTTTGCCCCAACGCTCATGAATGGAGCCGCCAAGACGATCAATGGCTTCCATATCAGTAATGTCGAGTGGCACCAGCGTTGTGCTGCCGCCGACCTTGCGAATATCATCGTCGAGTTCTTCAAGCCCGCCAACCGTGCGCGCAACCGCAATCACATGTGCGCCACGCTTTGCAAGTTCAAGCGAAAGAAAATAGCCAATACCGCGCGACGCGCCCGTTACCAAAGCCAGTCGGCCAGTAAGGTCGATACTCATTTTACCCCCAGTTTAATGCTAACATATGAAACAGGCGGCCCTTTTAGCCGCCTGCGTGAAGACAATTGATCAGCCGTTTGAGGCGAGCAGTGACAGCGTGTGAACGTTGTCTTCGCCTTCCTGATCAAGGAGACGGGTCGGATATTCACCCGTGAAATAGTGATCTGTAAAGGCAGGGGCCTTTGGATCACGTGCTTCACCACCAACTGCTTTGTACAGTCCGTCAATCGACAGAAACGCCAGCGAATCCGCACCGATATAACGACACATCGCCTCCAGACTGTCATACTGGTTCGCCAGCAGCTTTTCGCGGTCGGGCGTATCAATCCCGTAGAAATCCGGGTGGAAAATCATCGGGCTTGCGACGCGAATATGCACTTCCTTGGCACCGGCATCGCGGATCATCTGCACGATCTTGACGGAGGTTGTGCCGCGCACGATGGAATCATCCACCAGCACAACGCGCTTGCCTTCAATCATCGCGCGATTGGCCGAATGCTTGAGCTTCACACCAAGGGCACGGATACTCTGCGTTGGTTCGATGAACGTGCGGCCGACATAATGATTGCGAATAATACCATATTCAAACGGAATACCACTGGCCTGCGCAAAGCCAAGCGCCGCAGGCGTTCCGCCATCTGGTACAGGCACCACAACATCGGCTTCGATTGGCGCTTCCTTGGCCAGATTCATGCCCATGTTCTTGCGCGCAACATAAACGCTGCGACCGCCGACAACTGAGTCCGGGCGCGCGAAATAGACATATTCAAACAGGCAGAGGCGTTCTGGTTGCGGGTTTTCCGGCTTGATACAATCGGTGGTGATGGAGCCATCTTTCTGAATTTCACAGATGATGACTTCGCCATTTTCAACGTCGCGGATATATTTCGCGCCGATAATATCAAGCGCACAGGTTTCCGAGCAGAAGATCGGCTTGCCGTCGAGTTCACCCATCACCAGCGGGCGGATACCAATAGAATCACGCGCTGCAATCAGCTTGGTGCGGGTCAATGCCAGCATCGCATAACCACCCTCAACCTGACGGATCGCATCGACAAAGCGATCACTCGACGAGGCTTGACGTGAGCGTGCAATCATGTGCAGCACGACTTCGGTGTCCGATGTTGCCTGAAAGATAGCGCCTGAAGCAATCAGCTGCTTGCGCAGTGTAATGCCATTGGTGAAATTGCCGTTATGGGCAATCGCGATGCCGCCAACTTCCAGCTCTGCGAAAAGCGGCTGCACATTGCGCAGGATCGTTTCGCCGGTCGTGGAATAACGCACATGGCCAATGGCGCGGTCGCCGGGCAGGCGGTTGAGCGTCGAAGCATCGGTGAAGTGGTCGCCCACCAGACCCATATGCCGTTCCGAATGGAAGCGGCGGTTGTGATAGGAAACGATACCGGCAGCTTCCTGTCCGCGATGCTGCAAAGCATGCAGACCAAGAGCCGTCAGCGCTGCGGCGTCCTCATGGCCAAGAATGCCAAATACACCGCACTCTTCATGCAACGTATCATCGTCCAGCATAAAGGAGTTTTCGTCATGCGATTGTTGGAACATTGTCCGCAAGGCCTTTCGATTGCGGTTACTAAAAGCAACATTTACAGGAAAGAGCGCTATTTTAAAAGCGGTCCCTTACATGCTGTGCGTTTCAGCCGCTGATATAATGTAAGACTTTGACTAAAAACAGATGAAACCGACAGCTTTATGCTGCCGGTTTCAAAAAATGGTGTTCAGGATCAGTTTGCAGCCGGTGTGTCGTCCGGTACCGGCTGTTCGGCAGGGGCGCCTGCGGGAGCCTGCGTTTCCTGACCCGGCTTGAACTGCTTGATAGCCGATTCAGGATCTGCCGGAAGCAAATCAATCAGTTGTTGGCCAAAGGAATCGAGCATTGGCTTGGATTTCGCATTATTGACCCATGCTGGCTGGTTTGTCGGAACCAGCCAGTTGAAGAACAGCATTGCAACAACAACGAGCAATACGCCGCGCGCAGCACCGAACAAAAAGCCTAAGGTGCGGTCGAGCGCACCGATGCGGCTGTCGATGATGAAATCGGCAATCTTCATGGTGATCAGCGAGACAACAATCAGAACAACAAGGAAAACTGCGCCAGCGGCTGCAATCTTCGCGATTGTTTCGTTGTTAATGTAAGGCTGCAGGTAAGGCAGCACCGGCTGATAAAAGAGATATGCGGCTGCGGCGGCTGCGGCCCATGAAACCAGCGACAGGACTTCGCGAGAAAAACCGCGTACCATCGCCAGAACGGCGGAAACCAGCGTTATCCCGAGTAAAATTCCATCAAGCAAGGTAATCGGCATTCTGGCCTGTCCTTAATTTATACGCACCGGCTTTACCGCGTGCGGGGCAGTCAAATTTGCAATAGTTTAACAGCGGAAAGTTGACGAAATCTTCCCATGCTAAAGCTCATTAATTTCAACGATCTACAGCGTGATAGCCTCAGATCAAGTTTTTTTACCCGGTCCCGATGCGGCAATGCGCACCACAAGGTCCGAAAGTGCTGTTGTTTCCATAAGGCCGAAGTTGCGATCTTTCCAGAGTTCGCTGCTTCCACCAGGAACAACGGCTTGTCTGAAGCCAAGCTTTTCGGCTTCTTTCAGTCTCTGTACTGCATGTGAAACCGCACGAACAGCACCTGAAAGGCTGATTTCGCCGAAATGAACACAATCTGCAGGGAGCGCAATGCCTGCAATTGATGAAACAAGCGCTGCAGCCACCGCAATATCGGCTGCCGGTTCGCTGATACGATAGCCGCCTGCCACATTGAGATAAACATCATGCTGACCAAAGCGCACGCCGCAATGTGATTCGAGTACAGCCAGAATCATTGCAAGACGGCTTCCGTCCCAACCCACAACGGCGCGCCGCGGTGTGCCGAGCGAGGAGGGAGAAACGAGCGCTTGTATTTCGACCAGCACCGGGCGCGTGCCTTCCATGCCTGCAAAAACCGCAGCACCCGGCGATTTTTCGTTGCGCTCGCCAAGAAACAGTTCAGACGGATTGGTCACTTCACGCAAACCACCGTCTGACATTTCAAAGACGCCGATTTCGTCGGTCGGCCCGAAACGGTTTTTGACGGTCCGCAAAATGCGATACTGATGCCCACCTTCGCCTTCAAAATAAAGAACACCATCGACCATATGTTCAACCACGCGCGGACCGGCAATCTGGCCTTCCTTGGTGACGTGGCCGACGAGAACAACGGCAGCACCTGTCTGCTTGGCATAGCGGATCATGGCTTGTGCGGAGGAACGCACTTGTGTCACCGTACCGGGCGCGGAATCTGCCATATCGGTCCAGAGTGTCTGGATCGAATCGATGATCACGAGGTCGGGCCGCTTGCCATCGGAAACAGTTGCAAGAATGTCTTCGACATTGGTTTCGGCAGCCAGTTCAACCGAAGAACTGGCAACGCCCAATCGTTGCGCACGCAGACGAATCTGCGCAACCGCTTCTTCGCCTGACACATAGACGATGCGGTGCCCGCGATTGGCAAGGGCTGCTGCTGCCTGAGTCAGGAGCGTGGATTTACCAATACCGGGATCACCGCCAATCAGGATGGCAGAGCCGCGCACAAAGCCACCGCCGGTGACGCGATCAAGCTCGCTGATACCGGAAATGATGCGCGGGGCATCTTCAATTTCACCCGATAGCGAGGTGAGGGCAACCGCACGGCCTTTGCGCTTTGAAAGCATGGAGCCGGGGCCGGAACCAATGCCGCTATTGGTGCCTTCTTCGACGAGCGTATTCCACTCGCCGCAAGAGTCGCACTTGCCCGCCCAGCGCGTATGAACCGCGCCACAATTCTGGCAGATGAACTGAACGCGTGCCTTGGCCATCAGGCACGCTCTTTTTTGATGAGAATACTATTCATATTGTTCCGGGATATAAGACCCCTCGGCCAGATCTGCAAATCGCGTAAACTCAGCCTGGAAGGCAAGCTTGACCGTGCCCGTTGGTCCGTGACGCTGCTTTGCGACGATAACGTCGGCAGTGCCGCGCACTTTTTCAAAATGTTGTTTCCACTCTTCATATTTCGGGTCAAACTCATCGCGGGGTTCGAGGTTTTTGACGTAATATTCTTCGCGGAACACGAAAAGCACCACGTCCGCATCCTGCTCGATCGAACCCGATTCACGAAGATCGGAGAGCTGTGGGCGTTTGTCGTCGCGGCTTTCCACCTGACGCGAAAGCTGTGAGAGCGCAATGATCGGAACATTGAGTTCCTTGCCAAGCGCTTTGAGGCCGGTGGTGATTTCGGTAATTTCCTGCACGCGGTTTTGCGCGGAAGCCTTGGATGAGCCAGTCATCAGCTGCACATAGTCGATCACCAGAACATCAAGGCCACGCTGGCGCTTGAGACGTCGCGCGCGGGCTGCAAGCTGCGCAATCGAAATACCACCGGTCTGATCGATATAAAGCGGAATCTTCTGCATGTGCTGCGAACAGGCGACCAGCTTTTCAAAATCTGATTCGGTAATATCGCCGCGGCGGATTTTCGAGGAGGAAACTTCCGTTTGCTCGGAAATAATACGCGTTGCAAGCTGTTCCGCAGACATTTCGAGCGAGAAGAAACCGACAACGCCGCCGTTCTTGGCCTTCATTGTGCCATCGGCCTGCTGTTCGGCCTCATAGGCATTGGCGATGTTGAACGCGATATTGGTTGCAAGCGAGGTCTTCCCCATACCCGGACGACCCGCCAGAATGATCAAGTCGGAAGGCTGCAAACCGCCCATCTTGTTATCAAGTGTGTGAATGCCTGTAGACACCCCCGATAGATGACCATCGCGCATGAAAGCGGCATTGGCCATATCGACGGCGGTGGTGACCGCATCTTTAAAGGCCTGAAAACCGCCGTCATAACGACCGGTTTCTGCCAGTTCGAACAACCGGCGTTCGGCATCTTCGATCTGCTCTTGCGGCGCATTATCGACCGGCGCATCATAAGCAACGTTCACCATGTCTTCGCCAATGCCAATCAAAGCGCGGCGCGTCGCAAGATCATAGATCGCGCGGCCATAGTCTTCGGCATTGATGATGGTGACGGCTTCGGTCGCAAGGCGCGCCACATACTGGAATACGGTCAAATCACCGATCTTGCCTTCATTTGGCAGGAAGGTCTTCATCGTGACCGGATTGGCCATTTTGCCAACGCGAATGAGATCGGTCGAAATCTCATAGATGCGACGATGCAAAGGCTCAAAAAAATGGGTCGGCTTCAGAAAGTCGGAAACACGGTAAAACGCATCATTGTTGATCAGAATAGCACCCAACAGTGCCTGTTCTGCTTCAATGTTGTGAGGAGCTTCCCGATAAAGCGCGTCTTTTTGATCGCGCGCATCGTCAAGTTTGCGTACCGCCGCTTCCGCCATGTTCGTCTATCCTGTCTCTGATCTTCCCAGCTAGGCCTGAAGTGAAGCCAAACGCAACGCAGCCTCAAGGTGATTCCTGCTGGAAGTGACAAGCTATACCATGATTCACAGGCTTCCACAGTTCGCTGTTCAATCTTTTGCACGGAGGCTTGACGAGCGTTGTGATCCATAATGGCGGCTGCTACGAAACAAAAAAACAAACCTCAGAGGGATTCTTTGCATGCGTTATCGTCTTTTATCTGCATGGCTGTCAGCCATCGCTTTTTTTTCACTTTTGTCGCTTCCTGTGGCCGCAGCGGAGCCGATCCAGGTTAAGGTTTTTATCGCGGCAATGTTCGAGATTGGCAAAAATAGCGGTGATCGCGCTGGCGAATTTCAGAACTGGTATGAACGCTATTGGAAAGATGCAAAACCCATCGAGGTAAAAGGCGCTTTCAAGCCGGTCTATTGCAATGACGATGGTGTGTGTGGGGCGGTCCTTGGCATGGGAAAAGTCAACTCGTCTGCCAGCATGCAGGCGATTCTGCTCGATCCGGCCTTTGATTTCTCAAAAAGCTATTACGTTTTGTCTGGGGTTGCAGGCACTCCGCCTTCGCGTGGGACGATCGGGGATGTGAGTTGGGCGACATGGCTTGTTGATTATGATCTTGGGCACCGTTGGGCGCCGGAAGAAGGCAAATCGGGTGAACCGGTGTTTATGCCACGCAAAGGCTATGAAGATTATCGCGTTTTCAAGCTCAATCCCGATCTGGTCGCCGCTGCCATGCGTCTTGGCAAAGACGTGAAGCTTGAAGATTCCGAAGAAGCTCAAGCTTATCGCATGCGTTACCCCAATAAAGCCGCACAGTCAGCGCCATCTTTGAAGGAAGGTAGCCATATGACGGGTTATACGTTCTTCCACGGTCCGGGCCTGTCTGATGAAGCACAGTATATTGCTAAGCTTTACGGTGCGGATGACTATCTGATCACTGAAATGGAAGCAGCGGCGATTGCGCTTGTTATCAAGCGTCAGTTCGGAACAGACCGCATTCTCAGTTTGCGCGGCGCGGTCAATTTTGATCAGGGCAATCCGAACGAAACAACACTCCAGCACCTTGATCCGGCACCCGGTGAAACCGCAGGTGGTTTCGCTGAAACAGTCAGGAACATCTATCTTGTCGGTGCGCCGGTCGTCGATGACATCACAACCAATTGGGACAAGTGGGAAGCCGGTGTTCCCCAAGAAAAGTAAGGTGAGGTGGTCTGTGTGAGCGATTCACGCAGACCATTTTTCCAGCTTGTCTTTTTATGCTTTCACGCGCTTTTTTGGCATTTGCGTTTCGCTGTTGGCGCCTTTGGGCGCGCTATCGAGCCTTTTTAAGCGCTTTTCCTCTGCCTCAATGTAATTGCGTGTGAGCGGAACAGCTTCCTGCTTGTGCGCAATTTGAATGTGGAACACCATCATATTCTGCCAACGGAACGCACTTTCAGAAGCAGCAAGATAAAACTCCCACATACGGCAGAAGCGCTCGTCATACAGCGCCTTGGCTTCCTCGCGGCGAGCCATAAAAGCATAGCGCCATTCTTTGAGCGTTTCCGCATAATGAAGCCGTAGGATTTCAATGTCAGTCACATAAAGTCCTGCCTTTTCGATATGCGGGAGGACTTCTGAAAGGGCAGGGATATAGCCACCGGGGAAAATATATTTGCGGATGAATGGATTGGTTGCACCGGGGCCGTCTGCGCGGCCTATAGCGTGGAGCAGAAAAACACCATCCGGTTTCAACAGCCGCGCGGCATGCTGGAAATATTCCGCAAAGTGACCAACACCCACGTGTTCAAACATGCCAACTGATACCAGCCGGTCAAACTGATCATCAATGTTGCGATAGTCGGTAAGCTGAAACTTTGCGCGGTCCGTGAGATCTTCCTCGGCGGCGCGTCTATTGGCAATAGCGTGCTGTTCTTCTGAAAGCGTGACACCGGTCACATTGGCTTTGAGATAACGGGCGAGATAAAGCCCCATACCACCCCAGCCACAACCAATATCCAATATCTTATCGCCTTCATTGGCGAGAAGTTTCGCTGCAATATGGCGTTTCTTCGCGAGTTGGGCTTCAGCCAGTGTCGCATTGGGCGTTTCGAAATAGGCGCAGGAATATTGCTTGTCCGGATCAAGAAAGAGATCGTAAAGCGCGCCTGAAAGATCATAATGGCTTTTGATATTGCTGGATGAGCGCGCAATGGTATTCATTTGCTGGAAGCGACGCAACAGCACCCGAATTTTGCCGACGGCTTTCATCCATGGCTCGGTCGCAGCCGTAGGACCTGTGTTTTCGAAGACGATCTTGAGCAGATTATAGATGTCGCCATCAATAAAATCGATTTCGCCATCCATGAAACATTCGGCTAGTTTTAACTCTGGATCAAACGCCACCGCGCGTTCGGCACGACGCGTATTAAAACGCATGTGAACCGGTTCCCCGGTCTTGTCCCCATATTGAAAAACATTCCCATCAGAATCGGTGACCGACAGATCACCCACTTTGATCATATGCACTAAAACTGTTCGCAGCATTGCATGCATAGGCCCCATCTCCCTCCTCAGAGCGCCTTGCGTCCACAGGACGCGCAAGAGACGCTCTAATCTTCAGGTTCGCATCGTGTTTTCCAAAATCGATTCCGATTTTGGGTCGATGCATGATTGGAGCAAGTGCAAACATTCGTACGGTTGCATGGCAGAGCGGCGTGTTCCCTGAATTATGCGCCGCGCTGTCATCAGATTTCAGGCAATTCCCCTTCGGTCAATTGGCCTCTGGCTTATAGCCTGAGCAAGCACGAACGTTTCCGTCAGCACCCTCTCCAATCACAATCTAATATGAAGAATAGGCAAATTTTCTGATCTGAAAAGAGAAAATGCCCGACGGAGACCGCCGGGCATGATCATATAAAGTTTACCATTGTGGGAATGCCTGCAATAAAAGCAGGCACGCACAACTCAATCGACGGCTAAATTAAGCCTGATCTTCTGCTTCTTCGTCTTCGTCGAAGAATTCTTCAGCAAGAGGAGCTTCTTCGATGCCGTAAATGGCTTCGATCGAAGTCAGGTCTTCACCCTTTGCCTGACGTTCAGCTTCTTCAGTTGAACGAGCGATGTTTACGGAAACCGTAACTTCGACTTCAGGATGCAGCGAGATGACGATTTCATGCACGCCAATGGCCTTGATTGGATGCTTCAGTTCAACCTGGTTGCGGTGCAGGTTGAAGCCATTTGCAGTGATGATGTCAGCGATGTCACGGGTCGAAACCGAACCGTAGAGCTGACCGGTTTCACCAGCCGAACGAACAACGATGAAGGATTCGCCATCAAGCTTGGTTGCAACGGCTTCAGCTTCTGTCTTGCGCTCAAGGTTCTGAGCTTCGAGCTGTGCGCGCTGGCCTTCGAACTTCTTGAGGTTGGCTTCGTTGGCACGAAGAGCCTTGCCCTGTGGCAGAAGGAAGTTACGGGCAAAGCCGTCCTTAACCTTGACAGTGTCGCCCATCTGACCGAGGCGAGCGATGCGTTCCAGAAGAATAACGTCCATTTGAGTTTCCTTTCGAGATTTAAATTTGGATTTATTGGTTGTCTGTGTTCGGAATTTTCGAAATTGGTGCGCCGCGCGATGTATCGAAAAGGCCGAAAACCATGAAGACGACAAGCAGGAATGCGAAGAGTATGATCGCGACATAGATGAGCCAGAGCGCGACCGGGCGCCATGGCTTGCCACGCGTGCGCTGATGGAAGGTCGCAAGACCTGCAATCATGAAACCGAAGCTCAGTGCACCCGCAACCACCGTCGCAATGAGACCGGCAGGGCCCGGCAAGAATGCAACAGCAAGTGCGACCGCAAAAACCAAAAGCGCTGGGCGTGGCATCCGCATGGTTGCGGGCCAGTCATCACGCGGACGGCGCAGCCGGCCCGAAAGGGCGGTCAGACGCAGAGCCAGATAAAGATTGCCGACGAGAATAGCCAGGCACGCTGCAGGCTGAACTGCTGGCAGTGCCACCATCAAAAGTGCACTGACATTCTGGCGCATCTCGTCGCTTGGCGTGAATTGTGGGTCAGCGGCTGCGAGGCTGTCGATCAAGGTGTTGGCGAATTCTCGTGCCAAATCTGGTCCGAAGCCCAGAATAAAACCGATGATGATGAAGCTTGCAGCAACCATCAGCGCGAGACGGAAAACGATGTCCGACAGCGGATACCAGACCATCAAATCCTTCGGGCCGCCGAGTTCGGAGGCAGGGCGGGCAAGGCCTGAAAGATAAGCACCGATCGCCGCTGGCGCATAGCTTGTCAGAGCCATAAGCAGCGCTGCTAAAGGTGCTGCAACGACACCAACAGCAAGGGTGGCGCAAGCAGCAGCGATAATTCCCGCGCTCGAACCCCAGCCCAGTGCAGCAACAAAAATCGGTAGCGGTGTCAGGAAATAGAGAACCACCGCCATACCCGACTGGGCGATGACGCCAGACGACATCAGTGCCGAGGCAAGCCCCGCCAATATGCCGACTCCAATAATGGTTCCATTGAACTTCATAAATTCGCTGTCCTGCTCCGGCTTTACCGGTTTTGCAGTTAGAGGCGGCGTTTCCACGCGATAGCCCCAACTTGGGATTTTCGTACTCCGGTTACGCCCATCGTATCCGGGAAGAATCGGGAGGCGACGAATCGCCTCCCCAAAAGTCTTACTTCACTCAGACCTTACTTAACAACGTATGGAAGCAAGCCGAGGAAACGAGCGCGCTTGATCGCCTTGGCGAGTTCACGCTGCTTCTTCTGGCTGACAGCCGTAATACGCGAAGGAACGATTTTGCCGCGTTCCGAAATATAACGCTGCAGGAGCTTGATGTCCTTGTAGTCGATCTTCGGTGCATTTGGACCTGTAAAAGGGCAGGTCTTGCGACGACGATGGAAGGGACGACGGGTTGGGATCTGATTGATATCAACCATGATTATGCTCCTTCGCCAGCTTCGTTGTCACGTGGACGACGTGGGCCACGATCACCGCGATCACCACGGTCGAAACCGCCTTCACGTGGACGGCGTGGGCCGCGGTCATCACCATCGCGGTCACGACGTTCGTCGCGGCGCGAAAGCATAGCCGACTGGCCTTCTTCGTGTTCTTCAACGCGGATGGTCATGAAACGAAGAACGTCTTCGTTGATACGCATCTGGCGTTCCATTTCAGCAACGGCTGCTGCCGGTGCATCAATGTTTACGAGCGTGTAATACGCCTTGCGATTCTTCTTGATGCGGTAGGTGAGGGGACGAAGACCCCAGTTTTCAACCTTACCGACCTTGCCGCCATTAGCTTCGAGGACACCCTTGTACTGTTCGACGAGAGCGTCGACCTGCTGCTGGGAAATGTCCTGGCGGGCAAGAAGCACATGTTCATAAAGAGCCATTGGCTTTGCCTTTCTTCTGTTTCATTTCGCTGACACTAACGGCTAAGCCTCTGCGACTTCTCTTTTGCCGGAAAACCGGAGAAGAAAGGACGCTTGGGTAAAGACAATCGAGAGCGGAGACACGGGAGGCAGAAGCGCTTACGACTTCCACGGACAATTCAACAAAGTGTTGAAGAACTGCACGCTCCTCCGTTCAGCCCCCAGCTAATGCCAGCAACGAACGGGCGCTCAATACGTGCTTTTCCCCTGCTTTGCAAGCGTTGGGGATCGTAAAAAACCACAAATACTTGACTTTTCGCCCTGTGATGGGGCACATCGCGCAAAATTGTTGTATTAAAGTGAGGCATTCATGGCGGTAGCATTCACCTTTCCGGGGCAGGGTAGCCAGGCAGTTGGCATGGGCAAAGCTTTGGCCGAGCAGTTCGCTGAAGCGCGCGCTGTTTTCGAGGAGGTGGACGCGGCTCTGGGTGAAAAGCTTTCCGCCACGATGTTCGAAGGCCCGGAAGATGTGCTCACTCTGACCGCCAATGCGCAGCCGGCCTTGATGGCTGTTTCCATTGCGACGCTGCGCGTCATGGAAGCGCAGGGCTTTTCGTTGAAAGACAAGGTTGCCTATGTTGCCGGCCATTCGCTTGGCGAATATTCAGCCCTTTGTGCTGCCGGTACTTTTTCGCTCGCCGATACCGCGCGTCTGTTGCGCATTCGTGGCAATGCGATGCAAAAGGCTGTTCCGGTTGGTGAAGGCGCAATGGCCGCCATTATCGGTCTTGAGCACAGCGATGTTGAATCCATCTGCGCGGAAGCCAAAGCTTCTGGCCCGGTCCAGATCGCAAATGACAATGGCGGCGGTCAGCTTGTGATTTCAGGCGCCAAGGCTGCTGTAGAACTTGCAGCTTCGCTTGCTTCTCAAAAGGGCGCCAAGCGCGCCATCATGCTGCCTGTCTCTGCACCGTTCCATTCGACACTGATGGCTCCTGCTGCCGACGCCATGCGCGAAGCGCTGGCACAAGTTGAAAAGCACAATCCGGTTGTACCGCTCATTGCCAATGTGCGCGCGGCACCTGTGACGGATGCCAATGAGATTGCCGATTTGCTGGTTGAACAGGTCACAGGCCAGGTGCGCTGGCGCGAAACTGTCGAATGGTTTGCAGGCAATGGCGTCACGACGCTTTATGAAGTAGGTTCAGGCAAAGTCCTGACGGGTCTTGCGCGCCGCATTTCCAAAGATGTGAGCGGCGTAACCGTTGGTTCGGCTGAAGAAATAGCTGCGGCGCTCGCTGCATTGAATAGCTAAAGGATCTGAGATGTTTGATCTGACTGGCCGCAAGGCTCTTGTAACCGGTGCGACCGGAGGCTTAGGTGAAGCGATTGCCCGTGCACTTCATGCACAGGGCGCAATCGTCGGCCTGCATGGCACACGCGAAGAAAAGCTCAAAGAACTGGCTGCCGATCTCGGCGAGCGCACTTTCATTTTTCCTGCCAACCTTTCCGACCGCGAAGCCGTCAAGGCACTTGGCCAGAAGGCTGAGGAAGAAATGGGCGGCATCGACATTCTCGTCAACAATGCCGGCATCACCCGTGATGGCCTTTTTGTGCGTATGAGCGACGAAGACTGGGATGCGGTGCTCAATGTCAATCTGACGTCTGTGTTCAATCTGACGCGCGAATTGACCCATCCGATGATGCGCCGCCGCAATGGCCGTATCATCAATATTACGTCGATTGTCGGTGTGACTGGCAATCCGGGTCAGGCAAATTATTGCGCGTCCAAGGCTGGTCTGATCGGCTTTTCGAAGTCGCTGGCGCAGGAAATCGCAAGCCGTAATGTCACGGTGAACTGCATTGCTCCGGGCTTCATCGAATCGGCGATGACCGACAAGCTGAACGAGAAGCAGAAGGAAGCAATCATGGGCAGTATCCCCATGAAGCGTATGGGCGTTGGTGGTGATATTGCTGCTGCGGTTGTTTATCTTGCAAGCGACGAAGCTGCATACGTGACTGGTCAGACGCTGCATATCAATGGCGGCATGGCTATGATTTGATGGTCTTTTACAGGCTGTTCAATCAATATTTTACGGTATAAAAAGTCTTAAAGTCGGATGGTGAAAACCAAAATGCGCTTTGCCTCGCTCAAGAAGCATGGTAATGCGCCCGACGAGAGTTCCGGTGTTTCGATAGAGAGATGCCGTAATCCTGTTCCGCAAGGAATATCCACAGGATGTCTGTCAAAGGAAGTGTACTCTAAACTTGGCAGGCATCTTATAACTTGATTACAATCATGCATGCCGCTAACCAAGGCAGAGCAAGTAAACAAACAGGTCGAGGTTCCGACATGAGCGATACCGCAGAGCGCGTCAAGAAAATCGTTGTTGAGCATCTGGGTGTAGATGCCGACAAGGTCACCGAAGGTGCAAGCTTCATCGATGATCTTGGTGCAGACAGCCTCGACACCGTCGAGCTGGTCATGGCTTTCGAAGAAGAATTCGGCGTTGAAATTCCTGATGACGCAGCAGAAACGATCCTCACGGTCGGCGACGCTGTAAAGTTCATCGATAAGGCTTCTGCCTAATCTGAGCTTAAGGGCTGGGATTCTTCCGAATCCCGGCCCTGCTTGTCTTCTGGTCAGGCGTTTAAGCCCTGTGCCCGGAAAAAGCGAAGGACGATTGCTGGAAATGGCCCGATGCGGTCGTTTCATATGCAGTTCGATATTTAAGTGAGCATCGTCCGTATGAGGCATTTTCGCCTGCGGGATGGCTCCAATGAAATTTATCAAATTTAAGGGGTGGATATGAGGCGTGTCGTCATCACCGGTCTTGGTTTGGTGTCGCCGCTGGCAAGCGGTGTCGAAGAGACCTGGAAACGTCTTGTTGCCGGTGAAAGCGGTGCTCGCCGCATCACAGAGTTTGAAGTTGATGATCTGGCCTGCCAGATCGCCTGCCGTATTCCGGTTGGCGATGGCATCAATGGCACCTTCAATCCCGACCTCCATATGGAACAAAAGGAACAGCGCAAGGTTGATCCGTTCATCGTTTATGCGGTCGGCGCTGCCGATCAGGCATTGGACGATGCAAACTGGCATCCGGAAAGCGACGAAGATCAGATTCGCACCGGCGTTCTGATTGGTTCCGGTATTGGTGGTATTGAGGGCATTGTTGAAGCTGGCTATACGCTGCGCGACAAAGGCCCCCGCCGTATTTCGCCTTTCTTCATTCCCGGTCGTCTGATCAATCTGGCTTCCGGCCATGTTTCCATCAAACACGGACTGCGCGGCCCCAACCATTCCGTGGTAACGGCGTGCGCAACCGGAACTCATGCCATTGGCGATGCAGCGCGTCTGATCGCTTTTGGCGATGCAGATGTGATGGTTGCCGGTGGTACGGAATCGCCGGTTAGCCGCATTTCGCTGGCAGGTTTTGCCGCATGCAAGGCGCTGTCCACCAAGCGCAATGACGATCCGACCGCAGCTTCGCGTCCTTATGACAGTGACCGCGATGGTTTCGTCATGGGTGAGGGTGCAGGCGTTGTGGTTCTCGAAGAGCTGGACCATGCTCTTGCACGCGGTGCAAAGATTTACGCCGAAGTGGTTGGCTATGGCCTTTCGGGTGACGCTTATCACATCACGGCTCCTACCGAGAGCGGCGAAGGTGCAGAGCGCTGCATGGTTGCGGCACTGAAGCGCGCAGACATTGCTCCTGATCAGGTTGATTACATCAATGCACATGGCACGTCGACCATGGCCGATACAATCGAACTGGGTGCCGTTGAACGCGTCGTCGGTGATGCGGCTTCGAAGATTTCCATGTCTTCGACAAAATCCGCAATCGGCCATCTGCTTGGTGCTGCTGGCGCTGCAGAAGCGATCTTCTCAACGCTGGCAATTCGCGACAACATTGCGCCACCAACGCTTAATCTGGACAATCCGGCGGTCGAAACCAAAATTGATCTGGTTCCGCACAAAGCGCGCGAACGCAAAATCGATGTGGCTTTGTCGAATTCGTTCGGCTTTGGTGGCACAAACGCTTCGTTGGTTCTGCGCCGTTACTCTTGAGTAGATTACTAAGAAATGACGATTTATTCAAAAACGCGGGGATTTCTCCGCGTTTTTGCCAAAATATAACCCGATGCGATGTTTAAACCTGCTAATTGCGTTAGTGTGATCTGACAGAATTTGTTTGATTTGTATGCCGTTTCATATGAGGTTCAGGACGAGGTGATGGAGTGAGTTCAGAAGAAAAGCCCGGAGCCGGTCCTGCTGAGCAGCAGCCACAGGCTACCGCAACACCTGAACAGGCAGCGGCATCCAAGCCTTTCGTGCCAAAGTCGGCTTCAGAGGCTCTTCGCCCGGAACCGGGTACGCCGCCGCCGCGCAAGCGGTCGCGTCATGCGCGTAGCCAGATCGTCGTCTTCATGAATTTCATGTTGTCGCTGCTGGTGCTGCTTCTGCTTGGCGCCTCGGCGCTGTTCTATTTTGGCAAGCTTCAGTTTGACGCTGCTGGTCCTCTGACCGCGGAAACCACCTTCCTCGTGAAGCGTGGTGCCGGTGTGTCGGAAGTTTCCAACAGCCTCGAAAACCGCGAAATCGTCAGTGATGCCCGTATTTTCCGTTATGGTATGCGCGCTTACGGTCATGAAAATGATCTGAAAGCTGGCGAATATGCCATCCCAGCCGGTGCGACGATGCGCGATGTGATGAATATTCTCATCAGTGGCAAGTCGATCATGTATCCGCTGACAATCCCGGAAGGTCTGACGGTCAAGCAGGTCTTCGATCGTATTTCGGCAGATCCAATATTGGTTGGCGACATGCCAAAAGAAATGCCGCCGGAAGGCGGGCTTTTTACCGATACGCTTAATTTCACACGCGGTACAACGCGCGAAGAAATCATCAACCGCATGATTGCATCGCAGCAGAAGCTGATTGATGAAACGTGGGAGAAGCGTCGCCCTGATCTGCCGATCAAGGACAAGAATGAGTTCGTGACGCTTGCTTCGATTGTTGAAAAAGAAACGGGCATTGCTTCGGAGCGCCCGCATGTGGCTTCGGTCTTTGTCAATCGTTTGAACAAGGGCATGCGCATCCAGTCCGATCCGACGATCATCTATGGATTGTTTGGCGGTGCAGGTAAGCCATCCGATCGCCCGATCTTCAAGTCGGACCTCGAAAAGCCAACGCCATATAATACTTATATTATCAATGGACTTCCGCCGACACCCATTGCCAATCCGGGTCGTGCAGCGCTTGAAGCTGTAGCCAATCCGCTGGATACGGAAGACCTCTATTTCGTGGCGGATGGGACAGGCGGTCATGTCTTTTCCAAGACCTTGGCCGAACATAACGCCAATGTGCGCAAATGGCGTGCGGTTGAACAGGAAAAGAACCAGCTACAGCAGCAAAACACCGCCCAGTAATGGGCGGTTTTATTTCGCATTGAGGGAAAGAGCATATGGCGCTTCAGAGTATGACGGGGTTTGCGCGCCACGCGATGCAATATGGCGCAGCGGATAATGAAGCGCGCATCGTTTGGGAAGTTCGCTCGGTCAATGGCAAGGGACTGGATCTGCGGCTGCGTCTGCCACAGGGGCTGGAAAGCGCTGAACACGCCGTGCGCTCGCTTCTGGCGCGCTATTTTTCACGCGGCAACTTTCAGGCCAGTCTCGCGGTTGAACGCGCAGAAGCGCAGGCAGGCTTCACCATCAATAAAGCGATGCTTGATGAGGTGCTGAAACTTGGTGCGGAACTACAGGCCCGCCATGGACTTCAGCCTGCAAGCGTTGATGGCATTCTGTCACTGCGCGGTATTATCGATCAGGCACAGGTCAGCGATGACGAAAATGCCCGTGCAGGCCTTGAGGCCGCGGTCGTCGCGGCTTTTGAGGGGGCGCTGAAAGCGATTGCCGAAGCGCGCACGCATGAGGGACAGTCGCTTTTCACTATTTTATCCGGGCATGTCGATACGATTGAACGACTGACGCAGGAAGCACGCAATGATCCTTCCCGCAGCATAGAAGCCATTCGTACAAAGCTGAACAATCAAGTGGCTTTGCTGATGGAAACTGGACGCGATTTTGATGACGCGCGGCTTTATCAGGAAGCGGCTTTTCTGGCGACAAAGGCAGATATTCAGGAAGAGCTGGATCGGCTTGAAACCCATGTGGCGTCTGCGCGCAAGCTACTTGCTGACGGTGGCCCAATCGGGCGCAAGCTTGACTTTCTTTCACAGGAATTTAATCGCGAAGCCAATACGCTTTGCTCAAAATCGAATGCAGCGTCGATCACGGCAATCGGCCTTGAGCTGAAAGCGGTTGTCGATCAGTTTCGCGAACAGGTACAGAATCTGGAGTAACGGAAAATGGCCATCTCTTCGGTCGAATATGGCATTGCACGCAGAGGCTTGATGGTGGTGATTTCGTCGCCATCGGGCGCGGGAAAATCCACAATCGCGCGGCAGCTGCTCAGTGATCCGGATATGAAACTGTCGCTGTCGATCTCCGTCACCACACGTGAGCGTCGCCAGAGCGAAATCAACGGCGTCCATTATCATTTCATCACCAAGCGTGAATTTGAACGGCTGCGTGATAATGACGAGTTGATCGAATGGGCGGAAGTGCACGGCAATTTCTACGGAACATTGCGCCAGACCGCTGAGGAAGCGCTTGCGGACGGCCAGGACATGCTGTTTGACATCGACTGGCAGGGGGCCGAGCAATTGCAGGCCAAAATGCCTGCCGATGTAGTGTCGATCTTCATTCTGCCGCCCACGATGCGCGAATTGCAGAACCGTCTTAACCGCCGGGCGGAAGATGCCGCTGATGTGATCGAAACCCGTTTGCAGAATGCGCGTTTTGAAATCCAGAAATGGGTGAAATACGACTATATCGTCATCAATGAGGACCTTGAGCGCTCCTATTCCGGCATCAAAGGGATTATCGTTGCCGAGCGTCTGCGCCGCGATCGCCGTCCGGGCCTTTTTGATTTTGTCGAAGGGCTTTTGGAGGAAAACCCGGAAATCTGAAAGCAGGCAAAGAGCGGACACCGGAAGGCATACGGGTGAATGCTATTCGGGCTCGCACGACCAATACGCTCAATCGCGCACAGGGCGGCAATCCTGATCGACCTATAGGATTGCCGCCATAACACCTATGGGACGGGCGGAACGACATTGCAAAAACCGCTCTGTGGCTCGCATCCGACAATCAGGATTGGTGAGCAGAACGGTGATCACGGTTACCGATGGGCTGACTGCTTGATCGCAATAAAAATTGCACGGAATGATAATTTCAATCAAGCAGAATGAGGATCGCATCCACCACGGCCAGCGTGAAAAGCAGGGCGATCATGCTCGCCGCCGCAATCACCATCATGCGCTTCTGGCGTGAGCGCTTCTCAGGCTGTTTCCCGCTCCAGTCATATGGCGTTTCAGGCATCGTCTCCTCCGTCACACAATCCTGAATGAGTTTGCACTTTATACGCTTTGGATTGCAATATGATGGCCTTTATCAAATTGCTGTTTCGCTGGCATGCCTGATTGCGTTGAGAATACGGCTCCGTATCATGCCGCTGACAGGCCGGATCAGATACCAGTAAGGTGTGAAACGCCGGTGGCTGGCGCGATCCGGGCAAAAAATACGCGTCTCGGTGACAAGGCGCGTTTTGCCGTCTTGTTCGGTAACGGTGAAGGCCAGTGCAAGCTTTGCAACGCCGGGTAACTTGAAAGCCAGATAATCGTCAGCGCTTTGCATCTTATAGAGGCCGAAATCCGTTTTCCAGAATTGCCCCACGAGTCCGTAAACCAGTGCTTCGCCGGGCCGATGTTCGAGCAGTGTAAATTCATGCAGGCCAAAAGGTGGCGCAACAGCCTTTTCGCGCCCACGCAATTGTGCAAGCGCGCGCATAGGCATTTCACGCAATGCAATCATGCTGCGGAAAAACGCGTCTGTTTCGGGCTTGTAGCTCATGGCTGCCCGCAAGACGACTTCCGGTGAAGCGCTGACATCACAACCATGCACTTCGCTGAAACCATAATCTGGCAGATATTTGTTGATCAGTTGCATGAGCAGGATTTAAACCGCCGTGCCGCCGACCGTCACCTGATCCATGCGAAGGTGCGGCTGACCAACGCCGACCGGAACCCATTGTCCGCCCTTACCGCAATTGCCGGAGCCGGTATCAAGTTTCATGTCATTGCCAATCATCGAAATACGCTGCATCGCATCCGGGCCATTGCCGATCAGCATTGCGCCCTTGATCGGCGCGCCTATCTTGCCGTCTTCGATCATATAGGCTTCCGTGCAGCCGAACACGAACTTGCCGGAGGTGATGTCGACTTGTCCGCCACCAAAAGAGACGGCATAAATCCCTTTCTTCATGGAAGCGATGATCTCTTCCGGTGATTTGTCACCCGACAGCATATAGGTGTTGGTCATGCGCGGCATAGGGGCGTGTGCATAGGATTCACGCCGCCCGTTGCCGGTAGCACTCATCCCCATCAGGCGCGCGTTTTGACGGTCCTGCATATAATTGACGAGCTTGCCATCTTCGATCAGCACCGTGCGATTGGTCGGTGTTCCTTCGTCATCAATGGTCAGCGAGCCGCGACGCTCGGAAATCGTGCCATCATCAACGACCGTGACGCCCTTCGATGCAACCTGCTGACCGAGCAGACCTGCAAAGGCAGATGTTTTCTTGCGGTTGAAGTCGCCTTCAAGTCCGTGACCGACCGCTTCATGCAGCATGACGCCCGGCCAGCCGTTGCCAAGCACAATGTCGTAAGTGCCAGCGGGCGCGGGGATGGCTTCCAGATTGACGAGCGCCTGACGCAGTGCTTCATCGGCAACGCCTTGCCAGCTTTCGGTGGTGATGAAATCGCCAAAGCCTTTGCGTCCGCCGAGTGTGTGCGAGCCGGATTCCTGACGGTCACCATTGCCGGCCACAACCGAAACACTCAGGCGCACCATCGGGCGAATATCGCGCACGAAATGGCCATCGGCACGGAGAATTTCCACCTGCTGCCATGATCCGGCGATGGAAACAGAAACCTGCCGCACTTTGGGGTCTTTGGCGCGTAAATAAGCGTCTATCTTTTGCAAAAGCTGAACCTTTGCATCAAAGGTTGGCGAGCCGATCGGGTTTTCGTCGGTATAAAGATGGCGGTTGGTGCCTGCGGGGGCGGCGGCATAGGCGCCGCTGTGGCCCGTTAAAGTGGCTGAAACGGCCTCGGAAGCGCGCTTGAGCGCTGCAAGTGACAAGTCTCCGGCATGGGCATAGCCAATGGCTTCGCCGGCAACTGCGCGCAGACCAAACCCCTGATCCTGATTGAAAGAGCCAGTTTTGAGGCGTCCATTGTCGAAAACAAGTGCTTCCGCCTCCCGATATTCCATGAACAGCTCGCCATCGTCACTGCCCTTCAGGCTTTGCGAAACAAGGCGTTCTATATCGTCGCGGTTGGCATCGAAACTATCGATCAGGCTCTTCATAAAATAAATCCTGCGGCATGTGTTTGCCACAGGATGTAAGCGTTAAATCGGTCGAGAACAACCTTGAGCTTATGGCAAAGCGTCGAAGCCTTCACCAAATCCCTTTAAATCTACAGGAATGCCCACACCTTCTTCAGGCGTTTGGAAGACGATGAAGGTTGCAGACTTGCCGTTGCGGAACGTCTTGAGCAGCTCATCTTCAAGGATGACCTCTGCATAGCAGCCATCTTCAAAGCAGCGCACAAAATAAGCGCGACCGATATCCTTGCCATCGACATTGAGGCCAAGGCCGTTTGGCAGCAGCACGCCGAGTGGGGCGAGAACGCGCAGGATGCGCGCTTTGTTGTCGGCTGTCTTCAGAACCACAACCGATAGACCAAGTTCTGGGCGTTTAGCCGCAACCACGTTTTGTATAAGCGCGCATTGTTCGGTCTTGGCACCCGCTGGCGTATCGCAGAGAATTGCCCACGCACCATGCTGAGACTTGAGCGTGCCGCTCTGCTGCGGTGTTGCTGGCGATTGCGGCTGTGCTGCCGGTGCCTGCGTTGGCGCTGGAAGCTGCGCGGGCTTTTCCTGCGCTAGGGATGGCGTTGTTGCGACTGCCACAGCAAGAGCAGCACTCGCTGCAAGGGTGGCAAGACGGGGGAAAATCGAGCAGCGGGCGGATGGACGGAAAAACATGAAATCTCCAGATCGAATCACCGTGACGTTACCGTGCGAAGCAGGCCGTGAAAAGCTATTGTCGCCTCCGGGCCATAATCGCAAAGGCAATGCCGGTTTTGCACCCAGATGCGTCCCAAGATGCGTTTGGGCAGTTATATCCATTTTCGATCGGCACGGTAACGGAAACCTCTTGCTAAATCATGGCTTCATTATGGGTTTCTGTGGGTTTTCCCAAGTTTTCGTCATGCAAAGAACCTCAAGCAAGCGCGCAGGATGCGGGGCTCTGACGCAGGGCTGCGCGCAAAAATGCCGCACAGGAACATATTCGCCTCGCTTGCGGTGTGCGGTAAGGTGTGGTTTGAACGCTGACGGGGGATACGGCCGTCTTAACGTCCGGCGTCCAAGCCTGCAAGGGCGAAAAGGGAGAGAGTTCTGGTGGATAAATTTGTTGCCACAACGAGGGGCGCCGTCGTTGGTGCTATCGCATTGCTGTGGACAAGCGGTGCCGCTCTGGCGGATCAGCCGCGTCCGTGGGAAATGACATTTCAAGCTGCTGCTACGGGTATTGCCGAGCAGATTCATTGGTTCGAGCGTTATACGCTCTGGTTTATCGTACCCATCACACTGCTTGTGCTGGTTTTGCTGTTCTGGTGCGCTTTCAAGTTTCGCGCGAACGCAAATCCTGAACCATCCAAGACCAGCCACAATACGGCAATTGAGGTCATCTGGACGGTGGGTCCGGTGATTGTACTGCTTTTTCTGGCGGTGCCATCATTCCAGCTCCTGACGGCGCAATATTCGCCCGAAGATCCTTCGCTGACCGTCAAGGCGACGGGGTATCAGTGGTACTGGGGCTATGAGTATCAGACCGAGACGCCGGTCAGTTTTGATTCTCTTATCCTAAAGGATGGAGAGCGGGCTGCGGCTGGCAAAGAAAACCGCGCTATCTATCCGCGTCTTCTGACTGTTGACAATGAAGTTGTCGTGCCGGTTGGAACGACAGTCCGCCTTCTGGTCACCGCCGCCGATGTTATCCATTCATGGACAATTCCGGCTTTTGGCGTGAAGATGGATGCTATTCCGGGTCGCATCAATGAGGCTTGGTTCAAGGCTGACAAAGAAGGCCTTTATTACGGCCAGTGTTCGGAACTATGTGGCAAGGATCACGCTTACATGCCGATTGCCGTGCGTGTTGTCTCGGACGAGCAATATAACACATGGCTCACGGCCGCAGCGTCGGACCTTCAGGGTGCGAACAAGGCGCTTCAGGCTGAGCTTGAAGGCGATACAAATGATAAAGTAGCTGCGGCGGGTCTTTAAGACTTCGATACGCAAGACTGTTGAAAAACGGGAGCGAATTCCATGGCTGGCACAGCAGCTCACGAGCATGGAGCCCACGACGACCATAAGCCAAAGGGCTGGGTACGCTGGGTTTACTCGACCAATCATAAAGACATCGGTACTCTTTACCTGATTTTTGCAATCACGGCGGGCATCATTGGCGGCGCATTGTCGATCGCCATGCGTGCCGAGTTGCAGGAGCCGGGTATTCAGATTTTCCATGGCCTTGCGGCGATGGTTTATGGCGTTGAGGGCGATGCTGCTCTGGATGCCGGCAAGCACATGTTCAATGTGTTCACCTCGATGCATGCGCTGATCATGATCTTCTTCATGGTCATGCCTGCATTGATCGGTGGTTATGCCAACTGGATGATTCCGCTGATGATCGGCGCGCCGGATATGGCGTTCCCACGCATGAACAACATTTCCTTCTGGCTGCTGCCACCTGCATTGCTGCTGCTGTTGATCTCGCTGTTTATGCCTGCTTCACCCGGTACATGGGGTGTTGGCGGTGGCTGGACGCTTTATCCGCCGCTTTCAACCAGTGGCCAGCCGGGACCGGCGATCGATTTCGCCATTCTGGCGCTCCATATCGCGGGTGTGTCTTCGATCCTTGGTGCGATCAACTTCATTACCACCATTCTTAATATGCGTGCTCCGGGCATGACGCTGCACAAGATGCCGCTCTTTGCATGGTCTGTCCTCGTGACTGCGTTCCTGCTTCTGTTGTCGCTGCCGGTTCTTGCAGGCGGTATTACGATGCTGCTGACAGACCGCAATTTTGGTACGACCTTCTTCTCACCGGAAGGTGGCGGTGATCCAATTCTCTACCAGCATCTGTTCTGGTTCTTCGGTCACCCGGAAGTTTACATTCTGATCCTGCCGGGATTTGGCATCGTCAGCCACATCATTTCGACCTTCTCGCGCAAGCCGATTTTCGGTTATCTCGGCATGGCCTATGCGATGGTTGCGATTGGTGTGGTCGGCTTCGTGGTCTGGGCGCATCACATGTATACGGTCGGGTTGTCACTCGATACGCAGCGTTACTTCATGTTCGCAACGATGGTGATTGCGGTGCCAACGGGCATCAAGATTTTCTCATGGATCGCGACGATGTGGGGTGGCTCCATCACCTTCCGCGCGCCGATGCTCTGGGCTGTTGGCTTCATCTTCCTGTTTACCATTGGTGGTGTGACGGGTGTGCAGCTTGCCAATGCCGGTCTCGACCGGGCTTTGCATGACACATATTATGTGGTTGCACATTTCCATTACGTGCTGTCGCTGGGTGCTGTGTTCGCAATCTTTGCAGGCTGGTATTACTGGTTCCCGAAGATGAGCGGCTACATGTACGATGAGTTCACTGCGAAGCTGCACTTCTGGGTGACGTTTGTCGGCGTTAATCTGGTGTTTTTCCCGCAGCATTTCCTCGGTCTTGCTGGTATGCCGCGTCGCTATATCGACTATCCGGATGCCTATGCGGGCTGGAACATGGTGTCGTCTTACGGCTCTTACATTTCCGGCTTTGCCGTGCTGATCTTCCTCTACAATGTGTTTGAAGCATTTGCGAAGAAGCGAGAAGCAGGTGCAAACCCATGGGGTCCGGGTGCGACAACGCTCGAATGGCAGCTTTCATCGCCGCCACCATACCATCAGTGGGAACAGTTGCCGCGTATCAAGTAACGTTTATGACGGGGGCGAATCTGTGAAATGGGTTCGCCCTTTTGTAAAACTATGATATGTGCGAGCGGCATTCAGCTATGTCAGCCCTTGGCTGGCGTTGCGGTTCGGAAAATCCGATAGGGGTGAATGCATTTCCGGGAGGTAGGGTTTGTTGGAATATCGGTGGGCGTTCAGGGCAGGACGCGGCATCGGTTGGTTGAATTCGAGGTTGTAAAGTCAATGTCTCTGGTGGAAAAAAACACGGTTTCCGACGAAGCATTCGCACTCTCTGAGGCGACGGCGCGGGATTATCTTATCCTGCTGAAGCCGCGTGTAATGTCGCTGGTGGTATTTACCGGCCTTGTCGGTCTGGTGCTCGCACCCGGCCATATGAATCCTGTTCTGGCTGCTATCAGCATTCTTTGCATTGCGGTTGGCGCAGGTGCGTCGGGCGCGCTCAATATGTGGTATGATGCCGATATTGATGCCGTGATGAAACGCACGCGCAACCGTCCGGTTCCAGCTGGCATCATCCAGCCCAATCAGGTGCTGGCCTTTGGCCTCACACTATCAGCCTTCTCAGTGGTTACTCTTGGCCTGATGGTCAATTGGCTGGCGGGAGCACTCCTCGCTTTCACGATTTTCTTTTATGCCGTTGTTTATACCATGTGGCTCAAGCGCTCGACGCCACAGAATATTGTGATCGGCGGTGCCGCTGGGGCCTTCCCGCCAATGATTGGTTGGGCTGCTGCAACGGGTGAAATCACTTGGGACAGTACCGTTCTGTTCTTGATCATCTTTTTGTGGACCCCGCCGCATTTCTGGGCACTGTCGCTCTTCACATCAAATGATTACGAAGCGGCCCGTGTTCCGATGATGCCCAATGTGAAGGGCGAATTGTCGACCCGCAGGCAGGCTCTGTTCTATGCTGTTCTGATGGCGCCGGTTGGTGTGCTGCCATGGATCATGGGCTTTGCGGGCATTTTCTATGGCGTTATTTCTGTTCTGCTCGGACTGGCATTCGTCTATTATGCATGGCGCATGTGGGCGGCTGAAACCGAAACGCAGATGTTGCTTGCAGCGCGTAAGCTTTTCCGCTTTTCGCTGATTTATCTGTCCGTGATTTTTGCGGTGCTGTTGTTTGAAGCTTTGGCGGTCAAGCTTCTGAATGGATTTGGGTTCCTGTGAGGAGCGGGCTGAATTGGAGAGTGTTGTGATTGATAAGCCAGCGCAAGAGCCGGTGAAGGAAGAGCTGGAACTGATTGTGCCGACTGAGCCGCAGAAAAAGGCACAGCGTAATCGTTCTATCGGGCTTGCAATCGCACTTCTGCTTTTTGTGGTGCTTGTCTATATCGGTACGGTCGCAAAACTCGGTGCAAACATGTTTATGCGGCCAATGTAATGACGGCCATTCATGGGATGGGATGATTTAACAACGAACTGACCAGACGTTTTCGGGAGGAGAAGATGGAAGATCAGCAGAACATCGACGAGAAGCAAAAAAAGCTCAACCGTTCCAACCGCACGGTTGCAATCGCTTGTGTTGCCTTTTTCGCCTGCATGGTCGGTGCAGCTTACGCTTCCGTTCCATTGTATCGTCTGTTCTGTCAGGTGACAGGCTACGGTGGTACCACCCAGCGCGTCGAACAATATTCCGACACCATACTCGATAAAACCATGAAGGTCCGCTTTGATGCCAATACGTCAAACGGTCTGCCTTGGGATTTCAAGCCGGTCGAGCGTGAAGTCAGCTTGCGCATTGGGGAAACCTTGATGATCAAGTATGAGGCGCAGAATCTTTTTGATCAGACGACTTACGGTCGTGCGAGCTTCAATGTCGCACCAGCCCGGGCAGGCGCTTATTTCAATAAGGTTGAATGCTTCTGCTTTACCGACACGACCTTGCAGCCCGATGAGAGCATGGAAATGCCGGTGGTGTTCTTCATCGATCCGGAGATCATCAATGATCCTGATCTGAAAGATGTGAAAACAATTACGCTTTCCTATACGTTTTTTCCGATCGAGAAGCCTGCGCCCGTGGCAAATGCGAAGGGCGTCATCGGAAACAGCGGTGGAAGCTGATTGAATACGTGCGGCACATAATGCCGCAAAGACAAACAAGCCGCACAGCTTTATGGTGTGCCGGGAAGGGAACTGCCTGATGCTGCCTTAGGCGCAAGGGCTGAAATGCATGAGAGAGGGCCCTGAGGGGTTGCATGGGGAGAGACATGGCGAACGCTCACGAAAAAAATCACGATTACCACATTATAGCGCCAAGCCCATGGCCATTTCTGAGCTCAGTTGGCGCATTTGTGCTGGCAATCGGCGGTATCGCATGGATGCGCTATATCAATGCGGGTGATCTGCCATTTTTTGGCATCAATCTGGCAACGCCATGGATATTTTTCATTGGCCTCGCGATTGTTCTTTACTGCATGTATGCATGGTGGGCTGATGCGATCAGGGAAGGCCATGAGGGGCATCATACCCGCGTTGTGGCCCTGCATCTGCGCTACGGTATGATCATGTTCATCGCCTCGGAAGTCATGTTCTTTGCTGCATGGTTCTGGGCATTTTTCGATGCAAGCCTGTTTCCGAATGAAGTGCATCAGGTCGCGCGCGCCGAATTCACTGGCGGCCAGTGGCCACCAAAGGGAATTGAGGTTCTCGATCCGCTGCATCTTCCGCTCTACAACACGGTTATCCTTCTGCTTTCAGGCACGACACTGACCTGGGCGCATCATGCGCTGCTGCACAAGGATCGCTCGGGCATGATTATCGGTTTGACGCTGACAGTGGCGCTCGGTGTGCTGTTTTCGTTTGTCCAGTATTACGAATATGTTCATGCACCTTTCGAGTTCAAAGACTCGATTTATGGCGCGACCTTCTTCATGGCGACTGGCTTCCACGGCTTCCACGTCATCATCGGAACGATCTTCCTGCTGGTTATTCTGTTCCGCGCGATGAGCGGTGATTTCACGCCGGAGCGGCATTTCGGTTTTGAAGCGGCTGCATGGTATTGGCACTTCGTGGATGTCGTCTGGCTGTTCCTGTTCTTCACCATCTATGTATGGGGTGGCTGGGGTGCACCCATGCACGGTGGATAATCCGTGTGCTGATTGAATTGCAGGCGGCCTTGGAAACATGGCCGCCTTTTCCTTTTTTCCACTTTTTGTGGGGTTAACATGTCGGACCATAATCCTTACCCACCCGTCGATCCCATAAAGAGCGGCATTCTTGGTCACTGTCCGCGCTGTGATGAGGGCAAGCTGTTTAACGGGTTTTTGGCGGTTGCGCCGCGCTGTCAGGCATGTGGCCTTGATTATTCTTTTGCGGATTCAGGCGACGGTCCGGCCGCCTTTGTGATCCTTATCATCGGCGTTATTGTGGTGGGTCTGGCTCTGTGGCTGGACGTGAATTACGCGCCACCGCTCTGGGTGCATTTCATTTTGTGGGTGCCGCTGGCAATTATTCTCAGCCTTGTTGCCATGCGCGCTATCAAGGGTATTCTGATCAATATGCAATATCGCAACAAGGCGTCTCAGGGGCGTCTGGATGATGGTCAATGAACCAGATACAAAAGTCGCGCAGGTTTCCGTGGGCTACGCTGATTGCGTCTTTAATCGCATTTTTGATTCTGATTGCATTGGGAACGTGGCAGGCTGAGCGGCTGCACTGGAAGGAAGCATTGCTCGCGTCCACAGAGCAGCGTGTTCATGAGGCTCCAATCCCTCTGGATGAAATGGAAAAAATCTATCGCGATGAGGGATCGGTCGAATATCGTCCGGTTACGGTTTCCGGCACTTTCATGCATCAGGGTGAGCGTCATTTTCTGGCGACCTATGACGGCCAGTCTGGCTTTAATGTCTATACGCCGCTGATGCTTGAGGATGGCCGTTTTGTGCTGGTCAATCGTGGTTTTGTGCCATACGACAGGAAAGATCCTGAAACGCGGCTCGACGGTCAATTGGATGGACCTGTGACGATCACCGGCCTTGCCCGTGATCCGCTCACGTCGAAGCCGGGTTATTTCGTTCCAGACAATGACATTGCAAAGAACATCTTTTATTGGAAGGACTGGGCGGCGATGGCCGAAAGCGCGGATATTCCTTCGCTTGATGATGCCGTGCCGTTCTTTATTGATGCGGATAAGACGCCGAATTTTGGTGGTTTACCAATCGGCGGCATTACCATCATCGACTTTCCCAACAATCACCTGCAATATGCGTTGACCTGGTACGGGCTTGCATTGGCACTGCTGGGGGTTGTCGGAACGTGGTTCTGGCGATATCGGAAGGGTGTCAGGTCTTGACAAAGACCGTGTTACAGCCCAACTCCGGCCTATGTGATTATCAAGCGAGCATGCTTCATGACCGATAAACGTCCCCCTCTGGAAATTCGCCTCTGCGGCCCGCGCGGCTTTTGCGCAGGTGTTGACCGGGCAATCCAGATCGTCGTGCTGGCCTTGAAGAAATATGGCGCGCCAGTTTATGTGCGCCATGAGATCGTACATAACCGCTATGTTGTTGAAGGCTTGCAATCGCGCGGCGCGATCTTTGTCGAGGAACTAGACGAGATACCGGCAGAGCATCGCGATCAACCGGTGGTTTTTTCCGCTCATGGTGTGCCGAAATCTGTGCCTGCGGATGCTGAAGCCAAGAACTTGTTTTATCTTGATGCGACCTGTCCCTTGGTTTCCAAGGTTCATAAACAGGCGATGCGTCATCAGCGTCTTGGCCGTCATGTGATCTTGATCGGTCATTCCGGGCATCCTGAAGTCATCGGTACGATGGGGCAATTGCCGGAAGGCACTGTCACGCTGATTGAGACAGTGGAAGACGCACGCACAATCGAGTTTGCCGATCCTGATAATCTGGGTTTTGTAACCCAGACAACGCTTTCGGTGGACGACACGGCGGGCATTATCGTTGAGTTGCAGCGGCGGTTTCCAAATCTGACAGCGCCAGCCGCGGAATCGATCTGCTATGCCACCACCAACCGTCAGGATGCGGTGCGTGCGGCAGCACCTGGCTGCGATCTGTTTCTGATCGTGGGCGCCCCCAACTCGTCCAATTCCAAGCGCCTTGTTGAGGTGGCGGAAAAGGCCGGTGCAGGCATGTCGATGCTGGTGCAGCGCGCATCGGATATTCAATGGGATCAGATTGGTGATATTTCGGTGGTGGGACTTTCTGCCGGTGCATCCGCACCTGAAATTATCGTCGATGAAATTATGGATGCTTTCAAGGACCGCTTCACCGTCAAGATTGAACTCGCCGAGACCACGATTGAAACCGAAAATTTCCTCGTCAATCGTGAAATACGCGACGTGGAATTGACTGTGCGGGATATGGCCTTCGTCAACGGCGAAAACCGCGTCGTCGGAATACCAAAGTTCATGCAAGGGAAATAAGCGGCATGGCCGTCTATACAGATATAAACGAAATCGAGCTTGGCGCTTTTCTAGAACAATATGATATCGGTGCGCTGACATCTTATAAGGGCATTGCGGAAGGGGTGGAGAACACCAATTATCTTCTGCATACCACGACAGGCTCTTTCATTCTCACACTTTACGAAAAGCGCGTGAACCGTGATGAGCTTCCGTTTTTCCTGAATTTGATGGAGCATCTTTCAAGGCGCGGTCTGGAATGCCCGCAGCCTGTTCTCCGTCGTGATGGTGTGACGATTGGTGAGCTTGCAGGGCGTCCGGCAGCCATCGTCACCTTCCTTGAAGGCATGTGGATGCGTAAGCCCACGGCTGCACATTGCGAAGAGGTTGGTCGCGGACTGGCTGAAATGCATCTGGCGGGGGAAGATTTTCCCATGCGCCGACGCAACGGCCTGACGCTGCAGGACTGGCGTCCGTTGTGGGATCTGTCAAAAGCCCGTGCTGACAGCGTGGAAGAGGGGCTGGTGGCCGAAGCTGAAGGTGATCTCGATTATCTGGAAAAGAACTGGCCGCAAGGGCTTCCGCAAGGCGTTATCCATGCAGATCTGTTCCCGGATAATGTGTTCTTTCTTGGCGACAGGCTTTCGGGCTTCATCGATTTCTATTTCGCCTGTACCGATATTCTCGCTTACGATGTGGCCGTTTGTCTGAATGCCTGGTGCTTTGAGAAGGATTTCTCCTTCAATCTCACCAAGGGCGCTGCTTTGCTGCGCGGCTATAACGCAGTTCGTCCACTTTCGACGGCTGAAATCGATGCGCTGCCGGTGTTGGCACGCGGTGCTGCCGTGCGTTTCATGCTGACCCGTCTTTATGACTGGTTGAATGTGCCCGATGGCAGCTTTGTGATGAAAAAAGATCCGATGGAATACGTGCGCCGGATGCGCTTCCATCGCCAGGTTACATCAGCAACGGAATATGGTCTTGAACTGTCGGGAGCTGCCGCGTGAAGCATATTGAAGCTTTCACCGATGGCGCGTGTTCCGGCAATCCCGGTCCCGGGGGCTGGGGTGCGATTGTACGTTGGAATGACCATGTGAAAGAGTTAAAGGGCGGCGAGGCTGATACCACTAACAATCGCATGGAGCTTATGGCCGCAATTTCAGCGCTATCCGCACTGAAAGAACCCTGTGAAGTCGATCTTTATACCGATAGCGTTTATGTTCGTGATGGTATTTCCGGCTGGATTGAGGGCTGGAAGCGCAATGGCTGGAAGACAGCCGCCAAGAAGCCGGTCAAGAATGCTGAGCTTTGGCAGGCGCTGGATGAAGCGCGCAAACCGCACAAAGTGACGTGGCATTGGGTCAAAGGCCATGCCGGACACCCGGAGAATGAACGTGCCGATGAGCTTGCCCGTGCAGGCATGGAGCCGTTCAAATATAACGGCCATAAGTCTCTTAAGGTCAAATAAGTCCGTCATGGTTCCGGACGTGAAAAAGCCGCGCTGAATTTCAGCGCGGCTTTTTGGTTTTGTGCAGATTACTTACCCTGCTGCATTTCGGATGGGTCTTTGAGACGACCTGTCAGCGAGAAGGCGAGCAGCGAAGACGCGAGCATCACCGCACCGACGATAAACATCGGCATTTCGTAAAGACCGGTCCAATCCTTGACGAGTCCCGTGATGTAAGGTGCTGCAAAGCCTGCAATATTGCCGATGGTGTTGATCAATGCGATACCTGCTGCTGCTGCCGGACCGCTCAGGAAGCGCGATGGAATGGCCCAGAAGTTCGGCAATGCGGAGAAGATCGCACAGGCTGTGATGGTGATCATCAGGATCGTGGTTGCAGGCGAGGGCATGAAAAGGGCGGCTGGAATAGCAAAAGCGCCAACCAGTGCCGGAATGCCGATATGCCATGGACGCACACCGCGCTTTGCTGCATCGCGGCTCCAGAAATAGAGAGCGATGGCGGCTGGCAGATAAGGAATTGCAGTGATCAAGCCCTTATCGAACACGTCAAACTTCGTGTTGAACTCCTGCTCGAACCCGTTGATGATCGATGGCAGGAAGAAAGCCAGTGCATAAAGACCATATACAAGGCCGAAATACACAATCGACAGAAGCCATACGCGCTTGTCGAACAGTGCCAGACCACTCATACGGCCATGGGCGCTTTCCTTGACTTTTTCTTCCTGAGCCAGTGCCCCATTCAGCCAGTCGCGTTCTTCCTTGTTCAGCCACTTGGCGTCATTTGGCGTATCCGGCAGGTAGAAAAAGGTGACAATACCAATGATGATTGCCGGAACAGCAACACCGAAGAACATGATGCGCCAGCCTTCAAGGCCGAAAGCGCCATGCATATCGATCAGCATTGCAGCGATTGGCGCACCGATAACAATTGTCAGTGGCTGCGCGATGTAGAACAGCGCAAGAATCTTGTTGCGGTGACGCGAAGGTACCCACATCGACAGGAACAGAATGGCGCCCGGGAAGAAGCCAGCTTCCGCAACACCCAGCAGGAAGCGCAGGATGTAAAGCTCTGTAGAGCTTGAAACCCATGTGAACAGAAGCGCCACAATGCCCCATGTCACCATGATGCGGGCGAGCCATTTGCGCGCGCCAAACTTGTGCAACGCAAGATTGCTTGGAACTTCAAGGATGATATAGCCAACAAAGAAGATACCGGCGGCGAAGCCGAACTGTGCTGCTGTCAGCGCAAGATCGGTTGTCATCCCGTTTGGACCAGCAAACGAAATTGCGGTCCGATCCAGGAAGTTGATGAAGAACATCAGCGCGATGAACGGGACCAGCCGGATCGAAATTTTCGATATGGCCGACTTTTCAGCGGGCGTCATTTCGTGAGATTTTTGCTGCATGGCAGTTCCTCCCTGCTTGCATATTTAACGTAAGCGGAAGAAACAGTATGAAGGCAAATCAAATGAATTGCCTATTCATGCGGCACTTGCGCTTTTAAATAGGCGGATAGCTAATGAATGCGACATGCCGCCGCAAGCGATTTATTCGCGCCAAACTGTGATATTACATCACAGGTATACTCATACTCGAATGGAGTCTTACATGCGTCCATTGCCATCTTTGAATGCGCTTAAAGCCTTTGAAGCTGTTGCACGCCATCGTTCGATGACGCGTGCTGCCGAAGAGCTCTGCGTGACGCATGGTGCAGTCAGCCGTCAGATCCGTGCACTCGAAGATACGCTTGGTGTTCTTCTTGTCACGCGCACGGCGCGCGTAAGCGATCCGACACCTGAGGGTGTACGGTTAGCGGAAGCGCTCGCCAGCGCATTTTCAATCATTGAAGCGAGCATTGAGCGGGTAAAACCGGGGCCTCTGACGCTTTCCTGTTCGTCGTCGATTATGATGGAGTGGATCATTCCGCGCATAGGCCGCTTTCATGAGCGCTATCCGCATATCGAACTGCAATTTAACATGAATTATGATCGCATCGATTTCATGCGTGACAAGATTGGTATTGCGATCCGTTCAAGCATCATAGAGCCGCCGGCGGATGCTGTAATTCGCGATATGGGACGCGAGGAGATCGGTTTGGTTTGCGCGCCGTCTTATCTGCAGCATTGCCCGTTAAGCGGCCCAACTGATCTGGTGAATGCGACAGTGCTTGCAACACAGACACGTCTTGAGGCATTCGAGGACTGGCAGAAGGCAGCAAACGTAGATTTCCAGATGCCGGAGTTTAAATCGACATTCCATCATTTCTACCTGCTGATACAGGCCGTCTTGTGTGGATTGGGTGTGGCGGTGGTGCCGCGCATGCTGGTGGCGGAACACATTGTATCGGGCCGTCTTGTTGCGCCATTTGGATTTTGTCCGGGGCCGCGCCGCATGCTGCTATGGATCGCGCCACACAGGGCAGGGCAGCCGGATACGCTGGCGCTTGAAAAATGGCTGACCCGCGAAATGCGCGCCCTGCCTGAAAAGCAGGGCGCGTGATTGGCTTATCTTAAAGCTGTTCGATCAGCGTCGCCGCACTTGAAGTTACAGCCTGTCCAGCCTGTTCTTCGATGTTTAGCGTCTTGACGACGCCGTCTTCAACGATAGCTGAATAACGCTTCGAGCGAATACCAAGACCGCCCGCAGTGGCATCCAGTTCGAGGCCAATGGCCTTTGTAAACAGGGCTGAGCCGTCAGCAAGATACAGGATCTTGCCTTCGCCGCCGGTGCTCTGTGCCCAAGCGCCCATTACGAATGGATCATTGACGGAAACAACAACGATCTGATCTACGCCCTTGGCAAGGATCACGTCACGGTTTTCAAGATAGCCCGGCAGGTGGTTGAGGCTGCAAGTGGGTGTGAATGCACCGGGCACTGCAAAAAGAACGACCTTTTTGCCTGCAAAGACTTCGTCCGTCGTCACTTCCTTCACACCATCCGCAGTCTTTACCTTGAAGGTAGCTGCTGGCAGCTTGTCACCAACTTTGATCGTCATTGTTTTCTCCTGAAAGTGAGCGTTTGCCGTCGGTGCTCACCTGTGTGAATGGCTGTTTTTCAATTTTCCGTATGCAAAGCATCGGAACGCCACTTAAGCCGATAAAGGCGCGTTGGACAATTTCAAATTGCTGATGGTTGAAGTTAGTCGAGCCGGACCTTTCCTGAGACTGCTTTGCCGTTCTGCACCAGTGTATAATCGATCATGGCACCTTCGCTGGCTTTTCCCTGCAATGTTGCAATGAAACGCTTTTGGTCAGAGGCCTCATCGGGTGTTGTTTCAGACAAGTTGAACTGCTCGCTGCCGACAAAAAGCTCTGCGGGTGCTTGGCTATCCGGCACTGAAATATCGAAAATGGCTTTGTTCTCTTCGCGCCTTGCGGCGGCGACACCAAATTCTGGCGTGGCAGGGGATGGCAATCGGTCAAAGGCCGTTTCAACAATCGTGCTCGCAGCGATGGCTTGCGGTGATTGTTCTGCCGCTTTTGTGGAAAGCGGGAAGTCAAACTCTGCCTGCACAGGAATGCAGATGTTATGGCAGACGCCAAGAAAGACATTTCCCTTGAGCTGCTTTTCACCGGGTTTTACGGTGAATGTCAGCGGTAAAGATACAGGATTCTTATAGCCGATACCGCCTTCATCACCAGCGCCAAAGCTCACAGGTGCAGGGAATTCGATGCGCGCGCGCGCGTCGCCGTCAACATTGAGCTGCGGCGGCACACCGGCATCGCCCGGATTGCGCCAATAGGTTTTCCAGCCCGGATTAAGATCGATCTGCAAAGCCCCGCGCAGCCCATCTGCTGTGTTGGTTTCGTCGAGGATAACCCGAACCCTGCCGCCCGGCGTTTCCGTCCATGCGGACGTAGCACTGTGCGCTGGTGCGCCTGCGGCCAGAACCACGGCGATGATCAGAAAACGACATAATTTCATATGGTGAGATTGATAGAAAATCGTGTCGTTATCAAGGCTTAAGATGTTGTTCGCAAGAATTGATGTCCGAAATTCAGATTTTGAATATCAGGTTTTTGAAAACAGACAATATGATGAGAACGCCCAGGGCCATATGCAACAGGAGGGCAATATTGGAGATGGATCGAAGTTTATTGTAATCAGCAAATTTTGCATTGATCTCAGCATCCGGCACCGGATTACGCCAAAGATAGAGCGCAAAGCCATAATTGCCGCGTGTCATTGTGACGATATAATAGAGGTCAGATACGTCGCCAATAATCTGCGTCATCGCTGGACTTTGTCTGATGAAGTCGATCAGTGGAGAGAGTTTTATTTGTGCATAAATGGCATAAAGAACGAAGACTATTACCAAGCTTATTATGATGTATGCCAACATGCCAGAATTCTTCTTAATTTCCAGATTGGGCAAATCCGGTTGAAATCGACCCAAGAGGGCTTTTGATAAACTTTGTACGAAATTCGTTGTCATTTCGTATAGTCTTGCTACCTTCTCAGCTATGAACATTCTCAGGAAGCCAAATCAGGAGCAGGGTTTCTTGAATGGGCAATTCCTGCTCGCCATGCCCGGAATGAGCGACGAGCGCTTTGCGCGCTCGGTTGTTTATATCTGTGCGCATTCGGAAGAGGGGGCTATGGGATTGATTATCAATCAGCTTCAGCCCGTTGGTTTTCCTGATCTTCTTCGACAGATTGGTGTGATTGACGATGATGATCTGATCGTGCTGCCTGAGCGCGCGCAAAATATGATCGTCCGCAATGGTGGCCCTGTGGATCAAACACGTGGCTTCGTTTTGCACACCGGTGATTTTATGGTGGATTCGACAATGCCGGTCGCCGAAGATGTGTGTCTTACAGCAACCGTTGACATTTTGCGTGCCATTTATGGCGGCAAAGGTCCCGCACAGGCTTTGATGACGCTTGGCTATTCGGGTTGGGCACCGGGGCAACTTGATGCAGAATTTGCGGGGAATGGCTGGCTGGCATGCCCTGCGCCAATGGACATGCTTTTTGACAGCGATATTACCGGCAAATACGACCGGCTGATGACCCATATGGGCATCGACATGACACGGCTCGTTTCCGAAGCCGGTCACGCCTGAACATTCTCCGTACAGATTACGCCGCTGTTGCTTCCTGCTGATCTTTGATCATGCGCGTTGCATCTTCGCGGCTGGATGGTTCTCCGAACATGAAGCTTTGCACATATTCACACCCCATCTGGCGCAGTTGCAACGCGTCACTCTCGCTGTCGACGCCTTCGGTTACGACTGCAAGTCCGAGATCATGCGCCATGCTGACGATAGAGCGCAGCAGCGTGGTCTTTTGCGGCTGGTCACCTTTGACGAATGAACGGTCGATCTTGATGATGTCGAACGGGAAGCGGGTGAGATAGGCAAGCGATGAATAGCCGGTGCCAAAATCATCAAGCGAAAGACCGACGCCCATCGTCTTGAGGCGTGCAAGCACATGAGCGGACTGTTCCGGGTTTTCCATCAGCACGGATTCGGTCAGTTCCAGCTTGAGACTGCCCGGTGTGAGGTGAATGCGCGAGAGGACCGAACGCATATCATTGATCAGGTCTTGCCGGATAAGCTGGGTGCTCGACAGGTTCACGGAGACGAACAGATCGAGTTTTGGAAACTGTTCCTGCCAGGCAAACAGATCTTCCGCAGCGCGTTCAATTGCAAACAGGCCAAGCTGCACGATAAGGCCTGAATTTTCGGCAATCGGAATGAATTCCGATGGAGAGATGGAACCGCGGCGCGGGTGTTCCCAGCGCATCAGCGCTTCAAAACCTGCAATTGTACCTTCGTCCAGACGCACGATTGGCTGGTAGACGATATTGATTTCATCGCGTTCAAGCGCACGGCGCAAATCGGATTCCAGTTGCAGCTTGTCGCTGCCGATTGCACGGAATGCCGGGCGGAATGGCTCAATACGGTCGCCGCCAAAACGCTTGGCCTGATGCATCGCCAGTTCGGCGTCTTTCACAAAATCTTCTGCGGAAGCAGCCGTTTTGGTCCACGTGATCAGGCCGACTGAGGCTGTGAGCACGATTTCGCGTTTTGCATAGGCAATGGGTGAGCGCACGGCCTGACGCAATGCTTCTGCAAAGGCAGCAATATGGCCCGGATCGCTTTCAGAGGCCAAAAGCAGACCAAACTGATCGGAAGAAAGACGTGAAAGTGTGTCCTGTGGCTTCATAATGCGCGACAGGCGGCGCGAGATCGTAAGCAGAATCGTGTCGCCGGCCGACATGCCGAGGCTGTCATTGACCTGCTTGAAACGGTCTATGTCGATGATGAAGACGGTCGGGTGCAGGTTGCTCTCGCCGCGTGCCATGTTCATCACATTGCTGAGACGATCAAGGAAGAGTTCGCGATTGGGCAGTCCCGTCAGATTGTCATGCACGGCATCATGCAAAAGGCGTTCTTCGGCCTTTTTCTGTTCAGTTACATTGATGAGCGTACCGACACAGCGAACGATTTCGCCGTCTGAACCGATGACGGGGCGTGCGCGCAGCGCATACCAGTGATAGTGGCCGTCATTGGCGCGCAGTCGGAAAATCTGGCCGATGCGGCCGCGCCGGTTTTCAAGAATGGCATCAAGCGTGGAACGGAACCGATCACGATCATCAGCGTGCATGGCTGGCAACCAGTTGCGCACTGGGCCTTGCAGAGAGCTGGCCGTGTTTCCGAGATAGTTGGCAATATCGGGCGTGGTGACAACGCGGTCGCGCGGCACGTCCCAGTCCCAGACGATGTCGCCCGCACCGATGACGGCCAGTGCCTGACGCTCCATATCAGAGAGCAGCCCCTGATGAAGCGCACCACCGGAAAAGGCGTGTTGCATGACGGTAAAGCCAATAAGCAGCACAATCAGCACCAGACCGCCACCAAGCGCGGGCTGAATAATATCATTGTCGAGCTGGCCGGATACCGTCATCCACGCGCCAAGCAGCCATATCAGTATGAGCAGCCATGCCGGAATGAGCATCACCGCTCGATCATAGCCTTTGACCGCAAGATAACCGATGATACAGATGCCCGAGGCCACAGTGAGCGCCAAAGATATGCGTGCAATGCCAGAAGCCACCGGCGGATCGAAGACCGCAACCCCTGCCAGCGCGATCAGGCCGAGCACCCATGTCACAGCGCCATAGCTGAAATGGTCGTGCCATCGGTTAAGATTGAGATAGGTAAACAGGAAGATCACCAAAGAGGCGGCAAGGGCGACTTCCGTACCCGCTCGCCAGACCTGCTCGTTTCCGGGCGAGATCTCCATCAGCTTGTTCCAGAAGCCGAAATCCACGCAGATATAGGCAAGTACAGCCCATGCAAGGGCAGCTGTTGCAGGAAACAGCGATGTTCCTTTGACAACAAACAGGATTGTGAGAAACAGAGCCAGAAGACCGGAAATTCCAAGCAGAATGCCGCGGTAAAGCGTGTAGGAATTAACCGCATCCTTGTAAGCTTCCGGCTCCCACAGATAGAGCTGGGGCAGATTATGGGACGACAATTCGGCAACAAAGGTTACAACAGTGCCGGGATTGAGTGTGATGCGGAAAACATCAGCATCGGCACTGGGTTGCCGGTCAAGCGCAAAGCCTTCGCTGGGCGTAATCGACGCAATACGTGGCGAACCAAGATCCGGCCAGATGACACCCGAACCAACCAGTCGGAAATGCGGCGCAACAATCAGCCGGTCGATCTGTTCATCGGTTGGATTGGCAATCGAAAATGCCGCCCAGTCGCCTGACGCATTGGAATTGGGGTCGGCCTGCACCTCGATGCGGCGAACAATGCCATCAGCACCCGGTGCGGTTGAAACCTGCACGCTCTCACCCTGATTGCGCAGCAGTTCCACAGCGCGCGAAAGGTCAAGGGCGGTATCTTCCTTGGAAATCTTGATCGGTTCAATCGCAAAAGCATGAACCGCAGAACAGGTTACAATCACGATCAGCGCTGCAAAACGTGTGAGAGCTGAAAAAAACCTGTCTGTAAAACCATTCACGAGCATTCAACCTTGCCATTGATCATGCGTAAATCGCTTTCTATCAGAGCAAATAACAGGTGATCCTGCCAGAAGCCGTTTATCTTGAGATAGGAGCGCAACAGTCCTTCTCTCTGAAATCCGGCTTTTTCGAGAAGCCGTATCGAACGAACATTATGGGGAATACAGGCAGCTTCAATCCGGTGCAACCTTAGTTCCCCGAATGCGAAGGGGATAACCAAAGATAGCGCTTCGGCCATATAGCCTTTACCCGCTGATGAAACGCCGCTCCAATACCCGATCATGCCGCTTTGCCCAACGCCGCGCCGGATATTGCCAAGGGTTATACCGCCAAGCAGCTGGTTGTCTTTGTTATGAAAAATAAAAAATGGAAAGCCGGTGCCATCTGACATTTCTTCCTGGACTCGCCGCAACCGATAGCGAAATGCACCTTTCGTGAGATCATCATCAGCCCAGGTCGGCTCCCATGGCGTGAGAAAAGCACGGCTCTGCTCACGCACACTGGCCCAACTGGCAAAATCGCTCATCAACGGCTCGCGCAGATAAATCCGCGGCCCACGAAGAATTGACGGATTGCTGCGCCGGAATGGCAGGCCGATCATGCGGGTTCCTGTGTTTATAAAGCAGCTGGTGAACAGGGCAAAAGGGCTTTCCGTAGAATGAGTTCACAAAACCCTGCTGCCTTATCGCTTAAACTGCAATCTTTCGCGTATGTGCGCTGGTCGAAAGCGCATCGGTGAGTCCTTCAAAGCTCATCAGACGCCCAACCGGACCAACGCCTGCAATCGTCGGCTTGTTATCAAGGAACAGGCGTCCTGCAAGATCGCTCAGCCGCTCAGGCGTGATGAGCGACAAACGATCCATCAGCTCGCTGTTTGGCACCGGACGGCCATAGAGCAAAAACTGACGAGCGATCTGACCGGCACGGCTCGCCGCACTTTCCTGCGACATCAAAAGGCTTGCGCTGTATTGCGCGCGTGCGCGGTTCACTTCTTCAATGCTTATGGAATCGGCTGCTTTGTGCAGCTCATCAATGATAACCGGAAGCAGTTCAACCAGTTCATCACGGCCCGTCGCGGCATGAATGCCGAACAGGCCTGTGTCGGAGAAGCCCCAATGAAAAGCATAAACAGAATAGCACAGGCCACGCTTTTCGCGCACTTCCTGAAACAGACGTGAGGACATTCCACCGCCAAGGATCATGGAAAGGAGCTGGGAGGCATAAAAATCGCGCACATGATAGGCGCGGCCTTCAAAGCCGATCAAAACCTGCGCATCCATCAATTCGCGATTTTCGCGGAAATCGCCGCCAACATAAGTCGCGAGGTCAAGCGTTGGCGCAGTGTTATGCGCACGAAAACCACCAAGGCGCTTTTCAACTTCTTTTACAAACGCATCATGGTCGACGCCGCCTGCAGCCGTTACCACCATGCGGTCTGCGCTGTATTGCTCATCGATATATTGGCGCAAGTTGTCGGATGTGAATGACATGACCGTTTCCGGTTCGCCCAAAATAGCGCGCCCGATCGGCTGGTGGCGATAAGCGGTTTCAGAAAAGCGGTCGAAGACGATGTCATCAGGTGTATCATGTGCCGCGCCGATCTCCTGCAGGATCACCTGCTTCTCGCGCTCAAGTTCCGCCTCATCAAATTTGGAAGCGGTCAAAATGTCAGCGAGAATATCGATGGCCAAAGGCATGTCTTTGCGAAGAACACGCGCGTAATAGGATGTGGTCTCCACGCTTGTCGCGGCATTGATTTCGCCGCCGACATTTTCAATGTCTGAGGCGATCTGCCAGGCAGAACGCTTTTCTGTGCCTTTGAAGGCCATATGCTCAAGCAAATGGGCGATGCCATGCCGATCCGGAGCTTCGTTTCTTGCGCCCGCCTTAACCCAGATACCCAGTGCAACACTTTCGATATGCGGCATGTTATCCGTTACAATGGTCAGGCCATTGGAAAGACGCGTTACTTCAACACCCATTAGCAAAATGCTCCCTAATTCCCGTTCTTATTCTCTACAAAGAGCCTTCACATTTATGCTCGAGAATGACGGCGAACATATTCTTCCACGATTTTCAGGTCGTTGTGAAGAACTGTGAAGCTTTCTTTTCGATCCATAAGGTCTGAAAGCCACGCAGGCAGTGCTGGCGTAATACCGCTTGCAGCCTTTACAGCATCGGGGAATTTGGCCGGATGCGCGGTGGCCAATACCACCATTGGTGCAGTGCCGGACACTTTTTCGCGAGCGACCTTAACGGCAATCGCCGAATGCGGATCAAGCAGATAGCCATCGTCGTTGAGAACGGACTTGATGATTTTTGCGGTTTCCTCGACGGTTGAACGCCCTGCAGAAAATGCGCTGCGAATTGCGGCAAGTGGCTTTTCAGAGATCGTGAAGCCACCTGATTGCTTCAGACTTTCCATCAGACCGCGAACAGCACTTGCATCACGATCATGTGCTTCGAACAGCAAACGCTCAAAATTAGACGAAATTTGGATGTCCATTGATGGCGATGTCGTCTGTTCGACGCCACGCATTTCATATGCGCCGTTTTCCAGCGTACGCGCAAGAATGTCATTATCATTGGTGGCAATGATGAGCTGATCAATGGGCAAACCCATTTTCTTTGCAACAAAGCCTGCGAAAATATCGCCGAAATTGCCGGTTGGCACGGTAAACGAAACAGCACGATCCGGCGCGCCAAGACTCAGTGCTGCGGTGAAGTAATAGACAATCTGGGGCATGATGCGTGCCCAGTTGATTGAATTCACCCCGGAAAGCGAAATGGCATCGCGAAATTGCAAATCATTGAACATGCCCTTGACCAAATTTTGGCAGTCATCGAAGTTGCCTTCGATGGAAAGGGCATGAACATTGGAAAACCCGGAACTCGTCATCTGGCGCTGCTGCACCGGGGATACGCGGCCATTGGGGAAGAGAATGAATATATCGGTGTTGTCACGGCCGCCAAATGCTTCAATGGCGGCACCGCCGGTATCGCCGGAAGTCGCTCCCACGATTGTCGCACGTTCGCCGCGCTGTGCCAGAACATAATCCATCATACGAGCCAGCAGCTGCATGGCGACGTCTTTGAAAGCCAGCGTCGGACCGTGAAACAGTTCAAGAATGAATTCGTTCGCCCCTGTCTGAACCAGCGGGCAGACTGCGTCATGACGGAAAGAACCATAGGCCTCGCGCACCATGTGTTCAAAATCGGCCTGCGGAATTTCACCATTGATGAAGGGAGTGAGCACGGCCAGCGCGATATCCACATAGGATTTTCCACGCAGATCACGAATTTGATCGGGCGTGAATTGCGGATAGTTCTGCGGAAGATAGAGACCACCATCACGGGCAAGTCCGGCGAGCAAAGCATCGCTGAACCCCAGAACAGGTGCTTCGCCGCGTGTGCTGATATATTTCATCTTAAGGGCCTTCATTTCGGATCGAGGCGGATTTTAACCGTTGAATGCAATAGAGCCTCCCTAAAAAAGCCGCAAGAATTAAAGTATCCTTTGAAGGGTGGGGTTGCTCTTGACGATAAAAAACGGGAAAACACCCTCACACTGTGCATTGCATAGTGGTATAGAACAGGTCGATCAGTGCAGGGAAGCCCGGTTTATGCAGAAACCAATACAGAATCGTTCATCGTTGTTACCAGTCTTTGCAACGATTTTGCTCGCAGCACTTGCAGGCTGCACAACGAGCGGCACGCAGAAAACAGCCGACGGATCGCTTACCGAAGCTGGTCAGCCGCGCATCAAGGAATCGGAGCTGCGCGCTTTTTGCCCCACCGTTTCGCTGCGTGAAGGCACGGCCTATTTCAATACCTATGAAAAGGGTGGCGACAAGGATGCAAGCCGCGTCATCTATCAGGCAGCTTTGACTGACACCACGCGCGCCTGCCAATATGCTGACGGAACCATCAATCTTGATGTTGCCGCTGCCGGCAAGGTCGTCCCCGGCCCGAAATACAAGAGCGGCAATATCACTATGCCGATTCGTGTTGCCGTGGTTGAGGGTGGCAAGGTTATCTATTCCAAGCTGCACAAGCAGACTGTGAATGTTTCCAGTGGCGGTGCGACGCAATTCGTCTTCAACGACAAGGCGATTTCGATTCCAACGGCAAGCGCACAAAGCGTGCAGATTTTTGTCGGCTTCGATGAAGGGCCTTACAATACGAAGTAAGCCGGATTGGAATTTAATAGATTGAATTTTGACAAACGGCTTATGATTTTACCATAAGCCGTTTGTATTATAGAAGCAGCTTTTAGACGTTGTTCTATTCTTAAGCATGTTTCACTTTTCTTTTTGTAGTTTCGGCGTTTAGTCGATTTATTAATTTTGATGAACGGTAATACAATCATTCTGTATTGCTTCTGGCGTCAGGTAATATGCGCTGGAACTATGAAAGTGCATTACAGAACGATGGTAATATTTTACGGCTTGTTCATTTTTTAAGTTTGGTAAGGCGGTTTTAATGAGGTTTCCGCGCAGTTCATTTCTTTCGCCGGTCCCATTCGTTATCTGCATCATGTTGCTGCTTGGTGCTTTTGCGGGCAAGTGGGCAGGTGAGAGGTTCAGCCTGCTTGATGAAGAAGGCGACATGAACACCTATATGACGGTGCTTATGACGCAGGCGAACCGCATTGTCGGTTCTGCCCGTGATGTGCTGGATAAAATGAACCGTTCAACCAACCCGATATGTGGCGCTGATGATAAGCAGTATATGCGCGAGCTTCTTTTCTCCGGTTATCATATCAAGGATATTGGTCGGCTTGAAAATGAAAAACTGCAATGTTCGTCACTCCTCAATGAACTCAAGGATTCACGTCCGAGAAGCAAGGAGGATGTTCTTCTCAAGGATCACACATACATTTATCGTGACGAGCAGCTGATTACACCGGGTAGCCACGGACCCATTATAGGCCGAGATAAAGCAAATGTGGTGCTAAGCGCTGTTGCCTTTGATGCGCTCCATATTCCTCAATATTATTTTGCTGTTTTCATGGTGAACGAGGACCGGACACAATTCGCCCGGTTATTTAGCAATCCAATTGATTTTCCGGGAGATGTCGTAAGCGGTCTCTTTCCCGTCAGTGGGGGACGGGTTTTCGAGATAACGGATGGTATCCTGCAGCAGAAATCCTGCGACGAAACGACGGGCATCTGTATTTTTATTGCAACGTCTCCAGGCTGGAGCGGCAATTCTGGTGGGCTGTTGAAGCTGGTCTTTATCAGCCTTGGAATGCTTGTGGGAGGCGGGCTGGCAATTGGCTGGAGCAATTACCGCAACCGTGATCGTTCGTTGATGTCACTTTTGAGAAAAGCGCTTGCAGCAAAACAGTTAACCCTTGTTTATCAGCCGGTCGTGAATATTAGCAGCCGCAAAATCGTTGGTTTTGAAGCGCTGATCCGCTGGGAAATAACCAAGGATGATTTTGTTCCGCCTGACCTGTTCATCGCTAAAGCAGAAGCTCATGGTATTGCGGATAAAGTCACACTTTACGTTCTTGACCGCGTTATCCTTGAAATGGGAGGATTGCTTAAAAAGCAACGCGCGCTGCATATTAATATCAATATTACGGCCAGCGATCTGCAGAGCGTTGAATTTATGAAGGCCATTGATGAGCGCTTGACCACAGCCGACATCAGGCCGGAACAGATCGGGCTGGAGCTAACAGAGCGCACACCGGTCGATTTTGCAAAGGCCAGCGAGGGCATCAAATTGCTGCGCGAAAGAGGCCATAAGGTCTATATTGACGATTTTGGAACGGGCTATTCCAGCCTTGCATATCTGGATGAGTTGAAGGTCGACGCCATCAAGATCGACAAGGCTTTTACGCGCACGGTCGGCAATGAGGTTGATACGGTTTCTATCGTTCCGCAGATCATTTCGATGGCGCATCAGCATGGTTTGGGCATCGTGGTCGAAGGTGTCGAAACGGAGTCTCAGGCCGAATATTTCCGCGGCATTTGCTCTGAACTTTTTGGACAAGGCTGGTTCTTTGGAAAACCTGTCGACGCAGCTGCGGTGCAGGTGCTTGTCGGGAATGTTTCCTCTGTGAAGAAACGTGGCCGACCCAAGTCTGCATCCGGTTCGTAATTTTGGCGGATCCTACAGGAGACCGTTGCCTTAGAGCGCGCTTTTTTGATTTGACACAATCAGATCAGCGCTTTTGTCAATGTGCCATTACGAAACAAAAATTAACTATAGAAGTAATATTCTGGGCTTTTGTTAAATTCGACTGCTTCTGTGAAATGAATCGCAAGATGTTTGGTGTAAAACAGTAACGAATGAGACAGCTCTGCCTTAGAATGGGCAGCGGCCGCTTCTTATGAAAAACTGTAACGAAACATTAGGGGCAGGGCGGCAATGAACGTTCTGAGCTTAGACCCATGAAACCGAAATATGAACGTGTTCTTGAGCCGACAGATACTTGGGCAATTTTCGACGCTGCGACCGACGAGCCTGCCTCTATTGGTGACAGGCTGATGATTGGTCTAAGTGAAAGCGAGTCGAAGGAATTGCTTGCCGCGCTCAATGCCGCAGCGAAAAACAAAAGCAAGCGTAGCGCTGCTTAATCAATTTTGCGCGCCCAACATGGCGCGCAACGAAATTTTCCGGGATGTGTCTGAATAAGATCAGGCGTCAGTCCAGATCGACAAAGCATCGATCACGCTTGCTAAATCCTTGTGGCGATGGATGACGGTTTCGGCACCTGCATCTGTCAATTTGTCAGCGTGCCCCGGATAGGTATGCGCACCGCCGGTGAAGCCGATGACGCGCATTCCCGCCGCGCGTGCTGCATGAATGCCGTGCGCTGAATCTTCAATTACAATTATATCAGCCGGATCGGCACCAAAATGCTTGGCGGCATGAAGGAAGACATCGGGTGCAGGCTTTGGCTTTTTCGAGCCAATTTCCCGCGCCGAGAAAATATTTGGCGCAAAAAGATCGTAAAGCTCGACCCGCTTGAGCATAAGCTCAAGGCGTTTACTGGTCGAATTTGAGCAGATGCATTTTGGCAGATCAAGCGCAGAAACAACCTCGACAATGTCATCAATCGCCTGGACTTCGTTTTTCAGACGCTCATCCAGCAGCTTTTCTGCCTTGTCGAGAAGGGAAGCGGAAATGGGAATGCCTGCCTCGCGCTCAACCGTCAGAAGAATGTCCTGCCAGGTGAGGCCAGCGAAGCGTTCGCCAACTTCTGTAGCCTCAATCGGGTAGCCTGCTTCTGTCAGAAGTGCTGCGTCGACTTCCGCTGCGATGATTTCGGAATCCACCAATACACCGTCACAATCAAAAATAATCAGGGCCGGAGCTGCCATGTCAAAAGCCTTTACTTGGGAGATGATGGGGTAAGATCACCCACAAAACATTGTCGATGAGCTACATCTTTATGCTCACTAGGTCAAACTTCCGCGTATCGGCTACTGGAAATTTAGGGAACGATGTCGGTGTGAAGCCGTTTCTTTCCTCAGTGAAGGAGAAATTGATGCGAAAATCCGTTGTGCTGTTCATTCTCGCAATTGCAGTTGTGTTGGCGTTCGTTCTTGCAACGCCATATTATTACAGCGCTACACCGGAAAATCGCGGAGTGGAGCCCGTCACCGATACTTCTCAGTAACTTAAACCTCGCCTGAAATTTCCCGTCTGCGCCGGTCGAGTTCTTCGCTATAGCGGCGCAGCGTATGTGCTTCGCTCAAAAGCCCGAGAACTTTACGCTCCTGCGCATTGTTAATAACTGCGAGCGCTTCGGCCTCCGCCCTGTCAAAGCGCACCACAGCTTCTTTCGCGTTCATCTGCGGCAGCAGGAATTCATCCTGATAGCGAAGCAGATCAATGATGCCCTTCTGGGTGTCTGTGCTGTCAAAACTTTCCGAATAAGCCTCAGGCACAGGTATCATTCCGACATAACGGCCTTCGCCATCCACTGCAATGACGCGCTGCGTTGAGCCAAGCGGGAAGTCGTTGCGGAAGGTTTCAATATCTGTGTCGATGGAAACGGTACGAACATCATGGCGCATCATGCGAAGGACTGTGAGGTTGCGCACCCAGCCAATATCATGCGCAGAGCGGATTGCTTCGCCGCGCAGGTGGAAACGCCACGTTGCAAACGAGTAACCGAAGGTCTTTCTGACCATGAGCGATGAAGAAACGACAGCCCCCAGGACAAGCATCGCTATTGGAAAATCCCCGGTAAGTTCCAACGCCAGAAATGTCATCGTCAATGGACCGCCGATGATTGCGACCGCCATTGAGCTCATGCCGATGACCGCATAAACTTCCGGTTCAAGGGTGAGTGGCAGGACGTAGCCCGTGAGCGCAGCAAAAAGTTTACCGGTCAATGCGCCGAGAAAGAGCGAGGCGAAAAACAGACCGCCGCGAAAGCCTGAGCCAATGGAGACGGCGGATGCCAGAGATTTGGCGAAAATCAGAAGCAGCAGCACCGGAATTGTCAGATTTGCATTGAGATCGAGATGCAATGCACCGTGACCTGAAGCCAGAACCTGAGGGGCGACGAAAGCGATCATGCCGATAATCGCGCCACCAAATGCCGGAGCCAGCACCGTGGGAACAACGCTTTTGCGGGCAACCCGTTCGACTGTCGTCACGCCGCGCATGATCAAAATGGCAATACCTGCCGCAATTAAACCCAGCACAAGGGCTGGCACATAATCTCGTGCAGCAATGCCATCAAGCTGACCGACGTGAATAACCAGGGGTGCTCCGCCGATGGCTTGCGTGACCAGCATGCCGACAATTGCTGCGACCACCACAGGCGCCAGTGTCGCGATGGAATAAACACCGATAATCAGCTCGAAAGCGTAAAATGCGCCTGTAAGTGGCGCGTTGAAAGCACTTGCAATGGCTGCTGCGGCTCCGCAACCCACAAGGGTGCGCAGGTCGGCCCGGCGCAGCTTGAGCGCGCGGCCAATGCGCGATGCAAATCCGCTTGAAAGCTGCGTATAGGCTGCTTCAAGCCCAACTGAAGCGCCAAAGCCGTTGGAAACAAGGTTTTGCCCGACAAGAATAAAACTGTCTGTCAGCGACAAACGCCCGCCATGCAACGCATTGGCTTCGATAGGGTCGACAATCGGCTTTTTTCGCCAGCGTGCCAGCACCCAGATCAGGACGCCCATCAAAATACCGCCTGCAAGCGGGGCGAAATAGGCTGTCCACTCAAGCTGCGAGGCGGAGCTTAGTCGTTCGCCGTCAGCAAGCCCGAAGAGCGCCTGATGCATCCTCTGGGAAATGCCCGCAATGGCTGCAACTGCCAGCGCGGAGATGATACCAACCAGCGCGCCTGCGATCACAAGCCCTATTTCGCTGCCGCGCACAACTGCGCGCATGCGGAAGGGTACGAAAAGAATACGTAAATATCGGTTGTGACGCAGTTCATTAATATTCATGAAGACACATGGAACAGTTACGCAAATCAGTTTTAATCCCAGGCGCAATTATAGGGGGAAACGAATAATCAAGCCTTATTGAATGAGCCATTTTTCCTGACTGCACTGCAATTGGTTGAAGGCTTTAATATGGCTGGAACAAAACTGTCAAAGACAGATGGTTGTGCGAAGCCCAGCAAATGCGGGCCTTTGCAGAGAAGTTAAGAAAAGATTTACAATTTCAATCACTTGGCGTTAACCCCATATTTACCCTGTTCAGTAACCATAGGGACAAGTTTTTCGCGTTCACAAGTAATTGAGTATCCCATGTCCCTAGTACGTCTTGCACATGAGTTGCCTGTAGAGGCCCCACGTACCGCTTGGCTCGACTCTATCATTAAGGGTGATTGCGTTTCCGCTCTGGAGCGCCTTCCGGATCACTCGGTGGACGTCATTTTCGCCGATCCTCCCTACAATCTTCAGCTTGGCGGTGATCTTCATCGCCCGGATCAGTCGATGGTCAGTGCCGTTGACGATCATTGGGACCAGTTTGAAAGCTTTCAGGCTTATGATGCTTTCACGCGTGCATGGTTGATGGCTTGCCGCCGCGTGCTAAAGCCAAATGGCACAATCTGGGTTATCGGCTCCTATCACAATATTTTCCGCGTTGGCACGCAGCTTCAGGATATTGGTTTCTGGCTGCTCAATGATGTCATCTGGCGCAAGACCAATCCGATGCCGAACTTCCGTGGCCGCCGCTTTCAGAACGCGCATGAAACGCTGATCTGGGCATCGCGAGATTCGAAAGGGAAGGGCTACACCTTCAATTATGACGCCATGAAAGCGGCGAATGACGATGTTCAGATGCGCTCTGACTGGCTGTTCCCGATTTGCACAGGCTCGGAGCGTCTGAAAGACGAAAACGGCGATAAGGTGCATCCGACGCAAAAACCGGAAGCACTGCTTGCACGCATTCTGATGTCTTCGAGCAAGCCGGGCGATGTGATCCTTGACCCGTTCTTTGGTTCGGGCACTACCGGTGCTGTTGCCAAGCGCCTTGGTCGCCATTTCGTCGGTATTGAGCGCGAGCAAGACTATATCGATGCTGCAACGGCACGGATTAATGCGGTTGAGCCACTGAGCAAGGCTGAGCTGAAAGTGATGACTGGCAAGCGTGCTGAACCACGCGTCGCTTTTACGTCGATCATGGAAGCAGGTCTTTTGCGTCCGGGCACCGTGCTTTCCGATGCACGCCGCCGTCACGCTGCGATCATCCGTGCGGACGGAACACTCACCGCCAATGGCGAAGCTGGCTCCATTCACCGCATCGGTGCCAAAGTGCAGGGTTTTGATGCCTGTAATGGCTGGACTTTCTGGCATTATGAAGAAGCAGGCGTGCTGAAACCTATTGATGATCTGCGCAAAATTATCCGCGATCAGATGGCGGCAGCAGGCGCATAACTGAAATCAGAGTTTACTATCGGACGACCTCCAACAAAGTCTGATAAAAAGACACCCGAAGCAATTTGCTTCGGGTGTCTTTTTGTTATCAGAAGGAGAGACCATAGCCGCTGAGATCATCGGCAAGCTTGGGTGCGCTGGTAAAATGTACGGCCTGCCATCCGGCGGCTTTGGCGCCTTCAACATTGGCCGGACTATCATCGATGAAAAGCGTTGCCACCGGATCAAGATTGAAGCTTGTAACGTGGTGTTCGTAAATTTCGCGGTTTGGTTTCAATGTGCGGATGTCGCCTGAAACTGTGATGCCACGGCTTTCGTTGAGAAACGGAAAGCGCCCCTGTGCTTCGCGCAACACTGTCGTCATAAGAGTGTGGAACCATAAGGTTCCAGTTCCGACGAAACATCCGTATATTGTCGGTATGCTCAGGATGCTCTTCAATGAGAAGTGCTTCGGCGTCCTGCCAGCTTCGACCACGATCCTGTTCAATATTCCATTCACCGGTGCAGATATTGTCCAGAAACCAGCGACGCTCCGTTGGATCAGGAATCGCTTCGAGATAAGCGAGTTCCGGATCATAATGCAGCAGCACTTTGCCAATATCGAAAACAACGTGTTTAACCTGAGTGGTCAACGGTTTTTCCTCCCCCGTTTAAATGCCGTCGGAATTGCAGCACTGATCGCTTTTTTCATGACGGTTGGCAGTGCTTCGTCTTCAAGGTCTGAAGGAGCAGACCACCAGCCGTCCGTATCATTGCGTTTGAGTATATCGCTGACCGCATAGACGGAAAGGCGCAGCTCAAAATGTGTGAAAACATGGGTAATGCTGCCCGAGGACATCCAATCAGCTTCAAACGGTGCGGCATTGATCGTGACATCGCCATCAATGCGTGCGGTCCAATCACTGCCGGGGACTTCGGTCATCCCGGCAAGCAGGCCTTGGCCCTTGCGTTTGCGCAGCAAAATGGAGCCATCTCCCGCAATGGCAATGAATGCAGCTCCCACACGGATTGGTTTTTGAGCTTTTGGTGCTTTGACCGGAAATGTTTCAGGGTCGTGGGCCGCCAAGGCCTTGCAACCATCATTAACCGGGCAAATTGCGCAAGCTGGGCGACGTGGGGTGCAGATTGTTGCGCCCAAATCCATCACGGCCTGCGCGAAATCCCCGGGCCTGTCGTCTGGTGTCAGTTCTCCCATCAGCGCACGAATTTGGGTTTTTGCCGCGGGCAACGGCGTGTCGATGGTAAAGAGTCGAGAGACAACGCGCTCAACATTGCCATCAACCACGGCTGCCGGCTCTCCAAAGGCGATAGCCGCAATTGCTGCTGATGTGTATTCGCCTATACCTGGAAGTTCTTTCAATCCGGCTGCGGTCGACGGAAATTTCCCATTATATTTTGTTGCGATAATATCTGCGCATTTTTTGAGATTGCGTGCGCGCGAATAGTAACCCAGGCCCGCCCACGCGCGAAGAATATCGTCTTCGCTGGCATTGGCCATTGCCATAATATCCGGCCAACGCTCCACAAATTTTGTGAAATAAGATTTCACTGCTTCAACGGTTGTTTGTTGCAGCATGATTTCGGACAGCCAGACACGGTAAGGATCTGCTGTCATGCCCCGTGCGTTCTGCACTGGTGTTACGCGCCATGGCAGAATACGGTGATGGCGATCATACCAGTTGAGAATTGCCTTGGTACGGTCAGATTTGAGTGTTTTTAGCATAAATCCTGTTTGATCGTGTCTTAAAGTTAGCTCTGTGATTTATGATTAACGTTGAATTTGGGGAATTGATATAAAATTGAAGTGCATAGGATGCGGTGCTTTATAATCAACACGCCCATAGTGGTACAGGGCAGATGAATGTCAAAGAAAGATAACGCGTGAGCAGTTCAGTCCCGGTCTACGTCATTAATCTCGCGCGCTCTTCACAGCGCTGGGATGACGTGAAGCAAAGTGCCGATCAGTTTGGAATTGAACTGCGCCGGGTAGAGGCCGTAGAAGGCAAGCAGTTGAAAGCTGATGAACTCGGTAATTTTGATGAAGCTGGTTTCCGCCGCCGCCACGGAAAAATTGCTCTGCCTGCAGAAATCGGTTGTTATTTTAGCCATATCAAGGCTTTGGAAACAATTGCCGCAGCCCCGGAAGCCTACGCCGTCATTGCCGAAGACGATGTTCTTTTCACGCCGGATTTTTTACCGTTCATCTCCAGCGTATCAAAATTGCAAGGCTGGGATGTGATTAAACTCGTCAATCATCGCACAGCTGCCTATCGCCGTTTCAATCAGGTTGAAGGTGGTAATTCGATTGGGCGTTGCTTGCACGGCCCGTTGGGCAGTTCTGCCGCTTATCTTGTAACGCGAAAGGGAGCAATCAAATTGCTGGAAGCGATTAAACCAATGTCGCTGCCATATGATGTTGCCCTGGAGCGCGGCTGGGCAGGAGATTATGAGTTCTTTTTAACGGAGCAGCCTTTGGTTGCGCTTCGTCAAGTGGGGCTGTCAACGATTGCGGACGGCCGGAATACTTACGCCAAAGCGCGCTTGCCGGCCTATAAAAGGCTGAGCACACTCCTCTTTAGAACAACTGACTATATCAGGCGAATCGCCTACGCTTTGCGCATTAAGCGATTGGGAGTAGTGGATAGTTGAAGTTTTTTAAAAAGTCATTTCTGGTGAGGCGAAGAGTAGATGGCTGGGTCTTAGCGCTCGCGTCTGCGGCGATGCCGGTCCGTCTGGGTCTTGGACCAATTCTCCTTTTTGTTTTTTCATGTCTGGGCATTTATCTGGCTGCCGCCCGCCATAATACGACGCGGTTATTTGCGAAAAAATTCTATATTTTCATTCTTCTATATGCGGCTTGGTCGCTCGGACTTATTCTTTATAGGGGTGAGCCTTTTTCTGGCAATCGGCAGATTGGATACACGCTGCTTATAACCGTTTTTGCCTTTGCAGGCGCGGGCATGGTGCTGGTCAGAAACCCTTTGCGATCCTACGTGCTTGGTTCACGCGCCGGTATTATTCTGGCGGTGTTGGCGGTTATTTACCTTGTTCTGACCAAAGGCGGACGGATTGGCGTCGGAGGCAATGAAGCCGTATTTGCTTTTGTTGCAGGTGTTGCGGCGATTTCTGCCGCCATTCCGATTTCGCGGGCGCCACGCTATCTGCCAAATGGACCGCATTGGCTGGTACTTGGGCTTGCAGCGGTCCTCACATCGGAAACGCGCGCTGTCATTGTTGTTCTGCCGATATGCGCATTGGTCGAAATCGTGCTTTTCTTAAGAAAATACAGTCTCAGGCAGCAAGGTGCGGTCTATGTTGCACTGGCTGCGGCACTCGCAGCACTTATTGTTGTCGGGCCGGTTGGAGACACGCTTTCCAAGCGTTTTGCCGGAATGGTCGAATATTACGACAGCGGTGACAGCTCAAAATGGGAAGACAAACTCTCCGCCGATATTCGTGAAGTCATGTGGAAAAGTGCAGCCACAATAATCGGGCAACATCCGATAGCAGGCGTCGGCTCTTATTCCAAAATGGATATTGTCAGGCAGCAGGCTGGCGAACAAGCCCCCCTGCTTGCCGGCTTCCGTCATGTGCATAACACCGTGCTTGATGAGCTGCTGAATGACGGCATTGTTGGCCTGTTTTTTATGTTTTCAGCCTTTATCGCGATTTTTGTCTTTCTCTGGAAAACCGCGGACAGCTGGGCGATGCGGCGCGCGCTCATTTATTTCAGTTTCGTGTGCGCGAGTTATGGGATGTTGCATAATCCATTGTTGCATGAGGTCACGATCTCATCGGTCATGTTCTTCATTGCAGCTCTAAATGCGGCTGCGTCTCGCCGTGTCATGGCACTCCGCCGGGCAGGCCTCACAGATTATATTTGCGGGAAATGAAAACCATGAAAGCGATTGTGACGGGGGCGGCTGGCTTCATCGGCTATCACACCGCAGCGCGGCTTCTTAATGAAGGCTGGCAAGTTATTGGTATCGATAATCTCAATGATTATTATCAGGTCGATCTCAAGGAAACCCGTCTTACCAAGCTGCGTGCGCTTAGTGGCTTCCGCTTTGCGCAAGCTGATATTTCCGATGCAGAAGCTTTCAATGCTGCTATCGGAGCTGATCGTGATGTCGATGCGATCGTGCATCTCGCAGCACAGGCTGGTGTGCGTTATTCCATTGAAAACCCTGCTGCTTATGTTTCCGCCAATGTCATGGGACAGGTGACGGTATTTGAAGCCGCCCTCAAGCTCGATAAGCGTCCGCCGATTGTTTATGCCAGTTCGTCCTCGGTCTATGGCGCGAATGAAAAAATCCCATTTTCAGAAAGTGATGCTGTCGATCACCCGGTTTCGGTCTATGCAGCAACCAAGCGTTCGGGTGAGCTTCTGGCCTTTTCCTATAAGCATGTGCATGGACTTGCCTCGACGGGCTTACGCTTTTTTACGGTTTATGGTCCATTCGGACGCCCCGACATGGCGCCATGGCTGTTTACATCGGCGATCCTTAAAGGCGAACCGATCCGTGTTTTTAACAACGGCGAAATGCAGCGCGACTTCACTTTCGTCGATGATATCGTCAGTGGTGTGTTGGGCGCTGTAAAGCGGATCATCAAGCAACCTGAACAAACCGCACCGGTCTATAATCTTGGCAATAACCGGCCTGTTATGCTTAGCAATTTCATTGCGGCGATTGAAAAAGCATGCGGCAGAGAAGCGATCCGCAAGCTTGAACCAATGCCTGCAGCCGACGTTCCGCGCACCTATGCAGATATTACGCTTGCGGCGCGGGATCTTGGTTTCAACCCGCAAACCACGCTCGAGGAAGGCATTCCTCTGTTTGTCGATTGGTTTCGCGGCTATAATGGATTGCGATGAGAGAACCGAAATCAAAACGGGGCTTTCGCCCATTGGCTGATATGACGTCTGGTCTGATGGACCCGATGTTGCAGAAGCGTGCGGGGATTAATCTTTCACTGCTGCAATCCTGGGAAGATATTGTTGGGCCTGCAATCGGTGCTTCCTCCCGGCCTTTGCGAATTCTCTGGCCGCGCCGTCTGCATGATGACGATCCGTTTAGTCCTGCAACGCTGGTTATTGCTTGCGAAGGCTTTTCTGCGTTGCAGATCCAGCATGAGACAGGCGAAATCATCAGCCGCGTAAATGGTTTCCTTGGCTTCTCAGCCATTGGCCGCATCAAGATCGAGCAGAAGCCGCCTGCGCTTGATTTCAGGCGCAAGCCAAGGCGGCTGGTGCCTCTGGCACCTTCGGAAGAGCGCCGTATCGACAAGGCAACAGACGGGATTGAAGACGATGCCCTGCGCGCAGCATTGGCGCGTCTAGGCAAGAATATCCTCGCCGAAAAGCGCGCTACAAAGAAATGAGCGCCCTGCCATAAAATTGATGCATGGCTGGCGCTGAATTTCATTTGATTGCAACGGGGCTGGTGATTAATCGTTGGCCACCTTAAATTGGTCTCGAATATTAACATTGAAACAGGAATGGATGATTCGTATGCCTGCAACGCTTAATCGCAGACATGTTATTTCCCTTGCGGGGGCCGCTGCCGCGGGTATTGCTTTTGCTGGCAATGCGAGCGCGCAGTCACGCAGCGCTGATGCAAGTGTTGATGCTGCCAAGGTCGCTGAAGCCGGCAAGTTGAAGGACATGGTCTATGGCAAGGCCGATGCGCCTGTTACGATTGTTGAATATGCCTCGCTGACCTGCTCACATTGTGCAGATTTTGCTATCAACACCTTTCCCAAGATCAGAGAAAAATACATTGATACGGGCAAAGTGCGTTTGATTTTCCGCGAATTCCCGTTCGATCCGCGCGCAACAGCTGCTTTTATGCTTGCTCGCTGCGCGCCTGAAGATCGTTATTTCCCGATGATCGAAGTCTTCTTCAAACAGCAGCAACAATGGGCTGGTGCGGCTGATGGCGAAGCTGCATTGCTTCAGATCGCGAAACTTGCAGGTTTTACACAGGAGTCGTTCAAGGCTTGCTTGACGAACCAGCAACTTCTCGATGATGTGAGAGCAACCATGGAACGCGGATCGCAGGAATTTGGTGTGAATGCCACCCCAACTTTCTTCATCAACGGACAAAAATACGCTGGAGCCCTTTCGGTTGACGAGATGTCGGCAATCATTGACAAGCTGCTCTAAGCCGCCTTTCGGCATGAAAAGCGGACGCTTCATTGCGTCCGCTTTTTGCGTTTTTAAGCGGGGAGGATGCTGATGCGCTTCTCCAAGCTGCGTCTTGTCGGATTTAAATCCTTTGTCGAGCCGATGGAATTCGTCATTGAAGGCGGACTGACGGGCGTTGTCGGGCCCAATGGCTGCGGCAAATCCAATCTTGTTGAAGCGCTGCGCTGGGTGATGGGTGAAAACTCGTACAAGAATATGCGCGCTTCGGGCATGGACGACGTAATTTTTTCAGGCTCTGGCACGCGACCTGCGCGTAACACGGCGGAAGTCACCCTTTTCCTCGATAATTCCGACCGCACAGCGCCCGCAGCCTATAATGATCAGGATGAATTGCAGGTTTCACGCCGTATCGAGCGGGAGGCTGGTTCTGTTTATCGTATTAATGGTAAAGAAGCCCGCGCCAAGGATGTGCAGCTGCTCTTCGCTGATCAATCGACCGGCGCACGTTCGCCCTCTATGGTCGGTCAGGGCCGTATCGGTGAACTTATCCAAGCCAAGCCACAGGCGCGTCGCGCATTGCTGGAAGAGGCGGCGGGCATTTCCGGCCTCCATACCCGCCGTCACGAGGCTGAGTTGCGCCTTCGTGCAGCCGAAACCAATCTTGAGCGTCTCGAAGATGTGGTTGGTGAACTTGGCAGCCAGATTGAAAGCCTGAAACGTCAGGCGCGTCAGGCCAATCGCTTCAAAGCTTTGTCTGCTGATATTCGCCGCGCAGAGGCATCGTTGCTTCATTTGCGTTGGTCGCACGCCAAAACGCAGGAAGGTGAAGCACAAAGCGCGCTTGCACAGGCAACTTCGATTGTTGGCGATATGGCGCAGGCACAGATGAACGCTGCGCGTGATCAGGCCGTTGGCGCGCATAAATTGCCCGAACTGCGTGAGGCGGAAGCCAAAGCCGCGGCTGCTGTGCAGCGACTTTCCATTGCCCGTACACAGCTCGACGAAGAAGATGCTCGTATTCGCGCCCGCCGTGCCGAGCTTATGAAGCGGCTTGAACAGTTGACCGCCGATATTGCGCGCGAAGAACAATTGGTGCGCGAGAATGCTGATATACTGGCGCGTCTTGACGAGGAAGAGCAGGAGCTGATCGCCTCCAACGAGGCATCTGGTGAGCGTGATGAAGAATTGCGCGCGATCTTTGAAGAAGCAGAAATCCGCCTGCAGGACAGCGAAAACGCCTTGGCGCGGGTAACCTCGGAACGTGCGGAAGCTGCTGCCGAACGTAGCCAAATTGAGCGCGCGTTGCAGGAAACACAAAGCCGCCGTGACCGCCTGATCAGCCAGATTGATAATATTGAGCGTGATATTGCAGCGGTCGTCGAGCAGATCGGTGGATTGTTTGATCCTGCTGAAAAACGTCTTGCCGTTGAGACCGCCGTTGAAGCACTGGCGGCTTCAGAGGAGGCGGTGATTGCCGCTGAAGAACGTGTTGGCAGTGCGCGCGAACAGGAGATGACGAGCCGTCAGCCTTTGCATGAGGCGCGCACCGAGTTGAGCCGGATAGAGACCGAAGCGCAGACACTGGCGCGTATTCTCAATGCCGGTGAGACTGGCCAGTTTCCGCCCGTTGTTGAAGAATTGCAGGTTGAGAAAGGCTATGAAATAGCCCTTGGTGCGGCATTGGGTGAAGACCTTGATGCAGCAAGCGATAATGCTGCACCCGTCTATTGGGCCTATAATCCGGCACAGGAAGCTGATCCGTCTTTACCTTCCGGTTCAACGCCGCTTGATCAGATCGTAAAAGGGCCGCAGCAATTGCGCCGAAGACTGGCACAGGTTGGGGTCGTTTCCGAGAATGATGGACCGCGTTTGCAGGCATCGTTGCGCCCCGGTCAGCGGCTTGTCAGCAAGGCTGGTGCTCTTTGGCGCTGGGATGGCTATACGGCGAGCGCCGATGCGCCGACACCTGCCGCGCAACGGCTTGCACAAAAGAACCGTCTCGCTGAACTTGAGCAGGAAGCAATTCGCGCCGCCAGTCGCTTGTCTGATGCGGAGCAAGTGTTGCAGCGTTTTGAAACGGCCGTTCGTGAAGCCGTGGAGCATGAACGTGTTGCGCGCGATGCATGGCGCGCAAACCAGCGCAAGCTTGATGATGCACGCGAAGCGCTTTCTGCGGTTGAGCGGGCTGCGGGGCAACTGGCAACCAAGCGTGCCGGTTTGGAAGATACCAAAGCCCGTCTTGAGGAAAGCCTTGAGGAAGCACAGGTTCTGGTGGTTGAGGCCGAAGATCGGCTGAATGAAATGCCGGATATTGGCGTCATCAGCGAACGGCATTCTGTTTTTGCAGCACAGGTGCAGTCGGATCGTGCGAGGCTTGCGGAAGCCCGCGCTGCTTATGAAGGTCAGCGCCGTGAGGCGGATAATCGTTTGCGGCGTCTCTCCATGATCGGGCTTGAGCGCCGCAACTGGGCCGCGCGCGCGCAGAGTGCGCAGAGCCAAATTTCGGCCTTAAATGATCGCCGTGCGGAAACTGCGGACGAAGCGGAAGTCTTGGCTGAAGCGCCGGAAGAGATCGAAAGCCGCCGTCGTGCCTTGCTTAATGAGCTTTCGGAAGCTGATGAGCGCCGCAAGCGGGCTGCGGATATTCTCATTGAAGCTGAGGCCACCCAGGCAGAACTTGATAAGGTTGCGACCCTTGCCATCCAGCAGCTTGCAACCAGTCGCGAACAGCGTGCGCGTGCGGAAGAGCGACTGACGGCAGCCGAGGAACGCCGCAGGGATGCAGAAGCGCGTATTGCGGAGGCGCTCAACTGTGCGCCCCATGAGGCCATCAAACAGACCGGCCTCAAGCCAGAAGATCGCATGCCCGACCCCGATCAGATCGAACGCCAGCTTGAGCGACTGCGTATCGAACGCGAACGCCTTGGTGCGGTGAACTTGCGCGCGGAAGAGGAGAGCCAAGAACTCTCCGGGCGTCTTGATGCGATTGTTTCAGAACGTGAAGATGTGATCGAAGCGATCAAAAAACTGCGCCAGGCGATTCAGAGCCTCAACCGAGAAGGGCGTGAGCGGCTTCTGGCGGCTTTTGATGTTGTGAATGCGCAGTTCCAGCGCCTGTTCACCCATCTTTTTGGCGGCGGCACTGCGGAATTACAGCTCATTGAAAGTGATGATCCGCTGGATGCGGGGCTGGAAATTCTTGCACGTCCTCCCGGAAAGAAGCCACAAACGATGACGCTGCTTTCAGGTGGTGAACAGGCATTGACGGCCATGGCATTGATCTTTGCTGTCTTCCTGACCAATCCGGCTCCGATCTGCGTGCTGGACGAAGTGGACGCGCCGCTCGACGACCATAATGTCGAGCGCTACTGCAACTTGATGGACGAAATGGCGTCATCGACCGAAACACGGTTTGTCATCATTACGCATAATCCGATCACCATGGCGCGTATGAATCGCCTCTTCGGCGTGACAATGGGCGAGCAGGGCGTGAGCCAGCTTGTTTCGGTTGATCTGCAAACCGCAGAGCAATTGCGCGAAGCAAGCTGATATTACGTCATTTTAAGATCAGCGAGCCTTGTAGGTTACGCTGATTTTTGCACCTGTCAGCGCGTGTTGCGCAAGTGTATCCGGTTCCAGATCGTTGAGACTGATCGGCAAAGGCTTGTCGAAATCCACATCCATCGTGAAGAAGCCGGTTGGATGGGGCATGTCCCCAACAAAGCGCAGCAGCGCTTTTCGGGAATCCGCATTGATTTGACTGTCGGGCAACATTTCAATGCCTTTGCTTGCCACATCGCGCAGACGCGCAATATCGGCTTCCGGGTCGCTTTCACCCGTTTCGGAGGGCAATGCAGCGTAATTTGCAAGAACAGGCAGAGCGATGCTCTCCCATAGTCCTTGATTATCAAGGCGCAAGCGCAGATGAGAGAGCGTTGCGGTTGGATTAACGGTGAGCGAAGCAACTGACGAATCAACCGGCAGATTGATTTGCGCAGAAACTGAAGCCTTGCCAATCTTTAAACTGCTGATTTCCGCATTCTGAATGTGCAGATAACCACTCTGTGGGTTGAAGCGGTAAGACGCCGTAAAGTCCATCGGCCACTGCTGAATTGAGGTGATATAATCGGAAACCTTGTTGCCGCTTTGCAGCGTCATGCGCACACCGTCCACTGCGATGCGTCCCCATTGTGGTGCGGCTTTGCTCAAGTCAGGTGCTTCTGACAGATAATCCTGCAAGCGATCAGCTTCGAGGATTGCCCTGTCGATCGTCCAGCCCATAATGCGCATCGTGTGATAAACGCTGTTCGATACAATGCAGCCATCGGGGATATCTCTGACGGCATAATCCTTGCCAGGTGTGAGAAGGCTCATACCATTGAGGAATTCTTCACACCGGTTAAGCGGTGCATTCTCGGGTGAAGGCGCCGCTTTTTGCGCAAATGCTGATGTGGATGCAAGGGAGAGCAGAACGGCAGGGAGAATGAAGCGCATATCACCGAATTCTAATTTGAACGAAATAAGATGCGCTGCATCATTTCCATATGGGCGCCGCTGTCAACCAGCGACCATGATGTTGTTATGTCTCGCTCCAAACAGCAAGTTCATTACCCGCAGGGTCGGTGAAATGAAAACGACGACCGCCCGGAAATGCAAAAATCGGCTTCACAACTGTGCCACCAGCTTCTGTCACAGCCTTCAAAGTTTCTTCGAGTTGTGCTGAATAAAGGACAGGTAGGGGTTTGGGGGTTGCTTCCGGGTCGGCATCAAAACCACCATCCAATCCCTCCGCAAAAGCAGAATAGGTCGGGCCATAATCAACAAAGGACCAACCAAAAGCACGCGCATAAAAACTCTTTGCACTATCCAGTGATCCCTTGGCCGCAGGCATTTCAAGATAATCAAGTTTGCCGGTGATACGCATAGTCAACTCCAAATGTTCTATTTTTGTTCTTATTTCTGATCTAATCCGCCATCAGAGTCAAGCTGATGAGCTGGCTTTATCGTTGTCTAATCGATTCTATTACGATGCTTTGTCTTTTTTGATTGGCAGACAACGACTTGATCGCATAAGCACGAAGGTAATTTCTGCAGTTCTGTGGAAAAGCACAGACATTGCGGACCGTTACCTGCGCAAGGGAGGCCAGCATGGCAAAGTGGGTGTACGCATTCGGTGATGGCAAGGCAGAGGGTGCTGCGAGTGATCGCAACCTTCTCGGCGGCAAGGGGGCGAACTTGGCTGAAATGAGCAGCCTTGGTTTGCCTGTGCCGCCCGGCTTTACGATTACAACCGAAGTCTGCACCTCCTATTATGACAATGAGCGCTCCTATCCTGAGGAACTTGATCAGCAGGTGCAAAACGCGCTTGATCAGGTGGCTGCCTTGACCGGGCGCGTGTTCGGTGGCTCAGAAAAACCTTTGCTTGTATCGGTGCGTTCGGGTGCGCGAGCATCCATGCCGGGCATGATGGATACGGTTCTCAACCTCGGTCTCAATGATGAGACGGTGCAGGCGATTGCACGCGAAGCGGATGATGAGCGTTTCGCCTATGACAGCTATCGCCGTTTTATCCAGATGTATTCGGATGTCGTGCTTGGTGTTGATCACGGTTTCTTCGAAGAAATTCTTGAAGACAAAAAGGCAGATCTCGGTGTTGAAGTCGATACAGCTTTGAGCGCTGCCGACTGGAAAGACGTGATTGCACTTTATAAGGCGAAAGTTGAGGAAGAACTCGGCGCGCCTTTTCCGCAAGACCCGCGTGAACAGCTTTGGGGCGCGATCAGTGCCGTTTTCTCAAGCTGGATGAATGCACGCGCCATCACCTATCGTCGCCTGCATAGCATCCCGGCCCAATGGGGTACGGCGGTGAATGTTCAGGCCATGGTGTTTGGCAATATGGGTGAAACCTCTGCAACGGGTGTTGCCTTCACACGTAACCCTTCGACCGGCGAAAAGAAGCTCTATGGCGAGTTTCTGGTCAATGCGCAGGGCGAAGATGTTGTTGCAGGCATTCGCACGCCGCAGAACATCACTGAAGAAGCGCGCATTGCTGCCGGTTCCGACAAGCCTTCGCTTGAAAAAGTTATGCCGGAAGCCTTTGGCGAATTTTTGAAAGTCGCAGATCGGCTTGAACAGCATTATCGCGATATGCAGGATTTGGAATTCACCATCGAGCGCGGCAAGCTCTGGATGTTGCAAACCCGCTCCGGCAAGCGCACGGCAAAAGCAGCACTCAAAATGGCTGTTGAAATGGTCGCAGAAGAGCTGATTACCGAAGAAGAAGCTGTGTTGCGTATTGATCCGGCGGCACTTGATCAGCTTTTGCATCCGACCATTGACCCGCGTGCCGAGCGCATCGTCATAGGCCAGGGCTTGCCCGCTTCTCCCGGGGCTGCCACGGGCGAAATTGTGTTCTCGTCCGAAGATGCGGAGCAGGCAAAAGCTGAAGGCCGCAATGTCATTCTGGTGCGTGTTGAGACAAGCCCGGAAGACATTCACGGAATGCACGCTGCTGAAGGTATTCTCACCACACGCGGTGGTATGACCAGCCACGCGGCTGTGGTCGCGCGCGGCATGGGCAAGCCATGTGTCTCGGGCGCGGGTTCGTTGCGAGTTGATTATCGCAACGGCACGATGCTTGCTGCCGGGCAAATCTTTAAAAAAGGTGACATCATCACTGTCGATGGTGGGAGTGGTCAGGTGCTGAAAGGCGCTGTTGCCATGTTGCAGCCCGAACTGTCTGGTGATTTTGGCAAGCTCATGGAATGGGCCGACAAGACTCGCCGCATGAAGGTGCGCGCCAATGCGGAAACGCCTGCCGATGCCCGCACAGCACGCTCGTTTGGCGCCGAAGGCATCGGGCTTTGCCGCACCGAACACATGTTCTTTGAGGGCGAACGCATTATCGCGATGCGCGAAATGATTCTTGCTGACAAAGAGGATGGCCGCCGCACTGCTTTGGCCAAACTTCTGCCAATGCAGCGCTCGGATTTTGTTGAACTGTTTGAGATCATGAAGGGGTTGCCTGTCACAATCCGCTTGCTCGATCCGCCATTGCATGAGTTTCTTCCGCGCACCGATGAGGAAGTTGCAGAAGTGGCAAGCGCCATGGGTGTAGACGCGGGTAAACTGCGTGAACGTGCCGATAGTCTTCACGAGTTCAATCCGATGCTTGGCCATCGCGGTTGCCGTCTGGCTATCTCCTATCCGGAAATCGCTGAAATGCAGGCGCGTGCAATCTTTGAAGCCGCCGTTGAAGCGGGCAAGAAAACCGGCGAGCCGGTGGTGCCGGAGATCATGGTGCCGCTGGTCGGTCTCAAGGCAGAGCTCGATTTCATCAAGGCCCGCATCGATGCGGTGGCAAAAGAAGTTATTGGCGAGTCCGGCGTGCAGATCGACTATATGGTCGGCACGATGATCGAATTGCCGCGCGCAGCCCTTCGGGCAGCTGAAATTGCCGAAACCGCAGAGTTCTTCTCTTTTGGCACCAACGATCTCACGCAGACCACTTTTGGCATTTCACGTGATGATGCAGCGCCGTTCCTTTCGACCTATCAGAGCCGAGGCGTGATCGAACAGGACCCGTTTGTTTCATTGGATTTCGATGGTGTGGGCGAGCTGATCCAGATTGCAGCCGAGCGTGGTCGCAAAACACGCGACAAACTCAAGCTGGGGATTTGTGGCGAACATGGCGGCGATCCGGCATCAATCAGTTTCTGCGAGCAAACAGGCCTTGATTACGTGTCCTGTTCGCCATTCCGCGTGCCGATTGCACGGCTTGCAGCCGCCCAAGCCGCAATTCGCAATAAATAGTTACCACATTTCGGCTATGATTCTGGCATTTAAGCGGGCAGCTTATTGCCAGAATTCTATGTGCCGGGGTGGCTATGTTTCGTTTTTTGTCAGCGGCGGGGGCCGCGCTCGTTTTTTCTTGCTCTGTGGCCAGCGCTTCTGATGCATCGCCAAAGACGGATAAACATGAGAAAATCAGCATCGTTGAGCCGCAATTGCATATCGCAAAAGGCGGTTCGGCTGCGCCGCAGGTTGCACTGACCCTTGATGCTTGCATGGGGAAGACGGATCACCGTATTCTTGATGTGCTGGTGCGGAACCGCATTCCGGCAACAATTTTTGTAACCGCGCGCTGGTTGAAACAAAATGCGGAAGCTTTTGCGGTGATGAAAGCCCATCCTGATCTTTTCGATATTGAGAACCACGGCAACATGCATGTGCCAGCCATCACCAATGTGCCGACCATGTACAATATTAAAACGGCAGGCTCACTGGATGCCGTTCGCTCTGAAATTGACGGTGGTGCCGATGCGATCGTGCAATCAGGTGCATCGAAACCGCTCTGGTATCGCGATGCAACGGCCCGTTATTCGACAGATGCGATTAAATTTGCACAAAGCAGGGGCTATAAAATCGGTGGTTACTCGCTCAATGGCGATCAGGGCGCATCGCTGCTTGCGCCCGTCGTTGCCCGGCGCATTTCAGCCGCACGCGATGGCGATGTGATTATTGCACATATCAATCAGCCCACGCGTTCGGCAGGCGAAGGCGTTGCCAAAGGCATTCTTGCACTTCAAGCCAAAGGCATGAAGTTTGTAAAGCTAAGAGATGTCGAGACAACCATGACACTCAATCCGGTGCCCGCACATCATCTTCATGTGGACGCAGTTCCGCAACCGGACAATTGATAGACAAGGTTCATTCGCCGTTGATCGGACCTTGAGGCGTCAGGCTTTTCATGACCTCTGCATAATTGCGGCCAAGACTGACGAAAAGAGCATTTTCGCCGGTGGGCGGCGCAACGGAAAGCGTTGTCCCATCATTTCCCAAAGTCACAAAAACAACCTGATCCTGTGGCTGGCCGGCAATCGCGATGGCACCGATGCGCTGAGCCGTACTCGTATCGAGCGCAGGCATGTTGAAAAGCACTTCGCCACCCACCCGCTCTGCGGCTTTGGCAAGAGCTGTGTCAAATCCTTCAATCAAAACGTCGATGGCTCCGAGCGCAAATTCCAGCTCGACGGCCTCCAGGGTCATGACTTCCTGCTCGGAGGCAGCAATGCTGGATGTGGCTGATGAATGGCCATTATGAAGGTTTCGATCCATGTCGTCCTTTCCGACGAATCCGATAAACGCCCCATATACGCGATCATGCCCTCCATTAGGAGTTGCTACAATGATTTTTATATTGATTTAGCTATATTTTTTAAGCGCATTTTTTATAACTGGACGAATTGCCAGTGTGACGCCCGCCTTTTTCTTTTGCGCCAAGGCAGTCTCTGTTATGCATGAGACTGCGGTTTTCAAATCATTCTGGGGCGTTGCATGAGGAAACTTCGTTATCAACGCAGGCAGTCACGTTCCGCAATATGGGCATTGCGGTTCGGTATATTTGCCTTTGTGCTCTCCGTACTTGGCCTCTTACTGCACAGGTTTGGCAAGCTTGAAACACCACACTTCGTTCTCATTGCTACTCTTGGTGCAGTGATTGCAATATTGGCTTTGCTATGCGCAGCCAAAGGACTGCGCAATCTCTGGGTCAATGGAGATAAAGGCGGCGCGCGCTCCTTTTGGGCGGGGTTTCTGGCGTTTTCAGTTTTTTTGCCGGTCTGCTTTGTGGGTAATCTTTGGTATGGCTCGGCACGCATTTTTGATGTGACAACCGATTTTGAGATGCCGCCACAATTTCCATCAACGATGCCGCAGCGTTTGGCCGGGATGAACCCGCTCTCAGAGGCCGTTCAGGGGGACATGCTGGGACAGATGGCGGCTTATCCCGATGTGATCGGACGCCGCTATGAAGCTGCGCCTGATCGTGTGGCGCAAGCTGTTGTCAATACGCTCAAAGCTTTTAGCTGGGGGCAAATTGGCCGTGATATTCCCTTGTCACAACAAAACGCGATCCGTTTTGCTGTGATTGCGCATAGTCCAATTCTTGGCCTGAAAAGCGATGTGGTGATCCGGCTGCTTGACGAAGGCGAAACCACCTATGTTGATATGCGGTCTTTATCACATTATGGCGATCGCGACATGGGGCTGAACGCAGCTTTCATTACGCAGTTTTTGAGCGCACTTGAGGGAGAGGTCAACAAAGCGCCTGCTGATGCTGAATAATTACTTTGGCTGATAAATACCGTTAAGCGAGGGATTGCCGTCGGTGGTGATTTCATTGCGCCCCACAAGGTCTTCAAGGTGCGCGAGCACCGACAAGGCGGCCGCACCATGCAGACGCGGATCGGTGTCGCGATAAATGGCCTTGACCATATCGGGAATGGTGCGATCGCCTTGCACGATCCGCTCCAGTATTGCGCGCTCCCGCATTTTGCGATGTGTGCGAAGACCACGCACAAAAGCTGCGGGTTTGGTAACAGCGCCACCATGACCGGGCAGATAGATACGATCATCACGCTCCAGCAGCTTTTCAAGTGACGCCATATAGTCGCTCATGGAGCCATCCGGCGGTGCTACAATCGAGGTCGCCCACGCCATGACATGATCGGCAGAAAACAGAACATCCGAGTCCTCAAGGGCAAAGGCCATGTGATTGGCGGCATGGCCGGGCGTGTGTATGCCACGCAAAACCCAGCCGTCACCATCGACTTTTTCGCCATCCGCCAAGGCCAGATCAGGAGCAAAATCAGTATCCGCACTGGCTTCGAGCAGATTCACTTCGCCGTTGTGATAAGGTCGGGCCGAGCGATGCGGACCTTCAGCAACGATAAGCGCGCCGGTCTGCTCTTTTAAGCGCTTGGCGAGCGGCGAGTGGTCGCGATGTGTGTGGCTCACAAAAATATGGCTCACCGGACGGTTACCAATTGCTGCCAGAAGGGCCTGAAAATGCGCCTCATCTTTCGGGCCCGGATCGATGATGGCAAGGGTATCCGTTCCGATGAGGTAGCTGTTGGTGCCATGAAATGTGAAAGCGCTCGGATTATTTGCGGTCAGGCGTAAAATATCTTTACTCAAGGCAATCGGAGTTCCATATTCAGGAGAGAAATGACCGTCGAAATCCAGCGCCATTGAATGGTCCAATGCTTCTTTGGTTTTATTGCCTGAATTGATTAGAATTTATAATGTCAGGTTTCAAATGGATTATCTGGTTTTGCAAACCGGAACGCCCAGTCTAAGGAGTGAGATAAAAATGCAGAACAGATCTCGGGCCAAAGCCGCCACCGCATCACTCGCCGCCAGCTATCTGCCCACAGGGCAATTGGCACGGGCTTTCTATTTTGTCTCGCTTGCCCTGATCGGCACCGCTGTGCTGACCATATCGGCAAATATCAAGGTCGATCTTCTTTATGTGAACGTGACGATGCAGACCTTTGCGCTTTTTGCGCTTTCGGCGGTTTATGGATCGCGTCTTGCTGTCGCAACGGTAGCGCTTTATCTGCTTGAAGGCGCACTCGGTATGCCGGTTTTCACCGGAACGCCTGAAAAGGGTATTGGCCTTGCCTATATGGTCGGCCCGACTGGCGGCTATCTTCTTTCCTATCTTGTTGCTGCATGGATGATCGGTCGCGCTGCCGACAAGGGATTGGCCCGTAATCCTTTGGCGCTGGGTGGTGTGATGCTGCTTGCCGAACTCGTTGTGCTTGTCATGGGTGCCGGTTGGATGGCTTATCTCTTTGGTCTTGAAAAAGGCATTGCCTTTGGCTTCGGCGTTTTCATTGTCGGTGATCTGATCAAGCTCGCGCTTGCGGCCTGTGGCGTTCCAGCTGTGAGCGCCTTGTTCAAGCGCTGACAGATCCAGACCGCTGCAAATTTGAAAGGCCGGGTGACAATCCCGGCCTTTTTCATCTTTCTGTTGAAACTGCTTCGCGATTGACAATGCTTTGGATGCGACGCTTTGCTATGCAAGATGCGTTCAGTGACTGGGGGAGGGTTGAGTGAAGTTTGAAGTGCTGGAGGTTGAGCGGCTGACAAAGGCCGCTTTCGCGCCTTTTGGGGATGTGATTGAAGTGGAGGGGGCAGAGCGCCGTCTTATCAACAATGGCACAACGGAACGCTTTCACGATCTGGCCCGCGTTGAGGCGGCGGGCACCCATGCGCGTGTTCTGATCAATATATTTCGCGGTCAGTTTTTTAAGCTACCCATCGATATTGTCATGCTGGAGCGGCATCCATTTGGTTCGCAGGCTTTTGTTCCGCTCAATAGCAGGCCGTTTCTCGTGGTTGTCGCCGAAGATAATGATGGCAAGCCTGACCGACCACGCGCATTTCTGGCGCGGGGTGATCAGGGTGTCAATTACTGGCGCAATGTCTGGCATCATCCGTTGGTGTCTCTCGAAGAGACATCGGATTTTCTTATTGTTGACCGCGCGGGCAGTGAAGATAATCTGGAGGAATATTTCCTGTCGGATGTTACCTACCGCATAGAGACAATTCCGGCTCCTGAAAAGCAAATCTGAGGTGAACCATGGGCAAGCTATCCACACATGTTCTAGATACGGCCCATGGCAGCCCGGCGGCGGCAATGCGTTTAGAGCTTTACAGGCTTGGTGCTTTGGGAAGCACTGAGCTGATTAAGCGCACGGTCACCAATCTGGATGGTCGTACGGATGAGCCATTACTCAGTGGCAGTGAGATGCAGGAAGGCACTTACGAATTGCAGTTTCACGTCGCTGAATATTTCGAGGGGCGTGGCGCCGATGTTGCCAATCCTCCTTTTCTCGATCTGATCCCGATCCGCTTCGCAATCGCAGATGAAGACGGCAATTATCACGTGCCTCTGCTGGTGAGCCCCTGGTCTTATTCCACATATCGTGGGAGCTGACTTATCCCCATCATCAGGCAAGCGATTAAGCTCCTCGCATTGTTACCGCGAGGAGTTTTTCATGGATCAGACACCCAATCTCAAACTTCCCTATATTGCGCCCAGTCAGGCACAGAAACACGTGACCCATAATGAGGCGCTGCGATTGCTGGATGCAGTTGTACATCTGAGCGTGAAATCACGCACGCAAACCGGTGCGCCTGCAACACCTTTATCCGGTGAACGATATATCGTTGCAGCACCTGCCGCAGGGCTGTGGGCAGGCAAGGCCGGTATGATCGCCGTCTTCGTTGATGGCAGCTGGTCTTTTATTGCTGTGGCAAAAGGCTGGCTGGCTTATGTTGAAGATGAAAGCAACCTGCTGGTGTTTAACGGCACGCAGTGGGAAGGCGCAAGTTCCATCCCGGAACGTCTTTCTCTGTCCATGCTGGGCATTCAAGCGACGGCTGACGCGACCAACCGTTTTGCACTCTCTTCAGAGGCAAGTCTGTTTAATAATGCCGGCGCAGGGCATCAGGTAAAAGTTAATAAAAACACCTCCGCTGACACCGCAAGCCTGTTGTTTCAGTCAGGCTGGACTGGACATGCCGAGATGGGCCTGAGTGGTGACGATAATTTCAGCATCAAGGTTGGCAATGATGCCGGCAACTGGCGCGTCGCGGTGAAGGTTGACCGGGAAACCGGCAATGTTGCAGTGGGGGCAATGTTGCCGACAACCCGCCTGCATGTTGATGGGCCCGTTCGCCCTGCGTCCTATCCGGTGTTCGGATTGCCATCTGCTTCTCAACACGGTGCCGGAGCCATTGTTTTTGTGAACAACGCGAGCGGCGGTGCGCAAATGGCTTATTCAGATGGAACAGTCTGGCGCAGTATTCGTACCGGCAATATGATCATATAAGTTTCTGCTTCATGGGCGGCGCGGTGGTTTTACCGCCCCTTTTTCCTCTTCGATATTGTATTGGTCATTCTGTGCAATCAAATGCTTTTGAAATATGGAAATATCACTGTATTCACTTATCAGCGAGTTGGTTTTTCGGGCCTCTTTGGGTGAGATGCTGTAAAGGCTCTTAAATGCTTTGGTAAACTGGCTTGTATTCTGAAAACCACAACGATAGGCGATTTCTTTAAACGAAAGCTGCTTGCCCTGTATTTCAATCAATAGTTGATAAGCAAGATCAAGCCGTTTGTCTCGAATGACTTTTGCCACGCCGCCATCTGCCTCGAAAGCTCGATAAAGATGTGAGCGCGAGACGTGAAAATGCTGCTGGATAGACCTTGGCTTTAGGGCAGAATTGGTCAGGTTATCATCAATATATGCCAGAATCCGATGTCGCATGGTCAGTTTCATGGCTACGCTGTTTGTTAATTCTTGTTGCGTGCCGTTAATGCAGGAAGCCAAAAGTGTTAGCATCGCCTCTCTGGCAGCCGTTGCTTCGGTTGCATTGAGCTGTGAACTGATATTGATCATATCCTTCACATAGTTAAACAGTAAAATCGTTGTTGGGGATTGCGCTTTAAGGACGGAACCATCCAACTTTCTCCATCCGGTGCGCTTTTCCAGCTCATGTTTTGGGATGAGAACTGTGATCCGCCCATCTGTTTCAGTGCTGCTTGATACCACCTGCGATAAATTGAGAAGAATAATATCACCCGGATGAGCGAAAACCTCTATGCCGTTAAAACTTCCGTGCAGCGTTCCCGCCAGAATGATGTGAAGAATATAATGGTCAAGTCCATTATTCGTGATCAGTCTTTCGGCGCATTGATCGCTTTGCTTGTTAAAATTTGTGCTGCCCAACAGCAGCGATTCCATCGTTTTTTCGCGTAAAACTCCGCGAAAGCCTTTCAAATGAGGGCCGGTGTTTTTAGGCGCCTCATAATTGGCTTTAAATGCATCAACCCCAAACTTATCTCGGCCTTGGGAATACTCCATGTTCATCGATAAAAAGAGTTCAATATCCATCTCAATCCCATCTAAACTTAATTAGAACATGTGGATAAGCAAAAATTTAAGATTTCGAAGCAAATATATGGATGCTGATTTGAGTATATATAAAAAAGTAAAAGATTCGCTAGTGTGAATAAAATATTTTATATGAAGTATTCATTTATTCTAAATAATAATATTTTAATTAACTTATATTTACGTGCTTAAAATTAAGGTTTATTGATCGTTTTAAATAAAAAATGATCGCATCAAATCAAGCGCCTGCATTTCTGGCTGGGTTTTGTTCTGATGCGATCAAGAAAAGCGACGAAAATATAGAATTCGTCACGTCAGATTTAATAAGGGCTTTCGACCTTGCCCATTTCCACATAGACGGTCTTGATCTGGCTATAATGGGTCAATGCTGCAATGCCGTTTTCACGGCCAAAACCCGATTGTTTATAGCCGCCAAAAGGCACTTCGACCGGCGTAAGATTATAGGCATTGATCCAGCAGGTGCCTGCTTTGATCTGGCCAATCACGCGATGACCGCGGGCGATGTCAGCGGTGAAAACACCTGCCGCCAGGCCAAATTCGCTATTATTGGCACGCGCGATCACCTCTTCTTCGTCAGAGAATTCCAGAATACTCATGACTGGACCAAAAATTTCCTCACGCGCAATGGTCATCATGTCGGTAACACCCGTGAAGACCGTTGGCTCAATAAAATAGCCTTTATCAAAGCCCTGAATTTTTGGAATGCCGCCGCCACAGGCGAGCGTGGCACCTTCGGCTTTGCCCTTTTCAATGTAGGACAGAACCTTGTCGCGTTGTGTGCCATTGACGAGCGGACCCATCTGGGTTGCTTCATTCAGAGGGTCGCCAATGCGGATTTTGCGGGTGCGCCCAACAAGACGTTCGATAAAGACGTCCTGAATGTTTTTATGTACGAAAACACGTGTGCCGTTGGAGCAAACCTGTCCTGTGGAATAGAAATTACCCAGCATCGCGCCGCCAATGGCACTCTCAATATCGGCGTCATCAAAAACGATGATCGGTGATTTCCCGCCAAGTTCCATCGTGACATGTTTGAGCTGTTCGCCAGCCTGCGACATGATTTTTTTGCCGGTCGGAACCGAACCAGTCAGCGAAACCTTTGCTGTCAGACGGTGATTGACAAGTGCGGCACCGACATCGCCAAAACCTTGCACCACATTGAATAGGCCGTCGGGGAGGCCAGCCTCCTTATAGGCTTCCGCCAGCGCGAGGGCAGAAAGAGGGGTGTTTTCCGATGGCTTGAAGATGAAGGCATTGCCCATGGCGAGTGCTGGCGCGGATTTCCATGCGGCGATCTGGATTGGATAATTCCATGCGCCGATCCCAACGCAGATACCGAGCGCTTCGCGACGTGTATAGGCAAACGAGCCACCAAGCTCTACGAATTCACCATTGAACCCGGAAATGACACCGCCAAAAAACTCCAGCGCATCGGCGGCTGACGCAGCATCCGCTACCAGTGTTTCCTGTAGCGCTTTGCCGGTATCAAGTGTCTCAAGCTTGGAGAGTTTTTTGTTTTTTTCGCGCAGAATTTCAGCCGTGCGGCGCAAAATGCGGCCTCGCTCTACGGGCTTTAGTGCCGCCCATTCGCCCTGCGCTTTCAATGCTGCTGCATAGGCGCTCTCGATGACGTCCGGTGTTGCTGAATAAAGCTTTGCAATTTCTTCGCCCGTTGCCGGATATATGACTGAAAGCGGCTTGCCAGCTTTATCGTCCACGAATGCACCGCCGATGAAATGCGAGGCTTTGGGTTGAACTTTCATACTATTCTCCTCGAAGTTCATTAGCGATCAGATATTTCCCAGCGCGGGTTAATCCATGGCTCTTGGTTGGACCTTGCCAAAGGCGTGCGACCCAGAATGTGATCTGCCGCTTTTTCGCCGGTCATGATCGACGGGCCGTTGAGATTGCCGTTGGTTATACGCGGGAAAATGGACGAATCCGCGACCCGTAATCCCTCAACGCCAATAACCCGGCATTCAGGATCAACCACGGCCATTGGATCGTCAACTGATCCCATTTTGCAGGTTCCGCAAGGGTGAAATGCACTTTCCACATGCTCGCGAATGAAATTGTCGATCTCATCATCCGATTGAACATGCGCGCCGGGTTGGATTTCTGCACCACGATAGGATGCAAACGCATCCTGCCCAAAAATCTCTCGGGTTAACCGCACGCAATGACGGAAATCGGCCCAGTCATCCTCGTGCGACATATAATTGAACTGAATGCGTGGCTTTTCGCGTGGATTGGCAGAGCGAAGCGTCACACTACCACGCGATTTTGAGCGCATTGGTCCGACATGTGCCTGAAAGCCATGGGATTCTGCTGCTGCCTTGCCGTCATAGCGGATAGCGACCGGCAGGAAGTGATATTGAATATCCGGATATTCGACACCCGCTTTCGAACGCACAAAGGCGGCAGATTCAAAGTGGTTTGTCGCGCCGTCACCAGTTTTGAAGAACAGCCATTGTGCCCCGATCATGGCTTTGGAAAACAGGTTGAGTTTCGAGTAGAGCGTGATCGGCTGCGTGCATTCCTGCTGGATATAGACTTCCAGATGATCCTGCAGGTTTTGGCCAACACCGGGCCGGTCAGCCAGCACTTCAATGCCGTGTTCTTTAAGCTGCGCAGCTGGGCCAATGCCCGAAAGCATCAGCAGCTTAGGCGAATTAATAGACGATGCGGCGATGATGACTTCGCGCCGCGCGCGGATGGTCGAGAAGCTTCGGCCTGCTTCGATCTCAACACCCACGGCGCGCTTGCCTTCCATCACGATTTTGCGCGCCAGTCCTTTGACGAGCTTTACATTAGGGCGTTTGAGCGCAGGTTTGAGATAGGCATTTGCAGCAGACCAGCGACGTCCATTATGAATCGTCTGCTCCATCGGACCGAAGCCTTCTTGCTTCTCGCCATTATAATCGTCTGTGACTTCAAAGCCCGCCTGTTTTCCTGCATCAACAAAGGCCTTAAACAGCGGGTTGTCGCGACGTCCACGCTGAATATGCAACGGGCCATGGGTGCCGCGCCAGCCTTCCTGCCCGCCGTGGGAGTTTTCCATCCGTTTGAAGTAAGGCAGTACGTCCGCAAAGGACCAGCCGCGTGCGCCGCTTTCCGACCAATGATCATAATCGCGTGCATGGCCGCGCACATAGACCATACCGTTGATGGATGATGAGCCACCAACCACCTTACCACGTGGTGTCACCAGACGACGCCCACCGATATGTGGCTCAGCTTCTGTTGAAAAGCCCCAGTCATAGGTTTCCATATTCATGGGGAAGGAGAGGGCGGCAGGCATCTGGATCAGCGGACCAATGTCCGGGCCACCGAACTCGATGACGATGACCGAATGCTGGCCGTCTTCCGACAGGCGATAGGCAAGGGCCGAGCCAGCGGAACCTGAGCCGATGATAACGAAATCCGCTTCCATTTTTATTTCTCCGCCGCAAGCTGAACAGCGATGTAATCTTCGACAAGCGCAATCGCTGAATCTGCATTGGGCGCATCGGCGCCGAGGGCGTGGCGGATATAAAGCCCATCGATCAGTGCACCGGCACCTTCCGCAATACGGTTTGCACGCTCGCGGCTGGTGAGTTGCTCCAGCGCGAAGACAAAATTGGAATGCAGACGACGCGCATAGATGCGCAAAAGCCGTCTTGTGTCTTCGGACTGCTGCGCATGGACGTAGAAAGTCAGCCAGGCTGCAATGGTCTCCTGCGCAAACTGTGACGCCGAAAAATTGACGGCAATGATTGCTGCTAAACGCTGATGCGGGGTTTCCGCAAGTTTCACAGCCGCATTCAGATCGCTACCCAGCTCACGCAGCAAATGGCGCATGGTGGCGAGAATAAGCTTGTCCTTGCCGCCAAAATAATGATGCGCGAGCGCAGGCGAAACGCCGGCTTCATGCGCAATCTGCGCAACCGTCACGTCCAGCGAACCACGCTGGCCGATTGTACGAATGGCAGCGTCGATCAGTTCGCGCCGCCGTAAAGGCTCCATCCCGATTTTGGGCATAATCGTCATCCGGGTTGAGGGTGAGTTTGAATGCATTTTATATTTGATTGACTGATCAATCAATAAAAACTCTTGATGCAGAAAAATGCGAATTAATTTCGCCGCGTATGAGGCCAAATCTGTGGGCTTGCGGGAAATAGTGGCTCTGGATACATTCAGACGATGAGCAGAGCTTTCACCAAAGAACAGGATGACGCGCCGACGGATCTCGGCGAACGTCCCATTAGTCCGCATCGCAATCTCGTCACGGCCAATGGCCTGAAGATGATTGAAGACGAGCTTGCGCGTCTTCATCGCGAACTGGCAGAGGCGAATATTGCAGGAGAGCGTTCGGCAATTGCCCGTCTTTCGCGTGATCTCCGCTACTGGACGTCACGTCGCGAAACAGCAGAACTATCCGTGCCCGAGCCGGATAGCGATGTTGTGCGCTTTGGCATGACGGTGGAGCTGGAAAACCTCGATGATGGTGGCACGCGGGTATGGACCATTGTTGGCGAAGACGAGGCCGACCCAGCCAGCGGCAAAATTTCCCACGTTTCGCCTGTGGCCATCATGCTTTTTGGCAAGCCGGTGGGCGATGTTTTGAAGATCAATGGCAAGGACTGGGAGATTCTGGCTTTCAAGATATGATTTACAGCCACCCTTTTCGGCGGAAATAGAACAGCGGCAGAAGCGCTGAGGCCACCATCAGGCCCAGCGCCATCGGATAGCCCCATTGCGAATGCAGCTCCGGCATGAACGAGAAGTTCATACCGTAGATGGATGCGACAAGTGTCGGCGGCATGAAGCCCACGGCTGCAACTGAGAAAATCTTGATGATTGCGTTTTGCTCGACAGAGATTAGACCGACAATCGTATCAAGCAGGAACGTAACTTTATTGGATAGAAAATCCACGTAAGCGACGAGCGACTGTGTATCGCGCTCCAGCGATTTGATCCAGGAACGTGTGTCTTTTTTGGTCGCAACAGGGCTGTTGATCGCAGACAGATAGACAAGCATGCGACTGACGCCAGCAAGACTTTCCCGCATTCGCGATAGAAACGTACCCTGTCCGCCGATCTGCGTGAGAATATTCCGGAAATCCTCTGTCGTCATTGGCCGCGCCTTTGGTTGGCGGCGATAGATCGAATGTGAGGCTGCATCAATTTTGCCAGCAACACTTTCCAGTATATCCGCCAGACGGTTAGTGGTTGCCTCAATAATGCCAAGCATGATCGAAAGACCGGAGCATTTGGCGTTCGGGATCAGACCATTTCCGGGTTTGGTCGCGCGGTTGATATAAATGCTGACTGATTTGGGATCGGCATAGCGCACAGTGACCAGTCTTTGCCCGTAAAGGACGAATGTAACGGGTGCGAGCTCACGGTGATCCAGATCGACCGCATGAAGGATCGGCACCGTCAGATACTGCGCGCCATTTTCCATGTAGAATCGGCTCGATTCTTCAATTTCCGTCATGTCTTCGCGGGTAGGAATCGAGATGCCGGTCCATGCTTCAACGACGTGATCTTCATTGACGCCCGGTGCGAGCAGATCAATCCAGATAATATTATCAGGCAAAGGCGTGCCGGGCTCTACCTCGACACGTTCAAGATGATCTCCATTAAGGCAGTAAAGATTGATCATGCGGCACCCGATTGCGAAGTCTGAAATTTTACCCGCCACATTGCGTTAAAAATGTTAACGGAATGCGGCAAGCAGCTTCATAGCGGTATTTATCACAATGTTTAAGCTATTGCTCCAGGTGTACGATGTAGTACACCGCTGTCTTGTGATGAGATTGAAATGAAAGGTGCTGGCGATATGAGCCACACAAACCCTGCGGCTGAGGCCTCACTGGTTGATGCTGAAACAGACAGCGTGCCGCAACCGCCTGAGCCGGAAAAGCAAAGCAAAGCGCTGCGTATCCTTCTTGGCCTGAGCCTTGTTCTGATCGCGGCAAACCTGCGGCCTGTTTTCTCCAGCGTGTCCGTGCTGTTGCCTGAAATCATCGACGCAACTGGTATGTCGGGTGTGGCGGCAGGTGTTTTGACGACCTTGCCGGTGGTTTGTCTCGGGGTTTTCGCGCCTTTTGCGCCGCGCCTTGCGCAGCGCTTCGGTGCTGAAAAAGTTCTGTTGTTTGTGCTTGTCGCTTTGACGATTGGTACGGCGATACGCGGCATCGGAAATTCAGCATCACTTTACATAGGCGCGACACTTGCAGGCGCCGCAATTGCTACGGGCAATGTGTTGCTGCCGGGCGTGGTGAAACGCGATTTCCCAAAAACCGCAGCTATCATGACCGGGCTTTATACAATGGCGCTTTGTGGCGGCGCGGCAGCAGCGGCCGGTTTCACCATTCCGATTGAGCATATGCTGGGTGGTTCTTGGAACCTGGCCCTGGCCTTCTGGGCTTTGCCGGCAGCACTTGTTTTGGCACTTTGGTTGCCACAAGCCTTGCGCGCAAAACACAATGTCGCACATTCTGGCTTTAAGGTTATGGGCTTGTGGAAAGACAAGCTTGCATGGCAAGTCACGCTGTTCATGGGGCTTCAGTCTTCTATGGCCTATGTGGTTTTTGGCTGGCTCGCACCGATTTTGCGTGAACAGGGACTGAGCGCAACCGCAGCCGGAGGGCTGGTTTCATTCTCCATTATGGTGCAGGTCATCACCTGTCTGGCAATCCCGTCGATTGCGGTGAGGCAGAAAAGCCAAAGCCTGCTCAATGTTGTGCTTTGCATGAGCGCAGCACTCCCGCTGATTGGCTTTCTTTATCTGCCGCAATGGAGTTTCTGGTTGCTTGCGATCATTCAGGGCTTCGGGCAGGGCGGTCTTATCGCTGCGGCCATGATGGTGATTGTCTTGCGTTCGCCGGATTCGCATACGGCGGCGCATCTTTCCGGTATGGCGCAATGCATTGGTTATACACTGGCTTCCGTCGGACCGCTGGTGGTTGGACTGATTCACAGTGCGACGGGTAGTTTTGCGGCCTGCGGCCTCTTTTTTGCTTTGATTGGCCTTGGCGCTGCGATTAATGGCTGGGGCGCAGGCCGGTCAAAACATGTCGGCGTAAAAGTCATACAAAAAAAATAAAAAAAGTCCCGGAAGACCGGGACCTTTGTTTTACAATAAGAGCTTATATGAACTGTCCGAGACCCGGAATTGTACCGATCACGGCGTCTACAGGTTCATCGCCAGCCTTTTCTTTTGCAAAGCGAATGGTTTCTTTGGCAACGCCAGAGATTTCACCCATGCCGAGGCCAGCACCCATGAGTTGCGAGCCGAGGCCCATAACACCACCCATCAGGCCGGACAGGAGTCCGCCGCCCTTAACCTGCGAAATGGCTTCTTCCGCGCCGGGGAAAGCTGCGATCAGCTGCTGAACCTTGTCGGCTGGACCTTCCTTTTGCAGAAATGCCAAAATCATACCAACGGCTTTCTCCGCCGTTGCCGCATCAATGCCAACATTGGAGGTGATGCGTGCAATCAGTTCATCCATAGAAAGTCTCCCAAAATCTTACGTTTACGTAATATGCATTGTCATCGGGACTTTGCAAGCTTTCATGGCTTAAAATAATTCTGTTTTTAAAAACTTAGCGCCGTGAAATTAAACAGCAAAGCAGAAAATTCGCTTAATCATTGTTGCAGCGCGATGGTGCTTGTATAACCTGATGTAAGTAGATCTTTTACGGAGCGACCTGCCTGATGACTGTCGACGATGCCATTTTCCTTGGTGCAAGCCGCAAACCAGATGATTCTTATCAGCAGCCCGAATATCTGGCGCTGAAATATGGTAACAGGCACGGCCTTGTTACGGGGGCGACGGGTACGGGTAAAACGGTTACGTTGCAGGTTTTGGCCGAAAGTTTTTCGGCGGCAGGCGTTCCAGTTTTCTGTGCGGATATCAAGGGTGATTTGTCCGGCATTGCCGCGAAGGGCGTGCTCAATGATAATCTGAGCAAACGCGCCGAAGAAGTTAAGCTTGATCCATATGAAATGCGGGCATCGCCGGTCATTTTCTGGGATATATTTGGTGAGCAGGGTCATCCGGTCCGTGCGACGATTTCCGAAATGGGGCCGCTGCTGCTCTCACGGCTGATGAACCTGACCGACGCGCAGGAAGGCGTTTTGAACGTCGCTTTCCGTTTGGCCGATGAAGAAGGTCTGCTGCTGCTCGATCTGAAAGATTTGCAGGCAATTCTTACAGAAATGGCTGAGCGTTCAGCGGAGCTTTCGGCCAAATATGGCAATGTCAACAAAGCCTCCGTTGGTGCGATCCAGCGTTCGTTGCTGGTGCTTGACCAGCAGGGCGGCTCAAAATTCTTTGGCGAACCAGCGCTGCGAATCGCGGATTTGATGCGCACCACGACAGATGGTCGTGGCGTTGTCAGTGTGCTTGCGGCGGATAAGCTGATGATGAGCCCGCGTCTATATTCGACGTTTCTGCTTTGGCTCATGTCGGAATTGTTCGAGGAGCTCCCGGAAGTGGGGGATCCCGATAAACCAAGGCTCGTCTTCTTCTTTGATGAAGCGCATTTGCTGTTTGATGAAGCGCCGAAGGCACTTGTCGATCGCGTGGAGCAGGTGGTGCGCCTCATTCGCTCGAAAGGCGTCGGCGTTTATTTCGTAACACAGAACCCGCTTGATGTGCCGGAAACGGTGCTCGCGCAGCTTGGTAATCGTGTGCAGCACGCGCTTCGTGCTTATACACCGCGCGAAACCAATGCTTTGAAGACGGCTGCGGATACATTCCGTCCAAACCCAGATTTCAAGACGTTTGAGGCGATTACCAATCTCGCAACGGGTGAAGCGCTTGTTTCGACCTTGCAGGCGAAGGGTGTGCCCTCAATGGTACAGCGCACATTGATCCGCCCGCCAGCTTCGCAGATTGGCCCATTAACGCCTGAAGCGCGCGCCCGGATCATCGCGGCAAGCCCGGTTGCCGGTCAATATGATCAGGCTGTCGATCGCGATTCTGCCTTTGAAATGCTGGCGCGAAAAGCGCAGGCCGCAGCAGACGCGCAGCAGAAGGCCAAGCAGGAGGAATCCGGTGAAGGTGGCGGTCTTCTCGGCGAAATTATGGGAACCGCATTTGGGACCGGTGGTCGCCGGTCGGGTCGTCAGACGGTCGCTGAAACGGCTATGAAGTCCGTGGTACGTTCCGTGAGCACATCGCTTGGCCGCGCATTGGTGCGCGGCATTTTGGGCAGTTTTAAACGCTAAACGCTGGTGAAGTAAAAAAGCCCGGAGGAAACTCCGGGCTTTTTTGTATCAGATCACCACGATTGGTGATTTTGGCGGAACGCGGTTGTAAAGATCGATAATGTCCTGGTTCATCAGACGTACACAGCCTGAAGAAACGGCTTTGCCGATTGACCACCACTCCGGATTGCCGTGCAGGCGGTAGATTGTGTCTTTGCCATCCTTGAAGATGTAAAGCGCGCGTGCGCCAAGCGGGTTCTTGAGACCCGGAGCCATGCCGCCATTGCGCGAGCTATAGGGTTCGAGTTCTGGCTGACGCGCAACCATTTCATCCGGTGGCGTCCAGCGTGGCCATTCGCGCTTGTACTGAATAACAGCGCGGCCTGACCATGCAAAGCCGTCACGACCAATGCCGACACCGTAGCGCATTGCCTGACCGTTGCCGAGCACCAGATAAAGGAAGCGATTGGCCGTATCGACGACGATTGTGCCCGGCATTTCGCCCGTTGGATCCTGAACAACCTGACGCAGATAGCGCTTGTCCATTTTCTGGATCGGAATAGCCGGAAGCTGATAGCCGTTGTCTTCAACCGCTGCATACATGGATGCCCAGCTTCCGTAAGAAGCGTCGACATTGGCTTGCGGTGTCTTGTTGATAGGATTGCCATTGGCATCGACATCAATGATGGGAACATTCTGCCCCAACTGAGCACAACCGGCGAGGCCGGCCGCCGCTGTTGCTGTCATGGCCGTCAGAAAAGAACGGCGGGTAAGAGTCGTTTGCATATGAAAACCATTTTGGTGGCGGGAGGATCTGTGGATATAACTACAACGGTCAGGGTTAATTAAGTGCGACCAACCCGTTGCTGTGGTCACAAATTACGCGGCGATAACGATGCTACAGACATTTCGTTCCGCATTTATTGGTCGCAAAACGCCCGATAAATGTGACCGCCAGGGGTTCATAATAAGGCTTAAAAGTGGCTGATAGGCCGCTATGGGGCGTGTGTTGCCGTTGCGACACAACTTTGGCCGCAACAGGCCATTGTCACCCAATTTGGATTGATCAAGTTTGGGTGAGTTTCAGTCGAGCAGTTGCAGGCTCGGTAAGATGAGAGCGGGAGGATAGTGCCTGTACTCGTCTGGCTGATTGGATCGGTTGATCCAGACTGCACGCATTCCGAATCGCGCAGCCCCTGCCACATCCCAGCGATTGGACGATTGAAATGAAATGGCAGACGGATAAAGCCGCCACTGCATTGTGACGAGTTCATAGACAGATGGCGACGTCTTATATCGTCTCACACGATCTGCAGAGATGATATCATCGAGCAATTCATCAAGGGCGGATGATTTGACGGCGGCTTCAAGCATGGCAGGTGAACCATTGGACAGAATAGCCAACCGCGCGCCGCGATTTTTCAGGCTTTTAAGGGCCGCAGGGACTTCTTCGTAACAGTCCAGTTTCCAGTAAGCCTCAAGCAGGTCACTGCGAAGCGTCGGGTCGACGGACGGATACCGTGCAAAGGCGAAATCAAGCGCTTCTTCCGTGAGCTTCCAGAAATCGCGATATTCGCCCATCAAGCTCAGTGTCCACGAATATTCGAGCTGCTTTGTGCGCCAGAGCAGGGAAAAAGCCGCCCCATCCGGTCCTGCCTTTTCCTCATAACGACGCACGGCAGAATGCACATCGAACAATGTGCCATAAGCGTCGAAAACATAGGAACTATAGGACACCGGTTTTCTCCCTTTGGGCATTTATCTCAAAAAAAATAGAATGGCCTCTATCCTTATGCAATTTCAATAAAAATTCATCGAGTTGCATGGCAAATTTAGAACATGCGCCATTGCCGCATGAACCGTTGCGGCCTATGTAGATTGCGCACGCAAGTTTTCGGGCATGTATTCACACTGCCCCCAGTCGCTGCCTGTTGTAAGCTGAAAGACAAAGAGGAGAGTTCCAATGGCTTTTGAACTGCCCGCCCTTCCATACGATTATGACGCACTTGCTCCGTTCATGTCGCGCGAAACGCTCGAATTCCACCACGACAAACACCATCAGGCTTATGTTACCAATGGTAACAAGCTGCTTGAAGGTTCCGGCCTCGAAGGCAAGAGCCTCGAAGAGATCGTCAAGGAAAGCTTCGGCAAGAATCAGGCACTCTTCAACAATGCTGGCCAGCACTACAACCATCTCCATTTCTGGAACTGGATGAAGAAAGACGGCGGCGGCAAGAAGCTGCCAGGCAAGCTTGAAAAGGCAGTCGAATCCGATCTCGGCGGTTACGACAAGTTCCGCGAAGACTTTATCGCAGCTGGCGCTGGTCAGTTCGGTTCGGGTTGGGCATGGTTGTCGGTTAAAGATGGCAAGCTCGAAATCTCGAAGACTGCAAACGGTGAAAGCCCGCTTGTTCACGGCGCAACGCCAATCCTCGGCGTCGACGTATGGGAACATTCCTACTATATCGACTACCGCAACGCGCGTCCGAAGTACCTCGAAGCTTTTGTGGACAGCCTGATCAACTGGGATTATGTCCTGGAGCTTTACGAAAAGGCATAATCTGCCGTTTCATAATGAGCTTTAAACCCCGCGAAAGCGGGGTTTTTATTTGCTGATCAAGAATTGCATAAAATATGATTTTTATATTCATGATTATGGGTGCTCGTTCATAGATTAGGCCGCAACGCTGAGAGTGCTTAAACAATAGTATTTTAATCATGATTTTCACGTTAACGTGAATATATTGTAATATTCGATATAATATCAGCATGTTGTTTATTATTGTCACCATTTATTAGGTGCGCTTGTTGCAAAGGCGGTGAACGTATCAGATATTTGCATAGGGGTGATTTTCATCCATTTTCAACTGCGGAGGACCGTATGCGTTCATTTTTTCTGGCTATCAGCTCAGTGGCTCTTTTGACCGCCGGCGCAGCCCATGCCGATGCGATTGCAGACCGTCAGGCAATCATGAAGGATATGGGGCGTTCTGTTGGACAGCTCGCACCGATGGTGAAGGGTGATAAGCCTTTTGATGCCGTAACCGCTCTCGCAGCCCTTGAAAAGATCAACGCTGATGCGAAGAAGTTTGACGTTGATGCCTTGTTCCCAGCCGGTTCTGATCAGGGTGACACGGAAGCTTCGCCAAAGATTTGGGAAAACAAGCAAGACTTCGTCAAGCACGTTGAAAAATTTCGCTCTGACGCAGCCGCAGCGCTCGCGGCCAAACCTGCTGATCTTGATGCTTTGAAGCCAGCATTTCAGCAGGTTGCAGCCAATTGCGGTTCCTGCCATCAGGCCTATCGGGTGAAGAAGAATTAACATCAGCACAACAATGGCCCGTAAAATCGCATATGCCGCAGGCGCTGTAATCATCATTGGTGCAGCCTCCTTTTGGATGCTGACAACGCCACAGACGGTGGATCAGTCGGTGATCGCATCCTTGCAGCCGGGTGATGTTACAAATGGCGAGCAGGTGTTCTGGGCAGGGGGCTGCGCTTCCTGTCATGCGGCGCCCGAAGCAAAAGATGAGGACCGAAAGCTACTCGCCGGGGGCCACGAATTGGTTTCGGATTTTGGTACCTTCATTGCCCCCAATATTTCTCCGTCAGAAGAGGGCATTGGCAATTGGACCCTGCACGACTTTGCCAATGCAATGCTCAAAGGAACAGGGCGGGCAGGGGAGCATCTCTATCCATCTTTTCCCTACACATCTTACGCAAAAATGCAGCCGCAGGATGTGGCAGACCTGTTTGCCTATATGAAGACTTTGCCTGCGTCTGATAATGTGACGGCACCGCATAAGCTCGGATTTCCGTTCAATATCCGTCGTGGCTTGGGGCTTTGGAAGCAGCTTTATCTGTCCGACAAGCCGGTGGTTGAACTGACAAATGTGTCTGATCAGGTCAAGCGCGGTCAATATCTGACCGAAGCGCTTGGTCATTGTGGCGAGTGCCATACGCCGCGCACTGTCATTGGCGGGCTTGATGATACGCAATGGATGGCCGGTGCTCTGTCGCCTGAAACGGGCAGCGACGGTCGCAAGGGTGTGGTTCCCAATATTACTTCTGGAGAGGGTGGTATTGGTAATTGGAGTGAAAATGATATCGCCTATGCACTGCAAAGCGGCTTCACACCTGATTTTGATTCACTCGGTGGATCAATGGCGGATGTTGTAACCAATATGGCGCACCTGACAGATGCCGATCGCGATGCGATTGCTGCTTATCTCAAAACCATTCCGGCGCATTCAAACGGCTATCCATCCAGTCGCTGATTACCGCTTTGTACAGCGCACAACCGTTGCCGCTCCGGCACTCGTGTACTTGCTTTGCATGGTATAGAGCCAGCCTTTGCACTCTGCCATTGTCGTGAAACAGCGGTAGCGATCAATCGGCACGCGCCCGTCACCGTCACTGATAAAGGGCGAATCGTCCACACCGCTGAACTGACCGACAATGATACCGCTGCCGCGTGGTGGCGTGTTGCAACGCTGCCCCGCATATTCGCTGACATTTTTGCGCACCTGAGCTCCAGCCTGTGTTGCTGGAGCCAACAAAGGAAAAGCAATAAGAGCGGTCAAAAATGCGCGATGCATGAACTGATCTCCGCGTGTATTGATCTAGACAATATAAGCTCAATAAAAACTCCCGGCAATTGATTTGCCGGGAGTGATTATAAATAAGGCCGCTAAGCTTTTCCGACTGCTTTCAGCGCAAAAGCATAGGTGTAAGCGACTTCCTCCAGTCGAGAGAACCGGCCTGATGCTCCGGCATGTCCGGCATCCATATTGATGCGGAAAAGAACTGGGTGCTCGTCTGTCTTAAGCTCGCGCAGTTTCGCAACCCACTTGGCAGGTTCCCAATAGGTAACGCGCGGGTCGGTCAGACCAGCCACTGCCAGAATGCGCGGATAGGCGTGCGCGCGGACATTATCGTAAGGCGAATAGGACGCGATGTTGCGGTAATCGGTTTCCGAGGTGATCGGATTGCCCCATTCCGGCCATTCTGGCGGCGTCAGCGGCAGTGTATCATCGAGCATGGTGTTGAGAACATCGACAAAAGGCACTTCCGCGACGATGCCGCCAAAGGCTTCCGGTGCCATATTGGCAATCGCACCCATCAGCATGCCGCCTGCCGAACCACCATGGGCGACGATGCGATCATGGCTCGTAAAGCCTTCGCTGACGAGGTGTTTTGCTGCCGCAATGAAATCCGTAAACGTGTTGGTCTTCTTTTCACGTTTGCCGTTTTCGTACCAGGCAAAACCCTTGTCCTTGCCGCCACGAATATGGGCGATGGCATAGACGAAGCCACGATCAACAAGCGACAGGCGCGAGGTGCTGAAACTTGCTGGGATGGTGATGCCGTAAGAACCATAGCCATAAAGCAGGCAAGGGGCCGAACCGTCGAGCTTTGTATCCTTGTGATAGATCAGCGACACAGGCACCAACTCGCCATCCGCTGCCGGAGCAAGGACGCGGCGTGTCACATAGTCAGCAATATTATGGCCTGATGGGACTTCCTGCGTTTTAAGCAGCGTGCGCTGACGCGTGCGCATATTATAATCAAACAGCTGCTCAGGCGTGGTCATCGAAGAATAGGAGAAGCGAATAACATCTGTATCATATTCCGCGCTGCCATGCAGGCCAAGCGAATAGGCTTCTTCGTCGAATGCAATCGCGTGCTGCTCACCGGTTTCGCGATCACGGATAATGATGCGTGGCAGGCCATTGTCACGTTCCATCCAGACCAGATGCCGCTTATAGGCGGAATGCGACAAGATCAGGCGTCCCGGTACTTCTGGAACCAGCTCTTCCCAGTTTTCTGGTTGCGGTGCCGATGCGGGCGCGCGCATGATCTTGAAGTCTTTGGCGCTGTCAACATTCGTCAGAATGAAGAACTCATCGCCGCCGGGCGCGATATCGTATTCAACACCCGTTTGGCGCGCCATGATCAACTGCGGTTTTGCAGATGGATCGTTGGCTGGCAACAGCCAGCATTCCGAAGTCTCGTGATCGTGAATATCGATGAAGATAAAATCATCCAGTGCAGAACCGCCAACACCGAGGAAGAAACCGGCGTCCTTCTCTTCATAGATCAGCTTATCCTGCGACTGTTCAGTGCCGATTTCATGGTAAAAGACCTTGGAGGGGCGATGGTTTTCATCCAGCAAAGTATAGAAAAAACCTTTGCTGTCTGCATCCCAGCTTCCGCCGCCGTTGGTATCCGACAGAATATCTTCGAGATCCGACATGGTGCTGAGATCACGAACTCTGAGCTTGTAGAACTCTGATCCCTTATCGTCATAGCCCCAGATCAAGCGATTGTGATCGGGCGAATGATCGGCGGACGCGAGGCGGAAATAAGCTTTATCTTCCGCTTCCTTGTCGCCATCGAGCAGAATGGTTTCATCACCGCCATCGCGTGGGGTGCGAATGAAGTAAGGCTGCTCGCCGCCGGTCCGGAACGACATGCCATAAGCATAGGGACCGTCCTTTGACGGAATCGATGAATCGTCTTCCTTGATGCGACCACGCATCTCGGCAAACAGCTGCTTCTGAAGCGCTTCTGTATTTTTCATGAGCGCTGTCTGATAGGCGTTTTCTGCCTCCAGATGATCATGAATTTCAGGCGCCAGAACAGACGGATCCTTGAAGACCTCCTGCCAGTTATCGGCGCGCAGCCACGCATAATCATCGGTGCGGGTGATGCCATGGCGTGTATCGCTCGCAGGATGCTTTGGTGCTTTTGGTGGCTGAAGAAAATTGGTGTCGTGTGGCATGTAAAATCCAGTAAAAAGCAAATGAAATCAGTCCGAACCGTTGTGCCGTTCCGGACTGTTAAACACAAGAATTAATCCTGATCGAAAATCAGTGCATTTCCGTTCATGCAATAGCGCAGGCCGGTTGGTGGCGGACCATCGGGAAAGACGTGGCCCAGATGCGCATCGCAGTCTGAGCAGCGGATTTCAGTGCGGGTCATACCATAGGAATGATCTTCAAATGCAGAAACGGCATCAGGTTCAATCGGCTGATAGAAACTTGGCCAGCCAGTGCCTGATTCATATTTCGCTTCCGACTTGTAGAGCGGACGATCACAACAAACGCATCGATAGGTTCCATGCAGCGAACTGTCGAAATTCGGGCTTGAAAAAGCGCGTTCTGTGCCGTGCTGGCGTGTGATCTGATACTGAATGGGCGTGAGCTGTTCCCGCCATTCGGCATCAGTCTTAACAACCTTAAGATTGCTTCTCTGACTGGTAGAGCTTGACATGGTTTTGTCCTCTCTTTGGCGTATTGCAGTGTAAGACTGCCAGTTGGTTCTTGTCAGTTTAGAGCACTGATGTGATTCAATCTGATCAAAGCGCGCTCCGGGGTAAGTGCTTCAACCCACTGATAAATCTTGTCTACGCTAATCGGGCTCAATCTGCTGATGTACGTATGGCGAATATATAGTTGGTGACACCGTTGAATGCGAGTTTATTTAATCAAAATATATTGTACTCTGGCCTTTTTGTTGCCCGACTCCTTGTTCAGGGTCTCACGTGAAGAATGATATTTGTTTTAGCTTATGGTAAAAGACTTATCACAAAAAAATGATTGCTTATGAGTGCTCTGCAACGTAAGGGCGCGCCAACACAATTTTCCATTTCCGCCCATCAATACGAATAAATTATGGCGCTGAAAGCAGCGCTGTCTGTGTGTTTTCAGTCAACTTGATGGCCTGAGTCCGGGAATAATTATGTTGTATTTAATGACATAAGAAGAAACCGGCCACTTTAATGTAATGTGGTTTGACAATTCTATTGCAAATGACACTATTCATTGTTAATTGCATCGTTTGTAAGGTGGGGTGGGGATAAGAAATTCGCGCAGACGGCATTCAGGTTTTTGAGAGCCATAATCTGTTTGATGCTAAGACGACCAAAAAGGAAATAAAATGGAAAACTCTGAAGTTTACGACGAGAGCGCAGAATTGCTTCTCAGCCTGACTGCTGATGTTGTTGCAGCTTATGTCGGAAATAATTCTATTCGCGCAAGTGAACTGCCTCTCCTGATTTCAGAAGTACATGCTGCTTTCAAGAGCCACGTTGCTCGTGAAGAAGCGCCTGTCGTTGTTGAAAAACCAAAGCCGGCCGTAAATCCGAAGAAATCGGTTCATGATGATTACATCATTTGCCTCGAAGACGGCAAAAAGTTCAAGTCGCTGAAGCGTCACCTGATGACCCATTACAGCCTGTCTCCTGAGCAGTATCGTGAAAAGTGGGATCTTGATCCTAACTATCCAATGGTTGCTCCGAACTATGCTGCAGCACGTTCGCGTCTTGCAAAGAAGATGGGTCTGGGCCGTAAGCCTAAGGACGCATAATTTAGAGCATAATCCGACCGGAGCGAAGCGAAGGTCGTTAAGATTGTGCTTCAAATAGAAAAATTTAGAGCTTTGATCTGTTTTAATCAGATCGGAGCTCTAATTCGTTACGTGTTGTAAAACAGGTTGAGTGTAGCCCGGCATTGATATGCCGGGCTATTTTTATTTGAATTTTATTCGAGCGCTTATCTCGCTATGCCTGATACGGTCTTTCTCTTCATTGTATTTATTTCTCCGCCAAGCCTGTCGAGGGCCTGCTTCAAAGCGATATGTCTGTTGAGATCGTAGCTCCAGTGGCCACTGATGCCCTTCAGGCGCTCGCGCTCGATCAGCCGGATAAGCTTGCTTTGCGCTTGTTTTTGTTGGTCTTGCGGGGCGCTCAAGAGATTATCCATATCGATACCGGCGATAATCTGTAGTGCGATGCGCTGCATGGAGTTCATACGCTCCTGGCTGCGTGCTGCCAGAAATGCCTGGCAGGCTTTACGAAGAACAATTTCCATTTGGTGATCTTTCATGGGTTCGTGATGCGTACCGATGATAGGATCACCGTCTTTGGCGGCTGTTGGATAAAATTCCTATTTTTTGATAAAATCTCTGGATAATGAAGTGTCTTAATGCTTCAATAAACTTATCCCCACTTGCAGAATCCTCATTATAAGAACATATTCCTATAATAGTGAGGAAAGATGAATGTCTCTGAAATTTTCGGATATCATCCATACCCGCGCAGAAGCTGTAGAAGCTTTACGAGTCATTGCAGCGCGACACGGACGAACGCTTAACCCGGATAATTCCGGTCCTGCTTTGGGGCGCAGGCGTCAGGAGAAAAACGTGGAAATCTGTGATGCGCTTATCGATTTATTGTCTGCTTATTTCGCTGTCAGTGGCGCAGAATTACGGTCGCCTTTGCGATGCAGGAGAGAAGTGGCACAGGTTCGACAATTGGGAATGTATCTCGCACATACTTCATTCGGAATGGTGATGCGTGAGGTGGCTGTCGGTTTTGCCCGCGATCGTACGACGGTTATGTATGCCTGCCACCTCGTGGAGGACAGGCGCGATGATGAGGATTACGACGCTGTGGTTGCGACGCTGGAAAAGGTTGTTAATCAAGGGTTCTCGGCGTGGAGGATGGCAGCATGAGCACAACATATTCGACGTCCGAAGCCCGGATCATTCGTTTTCTCAGGCAGGGTGGCTGCGAGATGCAGGATTCGGTCCGCGAAACACATGTTTTGCTGGTTGGCGAGCAGGGAAATATAGCCGTAACGCGTGTCGAACTGGATGCAATGCAAAAGCGCGGCATTGTGATTTGCGAAGGCGAGCGCTTGGTGATTTCAGGCTATACGCGCAAGACTGCGGCGAAAAATCCAAAACCTGTGCGCAAGACAGAAACCGTTGAGATTGAGCACGGTGAAAAGGTTGAAATCAACCTGTCTGAATCTCCGCTTGCGAAACTTTATCGTCTTCGCAACGCAGATGGTGGAAGTTTCATTTGTGAAGATGAATTTCGCGCAGGCGAGAGATTACGGGCCGATTTTACCCGTGGCGCTATGATGCCATCCATGTCAGCGCGCTGGGATGTCGGTGTTTCTGGTTCCACGCGTTCGGGGCCGGGTGGGATGGTGGAACTCACCGATATTGCGCTGGCAAGCCGGATGCGCGTGGAGCGGGCGCTGGATGCCGTTGGCCCCGAATTAAGCGGCGTACTGATTGATGTATGCTGCTTTCTCAAAGGACTTGAAACGGTAGAGCGGGAACGACAGTGGCCGGTGCGTTCTGGCAAAATGCTGCTGAAAATGGGACTTTCTATGCTACACCGACATTATAATCCACAACTCGCAAAAGAATGCCGATCTCCGGTGATTCTGCATTGGGGTTCTGATGACTATCGCCCGACTGCAAGCCCGGCAAAGGGCTGATCGCAATTTGAATATGGAAACGAAAATGCAAAGCTGTCGGCAAAATCTGGAGACAATTCTGAAAGAGCTTGAGACGAGCGCGAAAAATGGGTGCGTCTTCAGTGTTGTCTATCAGGAGACGGCGCGTTTTGAGGCTAGCGCGTCTGAGCAACGTGCGAAAGAGAGGCGTGTTCTTGGTCCGCTTGATGGCCGGATCGTTTCGATCAAAGACCTGTTCGATGTGAAAGGAGAGCCAACGCTGGCTGGCTCCGTCATTCGCAAAACGGCTGCGCCTGCGCATACGGACGCGATTATTGTGCAACGCCTGAGAGCTGCGGGTGCCATCATCGTCGGCAAGACCCACATGACGGAATTTGCGTTCACCGCAGTGGGGCTCAATCCGCATTATGGCGTTCCGGCAAATGCCGTCGATCCAACACGTGTGCCGGGAGGGTCGTCGTCCGGTGCTGCGGTCTCTGCTGCGCAGGGCACCAGTGAAATTGCGATTGGTTCTGATACAGGCGGTTCCGTTCGCATTCCGGCGGCACTCAATGGTTTGGTCGGTTTCAAGCCGACCGCAAAACGCATTCCGCTCCAAGGTGCCTTTCCGCTCGCTCCATCGCTTGATTCGATTGGCCCTTTAACGAAAAACGTGAGCGACTGCATTCTTGTCGATGCGGTAATGGCAGGCGATAGCCGGGTTTTGCCTGTTTTTGCGTCTGTGGAGGGGCGAACAGTAGGGCTGCCTGCTGGCCTTTTGCTGCACGACATGCAGCCGGAGGTCGCGACCGCTTTTGATCTGGCGGCGAGCACGCTCGAAAAAGCCGGAGCACGAGTTGTAAGAATTGAACTGGATGATCTTATTCTTGCCTTTTACGAAGCGACCCGCATTGGCTCAATTGCCGGTATTGAAGCGAGCCGTGTTCATGCGCAAACTTGGCTGAAAGACCCTGACGCGAACGTCGATGAGAGGGTAAAACATACGCTTGTAAAGCGTCTTAACGTCTCCAATGAAGCCTATAACCAGCTGATGGATACACGGTTGAAGCTGATTGAAGAAATGGATCAGCGGCTGCGCGACATTGATTTTTTCATCGCGCCAACAACGCCGATTGTTGCACCAACCATCGCATCGGTCAGTGGAAACCCTGCCGAATATGATCGGGTTGAAGAACTGTTATTGCGCAATACGCAGATTGCCAATCAGTTCGATCTTTGCAGCATTACACTGCCGATGCCTGTTTCAGGGATGCCGGCAGGCCTGATGATGAGCGCACGCAATGGCGCTGATAAAGAGCTGCTCTCAGCCGCGCTTGCAGTCGAAAAACTGTTAAGCTGAAACACGGAGAATTTCTGCATCCCTGCGAATACGCGCCACCATGGAGCGAAGGCCATTAGAACGCTGTGGCGTTAAATGCTCATCCAGTCCGAGCTTCTTAAGCAGGTCTTCGGGATCGGATGCGACGATTTCCGATGCCTTGCGGCCTGAATAGAAGGCAAGCACAATGGCCACCAGCCCGCGCACGATATGGGCATCTGAATCGCCCAGAAACTCCACAATCGGGTCATCGCCCTCATGTGGAATGGTTTTGAGCCAGACTTGACTGACACAGCCCTGCACCTTGTGTGCGGCATCGCGGGCATCTTCCGGGTAGGCAGGCAATTCTTTTCCAAGATCAATCACATAGCGGTAGCGGTCTTCCCAATCGTCGAGAAATTCGAAGTCGGAGATAATGCTGTCTATCGTGGTGGTCATGACATTCGCCTGAATAAAATCTTGGATAAGCCATCTATATAGGGACAAAAGCCGCTAAGGTCACGGAAAACTGTTTCGCACTTTTCAGGATGTGCTCTGGGCTCTGTCTGCATTCACGGGCTTCGTTCATCTCGCTTGCGCTCGCAATGCGCTTGCACGCGGCGTGGGGACCGGAATGGTCTGGAGAGACGTCTTTGAAGGCTCTGTCAGCGGCTCCTGCTTTGTAACAGTGGCAGCAGGTATCTCATGCTTTGTGCCGATGCGATCACTCAGATATTCGAGGATACTGCCGCTGCGGTGTAGGATTCCGCTGGCTGCACTTGAAAGCAAAGACGTGCCATTTTCGCACAATGCAGGATTGTTGGCGCAGAGCTTTCCAACTTCCAATGCCGTTTTGCCGTTTGCAAGCAGTTGATTGATGGAGTCTGGCTTTGCCATTGCTTCAACCGAAGCAGCATTTTTAGATGACGTGTTTTCTTTGTCCGCAGGAAAGAAGTGCGGCATGACAATAAATGCCAGCGACAACCAGAATACGGATTTGATGAGAAAACGGATCATTACGCTCGGAGTTTGTTGGCCGGGATTGGTAATGGCATTGTCTACGTAATTTGAAAAGATTCCGTAACCGTAAGAATCGCTGGTGTCTTACGCCTGATTGTGGCGCGCCTTGAAAGGCAATCGGGACTGCCCATATCCACCATCTGTTTACCATAGCGGAAAAACACCCGCGCCGAACCGTCAGATTCTGCATCAAGTTGCTGAAGATGGCTTCGTTTTATCGTTTCTTTAAAGCCTCACCTGCATTCTGGCTTTCAGAGGTTCTTCCGCGATGGATAAACCGAGCGAGTATTGAGTGAGTAAGGCAAGTTGAACGCCATTCTTTTGAACGCAGCACAGATTCTCGGCACGAAGGTGCAGACGTTGGCGCGTTTTCACGAACGTTTTTGCCAGCGTTGGACTGACCAATCGGATGCCGTAGCGCTTCGCACTGTCGGCTCATTTATGCTCATGCCCACCCTTCTGTTTGCAGCCGTGCTCGCATCGGGCTTAACGACAGATTTTGCAGCCATTGCTGTTCTTGCCGCAAGTTTTGCTGGCTTTGCGATGATTCTATGCGCGCTCAGCCTCATGGGTTTGAGCGTTGCAGCACTTGGAGCGTTGAATTTCTTGGCCTATGGCGCCGGTCTTGCCGCAATTTCAATGTTTCTAAATGCCAGCAATGTCGCGCTTTGGATAATAGCAGCAGCCTTGCCGCTGGAAATATGGTTTGTCAGCCGTAAAATTCCGCCTGTGCTTGCAGCGACTGGCTTGAGCGCCTGCGTTTTAAGTTTCTTTGCGCTTAAAGGTGGCATATCCGTTGCACCCGCATCGCTGATCATTTTGATACTTTATATGATGAGCCTTATAGCGCGCAGTTTTGCGATTAAATCTGCACTTCAATCAAAGCCGCTTGTGCAGCATCAACCTGTTGTCGCGGAAGGCGGTGTGCGACTCTGTCTGGATATCGAGGGCGTTCTCACTCAAGTTGATGCGCAGTCCGCAGCAGTGCTGGGCGTGCAGCCACACAATCTTGAAGGCGTTGCGTTGATTGATCGGATCCATGTTGCAGATCGCGTGCAATATTTGTCGCTTCTGGCGGACCTGCGTTCAGGACATGCATCACAGCCAGCGGATATTCGTCTGCGCATGCTGGAAAACGGCACTCCGGTTTTTCTGGCCTTCCGTATGGAAGGTGCTGCCAGCAACGGAATTATCACCCTGGTCGGCCGTTCGCTCGAAGGCGAACATAAGCTGCTTGAAGAAATCAATGCGCTGAAAGCGCAGCTTGAAGCGGAACGGATCAGCAAGGGACGTTTGCTTGCAACCGTCAGCCATGAACTGCGCACGCCGCTCAATTCGATCATCGGCTTTTCGGATATGCTCTCGCACGAAATGGGCTGTCAGTTGCAGAATGAAAAACAGCGCGAATATGCTGGTCTCATTCATAAGTCGGGCCATTATCTGCTCGAGCTGGTCAATTCTGTGCTTGATAATTCAAAGCTTGAAACTGGCACTTACGGCATTGAGCCACAGAATATTAATTTCAGGGAAGTGGCTGAACTGTGTGCGGCTGTTATGCTGCCGCAGGCCGAGAAAAAGGGCATCGCTTTTTGTCATCGTGTGAATGCGAGCACCGGTGATCTGGTGGCGGATCGCCGTGCGCTACAGCAAATCTTGATCAATCTTGCAGCCAATGCCGTGAAATTTACGCAAACCGGTGGATGCGTCACGATCGATGCTGCGCGTGTAATGATCAATGGGCGTCCACATCTCGAAATCGTGGTCTCTGATACCGGCATTGGCATTGAACCGGAAGATATGCAGCGCATCGGGGCGCCATTCGTGCGCGCAGACAATCACTATACGCGCGCGCAAGAGGGCAGCGGCCTTGGCCTTTCGGTGGTCAAGGGGCTGGTGGAACTGCATCAAGGCTCGATGCAAATTAAAAGCTGTGTGGGCGAAGGAACGGTCGTAACGGTCCACCTTCCGGTTGCAGGCCCACAAAAACTGCTCGAACTGGGCGCTTTGGGAGAAGAAGATCAACAGCAACTTGGCACGGTTATTGACATGCACCGTCACCAGGGAGAACGGAATAATGACTGGCAGAAAGACGAAAACCGGGAACAAAGCCCAGAGCGGATCGACGCGCAAGCCCGCAAAACGGCATAGCCTCGGTCGCCGTCTGCTCAAGTTCTTCTTCAGTTCGGCTTCCGCGCTGGCGATTTTCGCTGGTAATGTCATCGTGCGCAATCCTGTGCTTACAGGCGGAGCCACAGCGTTTATCGTGGTGATGGGGTTTGTTTCGGCCAATGCGCTTTGGTATCAGCCAGAAGCGCATAATGCCGTGTTTTTCAAAACCCGTGCGAATTTTGTTTTCCAGGCAACGCCACGTGCGGTGCTGCCTGGAACGGTTGTTGATAAAAAGCATGAAACTGCCAGCATAGAAACACCACAGACAGTGCCGTCGCAATCAGTGGCGGAGAGCGCAGAATTGTCGCCTGATCGCCTGCAAGTGACAGGCTCTATTGATGAAATGCTGCCCGCTCTTGCACCAAATGCCGATCTGGAGATCGCGCGATTACAACAAAGATTGTTGACGCTTGGTATTTATCAAGGCGCCGTCGATGGCTTCACCGGCCCCCAGACGCGTGAGGCAATTGAGCGGTGGCAGGCACTTCAGAAGAAGCTCGGTGTTCCTGCACAAAATGCTCCGGTACAAACGCCATCGCAAGATGATGTTGCAAAGGTCATCGATCTGGCCATACCGACACCGCGTCCCGAACCTGCCGTGTTGAAAGTCAGTGAAACAGCAAATCGCGCGCCCGATCTTGCATCGCTGGAGCGTAAACCAGCGCCGCAAAAGAAGCATGCGGCATCGGCACCGGCCATTGAGCAGCAGGCAAGGATTTCCTCTCAGGATATTGTCCGCGTGCAGGCGGGCCTTAAAGCTTTCGGCAATGAAAAAGTGAGCGTTGACGGGGTTCCCGGTAAGTCGACGCAGGATGCCATTCGTGAATTCCAGAAATTGTTCAACCTGCGCGTCACGGGAGAAGTCGATGCTGCACTGATTTCCAAGATGCGCGAAATCGGGTTGATAAGCTGATGCGTGTTACATCTGATTTCTGGGTGTCGGCTTTAATCCGCAGAGTGCAGGGCGAGGGCGGATTTGCCTATCTCGCGCGTCGTGGCTCCAAAGAGGCCGGTGCGATCTTCATCAAAGTCAGTTCGCGCCTTGGAACATGTGATCTATATTCGCCCGCACCGCAGACGTCTTATGATGAAGACGATGATGGAGAACGCATGTTTTTGCGCATTCTCCACGAGGTGGATGATCTCAAAGCAGGGGAGCGCATGGAGCGCGAAATTCGCTTTGATCCAGATCTTTGGTTGGTTGAACTGGAAGATCTGGCTGATCCGGCAAATCTATTTTCTATTTCACCGGATGATCTATAAGTTTGATCGTGCTGTAGCGGTATTTACATCCGCGGCAGTCGCCATCTCGCGCAACTTGCTGCGCAACAGTTTCGACATGTCATCAGCCTTCCAGCGCCGCACGAGCATGACAGCTTTTTCGCGGTCAATCGAACGATACATCTGAACGAATTCGCGCAAATGATCGCGACTGGCTGCAATCGGCCCCAAAAGCGCTGACATGATCATGAAACATTCCGAAGCGGATATTCCAAGTGCGCGCAGTGCGATAGGCAAATGTGTTTGCGGCCATTGCCCGATAATGTGATCGGCGCGCTCAAAAGATACATCAAGCGAATCGGCCAGCGCCGTCCGGAAAATCTGATCATCGATGAGCAAAGCCGTATCGATAAGATATTCAGGTGCCCAGAGTGCGCTTGTACCGGAAAGCGATGACGCAAAGGGTGAGCCGTCATCCGGCTTTTCAATTGTGTATTCTGACGTGACGGGCTTTTCAGGTTCAAGGCCCGCGAGATTTTCCTGCAGGGCCAGCAATCGATTGATTGCCGGATCATCGAAGCTGCGCAGAACATTTTTCAGCAACGGGTCGTCAGACTGCCTGCGAGCAACAGCGCGGGCATGGTCCAGCCCATTCTTGGCGATGATGTCGAGCAAATCTTCGGATCGCAAAACCGGCGAACGCAAAAGGATTGGTGCGGAAATCTCGACTGGCTCGCTTGCAAGCGAAAGAATGAGCCGGCGCGGCGCGTCTTCAATCTGAGCAAGTGCGTGGGCGGCTTGCCGTTTTCCGCGTGTGGTTGCGCGTTCAATGAGCGGAAATACTAGATCTTCAAGCTGATGCGCATCGTGACGGCTGGGGCGTGTGATGGAGGCAAACGCAGCTATTGCAGCGCCCAGAAGGTCGTCTGCTTTGCTGCTGTCAGCTCTTGAATGTGATTGGCTCCGGTTCGCTGAAATCTCTTCCAGCACGCGGAACTGATCATTTGTCACGCAAAATTACTCCACACGACCTAAAACTACGAACGCCATCTGCCACAAGTCGGCAACCTCGATAATAGGTATGAAGCCTTAGCAACTCATTAACCGTGCGTAAGAAAGTGTCTGTTTCGCAGGGAGTTAACCCGCTTCATATGGTGTGCAGTTTGCTTGTGTGAAAAAGTCCTGGACCTGCTGACCCCAGCTCGCATCAGGAACGAACCCCCGCAGGAGAACCGCACCTTCGCCGGCATTCAGTTCAATAATGATGGAACGGCCATCATTCTGCAGACCCTCGGCACGAAGCGCTGCAACACCAAGCGGATCGGCAATGATCAGATCAAGCTGCCGGTCAGTCGACACATTATCATTGAGGCTGTAAAGATTATCGCCATTGGGTGCGTAAACCGATAGCGACCAGAAAGGTAGATTGCCTTTTGCGGTGATCTGTACGGGGCCATCGGTCAGGTCAAACCGGCATGCGGCCTGTTCTATGAGTGGGTCCTGATCGCTGACAAGCCCCGATGTGTCGGAAAGCATATAGAAGCGATAAGGCTCGCCCAAAGCTTCCAGATGTGACCACGCATTCTTGCTCGAATAAAGCGGAACCAGCAACAACACCGCAATATGCACGATTGCAGCGCCGACCAGACCAAGCACCAACAGGCGGAGCACCTTAGCCACGACAAGCCTCCCGTCCGGTAATTGGCAGAATGCGTGGCATGACGAGATCAGTCAGCCCGGACGAACTTGCAGCCGGTGTATCATAAAGTGTCATGACAAGCACGAAACTGCCACTGCCTTCAACGGGCAGCCAGTTATCCGGGCTGGCATCTGGCCCCACTGTGATTTGAATGCTGCCGTCATTGTCATAAAGCACTTCACGTGAGTGCAGCGCAGGTTGCAGACCTTCGCGGGGGGTAAGTGGCTCAAGGTTCGGATCGGCCGGATAGAGCGTCCAGAAACGTGCCGGTGGTGTCAGTCCGGTAAGGCGATAACTGCACCCGCGCCGCAATTCCGCTCCATGGCTATCACGACGCGCATAAAACGGTAGCCCTTCAGCTGTTCCGAGTGCAAGCGAGGCTTTGCGCGCGGCGCGCGCCTTTGAATAAGGATCGGCCTGACTGGTACCGGAGGCGGGGTAGGCATTCCACGCGTCAAGCTGCAATTCACCGAACCCGTCAAAATGGTCCAGCGTATAATCGGTCACCCATATACCGCCGCCAATTGCAATCGTGAGCACGGCCAGAACTTTGAGAATTGTTTTCAGCATTCTGGACTCAAAGAACCGATATTTTTGTTCGTCCCGCAAGCGAGGGAACGGGCGGCGAACTGAGGAATTTGTCGCGCAGCTCTTTAAGCGTTTTTGTCGCGGCGGGTGAGAGAACGCGCGGTGGAGCGGCCATCATTTCCTGCGGGCTTGCCGTTGCCGCAAGCGTTGCCTGGGGCGTCTTTGCAGGGGCGGGGAAGGCAGGCGTGATACCGGGTATTGGCTTTAGCTCGATATTCTGATGCGCGTAATTCATCATGCGCTGCCATGCCATCGCAGGCAGAACGCCACCGGTAAGCTCTTTCATCGGCGTGAAATTATCATTGCCGAACCAGACTGCGGCTGTGAAATTTCCGGTGAAGCCGACAAACCATGCATCGCGATAGTTCTGCGTCGTGCCTGTTTTGCCGCCAACCCGCGTCATGGAAAGGGCTGCGCGGCGTGCCGTACCGCGTTCTGGCACCTGCACAAGCATTGAGTTCATCTCAAACGCTGCTTTTTCGGACAGCGCACGATGCGGCTTTGGTGCATCGCGGGTAAAATCCCATAACACTTTTCCATCTGCCGATATGATCTGCGTAAAGCCATGGCGATTGCCAGCCATTCCGCCATTGGGAAAGACGTTAAAGCCGGTTGCCTGATCCATCACCGTCATTTCCGATGTGCCGAGCACCATGGTTTTATGCGAAGAAATGGTTGATTCCACCCCCATGGCTTTTGCAAGTGCAACAATGGGGGCAGTTGTGAGATGATCGCGCGCAAGGCGCACAGGCACCGAATTGAGCGAGCGCACAAGTGCTGTTGTGAGATCAACGCGTCCGGCAAAGCTGCGGCCATAATTGCGTGGTGACCAGTTGCCCCAACTAATCGGTGCATCGGAAACGACCGTGCTTGGCGTCAGACCTTTTTCCATCGCGGCCGCATAGACATAAGGCTTGAAGGACGATCCTGCCTGCCGCAGCGCTTTGGTTGCGCGATTAAACTGGCTCTCGCCATAGTCGCGCCCACCGACAAGCGCACGCACCGAACCGTCATTGGCTATGACGACGGTGGCTGCTTCCGAGACATTATACTCTTTGCCATTCTGGCGCAGATAGAATTCGAGCGATTCCTCAGCCGCTTTCTGAATGTTGCGGTCGAGTGTCGTGCGTACGGTGAGCGTATGCTGGGGAAGTTTTCCTGCAACTTTTTTGACTTCTTCGAAGGCCCAGTCCAGGAAATAGTCGGGGCTTTCATTTTTTGCACGGTCGATGATGCTGGCAGGGTTGCGGCGCGCAACAGCCACCTGGCCATTGCTCATGAAGCCGCTTTCAACCATGTTGGAAAGCACCACATTGGCGCGTGCGCGTGCCGCAGGCAGATTGACATGCGGTGCGAATTTCGCAGGCGCTTTGAAAAGCCCGGCCAGCATGGCGGCTTCTGCAAGAGTGACATCTTTGACGTTTTTACCGAAATAAAACTCGGAGGCAGCAGCAATCCCGAATGTACCGCCCCCCATATAAGCGCGGTCGAGATACAGTTGGAGAATCTCTTTCTTGGTGAGATTGCTTTCAAGCCAAATGGCGAGGAAAGCTTCCTTGATCTTGCGTTCAATCGTCCGCTCATTCGAAAGAAACAGGTTCTTGGCAAGCTGCTGCGTGAGGGTCGAGCCGCCTTGCACCACGCCATTGGCACGCAGATTCTGATTGAGCGCGCGGCTGAGCCCCCAGAAATCAATGCCATAATGATCGAAAAAGCGACGATCTTCCGTACCAAGCACTGCTTTGATGACATGATCGGGCAGTTCATCAATCGGCACTGCCTGACGATGCAAAATCCCGCGTTGGCCTATTTCATTGCCATATCGATCGAGAAAGGTGACGGCATAGTCATCCTGCGCACGCCAGTCTTTTTTGGTTTCTTCAAAAGCTGGAAGTGCAAGTCCGAGCATAAAGACGGCGCCAATCGTGCCAAGCGTAAAGCCTTCATCCAGCACTTCCACGACCAGACGTCGAAAGCCGCGAACACGAAATCTGCGCGAGAAAATAGTGATATTTTCCCACCATTCACGTGTATGAGAACGCAGATTATAGAGGCCGGAATCGATCCAGGCATCAAGTCCTATAAGCCGGGAAACCCGGAAGGGCCGGCGGCTTTTTTTGTTAGAACTTTCATCGGCCGTTTTACGCATGAACTCTACTTTAAAGCCGTAAAATTTATGAAACGAGCGAAACCTGCTCGCGGATAATAGCAGATTAATAAGTTATAACTCATTTTAATTCGTAAACAGAGTCGACAAAAGTCGATATGAAAAAAATCATAAATAGGAAAATAGTCCTTGACGGCGTAACGGTGCTTTGCTACCAATTAGATACGGTCAAGAAATTGTGACTGATACCGATGAGAGCTTCGATACCCCTGGCTTTTATCGATATTTACAAAACCCCGGAAGCAACGCGCTTTCGGGGTTTTGCATGAAAAGAGGTTAAACCTGACGGATATGGCCGTTGAAGACGCAAAAAAATGACGCGGACCGCGAGGCGCAGGTCAGGCTGGCTTTTTGCCTGCAAATAAAACATGAAATCACCCCTGCGGATATTGCGCAGGTGATGGGCATCACGGAAAAAAACTATCGGATTCGTCTCGGGCGTCTCAATCTGGATGATAAAATTGTCAGCAAGCCGTCTGCCAGTGAAACGGCTTTGCAAAGATTGCAGGCAGAACTCAATAAATTAATTGATGGCGATGATTTGCCGGACAAAAGCAAGGCTGAAGCCCTGATGGCACTGGCCAAGGCTGTGAAAACCGTTGGCGAGCTTGTTGCTGAAACACAGACTGCTGAAGGGGACACGGTGACATCCGTTGCAAGCCTTCACGAGGTTCGACAGGCGCTTATCCGCATAGACAGGAGAATTGAAGATCTTGCTCAAAGGCGCGCGCGGGACATCTTGGGGCGCGGACTTGACGCAAAATCAGATATTGGCAGCGGATTGTGAATGGCTGATCAGGGCGCGTGATGCGCAATTGCCACCATTTGGTGACTGGCGGACCTGGCTTATTCTGGGCGGTCGTGGCTCGGGAAAAACGAGGGCAGGGGCGGAATGGGCATCGGGGATGGCATTGGGATTGGCACCTTTCTCGCAGAAAGCGTGCGGACATATTGCGCTGGTCGGCGAAACCTTCGCCGATGCGCGTGAGGTGATGGTCGATGGCCCTTCCGGCATTTTATCGGTGTCGCGCATTTCGCGTCCCCGTTATGAAACAACGCGCAGGCGACTGCTGTGGGACAATGGGGCCGTGGCGTCTCTTTATACATCAGAAGATCCAGATGGCTTGCGTGGGCCGCAGTTTGATGCCGCATGGTGCGATGAGCTTGCAAAGTGGAAAAACCCGCAAGCCACATGGGACATGCTACAATTCGGGCTTCGACTGGGAGACTTCCCACGTCAGGTGGTGACGACAACACCGAGGGCAGTGCCATTGTTGAAGGCGCTGATGACAGACAGTTCTGTAACCATGACGCATATGCGCACCGCGGAGAATGCAGCGCATCTGGCTGTTGGCTTTATGGAGACTATCAATCAACGCTATGCGGGAACCCGTCTTGGACGACAGGAACTCGATGGCGAATTGATTGAGGAGCGCGCAGGCGCTTTGTGGTCGCGTGAGCGGATCGAACAGTGTTTTGAACCCAAAGCCCCTGAGCTTGAGCGTATTCTGATCGCTGTTGATCCGCCTGCATCATCCAACAAATCGTCGGATGCCTGCGGAATCGTTGTGGCCGGGATTGATGAAAATGGCTTTGCGCATGTGTTGGCTGATGAAAGCATGAATATGGCCAAGCCGCATCAATGGGCGCGGCGTGCAATCGCACTTTATCATTCTTATGAGGCCGATGCGATTTTGGCCGAGGTCAATCAGGGCGGTGAAATGGTTGCCGCCGTTCTGTCGGCCGAAGATGCCACCGTTCCGGTGCTGATGCGGCATGCATCGCGCGGCAAATGGCTGCGCGCCGAGCCGGTGGCGGCCCTTTATGAACAGGATCGTGTTCGTCATGCAGGACGCTTTGCAGCACTTGAAGATGAAATGTGTGATTTCGCACCCGAAGGTCTGTCCACCGGGCGCTCGCCGGACCGTCTTGATGCCCTTGTCTGGGCGCTGACCGAACTCATGCTCGGTCACGACCGAAAGCCGCGTATCAGGCGTTTCGGATAACATTTACACTGATTGGAGAGCCGATATATGGCGTGGAAATTGCCGTGGCGCAGAAATGCCGGGAAGGCAGCCTCATATTCTGATGCGGGACGTGAGCGCAAAAACACGAATGGCTTTGTGGCCCTTCATATGGAACGCGGACCATCCTGGATAGCGCGGGATTATACATCATTGGCGCGCGAAGGGTTTATGCGTAATCCGGTGGCGCATCGTTGCGTTCGGCTGATCGCGGAAGCGGCCAGCAATGTGCCATGGCTGCTTTATGAGGGCACGACCGAGCATGAAGTTCATCCGCTGCTTGATCTTGTGGCGCGCCCCCAGAGTGGTCTGGATGGAAGCAGTTTTTTTGAACGGCTTTATGGCCATTTGCTGATTTCAGGAAATGCTTATGTGGAGCGTGTTGCTCTTCCAAGCGGAAACAGCGAGTTGCATTTGCTCAGGCCTGAAAGGGTGACGCTAGAAACATCGAATGATGGATGGCCGCAATCGCTGGTCTATCGTTCAGGCAATACAAGCCGAGTGGTGTCTCTTTCAGGCGAGGCATCCTCTGGCCTGCATCTGAAACTGTTTCATCCACTGGATGATCATTATGGTTTTCCGCCGCTTGAAGCGGCTTTAATGGCGCTTGATCTGCATAATGCAGCAGGTGCCTGGAACAAGGCTCTGCTTGATAATTCCGCACGGCCTTCCGGTGCGTTGGTCTACGCACCAAAAGATGGTGGCAATCTGACGGAAGAGCAGTTTGATCGCCTGAAAACCGAGCTTGAAGAAGGCTACACAGGGGCCTCCGGGGCGGGGCGACCATTGCTTCTTGAAGGCGGACTGGACTGGAAAGCCATGGGCTATAGCCCGCAGGATATGGATTTTATCGAAGCCAAAAATGGTGCCGCACGCGATATTGCGCTGGCATTTGGCGTGCCGCCGATGCTGCTCGGTATTCCGGGTGATAACACATATGCAAATTATGCCGAAGCCAATCGCGCCTTCTATCGCCTGACTGTTCTGCCGCTGATCAACCGGACTGCCAAGGCCTTTGGCTGTTGGCTGGGCCCACTGTTTGGCGGCGATCTGCGGCTAGAGCATGACATTGACCAGATCGAAGGGTTGTCGCTCGAACGGGAGTCGCTCTGGCGGCGTGTGTCAGAAGCCTCATTTCTTAGCGATGACGAAAAACGCGATGCGGTTGGCTATCAGCTGCGCGCAGAAAGGAGAGTGCCATGAGTAATCTGAGTGATACCGTAATGACATCCGATGCAACATTGGTTTGGTTTGCCAAGATTGCCGGAGCGGTTGCCGGTTCTGCCGTGTCACTTGCCTATATGCTGCCCAAAGGAAAACGCGAAGCTGGCATTCGCTTTGCGGTGGGAATCATCTGCGGCATGATCTTTGGCGGTGCCGCAGGCGTTAAAATAGCGGAAACACTCTCGCTTGAAGCCCTTCTTGGCCGAGCTGAACTGATGCTGATGGGGTCGACGGCTGCAAGCCTTGCTGCATGGTCGGTGCTTGGCATTCTGAAGCGCTTTGCCGAGCGGGTGAAGCATGCGCCGCTTCAGGGGCTTATAACGTCTCAAAGGAGCGGGAATGATAAAGCCTGATCTCAAGCTGGAAACCAAGCGTGCATCGCTTGCGCTCAGTGATGTCGAAATTGACGGGAGTTTTTCCGGCTATGCCAGTATTTTCGGCCTGCCTGATCTTGGCAATGACATTATTGAAAAAGGTGCTTTTGCAAAGTCGCTGTCGACCCGGAGATCGTCGGGTGTGCGGATGCTCTGGCAGCATGATGCGGCCGAGCCGATCGGTGTATGGACAGATATTCGCGAGGATGCGCGTGGTCTTTATGTGGAAGGCAGGCTTGCCAAGGGTGTGGCGCGCGCACGCGAAGCACTGGAGCTGATGCGGGCAGGCGGGCTTGATGGACTGTCCATCGGCTTTCGCACCGTGAAGGCGCGCAAGGATGCACGCACGGGCCTGCGCCATATTGTTGAAGCGGATCTCTGGGAAATCTCGGTGGTGACGTTTCCGATGCTGCCACAGGCGCGCATCAACAATCTGAAAGCGGATTTGCCAACAGTCAGAGAATTTGAACGCTGGCTCACGCGGGATGCGGGGTTAAGCCGTTCCGCTGCACGTCTGGTGATAGCCAAAGGCTATTCAGCACTTGCAGCTTTACAAAGCCGGAATGAGCGGGACGCTCTCAACTCGGGCGATACAGGCCTTGCACAGCGTATGCGTGCCGCCTGCAAGATGATGTCTTTTAACTAAATCAGGATCAAAATGAACAACACTCACAAAGTCCAGCTCGAAACCAAGAGCGTGGAAACAAAGGCGCTTGGCGCCAATCTGGGCAATGATGGCGATGTGTCGGAAGCCTTCGATGAATTCATGGCCGCTTTTTCGGCCTTTCGTGAAGCCAATGATGAGCGGCTGAAAAAAGTCGAAAAGAATGCGAGTGTCGATGTGCTGCTGCGCGAAAAGGTTGATCGTATCAACCACGCGCTCGACGAGCAGAAACAGGCGCTTGACCAATTTGTTCTGAAAACTGCACGTCCGCAACTGGGCAAATGTCCGGTTGTCGAAAACCGCGAACACAAGCAGGCTTTCGATGGCTATGTACGCCGTGGCGATGAACAGGCGATGCGCGGTATTGAGCAGAAAGCGCATTCTTACGCCTCTGGGCCGGATGGCGGTTATCTTGTGCCAGCAGAGCTTGAAACCGAAATTGGCCGCAGGCTGGCTGTGTTGTCGCCGATCCGTGGCATTTCAAGCGTGCGCCAAGTTTCTGGCGCTGTGCTCAAAAAGCCGTTTTCGGTGAGCGGCCCGGCAACAGGCTGGGTCGGTGAAACTGATGCTCGCCCACAGACAGCTTCGGCCAAACTGGCAGAACTGCAGTTTCCAACTATGGAAATCTACGCGATGCCGGCGGCAACATCTTCGCTTCTCGATGATGCTGCCGTTAATGTCGAGCAGTGGATCGCCGAGGAAGTGGAAGCAGCCTTTGCCGAGCAGGAAGGCGAGGCCTTTATCAGCGGCAATGGCGTCAACAAGCCAACGGGCTTTTTGAGCTATGATACGGTCGAAGACACAAGCTGGGAATGGGGCAAGATCGGTCATATCGAAACGGGTGTTGCAGGTGCGCTGCCAGCAGCCGATCCGTCTGACAAGCTGATCGAACTTATCTATGCGCTGAAAGCCGGATATCGTCAGAATGCCAGTTTCGTTATGAATCGCAAGACTCAGAGCGTGCTGCGCAAGCTCAAAGATGCAGACGGAAATTACCTCTGGCAGCCGCCCTCGGCTGTTGGCGAGAAAGCGTCACTGATGGGCTTTGGTCTGGTTGAGGCCGAGCATATGCCGGATATTGCAGCCGACGAAACGCCAATCGCTTTTGGTGATTTTGAACGGGGGTATCTGGTTGTGGACCGTATTGGCGTTCGCGTTTTGCGCGACCCATACTCTGCCAAACCATATGTGCTTTTTTATACCACCAAGCGCGTTGGCGGTGGTGTTCAGGATTTTGATGCGATCAAGCTTCTGAAGTTTGCAGCCTGATATTTGCATCAACAAGCATCGTATCCGAAAGCGGAATCATGTTTTCGGGATGCGCATTTCGCAGCGGCTTTGCTGCATTTCTGCTTAACGACCCTGCCGGTTTTGGCAGCTAGATTCAATTCGCAAACACGTTGAATCTTTTTCTGGAATGCCATTCGTAACTATCTGATTTGAGAGTTATTTTAAGGGGAAATAAATGACAATGTTTCTTGTCACGCCGCCGGTACTTGAACCGGTGACGGTCGCGGATGCGCGTGCATTTTTAAGAATTTCAACGGACAGCGAAGATGACATTCTTCGCCGTATTATCAAGACAGCGCGTGAACTGGTCGAGGCTGATACAGGGCTGGCTCTTATCGACCAAACTTGGCGGTTGCGCGTTGATCGCTGGCCGCGTTCGGGTCGGTTGGCTCTTTTCAAGTATCCGGTAAAGGCTGTGACCGCTGTCGTCGCATATCGCTGCGACGGAACTGCAATCAGCATGGAGCCCGAAGAATTCATGCTCCAGCATGGACGCCGCCCCCAGCGTGTTTACATGGCACAATATCCTGATGCGCAGTCGTTTTGCGGTCTTGAAGTCGACTTCATTGCGGGCTTTGGCGAAACGGGTGTCGAGGTGCCTGACGCCCTCAAGCAAGCCATACTCACGTTGAGCGCGCATCTCTACGAGAACCGCGCTGGTCTTGATGGCGCAACATCAGAGCTTCCGCCGATGGTTGGGCAGATGGTCGATAGTTGGCGGCGCATATCTCTATGAACAACGTCCTGTTTATTGATCCAGGCCAGCTCACCGTAGAGCTGGCTCTGGAAGCCATGCATCCGATTGCCGACGGCATGGGCGGCTATCGCGAAACATGGGTGGAAGTATCAACCGTTTGGGGGCGCATTGAACCAATAACCGCCAGTCAACGCGATTTCGGCACCCGGCCACGCCCGGAAATAACCCATCGTATCTTGGTGCGCCATCGTGAGGATATTTCATCCGACAAGCGCTTCCGAAAAGGGGGGCGTGTTTTCTTGCTGCGTTCCGTACGCGATCCGGATGAAAGCGGACGCTATCTGATTTGTCTGGCAGTGGAGGAAGGGCGGTGAACGTAACCATGAAATTAACGTTTGATGGCCTCGTGCGTGCGCTTCGGTTCAAACAGATAGCGCTGCGCGAGGAAATTGCCACCTGGGGATCTGGCAGTCGAGGCGACAAAGAAAAGCTGATTGGGGAACACAATGAAGAGCAGCGCGGCAGCATTGCAGAAAGCACTTTATGAGGCCTTGAAGAACGACGGCGAACTCATTGAAACGCTTGGTGGAGAACATGTTTATGACCATGTCCCACCAAAAACCGCGTTCCCTTATATCACGCTTGGCGAGACACTGACGAAGGATTGGAGCACGGCGAGCGAGCTGGGCGGGGAGCATTTTCTCAACATTCAGATATGGGCGCGCGAGTCAGGCCGCAAACGTGTTTTGGAGATCGCCGGGCGCATCGCTACGCGTCTTGATGAACAGCCGCTCGCAGTCAACGGCCATCGCATCGTCAATCTTATGTTGACCGAAGTGCTAGCCCGTAACACCGATGGGTTCGGGAGTTATCTCGGCACCATGCGCTATCGCGCCGTAACAGAACCCGTAATTTGATTCAGGAGCCCAATATGACAGCTCAACGCGGCAAGGACATCTTGCTGAAAATTGCGCATGGCGCAGGGCAGTTTGAAACCTGTGCCGGCCTGCGCACCAAACGCATTGCGTTCAATGCGGAAACGGTCGATGTGACTGACGCCGACGCAGCCGGGCGCTGGCGACAGTTGCTGGCCGGAAGCGGCGTGCAGCGGGCCTCTGTAAGCGGGTCTGGCATATTCAAAGATGCAACGTCTGATGCTCTGATACGCAGCATATTCTTTGATGGTGAAATTCGCAACTGGCAGATTTTACTTCCTGACTTTGGAACAATCACAGGGCCGTTTCAGATCGTGGCTCTTGAATATGGCGGCAATCACGATGCGGAAATGACCTTTGAAATTGCGTTGGAATCCGCCGGACTGATCGCCTTCGGAGAAGCGCTATGATGGTCAATCGTCATCGTGGCGAGGTTGCGGCAAAACTGGATGGTCGTGACTGGACACTCTGCCTGACGCTCGGTGCGCTGGCGCAACTCGAATCTGCTTTTGAGGCAGACAATCTTTCTGACCTGATCATGCGCTTTTCCGGCGGTAAGCTGTCTGCTTTCGATATGCAGCGCATCATCTGTGCGGGCCTTCATGGTGGTGGGCATAATGTACCGTTTGAAGACGTGGCCGAAATGCGCGCCGATGGCGGTGCCAGCGGCTATGCCCGCATCGTTTCAGCACTGCTGACGGCGACCTTCGGAACGGAAGAAAGCGATTCTCCTTCAAACCCTTGAGTGCCGCAGTTGAATCAAGTCCTTCACGTCAGCCTTTTCCCTGGAAAGAGGTGATGCGCGCTGGCTTTGGTTTGCTGCGGCTTTCTTCAAAAGACTTCTGGGCCATGACCCCACGCGAACTCAGTGTCGTTCTCGGGCCTGTCTCGCAGAGCAAAAATGCTCCTTCGCGCGCGACTCTCGACGCGCTGATGCATGCCTTTCCCGATAGGTGATTTATCATGACGGATGAAACCGTAACTGTTTCCGTCGAGGCGGATACAAGCGCATTTGATCGCGCATTGACGGACCTCGAAAAACGCTCATCAAGCTTCGGCTCAAGCCTGACGACTGCACTCAAAAGTGCAATCGTTTCCGGCAAGGGGCTTGACGATGTGCTGCGCGGCCTTGCCAGCAGTCTGGCAGGTTCGGCACTTTCGGCCGGGCTTCAGCCATTGCAAAGTCTTGGCTCATCGCTGATGTCGGGCGTACTTGGCGGTATTCGTGGCATCATGCCGTTTGCGAAAGGCGGTGTGGTTTCAAGCCCGACCTATTTCGGCATGGGCAATGGGGCGCTGGGGCTGACGGGGGAGGCCGGTGCAGAGGCGATTTTGCCACTCGCGCGCGGTGCTGATGGCAGACTTGGCGTTGCCACGGGTGGCACAGGCAGTAAGCCAGTGCAGGTGGTCTTTAATATGACGTCGCCCGATGCATCTTCTTTCCGCAAGTCCGAGGCACAGCTTTCCACCATGCTTGCAGGTGCAGTAAGCCGCGGCGCGCGGAGGATGTGAGATGGAAGCCTTTCACGATGTGCGTTTTCCGCTCAGCGTTTCGTTTGGTGCAACCGGTGGGCCGGAATGGCGCAATGAAATTGTCACGCTCACATCAGGTATGGAAAAGCGGAATGCGCGCTGGGCGCATTCACGCCGACACTTTGATGCGGGGACGGGGCTGCGCTCGCTTGATGATCTGAAAACCGTATTGGCTTTTTTTGAGGCGCGGCGCGGGTCGCTTCATACGTTTCGGTTCCGCGACCCGCTCGATTTTTCTTCCGCAACCGGCAGTGCTGCGCCCTCGCATCTCGATCAGGTGATTGGAACGGGCGATGGGGCCACCACACGCTTTCAACTCGTCAAACATTACGAGACATATGATCGCCCCATCCGGCGGCCCGTTGCAGGCTCTGTGGTGGTTGGTGTGGATGGCATAAGGCTGACTGAAACTGAGGCTTTCACGCTTGAGCCCGCCACTGGCATTGTCGCCTTCACATCCGGTTATGTGCCGTCTTCAGGCCAGCGGGTCAGTGCTGGTTTCCTGTTCGATGTGCCGGTACGTTTCGATACGGATCGTCTTTCGGCCAGCATCGCCTCGTTTCAGGCGGGTGAAATCCCGTCTATTCCCATCATTGAGGTCAAGGCATGATCCCTATTCCGACTGAACTTGAATCACATTTAAAGGGTGAAGTGACAAGCCATTGCTTTGCATGGCTTATCAGGCGTTCTGACACTGTCGTTCTCGGTTTCACCGATCATGATTCTGCTTTGCCTTTGGACGGTGTTTTATGTGAACCGCTCACGGGATTGAACAGCAGCGAAGCAACCACAATGCTTGGTCTCTCTATCGTCGGAGGCGAGGTCGAGGGTGCACTCTCATCGCAGCGCATCAGCGATCGCGATATTGAACTTGGCCGCTACGATGGTGCCATCGTTGAAAGCTATCTGGTCAACTGGAATGCTCCAGATCAGTACATGCTGTTGCGGCGCTGGATAGCGGGCACCATCAGCCGCTCCGACGGACGCTTCGTAATGGAGTTGAAAGGCGCCGCTGCAGCGTTCGATGCCGTTTGTGGGCGCCGGATTATGCGCCAGTGTAATGCAGTGCTAGGCGATAACCGTTGCGGCGTGAATGGCAATGATCCGCGATTTTCTGCCGTTGGTTCAATGCTGCATGCCGATGGTGTGATGCTTGATGTTGCCGGGCTTGAGGGCTTTGGCAGTGGCTGGTTCACGCAAGGACTGCTCACATGGACGAGTGGTGAAAATGTCGGTCGGTCTGTGCGTGTTCTTATGCACAGTGGCACTAATCTAAACCTAACCGATCAGCCGGTCCTGCCTGTCACAGCAGGCGATGGTTTTCGTATCATTGCTGGCTGCGACAAGAGTTTTGCCACCTGTAAGGCGAAATTCGAAAACGGCATTAACTTCCGAGGTTTTCCGCATCTTCCCGGAAACGATGCAGCTTTTGCCTATGTCAGCGGCGGCAATGAGTATGACGGGAGCGCACTGGTGCCATGACAATCGCAGACAAAGTTTTGACCGAAGCTGAAAGCTGGATTGGCACGCCCTATCGGCATGGCGCGTCAACGCGCGGCATAAGCTGCGATTGCCTCGGACTGGTGCGGGGTGTTTGGCATGCGCTTTATGGTGAGGAGCCAGAAGATCCCGGTGCCTATGCGCCGGACTGGGCGGAGGCCGCATCTGGCGATCCGTTGCTGGAGGCGGCCAACCGGCATATGCAGCCTCGTTCCAGCTATAATCCTGAGCCGGGTGATCTGTTGATCTTTCGCTGGAGTGCCGATGTTGCGGCCAAGCATCTCGGCATCATGACCAATCAAAACCGTTTCATCCATGCCTATGAGGGGCATCGGGTAATGGCCTCTGCGCTGGTGCCGCAATGGCGGAAACGTATAGCCGGAATTTTCACCTTTCCCGAACCAAAAGGTTAAGCAATGGCGACTGTTGTTCTGCAGGCCGTTGGCGCTGCTGTCGGAGGCATTTTTGGTCCTGTGGGTGCGGCTATCGGCGCAGGTCTTGGTGCCATGGGCGGGTATGCCATCGACACGGCAATCATCAATTCTACCCGTCATATGGAAGGGGCACGCCTCAATAGCGGCCGCGTGGCCACGGCAGAAGAGGGCGCTGCATTGCCATTTGTCTATGGGACAGCACGGCTTTCGGGCACGCTGATCTGGGCAACCCGTTTTGAGGAAAAGAAAACCACCGAGCGCCAGGGCGGCAAGGGCGGTCCGAAAGTCACCAGCTACAGTTATTTCGGCAATGCCGCCTATGCAGTTGCCGAAGGTGAAATTGCCACTATTCGTCGTGTATGGGCCGATGGGCAGGAGCTTGATCTTACCGAGATCGAAATGCGCATTTATCACGGCACCGATACCCAGCAGCCGGACCCGCTGATTGAGGCAAAGCAGGGCACGGGCAATGCACCCGCTTATCGCGGTACGGCCTATGTGGTTTTCGAACGCATTCCGCTTGATACTTACGGAAACCGATTTCCGCAGTTTCAGGTTGAGGTTCTGCGACCGGTTGGAAAACTGGCACAGAATCTTCGTGCCATCGCGCTTATTCCGGGGTCAACTGAATTTGGTCTTTCGCCTGATCCGGTTACGGATCGGGTCTTCTTCGGTGAACGCCGCACACTCAACCGCAATGCAAAGCGCGGTCGCAGCGACTGGACGGTGGCCATGGATGAACTGCAAGCGCTGTGCCCTCAATTGCAACACGTGGCTATCGTTCTGCCGTGGTTTGGCGATGATCTGCGTGCAGCATCATGTAAAATTCGCCCCGGTGTCACGCATCAGGCGTCGCTGTTATCAAGCCAGATATGGAAGGTCGAGAATGTCACGCGCGCTCAGGCGCATTTGATTTCGACGAGCGGTAAGGGCGCGGCCTATGGCGGAACGCCATCCGATCAGAGCGTGATCAGTGCCATCCGCGATGCGAAAGCGCGCGGCCTTAAAGTCACATTATATCCTTTTATAATGATGGATATTGCGGCTGATAATCAGTTGCCGTCTCCCTATGGTGGAATTGGGCAATCGGTCTATCCATGGCGCGGACGTATCACCTGCCATCCGGCAATCGGTGAAACAGGTTCGCCAGATACAACGCCTGAGGCGGGAAGTCAGGTTGAGGCTTTCGTCAATGGAACATGGGGTTACAGACGTTTTTTGAATCATTGTGCAAATCTTGCGGTACGGGCCGGTGGAGTCGATGCGTTTTTGCTGGGATCTGAATTGCGCGGCCTGACAAGCATTCGCGATGCTCGAGAGAACTTTCCATTTGTCACGCATCTTTGTGCGCTCGCCGGTGAAATGCGTGTGAAGCTTGGGGCGGGTTGCCGCATCAGTTATGGCGCAGACTGGACCGAATATTTTGGTTATCAGGCGCAGGACGGAACCGGCGATCTTTATTTTAACCTCGACCCGCTCTGGTCACATCCGGCAATAGATGCCGTTGGCATCGACAATTACATGCCGCTTTCCGACTGGCGAGATAGTGATCTTCGCGGCGGCAATCCCGATGGTTTCGAGGGGCCCTATGATCTTGATGGACTGCTACAGAGTGTTGAGGCACGTGAAGGTTTCGACTGGTATTATGCCAACAGTCAAGACCGGGATGAGCGCAAGCGCACACGCATCACTGACGGGCTTGCGGGGAAGCCATGGGTCTATCGTTACAAAGACATTCGTGCATGGTGGAGCAATCCGCATCATAACCGGATTGATGGTGAGGAGGTTGCAGCACCGACCGGTTGGGTGCCGCAGTCAAAGTCGATTTGGTTTACGGAACTCGGATGTCCGGCAGTCGATAAGGGACCGAACCAGCCCAATGTATTTCCCGATCCAAAATCGTCGGAAAATGCCACGCCCTATTTTTCGAATGGCTCGCGCTCCGATATCGCAATGGATCGCTTCCTGCGCGCGCATTATTACTATTGGCCTCAAAATAATCCGGTCTCGCCGGTCTATGGCGGGTCAATGCTGGATATGGACCGCATTTATCTCTGGGCCTGGGATACGAGGCCTTTCCCGGAATTTCCGCTGAAAGGGGATGTGTGGGGTGATACGCCAAACTGGCGGCTGGGCCATTGGTTGAACGGCCGGCTGAGTGGCGTTGCCCTTGATGAACTGATTGCCGCAATCCTTGAGGACTTTGATTTGCCGCAAGCTGATTGTTCCGGTGCAGATGGACATTTGACCGGCTTCGTCATTTCAGAACCCTCCACAGCGCGTGGCGTGCTTGAACCTTTGGTGAATGTATTTAGCGTTCATGGTTTTGAGCAGGCGGGAACATTCGTCTTCCGCAGCATTGGACGTACCGCACAAACGCTGGATGTTACGGACCTGTTGGTCGAGCCGCATGATGGTGATGCGCTGACCTCTGTTCTTGAAGATCAGGGCGATTTGCCCAGCGTGGCGGAGCTTTATTGCAACGATCCTCTGCGTGATTTTCAGGTCGTGGGGGCATCCGTGCGCCGCGATGCGGGACAAGGGACAGAGAGTCTCAGCCTTTCAGGTTCGATGGAAATAGGACAGGCAACGGCCCTGGCTGAAGGCTGGATGGCACGTCGCTATGCGGAGCGGCGCACAGCAAGCTTTTCATTGCCGTGGTCGGCAGCAGCCCTTCATGTCGGGGACCGGGTACGGATCGATATTTTGGGCGGTGAGCGTGATTATGTGGTGTCATCGCTCGAAGATGGTGAGGTGCGAGCGGTCAAGGCGGTGGCGTTAGCGCCCAATGTCGCCTTTGCTGACAGAGGCGAAACACCACAGCTTTCGCCGGGCGGGTCAGTTTCTGATATGAAGCCGATTTTCCATCTGATTGATGTGCCGCTCTGGCCGGGTGCGGAAGATCCCGCTGGTCAGTTTCGCATTGCTTGCCATGCCAGACCATGGCGTGGCGTGGCAATTTATGCTTCGCCTTCCGATGATGGTTTTGCCGAGCGTAATATGATTGGGGAGCGCGCGGTCATGGGAGAACTCACCGCGGCACTTGGATCAGGTCCGAGTGGACGTCTGATCGAAGCGCAGACCATAGACGTGGTGCTTTATTCGGGTGAACTGCAATCAAAGCCGATTGCACAAATTCTCAATGGTGCCAATATGGCAATGATGAAATCTCCCGATGGAAAATGGGAGGTGGTTCAGTTTCTTGAGGCCGAGGAAGTTGGACAGAATCAATGGCGATTATCGCGGCTTTTGCGCGGCCAGCTTGGCACAGAAGCGGCAAGCCGCATCGAAAAACCCATCGGAACGCCATTTGTGCTCTTTGATGGCGGCGTACAAAGCATTGGATTGCAGGCAAATGAAATCGGGCTTGAGCTCAATTGGCGGATAGGCGCGGCAGGCAAAACCTTCTCGGATGAGTATTTTGATACTGTGAAAGTCATCGGTGGTCTGAACGCTTTGAGACCTTTAAGCCCTGTTCATCTCAGGGCAGAACGGCTTGGTAATGGTGATCTGTCGCTGCATTGGATAAGGCGCGGGCGTGTAGATGCCGATAGCTGGATGGGCGCAGATATTCCGCTGGGGGAGGACGCAGAAGCCTATCGGATTGAAATCTGGCAGGGGGAAACGCTTGTCCGAAGTTTAGAGGTGCAGACGCCATCATGGATCTATCCGAATGCTGAACGAATGGCTGAGGTTCGAGCCAACAGTTTTGAGCTGCGGATTGCGATGTTGAGCGCAAGAATAGGCGCGGGCGATTTTGCCTCAATCGAAATTCAGAATGTTTTGTAAAATGAAAGGACACGTCATGAGTGAAGACAAGCCTTGGTATCTTTCTCGCACTATCTGGGCCGGGCTGGTCGCGCTTTTTCTGTCGCTGGCTGGCGCTTTTGGCTTCATCAGCGATGCGGTGGATCATGGTGCTTTGACTGATGTAATGCTGCAACTTGCCACCGCAATTGCCGGTCTTATTACCATTTTTGGAAGGTTAGGGGCAACTTCGCGCATTTCATAATTTCATAAACCGTGATAGCAAAGTTCTGAAGATCGCCTGATACCGGAATATTGACGGATGTTTCGGAAGATATTATGCGTAAAAACAATAGTTTAGAATGGCTTCGGTCTGAGGCTGTTTTATGGGAAAAATTCCTTTGCGTTGATCATCTGCGTGTATCGTTCATGCATCGTTCAGATGAAAGGCGCTATATAAGGGACATGATGAAACAGAACCCTGCTCTCAAAATTTTCGCGCTTCTGGCCGTTAGCATTGGTCTGTTGCCTGTTAACGCCGGTGCCTTGCCAATTGCGACCCCGCAGAAGTCCAACATGCTGATTGCCGCCGCAGGTGATTGCGCGGCAGTCGGCGAACAAGTGGCCGCCTCACAGGGGGGCCAGTTGGCCAAGGCAACACCCACCACACAGAACGGTCGCGCTATGTGCGTGATCGTGGTGCTCGTGCCGGGGCGCGATGGCGAACGTCCGCGTCGTGTCGAAGTGGCTGTTCCTGCGCAATAACTTACTTTGCTAGAGAATATAGGCAAGGCAACATAGGCAAGGGAATATGACTTGCGTATCCTGATTGTTGAAGATGACAAGGACCTGAACAGGCAGCTCTCGGATGCGTTGGGTGCAGCAGGTTATGTTATTGATAGCGCTTTTGATGGCGAGGAAGGTCATTATCTGGGCGACACTGAGCCCTATGATGCGGTGATCCTTGATATTGGCTTGCCGCAGATGGATGGCATTAGCGTGGTTGAGCGCTGGCGGCGCAGTGGCCGCACAATGCCTGTTCTGATGCTGACGGCGCGGGATCGCTGGAGCGACAAGGTTGCTGGTATTGATGCCGGTGCCGATGATTATGTTGCCAAACCTTTTCATATTGAGGAAGTGCTGGCCCGATTGCGTGCATTGATTCGTCGCGCTGCCGGGCATGCTTCATCTGAGCTGGTTTGTGGTTCCTTGCATCTTGATACGAAGACATCCAAGGCAAGCGTCGATGGCGTCGCGCTCAAGCTCACATCCCATGAATATCGCCTGCTGTCTTATCTGATGCATCATATGGACGAGGTCGTTTCGCGAACTGAACTGGTTGAGCATCTTTATGATCAGGATTTTGATCGTGACTCGAACACGATTGAAGTTTTTGTCGGACGCCTGCGCAAGAAGATGGGTGTCGATCTGATCGAAACCGTGCGCGGTATGGGATATCGCATTCGCTCGGACGAGCAGGGAGATACGAAAGGGACCGGGAACTGAAGCTTCTCAGCGTTTTCCCTTCTTTACGATCCCTTGCGATACGCGTCGTCACCCTATCGACGCTCTGGGTTATTCTGGGGCTGGTCGTTGTCGCGACACTTATCAGCACACTTTATGGCGATGCGGCGCGCAATAATTTCGAGCGGCTTCTGACGGCGCACCTTTTCAGTCTTGTTGGCGCCGTGAGCATAACACCCGATGGGCTTCTGCAGGGCCGCCCGGAATTGGGTGATCTGCGATATTCCAGCCCGCTCTCCGGTTGGTACTGGTTTGTTGACCCCATTTCTCCCAACACCAATGGCAAATTACAGTCTCTGTCTTCAGTGGGGCGTATCGTGCCGGAAATGCCGGTTTCGCAGGCGCCTTTTGATAGCTCGTTCATGCGCAGCTACACCTTGCCAGGTCTCAACGGTGAAGAGCTTTACATCGTTGAAACGGAAGTGGTGCTCGATAATGACAACCGTGTTGCGCGTTTTCGCGTGATGGGAAACCTCAGTGAAGTGTTAAGTGAAATTTCTGACTTTAGAAGGAAACTTGCAATCTATCTGGCGATTTTTGGCCTAGGCAGTGTTTTCATTAATGCAGGCATTATTCTTTTTGGTCTGCGTCCTCTCGATAAAGTGCGTCAGGCTTTGGCTGATATTCGAGAGGGGCGTTCTGCGAAGCTTGATACATCGCTGCCAATTGAGATTGCCCCCCTTGCGGTTGAAATGAATGCGCTGATTGAAAACAACCGCCGTATTGTCGAGCGCTCGCGCACACAGGTCGGGAATCTTGCGCATTCGCTAAAAACGCCGCTATCGGTCCTTGCCAATGAGGCGCGTACAATGGGTGGTCAGCAGGGGCGGCTTGTACTGGAACAAAGCGAGGCAATGCAGGTCCAGATCCAGCATTATCTGCAACGAGCACGGATTGCGGCACAACGTGACAGTGTTGTGTTTCGCACCCTGGTTACGCCTGTTCTTGAACGCATGGAGCGGGTGACAGCAAAGCTCAACCCTTCTTTGAAGATCACTTTCAGAAACACCCTGCCGGAAGCAGTCTTTGCTGGTGAGAAGGAGGATCTGGAGGAGATTGTCGGAAACCTTCTGGAAAATGCGGGTAAGTGGGGGCGCAGACGGATAAAGATTGTTTTGCAGTCTGCAACGGATTCGCAACGGCAGTTTGAAATTCTGATCGAAGATGATGGTGCGGGGCTTGCGCCGGATAAGATGGATGCGGCCCTGAAACGTGGCAATCGTGTTGACGAAACGAAGCCGGGAACAGGTCTTGGTCTGGCAATCGTTCAGGATACGGTGCGCGAGTATGGGGGGACTCTGCATCTGGGGAAAAGCGATATGGGGGGGCTTCAGGTGCGCGTTGTGTTGCCGCTGACCGAAGATTGACTGTTGCGTTTGGCTCAAGGTGATTTAGAAGATTGAAGTTATTAGCTGTATTCTGCGATAGTATGCATGCTCATTTATTATGAAGGCCGGTTTATTATGATGGTTGTATCAAGGTTTTCTGCTCCGATTCTGGTTGCTTCAATGGCGATTGCGCTTTCTGCCTGCGGTACGTCCGGCGGCGGAAAGGGTTCGGGGCTGACTTCACTTGGTGGTCTTTCTGCTCCGGCTAACACGCGCCCGGCTGACACACGTCCTGATCTGCTTGCTTCACTCGGTAATGGGCTTCTTGGCAGTTCAGCAGCGCAATTGACTGCAGCTGACCGCAAAACCGCGCTTGAAGCTGAGTATCGCGCGCTCGAATATTCGCCTGCTGGCAAAGCAGTGTCTTGGAGCGGCAGTGGGTCGGCTTCTGGTGATGTGACCGCCGCACAGCCTTATCAGGTCGGATCCCAGAATTGCCGCCAATATACCCATAGCTTTACGATTGCGGGAGCACCACAAACTGCACGTGGAACGGCTTGTCGCAATACGGATGGAAGCTGGACGCCATTAACCTGATTTGGCCTTTGCGGCGAATTGCCCTACTATGCGACTTATAGCAGGTTAGTGTTGGTTTTTGCCTCGGCTGGGATTAAGTCTCAGCCATGGAATTCTGGTTGACTGCCGCACTGCTGACTTTTGCAGCTACATTGACTGTTTTGTTGCCGCTGACGCGGAACAAGCAGGAATTTTTGCCCCCTGAAAAAAACGATCTGGAAGTTTATCGCGATCAGCTGCGTGAGATCGAAGCCGATGCCGCACGCGGCATGATTGATGCGCCAAGCGCTGAACAGGCACGTATCGAAATTTCCCGCCGTATTCTCAATGCCGAGAAAGCCAGCACGGATGCTGCCGCGCAAATGAAGAAGTCCCGCTCCGGACGCCTGCTTGCATTTCTGGCTGTTCTGGCTGTGCCGTTGATCGCGTGGGGTGTTTATCCTTTGTTTGGTGCGCCCGATATGCAGTCCATGCCGCTTGCCGCGCGTCTGGAAAATAGTCCGCAGAACAGTTCGGTTGACGAGCTTATTGCGCGTGCTGAAACACATCTTTCTCAAAATCCGAATGATGCACGCGGGTGGGATGTCTTGGCGCCAATTTATCTGCGCATTGGCCGTGGTGCCGATGCGGTCAACGCTTATCGTTCAGCAATTCGTCTTGAAGGCGAAAACTTTTCTCGCCTTCTTGGGCTTGGTGAAGCCTTGATCGCAGTGTCAGGTGGGCCGGTGACGGCAGAAGCTGAAGAATTATTCAACAAAGCAGCAAGTTTGAACCCGAAAGATATTCGCCCGCAATACTACCTTGCGCAGGGCGAAGTTCAGGATGGCAATACCGAAGGTGCTGTGAAGCGGTTACAAAGTCTGCTTGATGAAGCGCCTGCTGAAGCACCATGGCGTGCTCAGATTGAGCAGGCAATTGCCCGTATTAAGGGGGCTGTTGCGGCCCCGCCGCCTGCCAATGGCCCAACGACAGAGGATGTGGCTGCTGCTGCTGCCATGAATGCCGATGATCGTCAGGCCATGGTTGAAGGCATGGTTCAACGCCTTGATGATAGCCTTCGCAACGACGGTGACAATCTTGACGGCTGGAAGCGGCTTGTGCAGGCTTACATTGTTCTTAATCGCCGCGATGCGGCCCTTGATGCGTTACAACGTGGTGCGGAAGCGCTCAATGTTGAGAAGCGGGATGAGCTGAAAAGCTTTGCCGCGGGGCTGGGCCTTGAAGCAGGGAGCGCAACCCAATGAGTGCGACTGCAGAAAATAATGATCGGAAAGCGAAACCGACAGGCAGTCTTGCCCGCGCCGTCAGCCAGAGGAAGCGCAAGCGCCTTATCATGATTGGTGGAGCGCTGGCTGTTCTTGCGGTCGCGGTCGGCCTCATGCTAATGGCTTTTAGTCAGGATATTCGTTTCTTTCGAACACCTGCGGATTTGACTGAACAGGAAATCACGTCCGGGGCCCGCTTTCGTCTGGGGGGGCTTGTGGAAGAGGGATCTGTTACGCGGGTTGGCAGCGAATTACACTTCACAGTCACCGATACAATTAAAACCGTCAAAGTCGTGTTTGAAGGCATTGCACCTGATCTCTTTCGGGAAGGGCAGGGTGTTGTCGCCGAGGGGCGCTTCGGCCCTGACGGCGTATTTCGCGCTGATAGTGTGCTGGCCAAACATGATGAAAATTACATTCCTAAAGATCTCGCCGACAGCCTGAAGGAAAAGGGCGTGTGGGAAGGGCAATGATGAGATCGGGATATAGAACATGAATGTTGAAATCGGTCATTTTGCCCTTGTGCTTGCACTGGCTTTGTCTGTGGTGCAATCTATTGTTCCGCTTGTGGGCGCGCAACGCAGAGATATGCAACTCATGTCCGTTGCAGCCCCCACTGCACTTGCAGTTTTCTCACTGATTGCCTTTTCCTTCATCGTTTTGACTGTTGCTTATGTCACATCCGATTTCTCGGTGCTGAATGTGGTCGAGAACTCCCATTCGCAGAAGCCGATGCTTTATAAAATCACCGGCGTCTGGGGTAATCACGAAGGCTCGATGCTGCTGTGGGTGCTGATTCTTAGTTTTTTCAGCGCACTTGTTGCAGCCTTCTCGGCCAATCTGCCTGAGACACTGCGCGCCAACGTTCTGGCTGTTCAAGGCTGGATTGCCACGGCTTTTCTTGCTTTTATCATTTTCACATCCAATCCTTTCATACGCATCTTTCCAGCGCCGATGGAGGGGGGCGATCTCAATCCGATCCTTCAGGACATCGGCCTCGCCATCCATCCACCGCTGCTTTATCTGGGATATGTCGGCTTCTCAGTCTGTTTCTCTTTCGCTGTTGCGGCGCTTATCGAGGGACGTCTGGATGCAGCATGGGCTCGCTGGGTGCGCCCATGGGCACTGCTTGCATGGATGTTCCTGACGGGCGGCATCGCGATGGGTTCCTACTGGGCCTATTATGAACTTGGCTGGGGAGGTTGGTGGTTCTGGGATCCGGTTGAAAACGCATCCTTCATGCCATGGCTTGTCGGCACTGCATTGCTGCATTCGGCAATTGTGATGGAAAAGCGCTCGGCGCTGAAAATCTGGACCGTCCTGCTCGCAATATTGACCTTCTCGCTGTCTTTGCTCGGCACATTTCTGGTGCGCTCCGGTGTGCTTACATCGGTGCATAGTTTTGCAACCGATCCGGGGCGTGGGCTATTTATCTTAGCCATCCTTGCGATCTTCATTGGCGGTTCCCTGTCGCTTTTTGCGCTGCGTGTTCAAAGCCTTTCGTCGGGTGGGCTGTTTCAGCCGATTTCGCGCGAAGGCGCGCTGGTTTTTAACAATCTTTTCCTCACAACGGCGGCAGCAACGGTGCTGATCGGTACGCTTTATCCGTTGCTTCTGGAGGTTCTGACGGGTGAGAAGATTTCAGTTGGCGCACCATTCTTCAACATGACGTTCGGGCCGTTGATGATTCCGTTGCTGCTGGCCGTGCCTTTCGGGCCGCTTCTGGCCTGGAAACGCGGTGATCTTTATGGCGTCGCTCAACGGCTGATGACCGCCTTCGCCTTGGCTTTGATTGTCTTTGGCATCGTGCTGTGGCGCAGCAATGCGCATTCGGTGATGGCAGCACTTGGCATCGGTCTCGCGGCATGGCTTATATTTGGCAGCCTTACCGACCTGTGGCTCAAAGCAGGGATCGGTAAAGTTTCGGCAGGCAAGGCATTCTCACGCTTCATCGGTCTGCCGCGTTCGGTCTTCGGCACATCGCTCGCGCATATGGGCCTTGGCTTTACGCTGCTTGGCATTGTCAGCGTCACAACCTTTGGCACGGAAAATGTCGTTGTTATGCGTTCCGGTGATACGGTCAGCATTGCCGACTATTCGCTGCGCTTTGACGGACTGCGCCCGCTGACGGGCTCTAACTTCACAGAAAATCGCGGCGATTTTACGCTGTTCGATTCCTCAAATCGTGATCTTGGGCAGATCCACTCCTCCAAGCGCTTTTTCCCTGCGCGTCAGATGCCCACAACTGAATCGGGCATCCGCACACTGTGGTTCAGCCAGATCTATGTCGCTCTTGGTGATGAGCCGGGTGAAGGATCCATCGTTGTGCGGGTCTGGTGGAAACCATATGTCACACTCATTTGGTACGGCGCTCTGGTGATGATGCTTGGCGGCATCTTCTCGCTGGCCGATCGGCGATTGCGCATCGGCGCTCCGTCGAAAGCGCGCAAGCCTTCGTCCAGGCAGGCAGGGGCAAGCGCATGAGGCTCTCCCAAAAACTCGCGGCGTTTTTTTTAGGATTTTCATTGATACTATATGGTTCTGCTGCTTTGGCAGTGAACCCCGACGAGATTCTGCCTGATCCTCAGCTTGAAAGTCGTGCGCGTCAAATCTCGGCTGAACTTAGATGCATGGTCTGTCAGAATGAATCGATAGACGATTCCAATGCCGAACTCGCACGAGATTTGCGCATATTGGTGAGGGAGCGCCTGACATCGGGCGATACCGATCAGCAGGTTATCGATTTTGTGGTGGATCGTTACGGTGAATTCGTTCTGCTCAAGCCGCGCTTCAGTGCACAGACAGCTCTTTTATGGGGTTTCCCTGTGCTTCTTCTTTTAATTGGTGGCATCGCACTTGTTTTTGCATTTCGCAGAAGAAGTGCTGTCGTTGAAGTGCAAAAGCCGCTTTCTGAAAGCGAAAGAGCCCAGCTTTCCCGGCTTCTTGACGACAAATAATCGCGTTTGAGCGGGAATTATAAGCTCTATTCTTACAAAAGTTTCATCTTGCGGAAATTGAGCGGTAAGGTAGCCCATACTATCTTAAGCTCTATAAAGAGTTCACAGAGCTGGTAAGCCATGTAACGGCGCGCTGGTCCGAGAATATTGCTCGCAAGGAGAGACTTATGTTTAAAGCGACTAATTCCAGGTATCGTAAGGGCGTTGCAGCCTTGGCACTGTCGGCAGCGCTCGCTGGCGGTTTTGTCGCAACCGGCCCTTTGGGCGCATTGCAGGATGCCCGTGCTGAAGCTGTCCGCGTTACCGGTCCCCAGCAGGCAGGCTTTGCTGATCTTGTTGAAAAGGTTCGCCCCGCTGTTGTCAGCGTGCGGGTGAAGAAGGAAGTGCAGGAAGTTGACAATCAGGGTCAGCAGTTCGCGCTGCCTCCAGGCTTTGATCAGCTCCCGGACGGTCATCCGTTAAAGCGCTTCTTCCGTGATTTCGGTATGGAGCCACGCGGTGATGCGCGCCCGGATGATCGCCGTCAGGGTAAGCGCGGTGCAAAGCCGCGTCCAGGTCACGAACGTCCGTTTGCGCAGGGTTCTGGCTTCTTCATTTCAGAAGACGGCTATCTGGTTACCAACAATCATGTCGTTTCCGATGGTGACGCTTATAGCGTTGTGATGGATGATGGCACCGAATATGATGCCAAGCTCATTGGCACCGATCCGCGCACCGATCTTGCTGTGCTCAAGGTTGATCAGCCTAAGCATAAATTTACCTATGTCAGTTTTGGTGACGATAACAAGGTCCGTGTCGGTGACTGGGTTGTCGCTGTCGGTAACCCCTTTGGTCTTGGCGGCACCGTGACATCCGGTATCGTTTCGGCGCGCGGTCGTGATATTGGTGCCGGCCCTTACGATGACTTTATCCAGATTGACGCTGCGGTAAACAAAGGTAATTCCGGTGGTCCGGCTTTTGATCTCTCCGGTGAAGTGATCGGCATCAACACCGCGATCTTCTCCCCATCTGGCGGCAGCGTTGGTATTGCCTTCGCAATTCCGGCTTCCACTGCCAAGCAGGTTGTGGATCAGCTGATCAAGACAGGTTCGGTTGAACGTGGTTGGATTGGTGTTCAGATTCAGCCTGTCACCAAGGACATTGCAGCATCGCTCGGTTTGGCGGAAGAAAAAGGCGCAATCGTTGCCTCGCCACAGGCTGATGGCCCTGCTGCAAAGGCAGGCATCAAGGCAGGTGATGTGATCACCGCAGTTAATGGTGACCCTGTTCAGGATCCACGTGATCTTGCACGCAAGATTGCCAAGATTGCACCGGACGAAAAGGCAGCATTGACGGTCTGGCGTAAAAATAAGGCTCAGGAAATCGACGTTACGATTGCCGCTATGCCCAAGGATGCAGGCAAGGCCACAACCCAGTCCGATGATGGCAACAGTGATCAGGGTGAAACGCTTGACAACTATGGTCTGACGGTCACGCCTTCAGAAGAAGGTGACGGTGTTGTTGTAACCAATGTTGACCCGGACAGCGATGCTGCGGATCGTGGCATTCGTTCTGGCGATACGATTGTTACTGTCAATAATCAGATCGTGAAGAGCGCGAAGGATATCGACAAGGCTATTGCCGAAGCATCGAAGGCAGGTCGCAAGGCTGTGTTGCTTCAGATCCAGAGCAATGATCAGAGCCGCTTCGTCGCTCTACCAATCGATCAGGGTTAATGCTGTACTGTTGGTCTTGCTGTGATTAAATCTGGTGCCAGGCGGACGATCCGCCTGGCATTGCTTCATTTTCTCCAACGACCCGGTATAGTAACGCCATGAAGATTCTCGTTATCGAAGACGACCGCGAAGCGGCCCGCTATCTTGAGAAGGCCTTTACCGAGGCCGGTCATTCTGCTGATATTGCCGGTGACGGCGAGACTGGTTATGCACTGGCGGAACATGGCAGCTATGATGTGCTGGTCGTTGATCGGATGCTGCCCAAGCGCGATGGACTTTCTGTCGTTGCAGGTCTTCGGGCGAAGGGCTTGGAAACGCCGGTTCTCATTCTTTCTGCCCTCGGCGAAGTGGATGATCGCGTAACGGGTTTACGTGCGGGTGGTGATGATTATCTCACCAAACCCTATGCATTTTCCGAGCTTCTGGCGCGTGTGGAAGTTTTGCAGCGTCGCTCGAGTCCGCGCGAGGCCGATACGATTTATCGCGTTGGTGATCTGGAACTCGACCGTCTCGCACACACCGCACGCAGACAAAACGTCGACATCACACTCCAGCCGCGCGAATTCCGTTTGCTTGAATATTTGATGCGTCATGCCGGACAGGTCGTGACGCGCACGATGTTGCTCGAAAATGTCTGGGATTATCACTTCGATCCCCAGACCAACGTGATTGATGTGCATATTTCGCGCCTGCGTTCAAAGATTGAAAAGGGCTTTGACGGTCCGCTGCTACACACGGTGCGCGGTGCAGGTTATATGTTGAAAGCCGGACGTTCCAAGCCAGCTGCGAATGCCGGGACAGCCGTTTCCGGAGGACAAGAGTGAGCCGTTTTTCCGCACTTATGCGGACAACTGCCGTGCGATTGTCCACGCTCTACCTGTTGCTTTTTGCAGTGGGCGCGGTCGCGCTTGTTTTTTACATGACAAATCTGTCGGCTTCAATTCTCAATGGCCAGACGCAGGAAGCTTTGGGCGAGGAAGTTGCAAGCATTGGCAAGGCCTATGCGCGTGGCGGCATACCTCAACTCGTGCGGACAATTGATTATCGTTCCCGTCAGCCGGGCGCTTATCTTTATCTTGTCGCCGATCCATCGGGGCGTATTCTCTCCGGCAATGTCGAAGGTGTCGAGCCGGGTGTCCTTGATACGGATGGCGTGGTTGAACGCGCGTTCAAATATCGGCGCTATGGTGATCAGGGGGCTGAAACCGAGCATCGTGCGATTGCCGTGGTGATTGCGCTGCCCAATAGTATGCGCCTGCTGGTCGGCCGCGATCTGGGCGAACCGGAGCGTTTCCGCGATCTGGTGCGTAGCTCGCTGATGCTGGCACTTGGTATCATGGGCGTTGGCGCACTTCTGATCTGGTTCTTTGTTGGCCGTCGGGCACTCAAGCGCATTGATGATATGTCGCGTGCATCACAGCGCATTATGGATGGTGATCTGACAGGTCGGTTACCGGTTAATGGTTCGGGCGACGAGTTTGATCGCTTGTCTGGCAATCTCAACGTCATGCTTGGGCGCATTCTTGAGCTGAATGAGGGGCTGAAACAGGTTTCTGATAACATCGCGCATGATCTCAAGACACCGCTGACACGACTGCGCAATCGTGCTGAAGAAGCGCTCTCGCGCAAGAAAACCGGCCCGGAATATCGTGAAGCGCTTGAGGCTATGATCAGCGAATCCGATCAGCTGATCCGCACATTCAACGCCATCTTAATGATTTCGCGTCTCGAAGCGGGCTATTCGACTGAAAGTCTTGAAAACATGTCGGTGGCGCCGATTGTCAGGGACGTTGCGGAAATGTATGAGCCGGTTGCCGAAGATGCTGGCGCTGCTTTGACGCTTGGAGCGTTGGACGATGTGCCTTTGCATATCAACCGCGAACTGGTCGGCCAGACGGTTTCAAACCTCGTCGATAATGCCATCAAATATGCTTTGCGAAGCGAGAAGGATGCTGCCGTCAGTCTCTCCATGGAGCGCGATCAGCAATGGGTGCGCATTGTGGTGGCCGATAACGGTCCGGGGATTCCCGAGGACAAGCGTGAACAGGCGACGGAGCGTTTCGTAAGACTTGAGGAAAGCCGCACGCAGCCGGGTTCAGGGCTCGGTTTAAGCCTTGCCAAGGCGGTCATGAAGTTGCACGGTGGCGCTCTTCGTCTCGAAGACAATGGTCCCGGTCTGCGTGCTGTTCTGGAGTTTCCGTTGGTAAAAGACGAAAAACCATAATGGCTTAGAGCGCATCCCGAAAAGTGTGAAGTAATTTTCAGACAAGATGCGCGTCAAAACAAATAAACAGAGCGCCGATTTGATAAAATCAGATCGAGATGTGCTCTAATACACGAGGGGCTTATGACGGCTGAAGACACAAAGGCACTGTTTTTTGATCGAAACCTTTGTGGGCTGACACCCCTTGATGACGAGAGAGCACAGTCCTTCCTGACTGATCTTGAAGAGCGGGTAAAGGAAGAAGAACTTGGCCGCGTCAAAGCCCTTTTGCAAGACAAACGCGCCGCGAGCTTTCTGGCAGCCGTCCTTGACCTGTCGCCCTTTATGCGCGAGGCGCTCATCCGTCACCCGCGCATTCTTGATCGCATTGCAGTCGATACGCCTGAGCAGGCGCTTGCCAATATTCTTTCCGAAATTGTTGCATCCGGCCTCGAAGACGGTGTGACCGAGGCGGCGTTGATGAGCAGCCTGCGGCAACGAAAGCGAGAGGCGCATGTGCTGATTGCGCTTTGTGATCTGGCTCGGATTTTTAATACCGAAATGACGACTGGCTGGCTCACAGATCTCGCAGAAGCCTGTACGGGCGCAGCCGTTCGTTTTCTTCTGCGCGATGCGGACAGTGCCGGTAAAATCAAGCTTCTGGATCGCGATACCCCCGAAAAAGAAAGCGGCTGGATCATTCTTGGCATGGGTAAGTTCGGTGCGCGCGAACTTAATTATTCTTCCGATATTGATCTGATTGTTTTTATTGATTCAGAACGCCCGGCGATTATAGACCCTTATGAGTGCGTGGATGCTTTCTCGCGGATGACGCGGCGTCTGGTTCGTATTCTACAGGATCGCACGGCTGACGGCTATGTCTTCCGCGTCGATCTCAGACTGCGTCCTGATCCGGGATCGACACCGCTGGCAATTCCGGTGGGGGCAGCGCTTCATTATTACGAAGGGCGCGGCCAGAACTGGGAACGTGCAGCGATGATCAAGGCGCGGCCTGTTGCCGGTGATCGCGAATCCGGCCAGCAAGTGCTTGCCGAACTTAGCCCCTATGTCTGGCGCAAATATCTCGATTATGCGGCAATTGCTGATGTGCATTCGATCAAGCGGCAGATTCATGCGCATAAGGGCCATGGCGATATCGCCGTGCGCGGGCATAATGTGAAACTTGGGCGCGGCGGTATCCGCGAAATCGAGTTTTTCGTGCAGACACAGCAATTGATTGCCGGTGGACGTTTCCCCGAATTGCGTGGCAATCAGACGGTCCCGATGCTGGCCAGACTTGCCGAGCGCGGCTGGATCACCGAGAAGGCACGTGATGCGCTTGGCAAGGAATATTACTTCCTGCGCGATGTTGAACATCGCATTCAGATGGTTGCCGATGAGCAAACCCACATTCTCCCGGAAGATGATGAAGGCTTTGCCCGCATTGCCCATATGATGGGCTATTCTGATACAGCCGCGTTTTCCGATGTGTTTTTATCGGCGCTCAAGATCGTTGAAAAGCACTACGCTGCATTGTTCGAACAGGCGCCTGAACTTGGTTCATCCAGTGGTAATCTCGTTTTCACTGGCGATGTCGATGATCCTGGAACATTGGAAACGCTTGCCTCGATGGGGTATGAGCGCCCAAGCGACATTTGCCGTGTCATCCGCACATGGCATTTTGGCCGTTATCGCGCCACACAATCAGCCGAAGCACGCGAGCGTCTCACAGAACTGACACCAGCCTTGTTGCAGGCTTTTGCCGCAACAAAGCGCGCAGATGAATCGCTTTTGCGCTTTGATGGTTTTCTGCAGGGACTGCCTGCGGGCATCCAGCTTTTCAGCCTGCTTCAATCCAATCCGCGCCTTCTCAACTTGCTTGTGATGATCATGAGCGCCGCCCCCCGGCTTGCAGAGGTGATCACGCGCAATCCGCATGTCTTTGATGGACTTCTCGATCCGGCAATTTTCTCGGAAATGCCAACGCGTCATTATCTTGAGGAGCGGTTGCGCGTTTTTCTGGGTGCTGCCACCGATTATGAAGAAGTGCTCGACCGCTTACGCATTTTTGCGGCTGAACATCGCTTTTTGATCGGCATTCGTCTGCTCACCAGTGCGATTGATGGTGTTCGGGCAGGGCGCGCATTCTCCGATCTGGCCGAACTGATGATTGGTAAGGCTTTCGAGGCAGTGGAAGCCGAACTTGAGCGCCGCCATGGCAAGGTGAAGGGCGCGAAGGTTGCATTGCTTGCCATGGGCAAGCTTGGCAGTCGCGAACTGACTGCAGGCTCCGATGTCGATCTGATCCTGCTTTATGATCATGACAAGGATGCTGAGGAATCGGATGGCTCAAAGCCGCTTGCGCCGTCGCAATATTATATTCGACTGACACAGCGTTTGATTGCGGCCTTGTCTGCGCCAACCGCCGAAGGCGTGCTTTATGAAGTCGATATGCGTTTGCGCCCCTCCGGCAATAAAGGCCCCGTTGCCACGCATATTGAATCATTTGGCAAATATCAGCGCAGCGAGGCATGGACGTGGGAACATATGGCGCTCACCCGTGCGCGCCCGATCCATGGCGACGTGGCATTCAGCGACTTTATCAGGGGCGAAATTGACGAAGTGCTGGCGGCCAAACGCGACACACACAAGATCGCCAAAGATGTGCACGAAATGCGCGACCTCATTTATGAGGAAAAGCCGCCGCGTGACGATTGGGATTTCAAGCTGAAACCCGGTGGCATTGTTGATCTAGAATTCATCGCGCAGTTTGCCGTGCTGACCGGCAAGGAAATCAGACATCCCCGACCCTTGGGAACCGAAGATGTGCTGGCGGGATTAGACCCATCTTTTGCCGATCCCGCTGTCATTGACACTCTGGTTGAGGCACATCGCTTCTACACAAATCTCAGCCAGACAATCAGGCTCTGTCTGGGGGGCGATGCAAAACGCGAAGAATTCATTCCCGGAATGGTTGATCTTCTTTGCCGTGCGGCCGAACTGCCAGATATTGATCACGTCGAACATCATTTGAGCGAACTTGCAGCAACGGTTCGAACCAGCTTTGATACGCTGATCAAATAATCATGCCGCGTGGATTTCCGCCTCCGGGTTATTGACGCTTTTCTGTCTGCGATCGGGAATGCAGACGGAAACCACCGTTCCAACACCTTCGGTTGAGCGGATGCGCAGCCAGCCGCCATGCAGTTCTGCAAGCGAACGGGTGATCGCGAGGCCAAGACCTGAACCACTATGCGTTTTGGTGAACTGGTTTTCCACCTGCTCGAATGGCTGGCCGATTTTCTTGAGCGCGGATTTCGGAATGCCCACGCCTGTATCCTGAATGGTCATGAACAGCGCTGAGCCGGTCTTGCGTGCGCGCACCGTGATATGGCCGTTATGCGAAGTGAACTTCACCGCATTGGACAGAAGATTGATGAGGACCTGCTTGACCGCACGGCGGTCGGCATTGAGTTGCATCGCTTCTTCAATGCGCGTTTCAACCGTGATGTTTTTCTCATCTGCTTGCAACGAGATCATACGCACGGTTTCATTGATGAGCGGACAAAGATCGATCTCTTCGCGATCAAGCGAGAAGTGACCCGCTTCGATCTTCGACATATCGAGAATGTCATTGATCACATTGAGCAGGAAGTTACCGCTGGTGTGAATGTCGTTGATATATTCCTCGTAACGGTCTGAACCAAGCGGCCCGAATGTGCCAGCCTGAATCATCTCAGAGAAGCCGATAATCGCATTGAGCGGCGTGCGCAGTTCATGGGACATATTGGCAAGGAATTCAGATTTGGCACGGTTTGCAGCTTCCGCGCGTTCCTTTTCCTGCCCGTATTTACGCGCCAATTCCGAGAGCTCACGCACCCGGTCGCGCTCGCCTTTGCGGGCAATGGAGAGGTCGTGAATGGTCGCCATCAAGCGGCGTTCGCTATCCACCAGACGCTCCTGATGCTGTTTGATCTGCGTAATATCGGTGCCAATCGAAACAAGACCACCGTCCTGCGTGCGGCGTTCGTTGACCTGGAGCCAGCGACCATCACTCAACTGGCGTTCAAACGTCTGTCCGCCAGCACGATTGTGCTCGTTGGCCATGCGGCGTTCGAAGCTGAACGGGCGGGTATGCGCATCAACCTCGTTGCGTGGTACGCCGGGCTTCAATGTCCAGACAGGCAGGCCTGCATATTCGCTGAATTTGGAATTGGCCATTACCAGACGATTGTTGGAATCCCAAAGAACGAAGGCTTCGGAAATGTTTTCGATGGCTTCGCGGATGCGCATATCGGCCTCTGCCGTCTGTTGCGCAAAGCGATGCTGTTCGCTGACGTCAAAGGCAATGCCGACGAGATGCAGTTCATTTTCTGCTGCAATCTCAGCGCGAACCCGCATCCATACCCACGAGCCGTCCGCGTGGCGCATGCGAAACACGCGATCAACATGCGAGATGTCGCCAGCCGCAGCCTGCTCGGCGATGGAATACAGATCGCCATCTTCCGGGTTGATGATCGCCGATACGTCACCAAAAGCCAGCACGGCATCCTGCGCTTCATAGCCCAGCATTTCATACATGGAGCGCGACCAGTAAATGCGCCCCCGCGCCATATCCCAGTCCCACAGGCCTCCGCGACCGCGCGCCAGCGCCATATCAATACGGCGCTGGATCTGGCCAGAAAGATCGTCGGCCTCCCGAGCCCGTGCCGCCTGGCTGAAATAAGCATAAAGAATTGCAAACATCACGCCGGTCGTACCCGCAAACAGCGTCACATTCAGCGAGACTGCACGCCGCCATTCGGCAAAGATCGTGCTTTCCGGTTCAGCTGCGATAATCGAATAAGGCACGCTGACTGGTTTTGACACCGTGCCATAAGCGGCTTCCCCCTTCATGACGATCGTCAGAACGCCAGCGCGCTCCGCAAACATGAACAGCGGCTGGATGTCGCTGAATACCTCGTCCGCCTGTTTTCCCACTATGTCCGCCGCAGGCCCCGAGGCGGTCACGATGACAGATTCATCATTGACCATAGCAATGGTCATCCCGCTGGATGAAAGACCACGCGCGCGAAATTCGGCAATTGTATTGTCCAGATCTTTCGGCGTCATTTGCGCGCCGGACTGTGTGCCATTGGAGGCACGCTCGATCATCTGCGCGAGATTGGCGGTCGCGGCTGAGAGCGCAGCCTTATGCTGCAATTCAATGTCTTCACGCCATGAAAGCATTGAGAACACGCGCGCTGCGCCAAGGATGACAAGAAAAATAATGATGAGGGCTGGCACAAGACGGCGCAATGCAGGTTCGAATGCCGCGAACTTGCCATAGGCAGGACCTGCAAGAAGCTTGGCATGGCCCGAAAGCCTGCTCTTCTTGCGCTTTGCTTCGGAGTAGCCACGCTTCCCCGCCGCCGCGTCATACGCGTCGGTGCTCGCCATGTGTCGGCCCCTCTTGATCCGTCGTGACAGTTTCCAATATGCGCCAAAAAGCGCCGCCCACTCGAAACTGCGTGAATTGAAATCTTTACTCAAAATCGTTCGGAATACGCCGCCTCCGAACAGCTTCAATGAATCAAAAGTGATTCGTGCTGTCCAGCGAATTCGTTAACGAGATGTAAAAAATGACATTCCTTGATGACATTTTCCGTTGAATCTCAATCTGTTAAGTAGAATCAGTTTGAGAAGTGGCCCATCTAACGTCATGAAAAGACTCATGAAAGCCGTAAGCCTTCGCAGGATTTATGCGATACTTCTTGAATATAGCCAGAATGATAAAACCCGACCCATTTCGAGTCGGGTTTTACGAATCACGCAATCATCTCAGTGATTCGCGAATCAGTGACCAATCAAGCAAGCGTCCTGTCCACGATGTCCCGCAGGTCGGTCGAGAGCTTTGGTGTCGCTGATATGCGTGCCAGAGCCGCGCGCGCATGTTCACGGCGCGTGTCTTCGAGTGCGCGCCACGAACGCAGAGCTGTTAGCAGACGCGCTGCAAGCTGCGGGTTTTCTGGGTCAATTGCCAGAATGATATCAGCAAAGAAGCTGTAAGCTGCACCATCTCTGCGATTGAAGCCTGTCGGATTGCTGGCCGAGAATGCACCAATCAATGCACGCACACGGTTCGGATTCTCAAAGGAAAGAAGCTTGTGTTTCGTCAAAGCACGAACCGCCTCAAGCGCTTTTTCGCCCGGACGCGTTGCCTGCACGATAAACCACTTATCCATGACCAAACCATCATCGCCAAAGCGCTTTTCAAAGGAGGCGAGAGCGCCTTGTGCTTCGTGACTATCACCAAAGCGATGCACCAGAATGCTCAATGCGGCTGCGCGTTCGGTCATGTTGTCGCCATCGGCAAATTGTTGCGCTGCCCGTGCAGGATTGTTTTCATGGCGGCTCAGATAATCGAGAAGCACATTCCGCAAGGCGCGTTTGCCTGCCGATACCGCATCGGGTGAGAAGGCACCTTCTTGTTGCAGGCTGGTGTAAAGAGCCGCAAATTCTTTGGCATAAGCCGACCCAATGGCCGCGATCAGATGATCACGGCTTGCAAAGATAGCATCCGGGTCAACGTTCTCGCCAATTTCGCGGGCGATGTCGCTTTCCGTTGGCAAGGTCAGGCACAACGCACGGAAGGCGGGATCAAGCGTTTCATCGAAAGCAATGCGTCCGGCAAGTTCAAGGATATTTGGGTCGGTTTCTGGCTTATAGCCGCCACGCACGCGTTTGGTGCCTTCAAGCAACGCCTGCGTGAAGATATTGGTGAGTGCCTGCCAGCGAGCGACCGGGTCACTGTCATTGAGCGCGAGAAAAGCCCGGTCTTTTGCATCCAGTGGTAAAACCAGATTGATTGGCGCTGAGAAGCCGCGCAAGAGCGAGGGCACAGGACGCTCCTTAATGCCATGGAACGTGATTGTTTCTGATGCGCGATGCAGATGGATAACACCGTCCTGTACATCGCCACCTTCGACAGATGAGGGGTGAATGTCCTTTCCATCCGAGCCCAAAAGGCCAAAGGCGATAGGAATATGCATGGGCCTTTTCACCGGCTGGCCGGGAGTGGGCGCGAGAGATTGAATGAGATGGATGGTATAGGTCTCGTTTACAGCATCAAAGTCGAAGCTTGCCTCAACCTTCGGTGTGCCTGACTGATCGTACCAAAGCGCGAACTGCGAGAAATCCCGACCGGATACATCGGCAAAGACTTTGATAAAGTCTTCAATGGTCGCCGCATCACCATCATGGCGCTCGAAATAGAGGTCCATACCTTTGCGGAATAGTTCAGCGCCGATGATAGTGTGGATCATCCGCACCACTTCCGAGCCCTTTTCATAAACAGTCGCGGTGTAGAAATTGTTGATTTCGCTGTATTCGCGTGGACGCACGGGGTGCGAAAGGGGGCCGCTATCTTCTGGAAACTGCTGCGCTTTGAGGATTTTCACCTCGGCAATGCGTTTCACAGGGCGCGAGCGTTCATCGGCTGAAAACTGGTGATCGCGATAAACGGTCAGACCTTCTTTGAGACACAGCTGAAACCAGTCGCGGCAGGTGATTCTGTTTCCCGTCCAGTTATGGAAATATTCATGCGCAATGACCGCTTCGATGCCTGCATAATCCACATCCGTTGCCGTTTCGGGATCAGCCAGCACATATTTATCGTTGAAGACGTTAAGGCCCTTGTTCTCCATGGCCCCCATATTGAAATCCGAAACGGCGACAACATTGAACACATCAAGATCATATTCGCGGCCGAATTTTTCCTCGTCCCAGCGCATGGAGCGTTTGAGCGCATCCATTGCATAAAGCGCGCGATCCTGTTTGCCATGCTCGACATAAATAGCGAGATCGACCGGACGGCCAGATTGTGTGGTGAAATGATCTTTCACAACATCAAGTGAGCCGGCAACGAGCGCGAATAAATAGGACGGTTTCGGATGGGGGTCGTGCCAGATGGCAAAATGTCTGTCGGTTGTGCCAGACACGGCGCCGTGTTCGACAGGGTTTCCGTTCGCCAGCAATATGGGCGCGGCTTCCTTCTCCGCATCAATGCGGACTGTATAGACGGAAAGCACGTCTGGACGATCATAATAGTAAGTGATGCGCCGGAACCCTTCTGCCTCGCACTGTGTGCAATAGACGTCGCTTGAGCGGTAAAGCCCTGAAAGCTGGCGATTTGTCGTCGGGTTCACTTCGGTGACGATTTCCAGCGAAAAACGTTCGGCGTCTGGAAGATCCGTGATCTCCAGCTTGTCCGGTGTCACGGCGTAGCTGTTATTGCTGAGCACTTTGCCATCAAGACGAATGCTGATGAATTTCAGTTCATCGCCATCCAGCACAAGCGGCGTGCCCGCGACTGTTCCCGCACGGCGCTCGATGATGAGTTCGGCACGAACGATCGTCTTTTCCGGTTCAAGTGTGAAATCGAGTTTCGTTTCCGGAATGGCGTAAGGGGTCGGGCGGTAATCCTCAAGACGGAATGTCTGGCCGGTTTCAGTGCGCATTGCGAAACTCTTCTCTGTAATCACTTCGATACAGGAGTCGTATCCGGCTTTTGAGTAAACGACAAGAAAGGCAAAATGACGGGATATTTTTTACGCAATCGTGAAAGCCTGACGAGGCCATGTGGTCAATTATATTCTCGTTCATACCACGAACCAAAAATATAATTGTCCACATGGCCTAGTGCTTTATTGCGAACAAGCCTATGGATATCACAGTCACTACAATTTCCCACCTTACTCCTTTGCCCTCCCTGTTTTAAGGAATTGCGTTGTGAAGTCCCTTCCGGACGCGGCCTCCGCAAATGCTCAGATCAGCCAAACTGTCGAGCCTGATCTGCTTCAAAATAATCCAATGCTGGGGATTAGCCTCAAAGTTGCTTCTGTTGCAGTGTTTGTCGGCATGTCGACCTTGCTCAAGGCCGCAGATGGTATCCCTCTCGGACAACTGATTTTCTTTCGGTCTTTTTTCGCCGTATTGGCAATCCTGGTTTATTTCGCAGCGCGTGGGCAAATATCCGGTATTCTCCATACGCAGCACGGTTTCAGCCATTTCTGGCGTGGAATGGTCGGCGTCGCTGCGATGACCTTAAGCTTTTATGCATTGACCAAACTGCCTTTGCCCGAAGCAATTGCGATCAATTATGCATCACCGCTTATTGCTGTGATTCTTGGCGCTGTCATTCTGCGTGAAGTCGTCAGAATGTATCGTTGGAGCGCTGTCATTGTCGGGCTTTTGGGTGTTCTGATCATCATATGGCCGCGCATGACGTTGTTTGCTGAGGGGCATGTGGGTCGGAATGAGGCGTTGGGCGCTCTTGCGGCACTTGGCGGTGCAGTCATGGCTGCGTTTGCCATGATGCTGGTGCGACGTCTGGTTCAGACCGAGCGCACATCGACAGTTGTTATTTATTTTTCAATCTCAGCAACCGTCATTTCGCTGGCGAGCATTCCTTTTGGCTGGGTTATGCCAAGTGGCCCGCAGCTGGCAATGTTGATTGGCGCGGGCATCGCTGGTGGCATTGCTCAAATTCTGCTCACCGAATGCTATCGTCATGCCCCCATGAGCACGATCGCACCGTTTGAATATACATCGATGCTGCTCGGTTTGGCGATTGGCTTCTTCTTTTTCGGCGATATTCCGACATTGGAAATGCTGTTAGGCAGCGCGATTGTCATGAGCGCCGGCGGCTATATTATCTATCGTGAGCATAAGCTTGCAATTGCGCCGCATAAGACCAACACGCCGCAACAAGCACAGTGAGACCCATGTCTGGACGATTTATTCTGATCTTGGATCAAGCTGCATGGTTTCAGGCGTGGGCTGCCCGTCGGGTGTATAAATCTTGAACTCAGTTTTCTGATCGCTGACGGCTGGGCGCTCAAAGCGGCGGATACGCCAGAAGGCATGCAGCCCATAGGCGGCATAGGAAACGGCCATTGTGACAAAGAAGCCGGAGGCCCCCATAACATCCATGAGCTGGCCTGATAGCGCAGGACCAATAACGCTGCCCGCTCCGTAAATGATAAGCAACCCGCTCGAAACTTTCACGAATTCGCTGGCATCAGCATAGTCATTCGCATGAGCGACATTGAGGCTATAGACTGGATAGATGACCGAGCCGAAGAGAAACATCATCGTATAAAGTGCATAGGGTGATGTGGGGTGCACGATCAGCATGATCAATGAGATTACAAAGCCGATAACACCGGCGATAACCATCACATAACGGCGATCGACAACATCAGAAGCGCGACCAAGCGGATATTGGAAAATAACACCGCCTATCATGGCGCATGCTAGCATTGTGGCTATACTAAAGGTCGAAAGCCCGTTCATCTCGCCGTAAATCGCAGCAAGAAAGCTCCATGTGCCAGCAACGATTCCGGCAATCAGTGAACCAACTGCTGCCGCAGGAGATCGGCGGTAAAGACCTTTGAGATCGAGTGTGACCTGTGTCAGTGGGTTTGGTGATTGTGCGCTGGAAAGAGCGGTCGGCAGAAGCGCGCTGGCGTAGATGATCGCACAGATAATGAAGAGGGTCTGCGTCGTGGCATCGCCAAAGGGCAAAATATACTGCCCGCACATGAGCCCGAGCATGGTGATGATCATATAGATCGAGAAGACGCGGCCACGTGATTCATTGGTCACGCGTTCGTTCAACCAGCTTTCGATGATCATGTAGGAACCGGCCAGCGAAAACCCCGCAATGCCGCGAAAAACCATCCAAGCATAGGGATTGACGATAAGCGAGTGGAGCAGCAGCGCGATGGATAAAAGCGTCAGCAGCGCGGAGAAGACGCGGACATGGCCGACACGGCGCACCAGATGGGGGATAACGATGCAGCCAATCGTGAAAGCAAGCGCATAGGTCGTGCCCATCCAGCCGATTGTTGTCGTGGACCAGCCTTCAAGCCCGCCGCGGATCGGCAGAAGAATGCCCGCAAGGCCACCGGCAAGCAGCATGAGAAATGTGCTTGTAAGCAAAGCGGCTATGGGCAGAAGCTGGCCAGCCATGAAAAACTCCACCAAGAGCTATGTAAAAAGAATATCAGTCACGTCGATATGGCCGATTAATAGAAGTTTACGGCATGTTGGTGACATGTGGCTCTGCCGATGCCATTCAAATCAGTGAAGATCAATCGCCAAATTCGGCGAGCTTCATTTTTACGGCAAGAAAATCGCGCCATGCAAAGCGCTTTTGTGCAGGCGTGCGCAACAAATAAGACGGATGCAGGGTTGGCATAACAGGAATTTCAATGCCTGAAGCCGTGCGGTGTATTTTCCAGTGGCCACGCAAACGCAGAATGCCTTCCGTCGCCCCAGTCAAAGCTTTGCCTGCGGGGCCACCAAGCGCAACAATCACTTTGGGAGCTGCAAGCTCAATCTGCCGTTCGATGAACGGGCGGCACAATTCTGCTTCCAGCGGCGTCGGTGTGCGATTTCCCGGCGGGCGCCATGGTATCGTATTGGCGATATAGACGTTCTCGCGCTTAAAACCGATGGCCTCGATCATATGATCAAGAAGCTGGCCCGACTTGCCGACGAATGGCAAGCCTTCCATATCCTCGTCACGTCCTGGAGCCTCACCAACAAACATAATGTCTGAAGACGGATCACCATCTGCAAAACATAGATTCTTGGCGGTAAATTTGAGATTGCAGCCATCAAATGCTGCAAGCTTTTCACGCAATTCATCAAGCGTTGCGGCTTGTGAAGCCACTTCATGGGCCAGAGCGATCTGGCTATTGTCGGGAACGTCGGCGGCAGCCTGCACGGGGCGGCTGGTCGGGGAAGGCGTTGCTGCTGGGCGTGGGGGCTGTTGTTGCGCGCGCTGGCGCTCCACTTGCGACGATGGTCTGCCTTCCGGCGCTGCTGGTGAATGCGCTGATTGACGCTGTGGCTCAGCAAAGCGATCAATGGGTGTATCGGAAAGCGGCATGTCAACGCCCGCTTCCGCATAAAAGCGCAGCAGACCTTCCATATCCAGCGTTTCCCGATCATTGATCATGTTTCTACCTCACAGATTGAGGTGGCGAATTTTGATCGTGAATGCAAGAGCAAGGCGTATAATTCCGGTTCATAGAGTGACTGGGCGCGCAGAAATATGTGTTGCGTCACAATAGCCCACAGCCCGTTCATCGCTTTTTTCAATTGACGTTTACGTTAAGGTAAATATTATCATTGCTGTTATTGCAGTGATTTTGGACAATTGGACGCATATGCGCCAGTCTTTAACTCTGCGAGAGGGTAAGACGTCAATGGGAACAAGACCAGTAAGATATGGTTTATCGCCATTCGCGATAGGTTCATGAGCAAAAAACAATTGGATGCATCACCTGCGCTGAAATAGTGAGGGGGAATGTAAACCAGACGGAGGCACGAATGTCTGAAGGCCCAGCAATCGCGAGCCATGAGCTTCCCGAACGCGAAAGCATGGAATTTGATGTTGTGATTGTCGGCGCAGGCCCTGCTGGCCTTGCTGCGGCGATCCGGTTCAAGCAGATCAATCCTGAGCTTTCAGTCGTTGTTCTTGAAAAGGGCGGGGAAGTCGGCGCGCATATTCTCTCAGGCGCAGTCGTTGATCCAAGCGGTATTGATCAGCTTCTTCCGGGCTGGCGAGAGGAAGAGGGGCATCCCTTCAAGACGCCAGTGACGGCTGACCATTTTGTGTTGCTGGGTCCTGCTGGCTCTGCGCGCTTGCCAAATTTCATCATGCCGCCGCTGATGAACAATCATGGCAATTACATTGTATCGCTTGGCAATGTCTGCCGCTGGCTTGGTACGAAGGCTGAAGAGCTTGGCGTTGAAATCTATCCGGGCTTTGCTGCGACGGAAGTGCTTTATAATGATGAAGGCGCTGTGATCGGTGTGGCAACGGGCGACATGGGCATTGAGCGCGATGGCACACATGGCCCGAATTACACGCGCGGCATGGCATTGCTTGGCAAATATGTGCTGATTGGCGAAGGTGCGCGCGGTTCGCTGGCCAAGGAACTGATCGCCAAGTTCAAGCTTGATGAGGGGCGCGAGCCAGCCAAATTTGGTATTGGCCTCAAAGAGCTTTGGCAAGTCGATCCATCCCAGCATAAGCCTGGCTTGGTGCAGCATTCATTCGGCTGGCCGCTGGACATGAAAACCGGCGGTGGCGCGTTTCTGTATCACCTTGAAGACAATATGGTTGCGGTTGGTTTTGTGCTGCATCTCAACTATAAAAACCCATATTTGTCGCCGTTTGAAGAATTTCAGCGCTTCAAGACGCATCCGGCAATCCGCGCTACTTTTGAAGGTGGCAAGCGCCTGTCTTATGGCGCGCGCGCGATCACCGAAGGCGGATACCAATCGGTGCCAAAACTGTCTTTCCCTGGCGGCGCGCTGATCGGTTGTTCGGCAGGGTTTGTCAATGTTCCACGCATTAAAGGCAGCCACAACGCGGTTCTGTCTGGCATTCTTGCCGCCAATAAAATTGCAGAAGCCTTGGCGGCTGGCCGTGCCAATGATGAGCCGATTGAAATCGAAAACAGCTGGCGCAACAGTGCCATCGGCAAGGATTTGAAGCGCGTTCGTAACGTGAAGCCGCTGTGGTCGAAGCTTGGAACAGTTGTGGGTGTTACTCTTGGTGGTCTTGATATGTGGACCAATCAGCTGTTTGGCTTTTCGTTCTTCGGCACACTGAAGCATGGCAAGACCGATGCGCAGGCATTGGAACCTGCAGCAAAGCATAAGAAGATTGACTATCCGAAGCCGGATGGCGTTCTGACTTTTGATCGTCTGTCGTCAGTGTTTCTGTCGAACACCAATCACGACGAAAACGAGCCAGTGCACTTACAAGTCGCTGATATGAAATTGCAGCAGACGTCAGAACATGATGTTTTTGCTGGTCCATCGACACGCTATTGCCCGGCGGGCGTTTATGAATGGGTGGATGCTGACGGCAATTCTGCAACTGACCCACAGGCCAAAGACGTTCGCTTTGTAATCAATGCGCAGAACTGCGTGCATTGCAAAACGTGCGACATCAAGGACCCGAACCAGAACATCAACTGGGTTCCGCCACAAGGCGGCGAAGGACCAGTTTATGTAAACATGTAATGTTTACAGGAACTGTGTCCGTCTCGACCGCCGTTGAAAAATGTCGGCGAAGGACCGGTTTATGTAAACATGTAATGTTTACGGGAACTGTGTCCGTTTCGTCCGCCGTTGAAAAATGTCGGCGAAGGACCGGTTTATGTAAACATGTAATGTTTACGGGAACTGTGTCCGTCTCGACCGCCGTTGAAAAATGTCGGCGAAGGACCAGTTTAGGAAAACATGTAAATGGAAAAGGCGGTTTCAAACCGCCTTTTTTATTGAAGCATAACGGATTGCGTTTCCGGCTCATCAGTATCGGGCCGGACAGGCAAAGGAACTGAAAAATCAAGCCTGACGGGCAGATGATCCGACCCTACGTTGTCGCGTGAAATGGCAACAGGTTCTTGGATTTCGTCGCTTACGAGAACCTGATCAATGGGCAAACCGATATAAGGTGCAAGTACCACGGAAAGACTTTGCGGCATCCATGTGCCGCCGATTCCCGTCAACGCCCTCGTGGCCGAAGCCTTTTCAATACGATGGACTGCATTGCTCCACGGCGTTGCGTTGAAGTCACCCGCAATAATCGACGGGCCGTTGAATTTTTGCAATTCCGGCGCCAATGCATCAATGGTCGTGGCCTGATTAAATGGCCATGGAAGGGCGGCGTGATAAGCCGCAACGTTGACGCTTGTGCCACTGAAATCGATCGCTGTCATAGCAAGGCGGTTATCGCCAAGGCAGAGTTGTTTGCTGCCTTCACTGAATGGGCGGCGGGACAAAATACCCACGCCCATCTTGCCGCCATCGATGTGGCATTCAAAATGATAAGGATATGTGCCTTTGAGAATATCGATCCACATCGCCCAATCGGAACCGGCTTCCTGATAGGTGATCACATCAGGTTTTTCCTGCGCAATCATTTGCAAGACGCGTTTTGGTTCAGGATTATTATAGCGTAGATTGATCTGCACCAGACTATAACGCGCAGCAGATGCTGGTGTCGTGGCCTGGGCTGCGGATGATCCTTCAAGCAGATTGCGTGCCGCGCTCACTGTTGTGCTGAAAGCAAGGATTGCAAACAGCAGGATCATTGCTCCCTCTCGCCGCATCGTTGTGAACAGAAGCGGCAGCGCAAAGAGCCCCATCAGAATTGCAAGATGTGGCCGGAAATGCGCAAGTGAATCAAACATCGGATGCGCTGCGCCGAGAAATCCGAGCACAAGCGGAACTGACACCAGAACGGCGGTGATCAGCAGGAAAAATGAAAGGCTTTCACGGCGTTTTGACATGACAGGCGCTTAGCGTTTGATTGCGGCGTGATGATGGTGCCGCAAGTAAACCCGCAGCACCCTTATCATTATTGAAACGCCGTCTCGTAGAAGCTCCTGAGTTTGCGTGAATGCAGCCTTTCGTCTGGCATGGCGGCAATCTTTTCCATGGCGCGAATACCAATCTGCAAATGCTGCGCGACCTGTCGTTTGTAAAAGTCCGTTGCCATGCCCGGCAGCTTCAATTCGCCATGCAGCGGCTTGTCGGAAACGCACAAAAGCGTGCCATAGGGAACGCGGAAGCGGAAACCATTGGCTGCAATTGTGGCTGACTCCATATCAAGTGCAACGGCCCGTGCCTGCGAAAGACGCTGAACCGGGCCGCGCTGGTCGCGCAATTCCCAGTTTCGATTATCGATTGTGGCAACAGTGCCGGTGCGCATGATGCGCTTTAAATCATAGCCTTCAAGGCCGGTGACTTCCTCAACGGCTTCTTCCAGGGCAACCTGAATTTCTGCAAGAGCTGGCAGAGGGACCCACACAGGAAGATCGTCATCAAGAACGTGGTCTTCACGCATATAGGCATGCGCAAGCACATAATCGCCAAGCTCTTGACTGTTGCGCAGCCCAGCGCAATGTCCCAACATCAGCCAGGCGTGCGGGCGCAACACCGCAATATGGTCTGTAATCGTCTTTGCGTTGGATGGGCCAACACCGATATTGACCATGGTGATACCGGAATGATCAGCCCGTTGCAGATGGTAGGCTGGCATCTGCGGCATACGCTGTAATGCGTTGCCGATACTCGGCGCAGATTCTCCGGCGCGCGTTATCGCGTTACCCGGCTCGACGAAACTGTCGTAACCGCCGCCACCTTCTGCCATAAGCTTGCGTGCATAGTCGCAAAACTCGTCCATATAGAACTGGTAGTTGGTGAACAGCACGAAATTTTGGAAATGTTTCGGGCTGGTTGCGGTGTAATGGGCAAGCCGGTGCAGCGAATAGTCAACGCGCTGTGCGGTGAAAGGAGCGAGCGGCATTGGCTCGCCGGGTATTGGATCAAAGTCCGCATTGACGATTTTGTCGTCAGTGGCAGCCAAATCCGGCACGTCAAACAGATCGCGCATTGGGTGCGTGAAGGCATTGGCAACCGATGCCTCGACATAGGTGCCTTCCATGAAGGCAAAATGGATCGGAATGGGGGTTGCCGATTCCCGAACGGTGACGGCAACACCGTGATTGCGCATCAGCAGGCGGATTTGTTCGTTGAGGTAATGATCAAACAGATCAGGTCGTGTAATTGTTGCTGCATAATCGCCGGGCATGGTCACGTGGCCATAAGCAAGCCGTGTATCGACGTGGGCGAAGCTCGACGTAGACAGGCAAATTTCGGGATAAAAAGCCCTATATCGCTGCGGGCGGACCTCTCCCTTTGCCAATTGCTCAAAAGCCTTGCGGAGAAATGCGGTGTTGCGATCATAAAGTTTGCGCAGCGCGGCAACAGCCGCGCCAGCATCGGTAAAAACTTGCGGCTCCATAAAGGGCGGCGTTTTAATTTCGTTGAGAAATGGATGATCGATTCGCTGTGTCATAGCCTAGTATAACAAAGTCTTTGACACGCGCATGTCTCACTTTATGAGCTTTGTTGCAGACTCACGTAAAGAACGAGTCCGGCGGCACTCATCTGTGCTTTCTGGCCGATTTGCGTATAGGCAAATGTAGCAGCAGGTCCGGTAAAAGCCGCTGTGAACAGTAAAACGCGCAATGCAATCAGTGCGGAGAGACGGCAACGTGAAATCATAGCCTTGTCTCTTCGCGCGCAGGTTTGAGATGCATCACGGTCATCGGGCTGACAACCGGGTTGTCACGATAGACATCATATTTTCGATCAACAAAGAGACCTGCAATGATTGCAAAACCTGCAATCATCAAACAGACTATTGTGACACGCCATAACAGCATATTTCCCCCGGCTTCAAAATCGTTTGATCTATGCGGTTGAGTTTAAAGCTGCCATCTGAACTGCTCCTGAGAGCTGCATTCATCCGGCGTTCAAAAATATTGATGTTTCATTAACTTGATCGCTTCGCACTTGTGCCAAGCTGCACGAATCTTATGTTAACTCGCATCGGAAATACGCACAAAGCCAAGAAAGCGGGAGACAAATACCTATGGCTGAGCAGATAAAACCCATTGAGCTTTACTATTGGCCCACCCCAAATGGCTTTAAGATCAGCATCATGCTGGAGGAATTAGGCGTTCCCTATGAAGTCAAATATGTGAATATCGGCAAGGGGGATCAGTTCCAGCCGGACTTCCTCAAAATCGCACCGAACAACCGTATGCCTGCGATTATCGATCCGGAAGGTCCGGGCGGCGAGCCGATCTCGGTGTTTGAATCCGGTGCGATCCTGCAATATCTCGGCAGGAAGTTCGGCAAGTTCTATCCAGCAGACGAACGCAAGCGCGTTGCCGTTGATGAATGGCTGATGTGGCAGATGGGCGGACTTGGTCCTATGTCGGGGCAGGCAGGGCACTTCCGCGTTTATGCGCCGGAAAAGGTGCAGTACGGCATCGACCGCTATACCAATGAAGTCAACCGTCTTTATGGCGTGCTCGATCGCCAGCTTGAAGGCAAAGATTATATCGCAGGCGAATATTCCATCGCTGATATGGCGAGTATCGGTTGGATCAATGCTTACAAAAATTTTGACCAGAAGCTCGAGGATTTTCCCAACCTCAAGCGCTGGCATGAAACCATGAATGCGCGACCTGCCGTACAGCGTGGTCTTGTGGTTGGTAAGGAAGAGCGCGAACGCGCATTGGCCTCGGCAAACAAGGAAGAAGAGCAGAAAGTGCTCTTTGGTCAGAAAGCGCGATAATTATAAAAGGCGGCTGTGAAGCCGCCTTTTATATATAGGTCTATTGCCTTGTGAGGCTTTCACTTTTGCAGATCAAGCCGCCCATAACGCAGCCCGAAAGCGATAGCGTGTTGCCCTTGACGCTTGCCTTGCCCGTATAGGTCTTGCCTTCGTCGAGCTTGTTGACTTCACCCTTATAGCTGCCGTCCTTGCCCGACATGGTGCCGATCGACTTGCCCTTATATTCGCCGGTCTGTACGGTGCCGCAATATTTGCCGCCACCGCAGGCGGCATAGCTGATGATCGTGCCATTCGGACGTTTCCATGTGCCGACAATTGCCTCATTGGCAAAGGCAGGTGCTGCAAGCGTCGCGCTCAATGCAACAGTTGCCGTTATTCCCAAAAACAGTTTACGGATCATGCATTCCTCCCAAAATGCGGCAAGGCAATCAGCCTTGCGGAAAACTTACGCAAACGTAAACGTAATGGAGTTTTCGTCGAAGTGGAAGAGGGATAATTTGCGCACGGCAGCAATGTTTCTGACATGATCAATCTGCGTCATGGTTATCATCTGGTTTAAAGGTCCGCTGCCGCAAAATTGCGTTATTTTAGAAAAGCACAGCAATTGTCGGCCTTTGGATGTTTAACAAATTCCGAAGTTTACCCCTTGTTTGTATTTCGTTGTCGCGTTGTTAAGCATCTGTTTTAACGCGCATTTTAATCCTGTGGCTTATCTTGAAGACCATGAACGGAACGACAGATCCGACAATCTGCGGCGGCTAAAGTCAGCCACGGAAACAAAGAGCGGACGGTTCTCGGGATTTAACAGGGACAAAGAAAATGACACAGTTTCAGAGCGTTACACAGCACCACACGACAACTTCACAGGATCGCATCCTGCTGGAGATGGGTTTGAAATATGCTATTGGTCGCGACTGTGAAATCGATGTGGTTGAAGCGCATAAATGGCTCAACATCGCAGCCATTCGCGGCAACCAGAAAGCTGAACGTATGCGCAATCAGGTTGCCGCAACCATGAGCAAAAGCGAATTGGCCGCAGCCCTTCGTGGCGCGCGTGAGTGGATGACCTCTCACTGACGGCAATATTCGGATTTTAACTCTGTTTCAATAAAAACGAGACAAGGGCATGTAATTTCGATATATTTACTTTGCGTATCTAAGCTAAGTAACACATAAAAAATGACAGTCAGAAATTTTGTGTTGTAGATAATGTTAATATTAAGCAATTGATTGACATATACCTTGTATCATATCAAGCTTAGTAGAGTAAGAAATATAAAAGCTATTGCGGTCGATCAAACACATTCGCTGTTTTGAAATATCGTGAGAAGCGATCCGTATACAACGAATTCAATAGTCCGTATCCGACAGGGAGCGACGCGATGTCTATTCGTACCTTCACAGCCATGGCCGGCACCGCAATGATTTTGGGCGCATCTGCCTTCGTTTTCTCATCCCCGGCAAGCGCACTGACCATGAAAGAGTGTAGCGCGAAGTATCAGGCTGCCAAAGATGCTGGAACGCTTGGCGGTGTAAAATGGAATGATTTCCGTAAATCGCAGTGTGGTGACGATGCAGCCGCAGCGCCCGCTGCTCCGGTTGTTCCGGCGAATAAGGCCGCAGCCCCTGCCAAAAATGCAGCCGCTCCTGCTGCAGATGATGCTGGCAAAGGCCTTAGCATGAAGCAGTGCAGCACAAAATATCAGGCAGCAAAAGATGCCGGTACCGATGGCGGTGTCAAGTGGAACGATTTCCGTAAGTCGGAATGTGGACCGGGTGCGGATCCGGTTGCGCTGACCACCGATGGCAATTCAGAGCCTCCTGCGCCAACTGTTGCTGCACCGCGTGGTGTGAAATTCCCGACAGCTGTTTCTGCCAAGTTCTCAAATGAATCTCCGGGCAAGGCGCGCATGCATACTTGCCTTGAGCAGTATCATGCGGCCAAGGATGCAAATGCGCTTGGCGGACTTAAGTGGGTCCAGAAGGGCGGCGGCTACTACAGCCTTTGCAATGCACGCCTGAAGGGCAATTCGTAAGTTCAGAGCTGTTCCCGCACGTTACAAACGGCGGGGACAGCCCTGTTTTTGCTCTACGCATTATTCAACGCAAAGGTTTTTCGCACTTTTGCTGGGGATACTTTATCTTAAACGGCTTTAAGTCGGTTTGAACTTGCACCGTTTTAGATGGAAGGGGCCTTGCTGATCGGCAAGGCCCTTTTTTATTCGGGTGGCTGTTGCTCAGCCTCTTTTAAACCAGCCGCTCACTCCCACCACGAGCCAGCCCAGAATCATGAGGCTCCCGCCGGTAGGGGCCGCCATCGGAAATAGCCTGTTCCCGATAATATCCCGCATAAACAGATCGCCACAGAACAGCACCAGCCCCGCCACCAGCAATGCCGCGCCAATATTTGCGACACGGCTGTTTGGAATAATCAGTGACAAAACCAGCAGGGCAGGGGCGTGGCCGAGCAATATCGGAGCGATGGCACTTAGATGATTCTCCCCGCCATGTGCTGCACCGGCATAGGCCGCTATGGCCAGAGCACCACAAAGGCCTGCAAGTGTGCCAAACAGAATATTGCGGGGTTGGCTGCTGTTTTGGATCGACATATCGTTACTCCGCTCTCAGGCTTTGTTTAAAGCGTTTCGGGCACTTGCAAGTGCTGCGGGCAATGCTGCTTCAAACATATCCAGTTGTTCATTCACCCCAACAGTCACGCGAATGCAGCGATCAAGGACAGGCGCGCCGGGTTTGCGGACAAAAATGTCCCGTTCAATCAGACCATTGAGAACAGCGGTCGCAAAAGCTCCGTCATGTCCGCAATCAATGGTGACGAAATTCGTGGCTGAAGGAATAGGTTTTAGCCCCTGCTGTTCTGCGATTTTCGCTACTCGATCCCGGCCCGCATGAATCTTCCCTACGACCGCGTGCAGATAATCCTGATCTTTCAATGCAGCAATTGCAGCCGCCTGTGCAATCCGGCTGACCGCAAAATGGTCGCGGATTTTGTCAAATGACTTGATCGCATCTGCACAGCCTACAGCATAGCCGACGCGAATCCCTGCAAGTCCGTAAGCCTTGGAAAAAGTGCGCATGCGCAGGATGTTTGTGCGGTCGGTCTCAAAGGCCGGGAATGCTGAGGCTGGTCCGGTTTCGCAGTAAGCTTCATCGAGAATTAGCATTGTTGTTTCTGGGATGCGCTCGATAAATGCCTGAATATCCGCCCCGTCATGCCATGTCCCCATCGGATTGTCCGGATTGGAAATATAAAGCAGCGCCGGCTTTTCCTGATGCGCTTTATCAATAAGAGCGTCGAGGTCAGGTTTGTCAGCATTGTAAGGGACAGTCAGCAGATTTCCGCCAAAGCCCGCTACATGATAATTAAAGGTAGGATAACCACCGAGTGAATTGATGACTTTATCACCTTGTTGAACATATAGCCTGACAACAAGCCCCAGCAGCGCATCGACACCTGCACCCGGCATGATGTTTTCAGGCTTTACCCGGTGATGAGCGGCAATTGCCTGACGAAGCGCATAGTTTTCCGGATCGCCATACTTCCAGACCTCTGAGGCTTCTTCCTGCATGGCCTGAATGACGGATGGAGCGGGGCCAAAGCTGCTTTCATTTGCACCGATGCGCGCTGTGAAAGGCTTTCCGCGCTGTAATTCCAGCGTTTCAGGCCCGGTGAAAGGAACGGTGGAGGGGAGGCTTTCAACAAGCGGCGTAAGTCGAGGCGATGCCATTTTGCTTCCGATTGATTTCTTTGTAAGGCTAAGAACGACAGAAGATGGAAACCTGTGTTCACAAACTCACGAATAACGACTTTTCCCTAGCCATATCAACTTGGATCAGTTTCTGCCAGTTGCAGACGGAAGCACAGCCGAATTATTGCAATATTTTGTCTTCGGCTTATCGGCTCTGCCAGAGCAACGAATATGCACCGCATATGATCGCTGTTTTGCTCTTCGAAAAAAAGCGCGTCATATCGCTGACACTGCGATCAAAGCGCTTAAAGAATATCGCAACGCAACGGGGTCGAGCCTTTTTGACACAGTAGCCTGGCGGCTGGGCCACCTCCTTCGGGCACCAAAATGAACAGGCGATCTGCTGCGTCAAGCCGTTGAGATGGGGAAAGGTCCCGTTCTTCGTGTCTTTCCTTGCATAGCTGGTCGTTATAGGTGTCATTTTCATTCAATGAATAGGCGTGAGCCTATCGATCAAGCTGTGATGATAACCAGATAGAGTCTGACGCCGTTTCTAAGGCCAATGAGTGGATATCAACAAGGGGGCGGCGGTTTTCGGATAGGATACGCGTTGTACTTACCCCGTTTCGTGCGTGAACCACACCGCAGTGAGATGAGGATCGATAAGATTATGCTTGGAGCGCCGATCTGATCCAATCAAATCACCGCTCTAAGCATTTGTTTTAACGCGCATCTTTCCCGAAAGCCGTTTCACACTTTTCGGGATGCGCTCTAAAATGAAATTGGGCAGAGCACAGATCTGATTTAATCAGATCAAACCGCGCTTAGATGGTAGAAATATCTGACAAAATCGGCGCCAGTGCTTGTATCCCGACAGCCCTGAGTGAGAGCATTTCCTGTTTTGACTGAAGGGTTGGAAATGCTCTCCCTGTTTGTTTTTACGCATTATCCCACGCAGAACCGCTTCGCGCTTTTGCTGGAAACGCTCTACTGAATCTCCAGAACCTTCACACACGAATCGAGATCATGGGTTGCGAGATGGGCGTAACGCATTGTCATCTGCAAAGTTTGATGCCCCAGCCACATTTGAACACGTCGAATATCGATCCCTCCGCGCACGAGACGCGATGCGCAGGTATGGCGCAAAATATGCGGAACGACCTGATCATCCGCCCCAAGGCCAACTTCAATTTTGGCATCGTTCCATACCTGGCGGAAACGAACCTGATTGAGCATCGAGAAAGGCCCTTTAAGGCGCTGTCGTTCAATCGTAGTCGCTTTGCGTGCACGGCGGGTCAAAGGAACTGTGCGGCTTCTGTTGGATTTTGTCAGCCAGAAGGTAACACGCTGATCCTGCAGGTCATTCCAGGTCAGCCCTATGGCTTCTCCGAGGCGACAGCCAGTATCGACAAGAAAAACGGCTAATCTGTAACTTTCTTCACATCGATATTTGATGGCAGCGAATAGTCGCTTTTCTTCCTCATATTCGAGAAATCGAATCCGTCCCACGCGCTCTTTTTGTCGGACAAATTCCGGCAGACTGTAAATATCCCCCATCTTGTTCGCCTTTCGCAGCAGCTTGCTCAAAGCAGCCATCTTTCTATTGATGGTTGCATTGCTGTTACCGCGCTCACGAAGCGAACCAATGACAAAGTCGAGCATTTCCTGATCGAAACCCGAAAAGCGGGTGCCTTTCAAAATCTCGTCTATCTCACCGAGAAACGATTTAACATTATACTTGTGCGATCCGTCATCCCAGAGAATGTTAATATATTTTCCTGTCAGTTCAGCCAGTGAGAATTGCTCGACAATTCTGTGTTTCTGATTTCTGACAGATGTATATTCCAGATTATAATCGACAACTGGCGAATATGTATCGCCACTATCAATCGTCGTGCCCCCAACGATGATCATAGTAGGTCCCCCATATTATTATGGAGAACACACTTAGAGAAATAACAAGTAAAGCACAAGATAAGCAAGCTAACATTAGTTGGAGACATATTACGATCCTCTAAAGACCCCATTGCCCCCTTTTTATTCGTTCCCGTAACTCTTCATTTTGTTCTATCGAAATCCCCATTTCGAAAGAACATAGGTTCAAGCACCTAAGAGCGCTTGCTTGGTAGCTGACGCCAACTTCGAGTGGTTGGCGTCAGTTCTTCATATCAGGTGACTTTTAGAAAGAACGCTGGAAGCGGATAATGCCGCCGAAAGCATCCTTATTATAGGCGCGTCCGTCCACGAGGGCAGGGTGATCGCTATCCCAACGGGTGTAATTGACTTCTGGAGTGATGGTGAAGCCTGGAACGAGCTCATATGCAACGTTCGCAGCGATTGCGGTTTTGCCCCAGTCTTCGTAAGCGGCCTGTATGTTGAAAGTTGCTTTTTCGGTTGCGTTGAACTTCGCACCGCCCCAGACAGCCCAATTACCACCCCAGTTTCCGTACATGCCGATTGCATCCTCGTAAGAGGAATAACCGCCCTGCGCCCAGATCGAGAACTGGTCTGTGATGTTCACATCGACACGAACCTTGCCAGCCCATTCTTCTAGCAGCGAATCGTAAGCAGCAACACCGGCGATCGAACCCCAGCCCTGAGCATACTTCAGACCACTCACAACATGCGGCATGTAGTCGTCGATAACATTGGATTCCAGAAAGTCGCCGTCATTATCGAAATCGTCATTGTCAATATAGCTGCTGCCGCCTTGTTCAAGCGACAGGATTGCTGAGAAACCATTGCCACCGGAGAAGGTGTAGCTGATCAGATTTGTGCGATATACGCCTGCTGCAACAACGTCATCGTTGATGATGTCGCCGAGATAACCCGTGAAGGTGTGGAATGCCGATTCATCAAGACCAAGACGAAGGCCACCGAGCTGAATGTAAGCGAAGTTCAGTGTGTGGTCACCCTGATAGCCGTTCGTGAAGTTGAAACGGTTTTCTGTGTAGGTCTTCAGGGTACCGAGTTCGGTTTCAGAAGCGGTTGAGGTGCGCAGCGTGAAGCGCGTGTTCTTGTTCCAGGTCTTTGAGTCGTACCCATCATACGCGTCACGGCCAGCGGCTGCATCATAGCGGACATAACCGTGGATGCGCAGGCAGGTTTCGGTGCCTGGGATGTAGAAGTAGCCAGCGCCGTATGCATCGCAAACGCGGACATATTCAACTGCTTCTGGCTCTGGAGCGACGATAGCGTCTGCTGCCTGAGCGCCGGAAGCTGCAACGAGAGCTGCAGCGGAGCCGAGGAGAAGGCTCTTAATGTTCATTTCTGACCTCCAGTCAAGAATCGACAGGAACTCAATAAATGTCATTAAATCAATAACTTACAAATTTTCTACTGCGAAGATATGAAAAGACAGAAAGTTATAGAGGCTGGTAAAAAGCAACCGCTCTCAGCTTGAAAGCTGAATTATTTGTTCTGAATGGGAACACAACCTCTGTGTTGATGGCGGAGAGGATGGGATTCGAACCCACGAGACCCTTCCGGGTCTACTCCCTTAGCAGGGGAGCGCCTTCGACCACTCGGCCACCTCTCCGGTAAGGGCGAGATAGCCGGTACGCTTCATCATTTCAAGCGATTTGATAGGTGAATGGCAAATTTCACAGTAAAATTTACACTTTAATATATGCAGACGTGTTCATAAGTACGAATTTCCGGACATTCATCCATCATTTCAATGCCCGTATTGCGTGGATTCAGCATGAGGGATTCGCGCGGGTGGAATTCAGATTGTGGCGGATTCGATGCTGAGAGCTGATTTGCGACAGATTTCGATATTTATGCTGGGATTCGCTGTTTCGATTTTGCGGAATTGCTAAAAAATCCATGTTTTCAAACGTTAAGACAGATTAACCGCTGTTCATAAACACTAATAAAACCTTAATTTCCGAATTAAAGTCGGGCAATTTCGTGTCATTTCTGCAACAACGAGCTGTCATAGAGTGCCTCTGAGGACTGGTTGGCAATATTCGATGTTGAATAGAAAACGATGACGAGTATCTTCACATCCAGAAGAAGGAGCGCTTCGGGGCGACTTTTTCATCAGGGGATGGGGACAGGTTGTCCTTCAGCCAAATCAGAATGCCCAGACCCATTTTTAACTTTGACTGGAGGTCAGAAATGAACATTAAGAGCCTTCTCCTCGGCTCCGCTGCAGCTCTCGTTGCAGCTTCCGGCGCTCAGGCAGCAGACGCTATCGTCGCTCCAGAGCCAGAAGCAGTTGAATATGTCCGCGTTTGCGATGCATACGGCGCTGGCTACTTCTACATCCCAGGCACCGAAACCTGCCTGCGCATCCACGGTTATGTCCGCGCTGACGTTAAGGGCGGCGACGACGTTTACTACCGTGGCGGTGGTCTTACCCGTAACCCGGACGGCAGCACTGTTTTCGCTCAATCGGGTAAAAAAGATCGTGACACTTACGACTTCTTGACACGCTTCTCGCTGCGTCTGTCGACCGCTTCGGAAACCGAACTCGGTACTCTGAAGACCTATTCGGAAGTTCGCTTCCAGTACCAGAACGGTGCAGATTCAGGTTCGACCGGTACTCTGCGTTATGGCTATATCCAGCTCGGCGGTCTGCGCGTTGGTCTTGATGAATCCGCATTCGTAACCTTCCCTGGTTACCTCGGCGACGTCATCAACGACGACGTGATCCTTGCTGGTGGCTATCGCACCAACGCAATCAGCTACACCTTCACTGGCGGCAATGGCTTCTCGGCTATCATCGCTCTTGAACAGGGCAGCAACGGCGACGTAGACTACAATGGTATCATTGATGACTACACACCACATGTTGTTGGTGGCCTGAAGTATGCTCAGGGCTGGGGTTCGATCACTGGTGTTGCAGCTTACGACGCACGTAACGAAGAATGGGCTGGTAAAGTTCGCCTCGACGTAAACGTAACTGACCAGTTCTCCGTATGGGTAATGGGTGGCTATAAGTCCAATAACGACACCTACTACGGTTTCACAGATGCTAACGGTCAGTTCCGTGGTATCCGTGCAATCGACAGCTTCTACGGCACCTGGGGTGGCGATTGGGCTGTTTGGGGTGGCGCGAAGTTCAAGGCAACCGACAAGGCTACCTTCAACCTTCAGCTCGCTTACGAAGATGCGAAGACCTTCGCAGCAACTGCAAACGTTGCTTACGAACTGGTTCCAGGCTTCACCATCACTCCTGAAGTTTCCTACACCAAGTGGGACGACAAGCTTTCTGTCCTTAAGGGCCAGGACGCTTGGCAGGGTATGGTTCGCTTCCAGCGTTCGTTCTAATCCTAACGGATTGGTTACAGGAAACCCGGCAGCTCAGCTGCCGGGTTTTTTGTTATGTCTGTCTCTTAAATCCCGGTAGCTCTTGCTTTTTCAGGCCTGGGGGTTTCTCTGTTATTAAAGACAAGACACAGTTTCAGCGGAGATACTGGCTCATGTTAAAATGGTTCTGGCCAGGCGTGACGTGGACCGCGGCCCTGACCGCATTGGCGCTATGGTTCGGTACGGATCGCATTGAAGCCGATATTTCGGCACGTTCGGCGCAAGCATTGTCCTCCTATAGCTGGAGCGGTTTTGATGTCGATGGCCGTAACCTTGTGCTTAAAGGTGTGGCACCGGATCCCGAAACCCAAAGGGCGGCTATCCTCGCCTTGCGCAGTGTGCCGGGCGTTGGTGACATTTCAGATTTGACAACCGTGCTTGAGGCAGCCAGCCCATACATTTTCAAACTGACCAAAAGCGGGGAGGGAATCGTTCTATCCGGCTATATTCCCGACAATTCCATGCGTGATGCGATCATGGTTGCTGCCGAGTCGGCTGTGCAGAACGGATTGGTCGATGACGAGATGGCGCTGGCGCGGGGCGCTCAGCCGGAATTCGAAGACCGTGTTCTCTTCGCTGTTGATCTCGCCAGAAAACTCTCAAATGCGGAAATCGAAATTTCCGATACGAAACTATCGCTCAAGGGGATAGCTCTGAGCAATCAGGATTATGATGCTTTGATTGCTTTGTTGAATGCGCCGCTGGCCCTTGGATTGGAGCTTGCCGGTTCAAATATTGCAAGACCCTGATTCCAGAAAACTTTATTCGCTATGATCCCCTGTTTCTTCGCCGTACATGATTGACACCGGACCTCCGAGTGCCTTTCTGTATAAAGTGGCGGGCGTTTCGAAATGAATGTTAGGCGGACTCCATATGCTTTATCTTGCTGAGATGTTTTGGCCAGTGCTCCTGATTTCATGTGCAATCGGTGTCGCTGTCGGTTGGCTTACTGCTGGCAATTGATATAGGTCTGCGTAATTCTGGAACTGAATATCTGTGCGGGGTTTTTTGATTTGCTGCTGTGGCCATTTTGGTTGTGCGCAAAAGCGTTGAGTATGAGGGAACCTACATGCCGATGTTAATCATCCAACTGGCGATTTTGATTGCCGTTGCTTTTATAATTGGCTGCATTCTCGGACGCTTTGCCAAAGGCCGAAAGACCGTGGATACAAGCCAGGAAGACACGATCATTGCGGCGGCTCTTTCAAAGCCAGCGTTGAGTGAAAAACCTGAGCCTGTTGCAACGCCCAAGGCAGTCACAGTGGAAGAGCCTGTGAAAGATCAGGTTGAAGCTGCGGCTGAACCCGTAGACGAGACCGTTCAAACGGTGGGTTCAAAAGGCCCGGAAGCGGAGGCCGCGCAGGCAGAAGAGATCACGATAGAAGATGAAATTGTAGAAGTCGCAGATCCTCATCGCCCGGAATTGCTGGATGCGCCGTTGAAAGCAGTTCCTGATGATTTGACGGCGATCCATGGCATCGGAAAATCAGTGGAAACGATGCTGCAGAAGCTTGGCGTTTTCCATTACGCGCAAATCGCTCAATGGAACTTGGATCAAGCCGCATGGATTGAGCGTCACATCGGTTTTGCCGGTCGTGTGACGCGCGAGAACTGGATTGGGCAGGCAGCCAAACTCTTGCAATCGAATCAGCGCAGTGCCGCCAAAAAACGGGCAAAGCCTAAGAAATCCGGCGTCAAATCCAAAGCTCCCGCCCGCGCCAAGAAAACGCAAGCCTAGAGCACATCCCGAAAAGTGGGAACCGGTTTTCGGCACAGGATGCGCGTGAAAACAAAGAGATAGAGCATTTCCAATAATTCAATCAAAACAGGAAATACTCTAGCGTCGGCCATAGATAAGGTCAGTGCGAATATCCGCGCTACCTGTAAGGCGGGCTTTATAAACCTCGTAGTTTTCCATCACCCGCTGTACATAGTTGCGTGTTTCGGAAAATGGGATGCGCTCAATCCAGTCGACAACGTCTTCGATGGGCTTGCCGCGTGGATCGCCATATCGGTCCATCCATTCGATTGCCCGTCTTGGACCGGCATTATATCCGGCAAAAGTCAGCACATAAGAACCGTTAAAACGGTCGAGCTGTTCGCCGAGGAAATGCGCGCCCAGCGTTGCATTATAGGCCGCGTCATTGGTCAGTCTCTGGTCGGAATAGGCCATTCCATTGCGGGTCGCGATGCTTTTTGCGGTGGCTGGCATCAATTGCAGCAGCCCACGTGCACCGGCCTTGGAAACAGCCCCGACATTAAACTCGCTTTCCTGGCGTGCAATCGCGTAGGCCAGCGCTTTGCCGGAGCCGCTGATATTAGCATTTGCCGGAATGGCACCAATCGGATGTGACAATGCACCGACATCCAGCCCACGGAAAGCCGCAGTCTTGCCCACCCGCAGCGCGAGATAATGGTTCTTGTTGTGCTCCGCCATTACCGCGAGCAGCGCCAGCTCTCCAACGCTGTTGAGTTCTTGTGAAAGCTGCATGTAAAGAGCGTTGGCGCGATTGCCATAGCCGATCTGCTCAAGGCGCTTGATCGCCTGCACGGCAGGGCGGCCAGAGAAACGCACGCGATCTGCATCGCTTGGCCGAGGATAGGCCAGTTCGGGCGCTTTTTCGCGAAGCTTGGCTGCTGAAAGCTGTCCATAAAAGGTTGTACCAAAATGTGCAGAACGCCGATAATAATGCACTGCATCGCCGCCGGCACCTGCTTCTGCCGCACGTCCCAGCCAGTAATAGGCGCGGGAGGCGGAAATCGGACGGGATGAAATTTCGGCGATCCTGGCAAAATGCGGGGCAGCAAGTTTGGGTTGGTTGAGCGCGCGCAAAGCATACCAACCCGCATGGAATTCTGCCTCTGCGGCCATCGTGGGTGATTCTGCGGCATGGGCTGCGGCAAGCTTGTAGGCAAGCTGCGGCTTGTTAATGTCGAGAAGCTCGCGCGACAGGATACGGCGCTCTACCCACCACGCATCAGGATCAAGCAGCGACGATGCATTCTTTGGTGCTTTCAGCATCAAGTTGGTTGCTTCATCAAAACGATCGGCACGGCGCAAAAAGCGGATTTGCAGAAACATATAGGCAGGATTGGCGTGCCAGGAGCGATCCACAGCAGCAATCGCTTGCGCGGTGTTGGGTGATTTCTGTGCCAGTGCTGCATAGGCATTATAAAGCGACTGCGCCTGTGCAGGGCCAGCCAGAAGCTTTGCCGATTGCATGCGATCATTATAGAGCGCGCGCAGCAGGCGGTGCTGGTGATCATCACGCGTAAGAATGTTGGAAAATTCTTTCAGCACCCGTGTTTCATCGTCTGCGGAAAGGCGTTCACTTCTCCACCAGGGTGCGAGAAGCTGATGCGCCTTGGCGTTGCTTCCAATACTGACATAGGCGCGGGCAAGCGCGATCATGCCTTCCGTTGTCTGCGGTCGCGTGTTGTTAAACGTGGCAATCACTGTCGCAGCGGGCGCATTTTCCCGAAACAAAGCGCGCTCCGAATTGCGGCGCAGCGCCGACATGCCCGGCCAGCCTGCTAGTTCAGACGCCGCTGCCGAGATTTCACTGCTCGGAATGCCCGTGATGCCGGATGTTGCAATCGACCACGTCAGAATCTGGCGATCGAGAGAGCCTTTTGTCATGCCATTGCGATAGGCAATCGCTTCGACAATATTGTGCGCGTAAAGCGCATCAAGCCCGGCTTTCAGCGTGCCACTGATTGCGGCGGGATTTTCGCCACGGCGGAATGAAGAGGTAATGACAGGGTCTGGCGGTGCGGGGCGGGCCTTGGGCGTTACCAGATTGATCGGTGATTCATGCGACGATGTTGGTGCAAAAGGACGCGCCAGCGGGGTGGGAATATCCGTTGGGAAAGCGGATTGCGCGTAAGCGGCACTGATCTGCCCTGCTAAAAGCGAGGCAACAATCATCATTCCGCCCGAAACGAGCGCCCTTTGCTTTAATGGCTTATTTAAAGTTTTTCTACGCATGACCGAATGAGAATAGAGTGCCTGATAGCGGGCAAAATATTGTGCAAATCTGGCTTTTGTAAGCCTGATCTACCGAGAGGAGATTCTGCATAAGACTATGATGGTGATGGATGAAGCATTGGTTAATAAAAGGTTATATTTTTCTTTACGACCTAGTATTGGTTGGCCGGTTATTCGTGACCAAACAGGCGCAGAAAAAAGCGGCGGGATTTTCGTAAAACTGTCACTTACGCGCTGATTTACGCTTTTCCCCCGCTTGCCGGAATTGCGCTGCGAGATTATGGTGCATCACCTCGCAGGCATTCTGGCTTACATGATCGTCGGGATGGTATTGTCGGGTTATGACTTATTTCTCAGGAGTTCACAGATGCTGAAAGGCTCGATCACTGCACTTGTCACGCCATTCGATAGTGAAGGAGCGTTCGACGAGAAAGCCTTTCGTGCCTTTGTGAACTGGCAGATTGAAGAGGGCACCAAAGGGCTCGTTCCTGTCGGCACAACGGGCGAAACACCGACCTTGTCACATGACGAGCATAAGCGCGTTATTGAGGTTTGTATTGAAGTCGCCGCTGGCCGTGTGCCGGTGATTGCGGGTGCCGGTTCCAACAATACGGTTGAAGCGATTGAGCTTGCACAGCACGCTGAAAAGGCTGGTGCAGATGCGGCTCTGGTTGTCACCCCTTATTACAACAAGCCGAACCAGCGCGGTCTTTACGAGCATTTTTCGCGTGTTGCTCGTTCGATCTCCATTCCGCTGATCATTTACAACATTCCGGGTCGTTCGATCATCGATATGACGCCTGAAACCATGGGCGCACTGGCGCGCGATCATAAAAACATCGTGGGCGTTAAGGATGCCACCGGCAAGATTGAGCGTGTTTCCGAGCAGCGCGCCACCTGTGGCAAGGATTTCATCCAGCTTTCGGGCGAGGATGCGACAGCGCTTGGTTTCAATGCGCATGGCGGTGTCGGCTGCATTTCGGTTACGTCCAATATTGCGCCGCGTCTTTGTGCAGACTTTCAGGATGCCTGTGAGGCGGGGGATTATCCAAAGGCCCTTGAATTGCAGGATCGCCTGATGCCGCTGCACAAGGCATTGTTTATTGAGCCTAACCCATCCGGTCCGAAATATGCTCTGTCGCGCCTTGGTCGCGTCGAAAATGTTCTGCGCTCGCCCATGGTCACAATTGAAGCCGCGACGGCTGAAAAGATCGATCAGGCCATGAAACATGCAGGGCTTGTCAATTAAGGCTGTTCAATTTGCCTGGTTGACTGATTTTTACGCTCTCGCCCGCGCGAGAGCGTTTTCATTTCCGGCAATGAGCATTATATGGTTGCATTATGAATAAGCCGAAAAACTCTCCCGCTCGCAAAATGGTCGCTGAAAACCGTAAAGCGCGCTACAATTTCGAAATCATCGATACGCTTGAGGCCGGTCTGGTTTTGACCGGAACTGAAGTGAAGTCGTTGCGCGCCAATCAGGCCAATATTGCTGAAAGCTACGCAAGCTTTGAGAATGGTGAATTCTGGCTGATCAATTCCTATATCCCGGAATATACACAAGGCAATCGCTTCAATCATGAGCCGCGCCGGTTGCGTAAACTGCTGATAAGCCGTCGCGAAATGTCGCGGATTTTCCAGTCCGTTTCGCGCGAAGGCATGACAGTGGTGCCGTTGAAACTCTACTTCAACGATCGCGGTCGGGCGAAACTCGAAATTGGTGTGGCGCGCGGTAAGAAGAATCACGACAAGCGTGAGACTGAAAAGCAGCGCGATTGGAACCGTGAAAAGTCGCGCCTCCTGCGTGATCGTGGCTGACGTTCACAGGTGAAGCTTTCAAAAATAAAAAGCGCCTTCAGGCGCTTTTTTCATTCAGAAAAGCACGCACATTTCTAAAAATATCCCGAAACATTGGATCAGTCAGCTTGCCGGTATTGGTATTATAGCGCGAGCAGTGATAGCTCGAAAATATCCGCAAGCCATTGATATTTGTCTCTTTGCCATGCCCGAACGGATGGCGGGACACCGGTGCGCCCATCGCACGAACCGTCGACTGATGGGCAATGGTACCCAGCGTTACAACGGCGCGCAGATTTTTAAAATGCGTGAGCAGGGGGCTGAAAAACTGACGGCAATTGTTGATTTCACTGCCAACCGGTTTGTTTTCAGGTGGCACACAGCGCACCGCATTGACAATACCGGCGTCAACAAGCCGCAGACTGTCATCGGGCCGTGCTTCAAACTTGCCGCTCGCAAAGCCAAATTCGCATAGGGTGCTGTAGAGAAGTTCGCCTGCATAATCGCCGGTAAAAGGGCGCCCAGTTCGATTGGCCCCGCGCAAGCCGGGAGCAAGGCCAACGATCAGAAGCTGCACGTCATCGTCATGGGCAGGCAGAAATGGCGCAACCGGTGCGTTGTGCCATTCAGGCTCTTTGTGCCGCCATTCCTGAAGAAAAGCATGCAATCGCGGACAAATCGCACAGTTCGGTGAAGGTTCTGAAATCATAACCTTGCATGAACCGGACAATTGTCCGCGTCAATAGTTCTGATCGCAGTGCATTCCGAAAACTGTGAAATGGCTTTCGGACAAGATGCACTTTCAATCAATAATCGTAATCCTGATCATCATCCTGACGACGCTGCTGCTGCGGGCGTTCAGATGGATCGCGACCAATTTCAGACTTCAGCGAAACAAGGTCGATGAAATGATCGGCCTGGCGGCGCAATTCATCGGAAATCATTGCTGGCTGGGTTGTTAGCGTGGAAACAACGGAAACTTTGCGGCCCTTGCGCTGCAACGCTTCTGCAAGCGAGCGGAAATCACCGTCGCCCGAGAAAATCACAAAGTGATCGACAGTGTCGGTAAGCTGCATAGCATCGACGGTGAGTTCGATGTCCATATTGCCCTTGACCTTGCGGCGACCCGTTGAATCCGTAAATTCTTTGGCGGCTTTGGTAACGACCTTATAGCCGTTATAGTCAAGCCAGTCGATGAGGGGACGGATCGACGAATATTCCTGATCCTCAACCAGAGCGGTGTAATAATACGCACGCAGCAAATAACCGCGTTTCTGGAAAGCCTTCAAAAGTTTCCGGTAATCAATATCGAAACCGAGTGTCTTGGAAGCTGCATATAAATTTGCACCGTCAATAAATAGCGCAATTTTTTCACGAGAATCGAACATCGTGCAATATATCCACTCTGCGACCTACAGGGAGTGGACCTGCGACCGCGTATTCAGATTTGTTTCTTAAACGACGGGGGTATTCTTTTTTTGTACCAATGACGTTTATTGGGTTCTACGGGGATATTATAGAAAAACAAGCAACTCATGGTTGTTATTTGCTGGTGCTTAATTGCTTATGCGAGATATTTGCCTTAAGCAATCGATAATTGACTAAAATCTATTGTCTCAATCGCGTCCTGCGCCTGTATTTGTCAGACAGATTTATAAACTGTGTTAAATCCGCTGGGCGTAATAAACGGCGTCGGACAGATTATCCGCTTTTGCTTGTAATTTCGGCGCATAAGCGTTATGTGCAAGAAAAATTCCGTTAAAGTTTAGGAAATGAAAGGGACCGCCCATGGCTCGCGTCACCGTTGAGGACTGCGTAGATAAGGTCGAGAACCGTTTTGAACTGGTTCTGCTGGCCGGTCACCGTGCCCGCCAGATTTCTCAGGGCGCTCAGATCACGATCGACCGCGACAATGATAAAAACCCGGTTGTTGCCCTGCGTGAAATCGCTGACGAAACTCTTTCGCCAGATGACCTGAAAGAAGATCTTATTCATTCGCTGCAGAAGCATGTTGAGGTTGACGAGCCGGAAGCAGCAGCACCTGCTCTTCTCGCCGATGCTTCCGGTGAACTGGCTGAGGGCATTGCCGAGGCTGGAGAAGAAGACATTGTTTCCTTCGACCGTATGTCGGAAGAAGAACTGCTTGCTGGTATCGAAGGCCTCGTTGCTCCAGAAAAGAACGACGACTTCTGATTGCCTTCCAGACTACCGTATTTTGCATGCGCTGTAGCCCGGCAAGGCTATGGCGCATGTTTTTATATGCATGCAGGCAATGTACAAAATGCGTTTCAGACGAATTTAAGGGCTAATTCGTCAGGAAATTAAGGTTGTTTGCAAAAAATGGGTCGGCAAGATCGCAAATTATTATATTTTTTAGCGATTTCCGTTCAAACTGGCCGCTGAATATGTGACGGGTAGGGAGTTTGCGTAGATGATGCGCCAATATGAGCTTGTGGAGCGTGTCCAGCGATACAAGCCAGACGTGAATGAGGCGCTTCTTAATAAGGCATATGTTTATGCCATGCAGAAGCACGGCAGTCAGAAGCGCGCGTCCGGAGATCCGTATTTTTCGCATCCGCTCGAAGTCGCAGCCATTCTCACAGACATGCATCTGGATGAAGCCACAATCGCCATCGCTCTCCTGCATGACACCATCGAAGATACGACTGCCACCCGTCAGGAAATCGACCAGCTTTTTGGGCCTGAAATCGGCAAGCTTGTCGAAGGACTGACGAAGCTCAAGAAACTGGATCTGGTTTCCAAGAAGGCCGTGCAGGCTGAAAACCTGCGCAAGTTGCTGCTCGCAATCTCTGAAGATGTACGCGTACTTCTGGTGAAGCTTGCAGATCGTCTGCACAATATGCGCACACTTGGCGTCATGCGCGAAGACAAGCGCTTGCGGATTGCTGAAGAAACCATGGATATTTATGCGCCGCTTGCTGGCCGCATGGGTATGCAGGATACGCGCGAAGAGCTTGAAGAACTTGCCTTTCGCTATATCAATCCCGATGCGTGGCGCGCGGTGACAGACCGTCTTGCGGAACTTCTTGAGAAGAATCGCGGCCTTCTGCAAAAGATTGAAGAAGACCTTTCTGATATTTTTCAGAAGAACGGCATCAAGGCGACTGTCAAAAGCCGCCAGAAGAAGCCATGGTCGGTTTTCCGCAAGATGGAAACCAAGGGCCTGTCATTTGAACAGCTTTCCGATATTTTCGGTTTCCGCGTTATGGTGGAATCAACACAGGATTGCTACCGCGCACTGGGTTTGATCCACACCACATGGTCGATGGTTCCCGGACGCTTCAAAGACTATATTTCGACACCAAAGCAGAACGATTATCGTTCGCTGCATACCACAATCATCGGTCCGTCCCGGCAGCGTATTGAGTTGCAGATCCGCACGCGCATGATGGATGAAATCGCGGAATTCGGTGTTGCGGCCCATTCGATTTACAAGGATCGCGGCAGCGCCAACAATCCGCACAAGATTTCCACTGAAACCAACGCCTATGCCTGGCTGCGCCAGACCATTGAGCAGCTTTCCGAAGGTGACAACCCGGAAGAATTCCTCGAGCATACCAAGCTCGAACTCTTTCAGGATCAGGTTTTCTGTTTCACGCCAAAGGGGCGTTTGATTGCGCTGCCGCGTGGCGCGACGCCGATTGATTTTGCTTACGCAGTCCATACGGATATTGGCGATAGCTGCGTGGGCGCGAAGGTCAATGGCCGCATCATGCCGCTGATGACCGAGCTTAAAAACGGCGATGAAGTGGATATCATCCGCTCCAAAGCGCAGGTACCGCCTGCTGCATGGGAATCGCTGGTTGCAACGGGCAAGGCACGCGCTGCCATTCGCCGGGCAACGCGCTCAGCAGTCCGCAAGCAATATTCGGGTCTTGGCATGCGCATTCTTGAGCGCGCATTTGAGCGGGCTGGAAAGACTTACAGCAAAGATATTCTTAAACCGCATCTGCCGCGTCTGGCGCGTAAGGAAGTCGAAGATGTTCTGGCGGCGGTTGGTCGTGGTGAATTGCCATCCACCGATGTTGTGAAGGCAGTCTATCCTGACTATCAGGACACCCGCGTAACGACACAGAACAGCCCGGCAAAGACCGGTGAAAAGGGCTGGTTCAATATTCAGAACGCGGCAGGCATGATTTTCAAGGTGCCGGAAGGTTCTGAAGGCGCGCATGAACCGGGAGAGACCGGTGACAAGCAAAAGCGCAAGGCTGTGCCAATCCGCGGCACCAATTCTGATTTGCCGGTGCGTTTTGCCCCGGAAGGCGCTGTCCCCGGTGATCGTATCGTCGGCATCATGCAGCCGGGCGCGGGCATCACCATCTATCCGATCCAGTCGCCGGCGCTGACAGCTTATGACGATCAGCCTGAGCGCTGGATTGATGTGCGCTGGGATATTGATGAGGGGATGCATGAGCGCTTCCCGGCCCGCATTAGCGTGTCTGCGATCAACTCACCGGGATCTCTGGCTGAAATTGCGCAGATCGTGGCTGCCAATGACGCCAATATTCATAACCTCTCAATGGTGCGCACTGCACCCGATTTTACTGAAATGATCATTGATGTTGAGGTCTGGGATCTTAAACACCTCAATCGTATCATTTCGCAGTTGAAAGAAAGCGCAAGCGTCAGTGGCGCAACGCGCGTGAACGGATAAGGCACTATGAAAACCGAAGACGTCCTTGCTGTCTTCCGCGAAGCGGGAGCGATCCTTGAAGGCCATTTTATTCTGACATCTGGTCTGCGCAGCCCGACCTTCTTGCAAAAGGCGCGCGTTTTCATGCATGCCGATAAAACAGAGAAGCTCTGCAAAGCCCTCGCGGAAAAGATCAGGGCGGCTGACCTTGGCCAGATTGATTATGTGGTCGGCCCTGCAATTGGGGGGCTTATCCCTTCTTATGAAACATCGCGTCATCTCGGTGTGCCGTCGGTCTGGGTCGAGCGCGAAAATGGCACTTTCCGCCTGCGCCGCTTTGATGTGCCAAAGGGCGCGCGGGTTGTGATTGTCGAAGACATTGTCACAACGGGCCTGTCGATTCGCGAAACTATAGAATGCATGACGGCGATTGGCGTTGAGGTTGTTGCCGCTGCCTGTATCGTGGATCGATCGGCAGGTAAGGCTGATGTCGGCACCAAGCTGATCGCGCTTGCCGAATATGAAGTCCCTGCTTATGCGCCTGATGATTTGCCGCCGGAACTGGCTGCAATTCCAGCAATTAAGCCGGGTAGCCGGAATATTTGATCGTTTTTGAATATAATCTTGATTGTGTTGAGCGCAATTTTGTCGTGCGGCGAAATTGCGCTTTGCGTTATTGGCCCCACCCCCCTATTTTAGGGAAAGGGCAATCCAATGCTCATATCCCCCCTGACTAGGAATTCGTCGTGGCTGTTGTGCCTCTTATATTCGACAAAAAGCCCTCTCATCGAACAGCCTGTGGCGTCTGTGTGGACTGTGACGTCCGCCGCATGGCAGTTTGCTCTGCACTCGATGATCGCGATCTTGGTGCGCTTGAAGCCATCATGACGTCGAAAAAGCTCGGCGCCAATGAAATGCTGGTGGAAGAGGGCGAACTCAAGCGCAGGGTCTTTAGTCTGACGTCAGGCATGCTGCGTATTTATACATCTCTGCCCGATGGCCGTCGCCAGATTGCGGGTTTTCTGGTGCCAGGCGATTATCTGGGGCTGGCTGACGATGACGTCTATTCACAGTCTGCCGAAGCTGTTGTTCCTTCTGTTCTTTGCGCTTTCTCGGCAAAGGAAATGGATGGGCTGATGGAGAGCTTCCCGAAGCTGAAAGAGCGTCTTTACCAGATGACACGTGAGGCATTGCGTACCGCGCGTGACAATCAGCTTGTGCTGGGGCGTCTTGCGCCGGTGGAAAAGCTTGCAAGTTTTCTTCTCGTTCTGGCCGCACGGATCGAAAAGCATGGCGGCAAGGCCAATGTGGTTCATTTGTCGATGAACCGCACCGATATCGCGGATTATCTGGGCCTGACGATTGAAACAGTCAGTCGCAGTTTTACGAAGCTGAAAACGCAAGGCCTCATTCAGTTGCTTGATGCGAATACCGTGGAAATACTTTCGCACCGGTCGCTTGCATCTGTTGCAGGCATGGACCCTGAAAATATCTGACCCCCAACTTCTTTGTTGCAGTTTCGTTGATCCAAATCAATGAAGATTGCCCGTGTGTCCATTACATCTGATCGTACAAATTGAGGCAGCTTATTAAGGCGCTGCCCGATGATAACGAGGTGAGCAGGTGTCATTGTGGCTGGCAATACCAATATCGGCTGTCATGTGTGCGGGATTCCTTGCAGACTCATGCCGACTTGCCCGGCAGAATGCCCGTCTTCTTCAAATGCGCGTAAGGGTGGGAGAATCTCACCGGATCGTCAGGAGCGGGGAGTGCAATCACCATGCATGAAGACGCGATAAGAAGATATGCGGCGCTTGCCGTTCCTCGCTACACGTCGTTCCCGACGGCCGTGGATTTCACCCCGATTACTGCTGACAGCACCAAAAGCTGGTTGCGTCAGATCGGTCCGCAAGAGGGTGTCTCGCTTTATATCCATGTGCCCTATTGCAAAGAGATTTGTCATTACTGCGGATGCCATTCCAAAATGGCCGTCCGCGAGGATGTTATTGAAAATTTCGTGATCGCTCTTTTGAGTGAGATCGAAACGGTAGGTGCAAGCCTGACGGCGCGTCCGCAGGTGGTGCATCTACATTGGGGCGGGGGCACCCCTTCAATTCTGCATGCAGACCAGTTCAAGCGCATTGTCGCTGCACTTCGTCTGTCGTTTGATTTCCACCCGGATATGGAACATGCCATTGAACTTGATCCGCGCACGGTCAATCCTGTTCTGGTCGAGGCTCTGGCCCAGATTGGTGTCAATCGTGCGAGTCTTGGCGTGCAGGATGTCAATGCAGAGGTACAAAAGGCGATCGGTCGCATCCAGCCGATAGAAACCGTTGCAAGAGCAGTAACACTTTTGCGCGAAGCTGGCATTGATCGCCTGAATTTTGATCTGATTTATGGTCTGCCACTTCAAACTGTGGAGAGCCTTCGCGAAACCTGCGAACGTGTGGCCGAGATGAAGCCGGATCGCATCGCTTGCTTTGGGTATGCACATCTGCCGCAACGTCGCGCGAACCAGAGATTGATTGACGAAAGTAGCCTGCCGGATGCGGATGAGCGCTTTGCGCAGGCAAGCGCAGTGGCCGAGAGCTTTATTGGTTTCGGTTATAAGCCAGTCGGCATTGACCATTTTGCATTGCCGGATGATGCGCTGGCCATTGCCGCAGAAAATGGCACGTTGCATCGTAATTTCCAAGGATACACGACAGACCGGTGTCAGACGCTGATTGGCTTCGGACCATCGTCGATATCCCAATATCCGGCTGGTTATACGCAGAACATCTCCGATGTGGGGCAATATAGCAAACGTGTTGTGACCGGGGGGCTTGCAACTGTGCGTGGTTATCCGATGCACGACAATGACAGACTGCGTGCAAGCATCATTACGGCACTCATGTGCAACTTCCGGGTTGATTTGAACCTTGCTGCACCGGGCGTTGAGTTCTCGGACGAAATGGCTTTGCTGCGCCCGCTCGTTGCTGACGGGCTGGTAGAAGTGCGCGATGGTGTCATCACGGCAACAGAGGATGGAAAGCCGCTGATTCGTCTGGTTGCGGCAACCTTTGATGAGTTCCGCAGAGAGAGCGTAAACGGCTTCAGCTCCGCTGTGTAAAATATTTCAGAGCTGCCGCTGTACCGGGCCGTCAGAAGGTCAGTGGCATCAGGAGCACCGTTCGTTGGGGGATGAGCGGTGCTCCATTTTTTCATAAGGGCTAAGTTTATTGAGCTCTTTGCATCTTTGGCAGGAAGATGGTCAGAAGGCCGAGAAGCGGCAGATACGAACAAATCTGATAGACAAACTCGATGCTTGTTCTATCGGCCACAATTCCGAGCAGTGCGGCGGCAATACCGGCGATACCGAAGGCAAGGCCGAAGAACAGCCCGGATACCATGCCAACACGTCCCGGAAGCAATTCCTGTGCAAAGACGATGATTGCCGGGAAAGCTGAAGCCAAAACGAAGCCGATGATGATGGTCAGAATTGCTGTGACTTCCAGGTTTGCATAAGGCAGTGCCAGCGTGAAAGGCAGAATACCGAGGATCGAAACCCAGATCACGGTCCGGGTGCCGATCCTGTCGCCGATAGGACCGCCAATGATCGTGCCTGCCGCAACTGCACCAAGAAACAGAAACAGCAAAAGCTGCGACGCCTGTACGGTCACGCCGAAATGGCTGATGGTATAGAAGGTATAATAGCTCGTCAGGCTCGCCATATAGACATATTTGGTGAAAATCAGCAGGGCGAGGATGCCAATCGAAGCAATCACCTTGTTGCGCGGCAGCGGCAGTGTCTTATCGGCCTTTGGCTTGTGCTTATTGGCCAGATTGTGCTGATTGTACCAGTTTCCAACATACCAGAGCAGGGCCATGCCGATCAGTGCTGCAATGGAAAACCACGACACGCTGGCCTGTCCGAAAGGCAGAACAACGAAGGCCGCAAGCAATGGTCCAATGGATGAGCCGAAGTTGCCGCCCACCTGAAACATTGATTGTGCAAAGCCGTGGCGACCACCCGATGCAAGACGCGCGACGCGCGCAGCTTCCGGATGAAACACAGAAGAGCCAAAGCCGATAAAGGCTGCACCCAATAACAGGAATGAGAAATGGTATGCTGTTGCGAGCAGGATCAGGCCAATCAGCGTGCACCCCATGCCGAATGGCAATGAATAAGGCATTGGACGTCGATCCGTATAAATACCAACGATTGGCTGTAGGATGGAGGCCGTTACCTGAAAGGTGAAGGTGAGCAGGCCGATCTGCCAGAAAGACAGGCTGTAGTTGTCCTTGAGCATCGGATAGATCGCCGGAAGGAGCGACTGCATCATGTCGTTGAGAAAGTGGCCCATACTCGTGGCCAGAATAATGGCGAGAACCGTATTGTTCGCGCCGGTGCTTGTTGGCTGCTCGGCAGCACTCGTGCTCATAAGTCCTACTCCGAAGGTAATTGGGAACGGGATTCGCCCGTCAATTGGCATGTTAGGGGTGGGACCCCTATTCGTCGTTCACAAATATTTCTAAACTGATCAATTCATAATTATATTGTTTCACGCCTGCTTTCGTGATTTGGTCCATTACCTTCGAGAGTGGGCCAAAGCGGATGAAGCAAAAATTGCCAGGGGGGCGAATATTGCCTCAAAGTGAGGAACTGCAACGGTTTCATGAACAGCGCATAGCCATGCTGGAGAATTTGCACGGACCCGTCATTGCGCTGCCGACAGAATACCCCGACGGTTATTTCGTGCCTCAACACAGCCATAGTCGCGCGCAGCTGCTGTGTGCTTCACAAGGTGTCGTTCTTGTCACCACGCAGGCCGGTCGTTGGATGATTCCCAGTGACCATGCCATTTGGATTCCCGCCGGCGTCGAACATTCTGTCGAAATCGTTGGCGATGTATTGATGCGCTCAATCTACATTGCAGTTGACGTGATTTCTGGCGTGCCTGATTATCTTCATGTGGTTGGCATGACCGATCTGATGCGCTGCCTTATCATTGATGCGACCCTTGTCGATAGCATCCCCGAGCCGGGAAGCCGAGATGCTCTGGTGATCGAACTGATCTTGAGAGATCTGCGCACTTTGCCGCAAAGGCCACTTGGTCTGCCTTTCCCGACGGATATTCGTCTGCAGAAGCTTTGCCGTGAATTCGTAAAAACACCTTCAGCGCGCGCGACAATTGATGACTGGGCGAACCGTATGGCCATGAGCAGGCGCTCATTCACCCGTCATTTTCAGCGTGAAACGGGTGTAAGCCTGTCGATATGGCGGCAGCAAGCCTGTCTTTTCGCCGCTCTTCCGCGCCTGACGGAAGGCGAGCCGGTGACAAGTGTGGCGCTTGATCTTGGCTATGACAGCGTATCTGCATTTACGACAATGTTTCGCCGTATGCTGGGCGTATCGCCGAAGTTCTATTCGCCACGTATGCATGCGGCATCGGTCGAAGGGAATGGTCGGCACCCGTCCGCATCGTTATGATAATAACAATTGTTTCGGGGCGAAGAGAGCAGTATGAGAAGCCATGTTATTTCAACGCCGAAATCCGCCGACCCGCACTGAGCGTTTCCGAACGCTGGTTTGGCCGCGCCGTTCTTTTGCCCGCTCGTTTAAATATGGCGGCAAGCGCGTGCTGCGCATCACTGCGTCACCCCACGCAGTTGCTGCGGGGCTGGCCGTTGGCGTCTTTTCAGCTTTCACGCCGTTTTTCGGTTTCCATCTGATTATAGCAATTGTTCTGGCATATTTTCTGGCTGGAAATATTGCTGCCGCAGCGCTCGGCACGACGTTGGCCAACCCGCTGACGCTGCCTTTCATTTGGGGAAGCACCTATGAGCTGGGCCGTTTTGTGATCAGTGGCGATATTGAAAGCGCACCACCTCTGCATCTGGGCCACGCGCTTCAGACAATGAAATTCGGTGAAGTGTGGACGCCACTGTTAAAGCCCATGCTTTTCGGATCGACCATTCTCGGTGCAGTTTTCGCAGTGATTGCATATTTTGCCACACGCTTTGCCGTGAAGGCATTTCGCCGCCGCAGGCTTGAGCGGCTTGCTGCAAAGCAAAATTTGGCTGTTAAGCAGGAGCCGCAGAAAATATGATTGTCGGCATTGGCAGCGATCTGATCGATATCCGCCGCGTAGAAAAGACCCTCGAAAAGCATGGTGATCGCTTTATCCAGCGTGTATTTACCGAGATTGAACAGGCAAAATCGGATGGGCGCAAACAACGCGCAGCATCTTATGCAAAGCGGTTTGCGGCGAAGGAAGCCTGCTCCAAAGCTCTTGGCACTGGCCTTTCAAACGGTGTTTTCTGGCGGGATATGGGTGTGGTCAACACATCTTCGGGCAAGCCAACCATGAAGCTTACGGGTGGTGCTGCCGAACAGTTGAAAAACATACTGCCAGAAGGGATGCGCGCTGCCATACATCTGACAATTACAGATGATTTTCCTCTCGCGCAGGCCTTCGTTATTATCGAAGCTCTACCGGAAACCGACTAATCCATATTGCCGAATAACGGCATACACCAAAACAATTGCGATTGTGACAGGTAAACTCCTGCTCATAATCGTGCGAGAAGCGGGTGATTGGATTGCCTCAGGCAATCTTAGCCGTTATTAGATCGCACATCGGCAAGCGGAGATACAATGAGCGTGTACAGCAAAAGTGAAACTAAAAAATCAGGCGGCATTCGCGAAACCGTCAGTGTTATCGTGCAGGCACTGCTGCTGGCACTGATCATTCGCAGCCTGCTTTTCCAACCGTTTAGCATTCCGTCTGGCTCAATGCGCCCGACTTTGCTGGAAGGCGATTATCTTTTCGTATCGAAATACGCCTATGGCTATTCACGTTACTCGCTGCCCTTTGGTTTCGATCTGTTCAACGGTCGCATCTGGGGTGCAGAACCAAAACGTGGTGACGTTGTTGTCTTCAAGCTGCCAAGCGACACCAATATTGATTACATCAAACGCGTGATTGGCCTTCCGGGTGATCGCATTCAGATGCGCGGCGGCGTTCTTTATATCAATGATGTAGCCGTTAAGCGCGAGCGCGTTGGGACAATCGACAATCCCGATGTGACCGAGGTCAACCGTCCGGTGGAGGTCTATCGCGAAACGCTGCCCAATGGCGTGAGCTACGATACGCTTGATCTTGCGCCAAATTCCATTGGCGATGACACCCGCGTGTTCGAAGTGCCTGCCGGTCATTATTTCATGATGGGTGACAATCGCGATAATTCGCTCGATAGCCGTTTTGGTGTTGGCTATGTGCCGTTTGAAAATCTGGTCGGTCGCGCGAACATTATTTTCTTCTCAATTGCTGATAAGGCAAGCCCGCTCGAAATCTGGAAATGGCCGACTGATGTTCGTTTCAGCCGTCTTTTCTCATGGGTGAGCGGAAAGCCGCACACTGCCGTAACCGGAAACTGAGATGATTTCTGCAAATAAGGCAGCATCGATCCTGGAAGAGCGCACTGGACACCGTTTTCTTAATCTGAAACGGCTTGAACGGGCGCTCACCCATTCGAGTGTGCAGGGGCCATCGCGCCCGAATTATGAACGGCTGGAATTTCTCGGTGACCGTGTATTGGGTTTGGTTGTTGCGGAAATGCTTTTCGAGTCATTTCCCGACGCGCCCGAAGGTGAGCTGTCTGTTCGCCTCAACGCGCTGGTGAATGCCGAAACCTGTGCTGAAATTGCTGATGAGATCAGACTTGCAGACCTTATCCAAACAGGTTCAGACATAAAATCTTTAAATGACAAACGCCTGCTGAATGTGCGCGCAGATGTCGTGGAAGCTTTGATCGCAACGATTTATATGGATGGCGGACTTGATGCAGCCCGCCGCTTTATAAAGCGTTATTGGCAGGGCCGCTCACTTGAGACAGGTGCTGCGCGTCGCGATGCTAAAACTGAGTTGCAGGAATGGGCGCATCAGCAGGGCAATGTGCACCCATCCTATGTTGTTCTGGATCGCAGCGGCCCTGATCACGATCCTTCATTTACGGTAGAAGTGACCGTGAAGGGGTTCGCGCCTGAAACGGGTGAGGGGCGATCCAAGCGGATTGCCGAGCAAAGCGCGGCCGAAGCCATGCTTTATAGGGAATCTGTCTGGAAGCGTGATGGTTCTTCTTAATGCGGCCCTCTGCTTTTTTCTGTAAAACTCGGCTATAATCAATCAAACAACAGCAGCAATAGGCTGCTGCCTGAGCAAGGCGGTGTCGGGGGACACCTTTTTGCGATTAATTTCGTCTCAAAGGATGACTAATGAACAACCCAACCGTGCCGTCAGATGGCGCAACTGAAACCTTGCAGACCCGCTCCGGCTTTGTTGCACTTATCGGCGCGCCAAATGCCGGAAAGTCCACGCTGGTCAATCAGCTCGTGGGAACCAAGGTTTCAATCGTCACACATAAAGTGCAGACCACGCGCGCGCTGGTTCGCGGTATCTTCATTGAGAATAATGCGCAGATCGTCCTTGTCGATACACCCGGCATTTTTCGTCCAAAGCGCAGGCTCGATCGTGCCATGGTCACGACCGCATGGGGTGGCGCGAAGGATGCCGACATCATTCTGGTGATCCTTGATGCGCAGGGCAGCCTCAACGAGAATGCGGAAGCTCTTCTCGAAAGCATGGCCAATGTTCGTCAGAAGAAAGTTCTTGTACTCAATAAAGTGGACCGCGTTGATCCGCCAAAGTTGCTTGAACTGGCGCAAAAGGCAAATGAGAAGGTCGCTTTCGACCGTACATTCATGATCTCGGCGCTCAACGGTTCGGGCTGCAAGGATCTGGCAAAATTCCTGGCTGAGAGCGTTCCAAACGGTCCTTGGTATTATCCGGAAGATCAGATCTCCGATATGCCGATGCGCCAGCTTGCGGCAGAAATCACCCGTGAAAAGCTTTATCTGCGCCTGCATGAAGAACTGCCTTATTCCTCGACGGTCGAGACAGAGCGTTGGGAAGAGCGCAAAGATGGCTCGGTGCGGATTGAGCAGGTGATTTATGTCGAGCGCGAAAGCCAGAAAAAGATTGTTCTTGGCCATAAGGGCGAGACGATCAAGGCAATCGGCCAATCTGCACGCAAAGAGATCAGCGAAATCCTTGAGCAGAATGTGCATCTCTTCCTGTTTGTGAAAGTGCGCGAAAATTGGGGCAATGATCCAGAGCGTTATCGCGAAATGGGTCTGGACTTCCCAACGTAAGGTGTATCAAAAAAGCCCATGGAATGGCGCGATGAAGGCATAATTCTCGGCACGCGGCGACACGGCGAAACAAGCGCCATTGTTGAAGTGATGACGCGCGAACATGGCCGTCATATGGGTATGGTGCGCGGTGGGCGATCCCGCCGCATGCAGCCGCTGCTCCAGCCCGGCAATCACGTTGATCTGACATGGTGGGCGCGGCTGGATGAACATATGGGTTCGTTCACAATTGAGCCGCTTGGCTTTGCTGCTGCCCGCCTCATTGAAACGCCTGTTGCGCTTTATGGCATCCAGCTTGTTGCCGCGCATTTGCGGCTTTTACCCGAGCGTGACCCACAACGTGCGCTTTATGAAACACTGCGCCTCATCATCGAGCATTTTGATGACCCACTTTCATCAGGTGAGTTGCTGTTGCGTTTTGAAGTGATGATGCTGGAAGAACTGGGCTTCGGTCTTGATCTAAAAGAGTGCGCGGCGACGGGCGTTAGTGAAAACCTGATCTATGTTTCGCCCAAATCAGGACGAGCGGTTTGTGGCGATGCGGGTGCGCCATGGGCTGACAAGATGTTGCCGCTGCCTGCATTCGTCAACAGCACATCAGTGCGTCCATCCTGCTACGACGATCTTAATGATGCATTCAGGATGACGGGTTTCTTCTTCCTGCGCCATGTGTGGGAACCACGCGCGCAAACTCCGCCTGACGCGCGGGGCGGCTTTCTCAATGCAGTGTCACGAAGTCTCAACCTGCAACAGGCAGGCTGAAAACATTGCCTTCAAACGCATCTTTTCCGCGGCCTATGGCGCGAATGGCCGTGACCATGCGGCCGCCGCGACCAAGCAACTGATCAGCCAGTTCGACTAATCGGATATTGGGCGTTGCAGAGGGGGAAAGCTGGCGCAGCCTTGCTGCAAGAGCCACTTCATCGAGCGCCTGATTAAGCGCCATGGCAATGATATAGGCGCTGGCAGTGGAGCGCGAAATACCTGCGTAACAATGGATTAGCAGCGGCCTTTCCCGCTCCCATGTTGTCACAAATTCAAGCAACTCTTCCACATGGTTGTGTTGTGGCATCACCAAACCATCACGCGGCTCAACAATATCGTTGAAAATGAGGCTGAGCCGCTTCATTTCGCCGGGCAGGGAAGGCACATCGCCACTGCTCAGTGTTACGATATGACTTGGCTGATGCAGCGCAATTTGCGCCTCAAGCTTTGAAAGCGGGCTGACCACGATATGCGTCATGGCTTGTTTCTTTGTGCCTGTTCCAATGTTGCAAAGCGCGCCAGAAAATCATTCTGCACGTTTTGTGTCGGGCGCGGTGTCAGATCCAGCCCTGCTGGATCAAATCCGCGCGGACGCCCAAAATACTTGATCGCTTCCGTTTCGCTAAAGCCGGCAAGGCGGGTGGCCTCAAAGAAAGCTGCGACCTGATCAGCGCGCTTGATCAGCTTTTTGAGCGAAGCTGATATGGATGCGGGCAGCGAAAAACGCAAATGAATGGCGCTTTCAAGCCGCGCTTCGATCAGCTTATAGTTCCCGCCCATCACTGCCTTGAATGGCGAGATCATGTCTCCAATCACATATTCAGGCGCATCATGCAGAAGGGTTAGCATCTGCTGCTCGACGCTTGCATCAGGCACAAGCCGATTGAAAATCTGTTCCACCAGCAGGGAGTGCTGGGCGACAGAATAGGCATGCTCGCCGACGGTCTGCCCATTCCAGCGCGCCACACGCGCAAGACCATGCGCAATGTCTTCAATCTCGACATCAAGCGGTGACGGATCAAGCAGGTCGAGCCTGCGGCCAGACAACATGCGTTGCCATGCGCGGTCTTTGCCAGATGAATGATCTGCGGACGCCATTAGTCTTTGTCCGTCTCGGTGGTGGGAAATGTGAAACGCACATGCGGTGGCAGCGCGAGTGTAATTTCGCTTTCACCGGCCAAAATCGGGGTGCCGGAATCAAGCGCATCCTTCACCCGATCAATACGCACGAGTGCAAGGCCAATCCGACCCGACGAGCTGCCGAGTGTTCCAACATCGCGTCCGCCCACCGTGATTGGAGTGCCCATGGCGGGCAGGGGCATATCCGATTTGGCGACAAGCACCCGGCGGCGTGGCGTGCCGCGATGATGCATACGCGAGACGACTTCTTGTCCGATGAAACAGCCTTTTGGGAAACTCACGCCGCCCGTCTGATCGAAGTTAATGTCGTGAGGAAACACGTCATTATAAGCAAAATCGGCTTCGCCTTCGGCAATGCCATATTCGGCCCGAAGCGCCACCCATGCGCTTTCATCGCTGATTTCACCGGCCTGTCCATAAATGCGGGTCACTTTCAGCTCTTCAGGAAAGCGCGTATCGCGCTTCATTGAATCACTTTCTGAGGAAGCGGAATCATTGTGCCAGCAAACGCTGACAAAGGATTCTGGCAATTGGATAATTTCCGCTTTGGCGCGCAGGCGATAGAGCGTCATCCGCTTGGCAAAATCGCCTGCAATGCCTGCCGGCATATCGAAACGAAAACCGTTTTCTATGCGTGACACGACAAAGTCGAACATGATCTTGCCTTGCGGTGCCAGCAATGCGCCCGGTTTCAATTCATCGGCGCCAAGCATGTCGAGATTGGTCGTAATCACGGCTTGTACGAATTTTTCCGCGTCTTCGCCCGTGATGTGAACCAGTGCTCTGTTGGAAAGATTGATCAATTCCGCTACCGTCGCCATCGCTTCTTCCTTGCCTTTATCACCATCGTTACGTAAGCCGCATTGAAAAGGCTCGCAAGTCCCATTCAGCCAGCAGGAGACAACAATGGCCCAAACGTTTGATACGATCCTGAAAGGTGCAACCATCGTCAATCATGACGGTATAGGAAGCCGTGATATTGGTATTCGTAACGGGCGCATAGAGGCGATTGGTTCACTCTCCACACATTCGGCTGGCGAAGTGATTGACTGCACGGGCCTGCATATTCTGCCGGGCGTGGTCGATAGTCAGGTTCATTTTCGTGAGCCGGGGCTGGAACACAAGGAAGATCTGGAGACCGGTTCACTTGCCGCTGTTCTGGGTGGTGTGACTTCGGTTTTTGAAATGCCGAACACCAAGCCGCTGACGACTTCTGCCGAAGCGCTGGAAGACAAGATTCGTCGCGGTCGTCACCGTATGCATTGCGATTTCGCATTTTGGGTCGGCGGAACACGCGACAATGCAAAAGACGTTGCCGAGCTTGAGCGCCTTCCGGGCGCTGCCGGTATCAAGGTCTTCATGGGGTCTTCGACTGGTAACCTCTTGGTTGAAGATGATGAAGGTGTCCGGTCCATCCTCAAGAACACGCGTCGCCGTGCGGCCTTCCATTCGGAAGATGAATTCCGTTTGAAGGATCGTGAAAATCTGCGGGTTGAAGGCGATCCATCGAGCCACCCTGTGTGGCGCGATGAAATTGCTGCCCTGCAATGCACGCAACGTCTCGTGCGCATCGCACGCGAAACCGGCGCGCGCATTCATGTGCTGCATATCTCGACTGCGGAAGAAATCGACTTCTTGCAGGGCCATAAAGATGTGGCAACCTGTGAAGCCACACCCCATCACCTCACATTGTCGGCAGATGAATATGCGACCCTCGGTAATCTTATTCAGATGAACCCGCCTGTGCGCGACAAGCGCCATCGTGACGGCATCTGGAAGGGAATTGATCAGGGTATTGTCGATGTGCTCGGCTCCGACCATGCGCCACATACGCTGGAAGAAAAGCAGAAGCCTTACCCGGCATCACCGTCTGGCATGACCGGCGTTCAGACGCTGGTGCCGATCATGCTCGATCACGTCAATGCTGGTAAGCTTTCGTTGGAACGCTTTGTCGATCTGTCGAGCCACGGCCCGAACTGCATTTTTGGCATGGCGCGCAAAGGCCGCATTGCTGTTGGCTATGATGCCGATCTCACTATCGTCGATATGAAACGCCGCGAAACGATTACCCATGAGCAGGCAGGCTCGAAGGCTGGCTGGACGCCTTATCACGGCAAGACTGTCACCGGCTGGCCGGTTGGTACTTTCGTGCGCGGTATCAAGGTTATGTGGGAAGCGGAAGTGGTTAATCCGAACAAGGGCGAGCCGGTCGAGTTTTTGGAAGCTTTGCCTCACCGCTAAACGCTTATCGATTGGCGCGATCTGTCCGGTCTTTGTCCGAACTCAATCTTTCGGCTTGGGTTGTGGGCGTTAATATCTCCTTGTATAAATTTGCAAGGAGCAAAAAATGTCCGCGAATGACACCGCACTGCTGGTTATCGATGTTCAGGAATCTTTTCGACATCGCCCCTATTACCGTGATGAAGAGGTTGCCGCTTACATAGAGCGGCAGCAGGCGCTCATTGATGGTGCGAAGCGCAAGGGTATTCCCGTTGTTCAAATTTTCCATGTCGAAAATGAAGGAGCGTTTTCGGAAGCCTCAGGTTTTGTGAAGGCGCTTTCGCCTCTTTCGATTGAGCCGGATGTGGTTTTCCGAAAGAGCCGCCACAGTGCGCTGGTCGGAACCGGACTTGATGTCTGGCTTGTCGATAATGGCATTCATCATATTATCATTTCTGGCATTCGAACCGAACAATGCTGCGAGACGACGACACGTCACGCTTCTGATCTTGGTTATAAGATTGATTTCGTCGGTGAAGCGACACTGACATTTCCCATGACGGATGGGGCTGGTCGCGAATGGAGCGCGGCTGAAATTCGTGCGCGCACCGAGCTGGTACTTGCGGATCGCTTTGCAAGGATAGCAACCGTGGAACAGGCTCTTGCGGGCAGCGCAGAACGGAAAGCTGCATGAACCAAGCCGCCGACAGCCATAAAACTGTGCGGGTCTTCGTTGTCGTCCCGCCGCGCACGCTTTTGCTTGACGTGGCGGGGCCGATAGAGGTTTTGCGCAAGGCCAATCTGGAGCAAAACAAGGTGCAGTTTGAGGTGAGCTTTATTGGCCCATCCGAGACGGCGTTAAGCTCCATTGGCCTCACGCTTGCCAATATCGATCCGATGCCGGAAAATCTCCCGGATAACGCGCTGGTGGTCATATCCGGCTCGGCAGATGCGCCACTTGGATCATCAGGCGTCAATCGCGACCAGGACAGCGTGCTTGAAGCGCAAATTGTGCGCTGGTTGCAGCACACAATTCGCCCCGGTATCAAATTGGTTTCAATCTGCTCTGGTGCACTTCTTGCGGCACGTGCCGGACTGCTTGAGGGCTATGACTGCACCACGCATCATATGGCGATTGATGAGCTGCATCGACTCGCACCGACCGCGCATGTTCTGCAAAACCGTTTGTTTGTCGAGGATCGCGACAGGCTGACCAGTGCGGGCATCACTGCTGGTATTGATCTGATGTTGCATATTCTGGCCGAGATGGCAGGACATGCACTGGCTTTATCCGTGGCGCGTTATCTTGTGGTTTATCTGCGTCGCAGCGGTGGCGATCCGCAGCTTTCACCATGGCTTGAAGGCCGCAATCATATGCACCCTGTTGTGCATCGCGCACAGGATGCTGTGGCTGCAAATCCAGCCGAAAACTGGTCTGTTGAAAAACTCGCTGGAGCGAGCGGGGCGAGCCCACGCAATCTGTCACGCCTGTTCAATGAACATGCGGGCATGAGTGTCACGGAGTATGCCAATCGGCTGAAAATAAGCCTTGCGCGTGAAATGCTGTTGAACTCGGCTTTGGATATGGAAAGCGTTGCCGAAAAATCCGGCTTTGCTTCAACGCGACAGTTCCGCAGAGTCTGGGAGCGGGTCTATGACTTCCCGCCCAGCCATATGCGATCTTTTGCGGCAGACAGTTGCGTTTATTGAAGAACGCGATTTTGCAGGAAGGTCCCTGCAATGATCTGTTCGCGCATTTTCTCAATAAGGTCGAGCGCGCTGTCTTCGCCAGACGAACGCATCAGCTCAGTCAAGGCTGTGGTGAAAGCAGCTTCCGCCAGAATTTCCGGCTCAATACCTTCGGAAATGCCATCCGCCCAGGCTTCGTTCTGGTACTCAATCGCCACAAGCTTCTTTTCGCGGGCGATCATCTCGTCCAGATCGGCTGGCATATATTCCATTGGTTTCATCCCGGCTTGCGCCCTTCTGGCTTCTCAAATGATCTCTCACCGCAATAGGGAGCGCGAACACTTGCGTAGCCTGCCTATCATTTAAGATAGTGTTAACAGATTAAAACGGACTTGAATGAGGCAATTTATGCCCATCCGCAAAAGACTGAATAATTGGTTAATTCCCATAGCGCGAGATCAGCTCGTTCGACAAGTTTTCTCCCTCTTTCATGTAGCGATCAATCGCCGCAAGAGCAGAAGGTGTGCAGCGGACATAATTGTCGCTGAAAACGCGGTATCCATGGTTGAAGCTTGAAACAAGGCGCACGCGCTCGGCTTCATCGGGCTTTTCGGCGGCAAGGAGGGCGTCCATCCGTTCGCGCCATTCATTGCTGGTTTCTCCGCAAAGATTACGCAGATAGTGAAGCGAGCCAAGCACTTCCGCAATTCTGAGCATTTTGCCCTCATAAGGCGCGTCCTGAGCAGAAAAGGCCGGGGACAGAATGCCCAGCCAGAATGCAATCGCCCATATGGAAAGCCGCTTTCCCTGCACTATGATCCCCCTGAATGAAACGCAGTTTTGATGAAGAATCAGGGCCACTTCAAGGCGATCATGCGTTTAGCCCTGAACCATCTTCAGCCTCAGCAACCGATCGCGCAACGTCTAACGTGCTATCTGTCACATTGGCATGCGCCATTTCATCAATGCTTAACCAGTATATCGCTGCAGCATCGTCACCGGCCTGCTCAATGCCCGAAACATCCAAAGCGCGATAGACAGAAAGAAAATAGCTCTTCGCGTAAGCTTTGCCCTCAAGCGCCAGATCAACGGTGATGACATGGCTCAAAGAGCGAACGTCCAAAGCTGTTTCTTCTTTGAGTTCCCGAATGGCCGCTTCTTCCGGCGTTTCTCCGGCCTCAATGCTGCCACCCGGAAAAGCCAGCCAACCCTTCCATGGCTCCTTGCCGCGTTCAACCAGCAGAAAGCGGCCATCGCGGCGGCAGATGAGAGAAACACCATGGATTTGAACGGGGGCGGGGATGACGGGAATTGTAACCATACACAAGCTATGATCCGGCCAGCCGCTTTTGGCAACAGCAAACCCCACTTGACCATTTCCGCAAAAGCTTGAACATGGACACCATGTGTGGACGTTTTTCTCTGACTGCCAGCCGCGAAGAGGTTGAAGCATTGCTTGGTGCAATGATTGAGGAGGATTTTCCTCCGCGTTACAATATCGCGCCAACCCAGCCGATACTCTCTATTCTTGCCGGTGAGACGCCGCCGCCGGGAAGCAATCGCCCTGACCGTATCGGCATGTTGGTGCGTTGGGGCTTTGTGCCGTCCTGGGTCAAAGATCCCAATGACTGGAATCTGGTTTTCAATATTCGCTCTGAAACGGCGGCAGAGAAGAACTCATTCCGGGCAGCTCTTCATCATCGGCGCGCACTGATTCCGGCCTCTGGCTTCTATGAATGGCGGCGTGAGGGTAAAAACAAGGCGCAGGCCTATTGGATCAGACCGCGCAACGGCGGCATTGTGGCCTTTGGTGCGCTGGTCGAAACATGGAGCAGTGCAGATGGCTCGCAAATTGACACTGCGGGTATTCTGACGACAGGCGCGAACACATATTTGCGTCCCATCCACGAGCGCATGCCGGTGGTGGTGAAGCCGGAGGATTATGCCCGTTGGCTGAATTGCAAGACGCTACTTCCACGCGAAGTGGCTGACATCATGCGGCCCGTTCAGGATGATTTTTTCGAAGCCATTCCGGTGTCGGACAAGGTCAACAAGGTCGCCAACACATCACCTGATATACAGGAGAGGGTAGACGAAAAACTTGTGGCGTCATCGTCAGCTCAATCCAAGAGCAAGAAAAAGCCTGACGATCAGCTTTCCATGTTCTGACAATTTTTTCGTCTGCCAAAAGGCAAAGCAAATCAGCCGCTCTTTTTGACCGCCAGAATTGAATGGCGCGTATTGTCACCACGTTCTTCGTTTTTTCGATTTGTCTTGCTCATCAATGCTGCAACCAGCACCGCAGGCCCGATTTCACGATATTGGTCAATGAGCTTATCTTGTCGTGGCTGCAGTTCATTTTTAGACATTGGTCCATCCTCTTCCAATTCATCCTCACTATTGTGTGATTGATTGGGACAGAATGAAGGCTGTTTGGAGCCGGTTTTATGGATTCCCGGCCAACATGCACTGATCATTCCTGAAGTTGCTGAAATGTCACAGCGTTTTTAATGGAAAGCTCTTGACGGCCAAGGCTTCGATGAGGATAAGTAACGCCATGAAAACGCCGACCACGATCATTTGTACTGGTTCGATTATTATTGGCTAGCAGCTTGCTGGCCCGGCCGTTTTCGTCTCCGCATCATAAAACAGGATGATAACGCCCCGGCCAGTCGGCTGCGGTCTTTCGTACCCGTATTTCAGGTCCTTTTGGGGAATTACAATGGCTGATGCGCCGCAACTACGTCTATACAACACCGCCACCCGCATGAAGGAGGATTTCACTCCTATCGACGCGAATAATGTGCGCATGTATGTCTGCGGACCGACTGTTTATGACTTTGCCCATATCGGCAATGCACGTCCGGTTATTGTTTTTGATGTGCTGTTTCGTCTGCTGCGCCATGTCTATGGCGCGGAAAAAGTCACTTATGCGCGCAACATCACCGATGTTGACGACAAGATCAACGCGCGCGCAGCCAGCGAATATCCTGATCTGCCGCTCAATGAAGCCATTCGCCGGGTAACGGAGGGCACAAACAGCCAGTTTCAGGCGGATATCAAGGCGCTGGCCAATCTTGAGCCGTCGAGCCAGCCGCGTGCGACGGAGCATCTTGATGATATGCGCAATATCATTGAAAAGCTGGTTGAGCGTGGTGTTGCTTATGTTGCCGATGATCATGTGCTGTTTTCGCCATCTGCAATGAATGCATTGGGCGGCGCACATTATGGTGCGCTCTCGCACCGTCCGTTCGATGAAATGCTGGCAGGCGCGCGTGTTGATGTTGCTTCTTACAAGCGCGATGAAATGGATTTCGTGCTCTGGAAACCATCGCGCAATGGTGAACCGGGCTGGCCATCGCCGGCAGGGATTGAAACACTTGGTCGTCCGGGATGGCATATCGAGTGCTCGGCTATGTCGATGGCCAAGCTGCTGGCCCCGTTTGGCGGCGGTCTGAAATGCGATGATCCGCTTAAAAATCAGTTTGATATCCATGGTGGTGGTATCGATCTCGTCTTCCCGCATCACGAGAACGAGATTGCGCAATCATGCTGCGCCTTTGGCACCGAGCGGATGGCAAGCATCTGGATGCACAACGGCTTTCTTCAAGTCGAAGGCCAGAAGATGTCAAAATCTCTCGGCAACTTCATCACCATTCGTGATGTGCTAAATACGCCGGTGTCAATGTTGATAGGTCTAGACGAAAATGGAAGGCAATCCTCGGAGATTGATTGGCAGACACTTTGGAATGGGCTGTCTGCGCGCTTTTCGATGCTGCAAACGCATTATCGCGAGCCGATCAACTGGACTGCCCAGAGACTGAAAGACTCCAGCGATGAACTTCTTCGTTGGTATGAACTTTTGCGCAATCATAATTTTGACCCGCTCCATGTTTCTTCGCGAGATAACACTGCGGAAGTAGTTGAAGCTTTGGCGGATGACTTGAATGTGTGGAAAGCAATCACGCAGCTACGCAAGCTATATAAGCAAGCAGATTCCAGATCTTTGGGAGAGGGAATGCAACTATTAGGTCTGCTTGACCCTCTGCTACTCGAACATGATGACGTCTTGATATTTGAACAAGGGACAACTGCAAGATCTGGGTTGCAGATCGATAAGGGCGAAATCAATAGCAAGATTGCCGAACGCCTGAATTTCATCGCTGGCAAGAACTGGGCCGAAGCTGATCGTATCCGTGATGAACTTTTGGCGCAGGGCATTCAGTTGAAAGACGGCAAGCATCCTGACACCGGCGAACGCATCACGACCTGGGATGTGGTAAGTTAAGCTCTTCTATGGGGAGGAGAGGACACGATGACGCTTGATAATAAGCCGCTTTATAGCGGGGGATGCCAGTGCGGTGCGGTGCGCTTTCATGTTGAGGGCGCACTCGGCTCTGCTTCAATCTGTCATTGCCGCATGTGCCAGAAGGCCTTTGGAAGTTTTTATGCGCCGCTGGTTTCTGTGGGGGAGGCAAAACTCACCTGGACCCGTGACGAGCCGAAGCGGTTTCAGTCTTCCAATCATGTCAAGCGCGGCTTCTGCTCTGAATGCGGAACCCCGCTCACCTATGAAGCACCGGATGGTGTTGCGCTCTCCATAGGCGCTTTCGATGCACCCGAAGAGATTGAGCCGACAGTACAATGGGGTGTCGAGGTCAAGCTTCCCTATGTCGATAACCTCGCAAAATTGCCGGGTTTTGAGACCGAACGTGATCCTGAAAGTATTGAGTTCGTAAGAACTCTTGTGTCTTACCAGCATCCCGACCACGATACTGACCATTCATAGATTACCCACCGATAGGCAGGCAAAATGGCACGCGAACGCATCTATATCTACGACACGACCTTGCGGGACGGACAGCAGACACCCGGCGTTGATTTCTCTGTCGAAGACAAAAAAGCGATTGTTATTCTGCTTGAAGAACTGGGCGTTGATTATGTGGAAGGCGGCTATCCGGGTGCCAATCCAACGGATACGGCCTTCTTCAAGAACCGTCAGACGACGAAGGCCAAATTTGCAGCTTTCGGCATGACCAAGCGCGCAGGCGTTTCGGCCTCGAACGATCCGGGACTGACCGCGCTTTTGCAGGCTTCTAGCGATGCAGTTTGTTTTGTTGCCAAAAGTTGGGATTACCATGTGCGTGTCGCACTTGGCTGCACCAATGAAGAAAATCTGGAATCGATCACATCCTCGGTAACGGCTGTGCGTATGGCTGGCCGTGAGGCGCTGGTTGATTGCGAACACTTCTTCGATGGGTATAAAGCCAATCCAGACTATGCGCTGGCTTGCGCCAAGGCTGCCTACGAGGCCGGTGCGCGCTGGGTCGTGCTTTGCGACACCAATGGCGGCACACAGCCATCGGAAGTGGCTGAAATCATCAATGTTGTGAAAGCATATGTTCCCGGCGAAAGCCTTGGCATTCATGCCCACAACGATACCGAACAGGCAGTCGCTGTTACGCTTGCTGCCATTGATGCAGGTGTGCGTCATGTGCAGGGAACACTGAACGGCATCGGCGAACGCTGCGGCAATGCAAACCTCGTTTCCCTGATCCCGACATTGGCGCTGAAGCCTTACTGGGCGGAGCGCTTTGAGCTTGGTGTGCAGCCGGATGCGCTCAAAGCGATCACCCGTATTTCGCGCGCTTTCGACGATATTCTCAATCGTGCACCGACCGAGCAGGCCCCTTACACGGGCACATCCGCTTTTGCGACCAAGGCTGGCATTCATGCGTCCGCATTGCTGAAAGACCCGCAGACTTATGAGCATGTTCCGCCGGAAAGTGTCGGAAACCGCCGTCGCGTCATGGTTTCGGATCAGGGCGGCAAGTCAAATTTCATTGCTGAACTGGAGCGCCGCGGTATTCGGGTTGCCAAGAATGATGCGCGACTGGATACGCTTATTTCGCTCGTTAAAGAGCGTGAAGCGGAAGGCTATGCCTATGAAGGCGCTGATGCGAGCTTTGAGCTTCTGGCGCGCAACATGCTTTCTCCTCAGCCGGAATTTTTCAAGGTCGATTCTTTTCGTTGCCTTGTCGAGCGCCGCTTCGATGCCAATGGCTCTTTGAAAACCGTCTCAGAGGCCGTTGTAAAAGTCGAGGTCGATGGGGAAATGCACATGTCGGTCGCCGAAGGTCATGGACCGGTCAATGCGCTTGATATTGCGCTGCGCAAGGATCTTGGCCGCTATCAGAAAGAGATTGAAGATCTCGAACTGGTGGATTTCAAGGTGCGTATCCTCAATGGCGGTACTGCAGCGATCACCCGCGTTTTGATCGAATCTGGTGATGCTACGGGCGCGCGTTGGCGCACGGTCGGTGTTTCCGACAATATCATTGATGCATCGTTTCAGGCCCTGATGGATTCAGTCAATTACAAACTGATGAAAAACCGCGCGCTTGCAGGTCTTTTGGCGGCTGAATAGGCGTCAGTCTTCACGAAGATTGATGCTTTGATCAGTTTAATTGAATGGATTTTATGGATTGATGCGCGCATAGCAAATGATATGGCCCTGAATAGACAGTCTTTTTTAGGGAGTAATTATTTTATCGGAGATAGAAATGACCGAACAGACCTTATCCGGGGGGCAGCTTTCGGACGGAAGCCGTGGCTTCCTGATGGCTATAGGGGCTTATGGTCTTTGGGCAGTTCTGCCGTTCTATCTCAAGGCTTTGTCGCATTTGCCGGCTCTTGAAATCGTTGCACATCGCGTCATTTGGTCGGTTCCGGTTGCAGCCGTTCTGCTTGTGTGCATCGGACAGTTCAGAGCCATTCTGGATGCCTTGCGCAATCCGCGAATGCTTGCAATGGCGGCACTCACTGCATCGCTGATCACCATTAACTGGTCGGTGTATGTCTGGGCTGTTGCGCATGATCAGCTCATAGGAGCCGCTCTGGGATATTACATCAATCCGTTATTTAACGTGGTTCTGGGTGGATTGTTTTTGGGCGAGCGCCTGACAAAAGTTCAATATGTTGCGGTTGGCTTTGCTTTTGCAGCTGTGCTGGTGCTCACTTTAGATGCCGGTGGCTTGCCGTGGGTTTCGCTGGTTCTGCCGGTAACATTTGGTCTTTACGGCTTTTTCCGTAAGTCTTTGCCTGTGCAGCCTTTGCAGGGCTTTACGCTTGAAGTGGTTATTCTCTCCATCCCGGCCACAGCTTACATTTTCTGGCTTCTGGCCCACGGTCAGGACCATTTTTTCTCTGGCTCTGTTTACGATGTTTCGCTGCTTTTGCTCGCTGGCCCCTTCACGGCGATCCCGCTCATTCTTTATGCTGGCGGGGCGAAGCTTCTGCGTTATACGACACTTGGATTGATGCAGTACCTCACACCAACATTGCTATTCATCTTCGCAATTTTTATTTTTAATGAACCGTTCTCAACGGCACAGCTTGTGGCTTTCGTCCTGATTTGGATCGGATTAATAATTTATACGTGGTCTTCTTTCGCCAATCATCGCCGCAATCGTGTCAAAGCATGATAAATTTATCTTGAGGGATTAAAGCTTTGTTTCGGTTGATTGTGACCTTCAGGGCCTTAATTTAGCCGCGCTCTGGCCTTCTGGTTTATTTGTTAATTCAAATGAATTTTGGAGAATCGCGCTGCATGGTATTTCGTGCCGTCCACAGAGATAAGCAGATTCATGTGGTGGCGTTGCCGGATCTGATGATCCGGTCAGATAGGGCGCATGCGAAAATGGCACCGCTTTCGCCCTTTATGCTAAAGCCGTTGCAGCGGGTTCGGTTCTCTTTCAAAACGCATTATCGTGCCTGTGTGGCACTGGCGTCTGCAACCCTTATTGCGGGGGGGGCGTTGACGCTGCTCACGAGTGGCCTTGTGCGCCATGGCCATGCGTCCCAACCTGTGATGGTTGATCCGGCGACACTTGTTCATAGCCATGCAGCCATGAAGGAAGCCAGGCTGCTTCCTCACAATGCCATCGAGGATGATCGGCGCATTGCAAAGCGCATTGATATTGCAGAAGGCAGCCATGATGGTGCAGCCACACTCTTTACCTACCAGCATGTCATCCTTGATCTGCAAAATGATGCGGCAAAAGCGCCTTTGACGCGCAATCACATAAAATCACAGGCCGAAGCCGATCCGCAAATATTGGCGCTCGCCAATCAAAAAGGTGTACCGCTCAATGTAAGCTTCGCAAGACCGGTCGATATGGCTCGGCAGAACGTCCATGAAATCGTTCTTGCACCGCAATCGCAGGAAAAATTGAGTGTTCTCATGCAAGCCGCTGGCATAGCCACACAGGATGCAGAGAACCTTCAGCAAGCCCTTACGCGTAAAGAACTGGTGCCGGGGGACAATCTGGTATTGCTTCTCGATCAGTCGCCCAAAGCGGCTGCACGTATTCTGGTCGCAAGATTCAAGCATGGAAGCGCACCTGATTCTGTTTATGGTCGCACCGATGACGGGCTTTTCCGCTCCAATGGCAATCAGCGGCTTTTCGCACGTCTTTCTCATGATGCAATGCTAACTGCGGCCCATCCGCCCGTGAAGCTCGGTCACAACAGCTCTGTTCAATCCCGATTAATTGCATCTGGTGTTCCCCGTGTAGTCGCGGACGATGTCAGAAAGCTCGCTCGCGAAAATAATATAGCGTTTGATAAGGGGGCGAATGCGGCGCAGAAGATTGAACTGCTTTTCCGGGAAAGCGTCGATACCCATCCGGAACTCGTTTTTGTTGAGTTTGACACAAAAGGCGAGAAAAAGCGTCTTTACAGGCACGAGGTTGAAGGAAACGCCGATTATTTCAACGAAGACGGCTCTTCAATGACCAAATATCTTATGCATAAGCCTTTGCCAAATGGCCGTTTGAATGACGGGTTTGGCTGGCGTATTCATCCGGTCCTGCATGTGCGCAAGCATCATAATGGTGTGGATTATGATGCGCCAATTGGCTCTCCAATCGTTGCAGCGGGAGACGGTGTTGTTGAACTGATTTCATCGCAAAAGGGCTATGGCAAATATGTCCGTATCCGCCATCAGGGAGGCTACAGCACAACCTATGCCCATCTTTCGGGTGAGGTCAAAGGTTTGAAAGTCGGCCAGCATGTAAAGCAGGGAGAGGTGATCGCCTATGTGGGATCAACCGGCTATTCGACCGGTCCGCACCTCTATTATGAACTCAAGGTCGGAGATCATTATGTTGATCCACTTAAAGCGAATCTCAAGGCCGGTGAAAAGCTGACGGGTTCGTCCATGTCGAGCTTCCGTTCGGAAATCAATCACGTTGATAAGGTTTTCAAGCAAATGAGCCTGACGCCAACCATGGATGGCGACAGCAATCACACTGGACGATAGGCGTTTGCAAGGGCTACGAATTCCTCGACGCTTAATGTTTCGGCGCGGCGTGTTCCATCAATGCCAGTCTTTTCCAGCAAGGTTGCACCGCCGACGGGCTTCAGGCTCTGACGCAGCATTTTACGGCGCTGGCCAAAGGCTGCCTGCGTAATCTGACCAAGCGCATCTGCGCGGCATGGCAGCGGATTTTCACGCGGGATAATATGCACCACCGAAGACATGACTTTTGGTGGCGGCGTGAACGCCTGTGGCGAAACATCAAACGCGATTTTCGACTGCGTGCGCCAGCCTGCCAGAACACCAAGGCGTCCATAATGATCCGTATCAGGCGCAGCCACGATTCGCTCAGCCACTTCGCGTTGAAACATCAACGTCATGGACGAATAAAACGGTGGCCATGGCTCAGTCAAAAGCCAGTTAAGCAGCAATTGTGTACCGACATTATACGGCAGGTTTGCAACAATCCGTGGCTTTGGACCGTCGGGAAACAGTGCCTTGAAATCCTGCTCCAGCGCATCACCTGAAATGATCCGCAATCGGCCCGGATAATGCGCTTCGATCTCTGAGAGCGCATCCAGACAACGCTCATCGCGTTCAATCGCCGTAACATAAGCCCCTTGTGCCAGAAGCGCGCGGGTGAGGCCGCCGGGGCCGGGGCCAACTTCAATGACCGGCTGGTCTCCAAGTGGGCCGGATTGTCGTGCAATCTTCGATGTCAGGTTCAGATCGAACAGAAAATTCTGTCCGAGCGACTTTTTGGGCATAAGATCATGGCGCTCGATGACCTCACGCAGCGGCGGAAGAGTATCTATGCTCATGATTTGCGTCCTGCCTGATTTTCTGCAAGTTCCTGCGCAAGACGAATGGCGGCAATCAGGCTGTCAGGTCGGGCAATGCCTTTGCCCGCAATGTCAAAGGCTGTGCCGTGATCGGGCGACGTGCGGATAAAGGGCAGGCCCAGCGTGACATTGACCGTTTCATCAAAGGCCAGCGCCTTGGCAGGGATCAGCGCCTGATCGTGATACATACAAATCGCCACGTCATAGGTTGCGCGTGCGGGAGCGTGAAACATCGTATCAGCTGGCAGCGGCCCCCAGGCATTGATGCCTGAAGTCTGCAATTCTTCCACGGCTGGACGGATGATCGCGTCATCTTCCTTGCCGAGTGCTCCGCCTTCACCCGCATGCGGGTTAAGACCGGAAATGGCAAGGCGAGGGGAGGCAATGCCGAAGCGGTCGGTCAGTTCCTGCGCTGTGATATAGGCCACTTCCAGAATATCATCCTTGGTCAGTAAACGTGGCACGTCCGCAAGCGGTATGTGGATCGTCACGGGCACTGCGCGCAGTTCGGGGCCGGCAAGCATCATCACGGGAATGACTGTGCGCCCCAGATGTTTGCTCGCGAGCTCTGCGAGAAATTCCGTATGGCCGGGGTGTTGAAAACCTGCATCATAAAGCGGCTTTTTTGCAATCGGACACGTCACAACCGCAGACGTTTCGCCTGCTATTGTGAGGCTTACGGCGCGCTCAATGGCTTCAAGGATACCCGCAGCATTTTCTGGCAAAGGCTTTCCGGGGCTTTCCTTGTGCCGGTTGACAAGCGGCAACACCGGCAGCTGCGTATCGAAAATCTCTACGGCCTGTGAGGGTACCGTTATGGCTGCAACAGGCACATTCAAACCAAGAAGTTCGGCACGAGCCAAGAGCTGTTGTGGATCGGCAATTATCAGAAATGGCGGCAAAGAAAGCTCTGCGCGCTTTAGCCATGTATTCAGAGCGACGTCAGCTCCAACGCCTGAAGGGTCGCCAATGCTTATGGCGAGCGGAGGAACCGATTGAATGCGCATATGTTTTTCTCGAATTATAGAATAAGGGGGCAGAAGCCCCCTCAAATTATACTGTCATTTGGCGACTGCCAAGGCTTTAACGATTAACGATGGTTGCCTTTTCACGCAGTTCATCGACATATTTCTTGCTCAACGCTTCGGCTTTCTTCTCTTGCCCGGATGCAGAATCGGCACCTTCCATTGAGAAAACAAGCTGTGCAACGCGGTCATCGGAAACCTGACGTGTCGAGCACACTGCGAGAATTTCTACGCCTTTTTCCGTGTCATGCGGAGGTGTCGCACGATTGACGCTGGTGGCTTTTATGTCCTTGGCCCATTCGCCCGGAAGCTGCTGCTCAATAATGCGTCCCAGATCGCGCACAGTGACGTCGATCATGCCTTTGGTAAGCTGACGCGTGCTGTCGCAGCTTTGAAAACGCGAACGCAATGCATTTGCTTCCTGACGGCGCTTGCCCATTTCCGCTGGCGAACGCTTTGCGCTGGGAACAACAAAGATAACTTGCTGCAACTGATACTCGGTTGCGACCGGCTTTTTGCCACCATCCTTGAGCATGCGCTGTACCGCATCCTGCTCGCTGACCATACCCGTTGCGCGGAAACGGGCGCTGACAAGACGGCCCCAGCCCATCTGGACCATGATGTATTTTTTAAAATGGTCAGGCGTAATTCCAGCCTGATTCATAACCTGATTGAGCTGGGCGACACTCATCTTGTTTCGCGATGCAAACCCAGCATAAGCTTCGTCGACTTCCTTGTCGGAAATGTTCATGCCGCGCGTCTTCATTTCGATGCGCTTGAGCATTTCTTCCGTCAGTTCCTGACGAGCGGTCTGGTTAAGGTTGCCACCTTTGCGCTGCAACTTCAAAAAGTTGACGCGGCGTTGAATGTCACCATTGGTAATGACATTACCCGAGACAATGATCTTGGCCTCTGCTGAATTTGACGCGGCATGGGCCGGGCTCAGCATCGCAGCCGATCCAAGCGCCGTGAAGCATACGGCGGCGCCTATCATGGAGGCGAAAAGAGGTTTAGCAAACATCATCTTTCTTTCCCGGTTCCTTCAGGTCGGCAACGCAAAGCTTCGCCTGATCTTGTAACGTATCAGAGGTTCGCACGACAAAGCGACCCCAATACAAGCCAATCATATTAAGATGACTGTATAGAGGACCCAGTGCGGCGAAACAATGACCCGCGAGCATTTTACGACGTCTTTGAAGAGGCTTGGCTCAATAAAATTGATAAAAGCGCGTAGTATTCAGACCAAAAAACCGGAAGCAGTTTGGCTGCGTCCGGTTTTTCTTCTTTTAGAAGGACTGTGAACCGCTCCCAATATCGCCGAGTGTTCGGAACGATATATTGAAGCCCACACTATGCGTTACCTTGCTTTCACCCGGATTACGCGTCTGTACGTAAGCCATCGAATAGGTAAAGCACTCATCGTCATAGGCAAGACCGGACGAGGCGCGAACCAATGTATCGGAAACCAGATCGTAGGTACCCGAACCAAACACACGCCAGTTGTCATTGACCTTGACGTTTGTGGAGCCGCTGACTTCCTGGCGCAATTCCGAATAGCCGTATGCAGGCTGCGGCGCGATATAAGCATAACGCGCGGAAACGCTCAGGCGAGACCAGTTCTGTTGGGCTTCAAGTTCACCGCGTTTGAGTGCGAGGCTGTCTTTATCAAAGCGTCCACGGGCTGCAAATGCGAGGCCGGTTGAATTCGACGTTCCAATCATGCCAACATAGTCGGAACGCGCATCCTGCAGGCCCGAATCTTCGCCGACATTGACAAAATCGCTCGTACCGAACGAGTTTAAACCGCCGAGTTGAATCGACTGACCGCCAAGGGCGTAAAGACTCCAATCGCTGTAGTCGAAGCTGCCCGAATAACGCAGCCCGAAATTGGCGCGAGTGCCCCCTTCAACGCGATCATAGCCGGAGAACTTGTCACGCGAGAAAAGATTCGTCGCATCAAACACGAAGCTCTGCGCATCTTCATTTGGAAGCTGGCCTGCATAGCGTTCATTGTTGCGCATATAGATCTGGGCAATTGGCTCCAGAATATGCGTCGAACTTGTGCTTGAGAACAGGATCGGCCAGCGCAGTTCAAGACCCGCAGTCGCCATCGCACGCAGTGCCTCAGACTTGACCACCGCATCCGTGAAACCCGCGACAGCGGGATCAAAATTCGTACTCACGTTGATCGCATCGGCGCGAAGCGCCAACAAAGGCGTAATCACGAGACCGGAATCGGTGATGATCGTGCGCTTCCACTCAACTTCGCCCGTCAGGCGGGTATTTGTACCGCTGAAACCCGGAATGCGTGGGTAGTCAGGAGTTACTTTCCCCCAAGACCCATCAGGCAACTTACCATAAGTATAAGCGTAATTCGCGTTCTTGCGGTAAAGAACCTGCAAATTGCTGGTGAAGTTCAGCTCGCCGCCATAAACGGATTCAGGTGCTGTATAAGAATAGTCGAGGCTTGGGAAAACCCAAGGTTGCTTTGAGTGCATCTCCACATCGCTATAATCAGATGTGACAGGATAGGATTCCTGCACGTTGAAGCGATAGAAGTTGAGGTCAAAGTAATTGCGATTATTGATGCCGCGCAGGTAAATATTGGAAACCTGTGTCTGGCTTGAATAACCTTCCAAGCTATATGTGCGGCTGAAATTCCGATCAGTCTGGGCCATAATATCCCAGCCAGCCTTCCAGCGCGCATTGATGTCGAAATCACCTTTCGATGCGATCATGCCGCGATTTTTTTCTTCGCGATCAATTGTGTTTGCATCGAACTCGCCGGGCTTCATCTGGTGAATGCCCGCGATCTGGAGATTATAGGTGCCGTTCTCGAGACGATGACGCCATTCAGCCTGTGTCAGAAAACCTTGCTTTGTGTAAGCGGTGGTTGAAAGTGTCAGGTCATAATTGGGTGCAAGCGCCCAGAAATAAGCGTTCTTGATGCCGAAACCGAGCTTGTCTTTATATGCAAAGCCCGGAAACAGGAAGCCGCTCTTCCGCTTGACTGTTGGATCAGCCATCTCGAAAGCGGGGAAATAAGCGAGCGGCATTCCGAAAAGTTCAAACTTGCCGCGCTCGAAACGCACGGTTTTGGTCGCGCTGTTCCAAATGATTTTGCGTGCCTTGATCTGCCAGAGAACCGGCTTGTCAGGATTCTTTTCGCAAGCCTGACAGGCTGTGTAGACACCATTATTGAATGTGGTGATCTCGCCATTGCTGCGTTCCGCACTTTCGGCTGCAAAGCGCGTGTTGTCTGTCGTCTCAACGCGCAGACCATTGACGAAGCCATCGCGGAAACTATCCGTCACATCCAGATGATCGGAATAAATCTTGTTACCGTCGCGTTCGACGATCTCGACATTGCCTGTCGCGGTCATGCGACGGGTCTGCTGATTGTACGTTACCTGATCCGCAACGAGGCGATTGCCATCATATTCGATGCGCACTTTACCTTGAGCGGTAACAACATTGACGTCACGATCATAGACGAGCTCATCCGCCTGCAAAATCATGCGCGCATTGGGATCGCTCTGGTAATTTGCACCGAGAGCGTCCTGCGCATGAACCTGCGAAGGGAGAATTGCGACTGAAATGAAAGGTATAGCAAGGGCGCACACCAAAGCCGTCCCGCGTGCGAGACGCGAGAATGAATGGGGCAATACCATGCGGGTGTTACTCAAACCCACTAACCATCCTCCTTATGCAACAAAAAGGAGACACCAAAAAATGTCGCAATAACAACTGGAACCCAGGCAGCAACGAATGGCGGAACGAATCCCGCATTCCCGAATGCCTTCACCAAGACTGAAACGACATAAAGCATGAAGCCAGCAACAACGCCACCCAGAATCATCGCACCGGACTGACCAAAGCGCACAAATTTCAATGACACTGTTGCAGCAATGAGCGTCATTGCCATCAAGAGCGCAGGTAAGGCCAGAAGTGACTGGTATTGCATGTCAAATGCGTTTGCCGAATAACCGAAAGAACGCGCAACCTCGATCTTGTGACGCAATTGCGTAAACGGAATCGTATCGGGGGAGGCGAGCTTTTCTTCCACATATTCCGGGCGCAGCTGCGTCGGAATACTGAAGCTTTCCATTTTGCGCGGCTCTTCACCGCGCGAGAATTGTGTGACGTCGGTCAGTTCCCAGTGACCGTCCATAAGCTTCGCGGTGCGCGCATCATAGCGATTGCTGATTTTCTTCTTGTCATCGAACTGAATAAAGGTCGCATCGGCAAGCGTTGCTCCGCGATCCAGAATGCTTTTGGCGCCAATAATCGTTTCGCCTTCATCGGTCTTCTGTCGAAGCCATGGATCACGCAACGCTGATACGTCCGTCACTTTGCCAGTCTTCCAGTTGGAAGCGATTTCATCGGCTTTCGAGAAACCGTAAGCGGCAAACGGATTGAGAATAAAGATCGTCGCCAGACCAAACAGCAAAGCGCCAAAACAAGCTGGCAGCAGGAACTGCCATGCCGAAACCCCGACCGAACGCGCAACGACAAGTTCATACTTACGATTGAGCGAAATCAGCGTCGCCATGGCGGAAAACAAGGCCACAAAGGGGATCATCTGCTGCATGATGAAGGGAACGCGCATTGCAGAGATCCCAAGCGCGATCCAAACGGAATAGCCCGGAAGATTTGCAAGTTTGCTGGCGTTTTCCGTGAAGTCGAGCAGCAGAGCCAGCGCGAAAATGCCGAGCAAAAAATAGAATGTAATCTGCACATAGCGGACAAAGAAGTAACGCCCAAGGGTCCAGCCAATCATGCGTGCCCTCCTGAGTTTTTACGCAGTCGGCCAAGCGCACGATTATAAGTGCCGGAGGCATACCCCCTGAAGCGATCAAAGCCATCAAGAATGCGATCGTTCCACTTGTCAGGAAGCCCGATACGACGTCCCGTGAAAAGGGCAAAACCAGTCAACAGAATCACACCGAGCGGTATCAGATACATGATGAAAATATAGGTTTCGTCCTTGTCCGCACGGTCAGCCGAGAAATAGCCAGCCCAATAGACAAGCAATGCAGTGCTGATCGCCGAGAAGGACGCAGAGACACGGGCTTCGCGGTGCGAGCGCGAGTCACCGGCATAGGCAAGGGCAATCATCGCAAACACAATTGGGTAAAGCCATTCTGTCAGGCGACGATGCAATTCCGCTTTGTAACGAAGAGGACGCGTCTGCAGGATCGGATCGTTCGGATCCGGGTTAAGCAGATAGGACAGCGGACGATCCTTGGCATAAATAACAAAATCGTCGCCAGCCGATGTGAACTGGCTGAGATCAAATGCATAAGAATTGAACTTGATGATCGAAACCGTACCGTCAGAAACATCCCTGCGCTGGACTTCCCCATCCTTCATCAGCAACATGTCGCCTGCGGGCGTGGTGGCAATGTTGCCGTCTGCTGCATAGTAAATCAGATCAAGCGTCGGGTCGCGGGAATCGGCGATGAACAGACCGCCAATGCTGCCATCGGGGCGGCGCTCTGCGATCTGGATATAAAGATTATCGGCGAGTTTGCGGAAATTGCCTTCCTGTACAACGACATTGAGCATATCCGCGCTCGCATTGGCGATCATGGCTCGCATATTCATGCGCGCATAGGGATCGACGTAGTTCGCAACCAGAAACGATACGAGCGAAATAATCGCGGCGAGTATCAAAATCGGACGCATGACGGCACTGCGTGGCGCGCCCGAGGCGTTGATGACGACAAGTTCGGAATCCTGGTTCATCGTCGAAAGTGTCTGCGTAATGGCAATGATCAGCGCAAATGGCATAACCAGAGGGATTGCAGACGGAATAAGCAACGAACTGAACTGGATGATTGTCTGAATGGACTGGCCGCTGGTGGTGAGAAAATCCACACGTTGAAGCACTTGCACTGTCCACGTAATGCCCACAGCAGCACCGAGTACCGCTAAGAACATGACCGCCACGCGGCGCAGGATGTACAACTCGATCAATCTCATGGGTGGAGTTTACATCCTGGTTCCGTTGAAAAAGCCTGACCCTTAAACAGAATCGTGGCTCGAAAATTAACAGCTACACTAATTGGACTTGGCTAAAATTAGCCAAAGAAATTAGGTTAACAGATTACTAAAGTTTTTTGGTTGATACCAGCGACCGTGTCTCTAAAGCCATTGGAATAATCGACGCAACCCGTTTTCATCTATTTTCGCTGTAAGACAAGATAGGTTCATATCCAAGGCTCGCAAGTTTTTATTCGAGTTAACGCAAAACTGATTTTCATTGAACGTCACTCTTGCCGTTTCGCCATATTCGTCTCACATGAGTAAGGAAAAGTCGCGACACAATCGTGTCATCTCATGGTCTGAGTTTGTTTGGAGTTGTTATGTCGAAACGTCCTTCCATTTCTTTCAGTGAATTTTCAGCCCCCCATAAAGGCGTAAGCATCGTTCTGGTTGCCAAGGGCGGCGGCTTTTCAGAAGAAGCCGCGCAGGCCGTTGGCGGGTCAGAAAAAATTGCGCGCATCATTGAAATCTCTGGCTTTTCGGGTGCTTTGGGCAAAACTGCCGAAGCCATTGAAACGACGGAAGGCGGTATCGATAAGATCGTTTTGGTTGGTGCGGGCGACCCCGGCGAACTTGGTAATGACGACTGGGTCAAAATTGGCGGAGCCGCATTTTCGCGAATCGGCAAGGCAGAACGCGCGACACTCACGCTTGCACTGCCGGAAACCACAATCGCTGGCGACGAAGCAGGCGATGTGGCTCTGGGCATGATTCTGCGTTCTTATGACTTCAATCGTTATAAAACCCGCAAAAATGAAGAAAACAACGAGCCAAAGCATTCTGCAAAGGTTCACATTCACGTTGCTGATGTTCATAGCGCCAAAAGAGCCCTTGAAGTTGCTGACGCCGTTGCCGATGGCGTGCTCAAAGCACGCGATCTGGTCAATGAGCCAGCCAACATTCTCGGCCCTGTCGAGTTTGCTGAGGAAGCGCAGAAGCTTGAAAAGCTTGGCGTGAAGGTCGAGGTTCTCGGCGAAAAGGAAATGAAGAAGCTGGGCATGGGCTCTTTGCTGGGGGTCGCGCAGGGCTCTGTTCGCCCACCACGTCTCGTTGTCATGGAATGGCAGGGTGCCAAAGCCAAGGAAAAGCCGGTCGCGTTTGTCGGTAAAGGCGTGGTGTTTGATACGGGCGGCATCTCGATCAAGCCTGCCGCTGGCATGGAAGAAATGAAAGGTGACATGGGCGGCGCTGCTGCTGTCACCGGATTGATGCGGGCGCTCGCAGGACGCAAGGCGAAGGTCAATGCAATCGGTGTTATTGGCCTTGTCGAAAATATGCCGGATGGCAATGCGCAGCGCCCCGGCGACATTGTAACGTCAATGTCCGGCCAGACGATCGAAGTCATCAACACGGATGCCGAAGGCCGTCTCGTGCTGGCAGATGCACTTTATTACACCAATGATCGCTTCAAGCCGCAGTTCATTATCAATCTGGCGACGCTGACGGGTGCGATTCTCGTGGCGCTTGGCACACACCATGCGGGTCTGTTCTCCAATGATGATGAGCTCGCAGACCAGCTTTATGACGCTGGTCAGGCAACAGGTGAAAAGCTGTGGCGTATGCCGATGGGCAAGGAATACGACAAGATGATCGATTCCAAGTTTGCCGACATGAAAAACAGTTCGGGTCGCTACGCCGGCTCAATTACGGCAGCACAGTTCCTCAAGCGCTTTGTCGGTGATACACCTTGGGCGCATCTTGATGTAGCCGGAACGGCGATGGCATCCCCAACCAACGAATACAGCCAGACCTGGGCGTCGGGCTATGGCGTTCGTCTGCTGGACCGTCTTGTGCGGGATAACTTCGAAAGCTGATTTCGATTCAGAAACAACGGTATGGGCTGAGAAGGTGAATCGCTTTCTCAGCCCCGCCAAATCCTATACAAAGAGCGCATGGCTGAAATTCTCTTTTATCACCTCACAGAATCGACGCTGGATGAAGCGCTTCCGGGCCTTGTCGAACGTTCGATAACACGTGGATGGCGCGTCGTCATTCAGGCTGTGACCGAGGAACGGCGTGACGCTTTAGACAGTCTTTTGTGGACTTTCTCGGATACGTCTTTTGTGGCCCATGGCACCGATCATGAGCCGCTTGCTGAGCATCAGCCGGTCTTGCTGACCACATCGCAAGCCAATTTGAATGGCGCCACTGTCCGCTTTCTTGTGGAGGGGGCGGCGCTTGAAGATGCAAGCCCTTATGATCGGCTGGTTGTCATGTTTGATGGTCACAATCAGGAGCAGCTTGAAAATGCGCGCGCCCAGTGGAAAACTTTCAAGATGGGGAACCACGATTTGACCTATTGGCAACAGACACCGGATCGTCGTTGGGAGCGCAAAGCCTGATGCGTGCCGTCTTTATCGCAATGATTGTGGCGGGCTTCGGTTTAGCCCTCGGCTACCCATGGTATATGCGCCATTTCACAGGCGATGAGATTGGGCGGTGGCCGATTCTTGAAAGCCGTCAGGCTGGCTTCATTACACAGGAAGTTAAGCTTGAAGCGAGCGATGCACCGGTTCGTATTTTCGTGGATGCCACGCCATTGCCGGGCTATGTACCAGCTGAACGCCGTTCGGCGATAACTCTGGCTGTCAGCCGTGATGGTTTCCCAGTTCTTTCTCAGGGGTTGGATTTTGCTTCGGGCAGCAGTTCCATCAACACGGATCGTCCGCAGGATGGAAGTGTTTTGCGTCAGAGTGCAGGCGATATCGATCCTGTCTTGTCTGGCACTTATGCATTTCACGCTGTTCAGGGCAATACGGATAGTTTGCAACTCTCAAAGGCCGAACTCGTGCTGAGACGCGGTGCTGAGGAAGCGGATGAGACTTATACAACGATCGGACTCATCCTTGGTGTGCTCGGTGTCTATGCGCTGATGCGCACGCGCATTCGACGGCGGGTTGAATAGAAACTTATTCGGCCATTGCTTCTTCATATTCGGAAGACATTTCCAGCCATTTGTCTTCCGCATCGGCAAGCGCTGATTTTGCTTCGCTCATTTCCTTGTTGAGGCGTATCGCCTTCTGTGGCTCTTTCTCATAAAGGGCGGGGTCTTCCAATTGCGTGGTGAACCCTTGAATCTGTTTCTGCAGTTTCTGCATCAAGTTCTCGGTTTCCTTGATCTTTTTGAGCAAGGGCGCGAATGTCTCACGCTTCTGGGCGGCAAGCTTGCGCTGCTCTGCCTTGTTGATCTTCGGCCCTTCGTCGCGCTCTGAAACCTGTTCGCCCTTGGCATCGGCCAGCACGATCTGGCGATATTCGTCCAGATCGCCATCGAATGCCTTCACAGCCCCTTCACGCACCAGCCACAGACGTTCCATGGTTGCTTCGATCAGGTGACGGTCATGCGCAATCAGGATAACGGCGCCATTGAAGGCATTGAGCGCATGAACCAGTTCTTCACGGCTGTCGATGTCGAGATGGTTGGTCGGTTCGTCAAGGATCAGCAGGTTCGGACCATGGAAGGTTGCAAGCCCCATCAGAAGACGTGCTTTTTCACCACCAGAGAGATCTCTGGCAGGTGTCAGCATCTTTTCTGTCGAAAGCCCCATCTGGGCAACACGCGCACGCACCTTTGCTTCCGGCTCGCCCGGCATGAGCTTGCGCACATGCTCAATTGCATTGTCTTCCGGAATGAGATCATCCATCTGATGTTGCGCAAAGAACGCCACTTTCAGATTGGGCGAAAGCGTCAGCGTTCCTTTTTCCGGCTGCAACCGACCGGCAATCAGCTTGGCAAGCGTCGACTTACCGTTGCCGTTTGAACCGAGCAGTGCAATGCGGTCATCATTGTCGATACGCAGCGTCACATTGCGCAAAACCGGCTTGCCCGGCACATAACCGACATCGGCATTATCCAATGCGATAATCGGCGAAGCGGCTTTCTTCTCTGCATCGGGAAAACGAAATGGCTGCACATTGCTTTCAACATAAAGCTCAATGGGCTTGAGCTTTTCCAGAGCCTTCATGCGCGATTGTGCCTGACGTGCCTTGGTCGCCTTGGCGCGGAACCGCTCTACAAAGGATTCCATATGCTTGCGGTGCGCTTCCTGCTTGGCATGGGCCTTTTGCTGAAGCTCCAGCATTTCGTGGCGCTGCCGTTCGAACTGATCATAATTGCCGCGCCAGAAGCTGATTTTCTTCTGGTCGAGATGCATAATTGACGATGTAGCCGAATTGAGCAGATCGCGATCATGGCTGATGATGATGACGGTGTGCGGATAACGCTTCACATAATCAACCAGCCACAACACGCCTTCAAGATCGAGATAGTTGGTCGGCTCGTCGAGTAGCAACAGATCGGGTTCGGCAAAAAGCACGGCTGCAAGCGCCACGCGCATACGCCAGCCGCCTGAGAAGGCGGAAGCGGGGCGGCGCTGTGCTTCGGCGTTGAAACCAAGACCTGACAGGATCGCGCCTGCGCGCGCTTCCGCTGAATGGGCATTGATGTCAGCAAGGCGTGTATGAATTTCAGCAATCCGGTGAGGGTCGGTTGCCGTCTCCGCCTCTTCAAGAAGCGCTGCACGTTCCTTGTCCGCTTTCATGACGATTTCAATGAGCGCATCTTCTGTGCCGGGCGCTTCCTGCGCTACTTGACCAATGCGTGTATTTTTCGGCAGGGAAATACTGCCGGTCTCAGAGGCGAGATCGCCGGTGATGACACGAAACAGGGTCGATTTTCCGGTGCCGTTGCGGCCGACAAAACCTGTCTTCGAACCCGCTGGCAGCGTGATGCTGGCGTGGTCGATCAGGAGGCGTCCGGCGATTCGTACGGAGATGTCGTCAAGAATAAGCATGGTGAAAAGGCTTTTGCACGGCTTGAGATATTTCCGCAAGTATCAACTATTCGCTATCAGGCGAAACGGCGGCCCGCTTCGCTGCGCTGAAACTGAATAAGATCAAGCGATGGCGCATCCGCACGCAACCGTGTGAGTCCTGCATGGATTTGCCCGCGATGGTGCGTTTGATGGTTGAAGAGATGGGCGAGTGCCGGGGCGACCCGCTGGCTGATCGTTCGCACATTGGTTGCTGTCATGTAGGTGAAGCGTCCAGCAAGTTGTTCAGCATTCATGCTTTCAACATATTGACAGATGCGCTCATCTTCAGCCTTTCGCATGGTGCGGAGCTTTATAAAATCATCAGTGATAATTGCATCAAGCTGGTTGGGATGGTCGCCTTCGCCGGTAAAGCGCTTCATCCAGATGCGGTCTGTGACCAGCAAGTGATTAAACGTGCGGTGTATCGATCCAAAATACAGGCCCAGATCTACTCGATAGTCGATGTCGCTCAGATCAGCCGCTGCTGAATAGAGCAAGTCATTGGCCCAGTGATTGTAATGAGCGAACATTAAAAAGTGCTGTTCCATGATTTTCCCCCCGAAGGCATTTCCAGCAAAAGCGCACAGCGTCTTTGTATGAGATAACGCCAAAGACATAACGACAGAGCAGCTATTTTGCATCCCGAAAGACATATGACGCTCTGGTGAATCGAATTACCCTTCTATGCAGCCAATTTTCTGCTCTCTCAAGCTGATAAGCGCGTTGGGTGAGGCGCTCCCCCTTGGCAATCGGGCCTATCACGGTTATAGAACCCCACTTTCCGAATTTTCCATCATACAAGGTGTCATATGGCAATCGAACGTACTTTCTCCATGATCAAGCCTGATGCAACCCGCCGCAACCTGACCGGTGCGATTACTGCCAAGCTTGAAGAAGCTGGTCTGCGCGTTGTTGCTTCCAAGCGCGTCTGGATGAGCCGCCGCGAAGCTGAAGGCTTTTACGCAGTTCATAAAGAGCGTCCTTTCTTTGGTGAACTGGTCGACTCGATGTCTTCGGGCCCGACAATTGTTCAGGTTCTCGAAGGCGAAAACGCAATTGCCAAGAACCGTGAAGTCATGGGCGCAACCAACCCGGAAAACGCAGACGCTGGCACGATCCGCAAGGAATTCGCACTGTCGATCGGCGAAAACTCGGTTCATGGTTCGGACGCTCCTGAAACGGCTGCTGAAGAAATCGCTTACTGGTTCTCCGGTACAGAAATCGTCGGCTAATTCAGCATTTCCAGCAAAAGTGCAGCGCGGTTTTGCGTAGGATAATGCAATAAAGAAGTCAGATGGATTGAAAAAGCCCGGTCGCAAGACCGGGCTTATTTTATTGCGGCATTTGAGACGATCAAAGGCTCTGTGCAAGCCTTGCCAACTCGTCGCCGCTCTCATCAATCAGGACAAGTTTTCCAGAATCCATTTTGTATGAACGTGTTTTGCCGAGCACATCGAGGAACTTGCGTTCTTGATTCATCAGTGCAGGTGGGCACTGCATGTAGGTCGAACCAATTTCACCGAAAGAAATATTGCTGCCTGATATCGTTGCCTTGCTCATGAAACGGTTGCAACCGCCGGAGCCGCTCACTGTGCCATCGGAATCAACCATAAGAGTGGTCTGGGCAGTATCGATGACGCCGCCGCCCTGAATATCCTCCGCGAGCCAGTCTTTGCCTTCGATCCCGATTGCAACGGTATCGTCTGTGCCTTTACGGACCATAACGAGCTTGAGTTCGATGGGGGCTGTGACATTTTTGGGATCAACCGTGTAACGCTCGTCAGTGACAAACCATAAGGTATCACCGGCAGCAATGCGTGCCTGCAAGGCATAGCTGTGCTGTGGTTCGAGTTGGTCTGTATCGAAGCTGATCGCAAAGGGGATCGGTGAGCCTTGTGGTGCTTCTATCCGTGTCTCCCCAATTGTCTTGGAAGGAGCGTCCGCGCGAGAAACATCAATGAGCTGCACGATAAGGTGCGCTTCGGGGGGAAGCGCAATGCGCTCACGATAGGAGGCCTTGCCGCTGATTGTCTTTTCGGCAGCAATACTCGCGGTTGGCATTGATGTTGTGACAAACATTGCGGCACCACCAAGCATGCCAATGCCGGCAGTGAGCGCTGCCACGATAGAAAGGGTTTTTGTCAGACCTTTTGCCATTGCCAAATTTAAAACTTTCGTTCCCCCAATTTTTAGTCATGCGGCTGCAGACATGTTACCGGATGTTCAAGGCAACCGAATTCGCGCGACACCATGACGAATGAGGCAAACATTAACCGTTGCTTCATGTGAAAATTGTGGCGGTGTGATTTTATGCCGTCAATAGTTCCCATATTTTAGGGGGTTAATTAGTTAATTCGCCATTAAATGCGTCTTACGATATCTGATAAATTGGAAAAAGAATGTTGCGGGCGACTTCTTGGGTTCGCTTTTCAGTCTTTCTGCCAGCGCTGGCGGCTTTGCTCGTCTTCGGCTTTTGATTCGACCCAGCCGCCGATTTTTCCATCCATCAGATGCTCGCGCTTCCAGAAGGGGGCTCCGGTTTTCATGAAATCCATGAGATAGGATGCGGCCTCAAAGGCCACCTGACGATGCAACGATGCTGTGACAACGAGAACGATGTTTTCGCCGGGCTTGATAAGGCCGTAGCGATGAATGATCGAAACGCCACAGAGCGGCCAACGCGCTATCGCTTGCTCCGCGATGCGGCGAATCTCCACCTGTGCCATGCCGGGATAATGTTCAAGTTCAAGCGCGGCAAGCGTACCGCCTTCATCGCGACAAAGGCCCGTGAAGCTGACAATCGCACCTATATCCGTCCGACCATCGCTAAGCTTTCGGACTTCCGCGGCCATGTCTAAGTCGGCATCACGGATATCAATGAAGAGAGGGCAGATGTCAGGCTGCACCATTTCAACCACCGGTCATAGGTGGAAAAAGCGCCACTTCATTGCCGTCTCTGACCAGTTCATCATGGTCAGCGTGCTCCTGATTAATCGCGGCGCGAATAACCTTTTCATGCTCAAGCGCAGCGTCATATTCTTCGCCAAGGCTTTTGAGGTGTGCGATCAGATCTCCGACGGTGATTGTCTCGCAGGCAAGTTCGATGGCTTCCTCTCCCTTGCCGATCTTTTCACGCACCCAGGCGAAATAGACGAGCTTAATGCGCATAATTATCAATCCATGACGTGCTTGAGGCCTGCGCGGAAATAATCCCAGCCCGTGTAGAGTGTCAGGATTGCAGAAATCCAAAGCAGAACAATGCCGATCTCAGTCGTATAGGGCAGGATTTTTTCGCCAGCGGGCCCCGCCAGCAGAAAGGCCAGAGCAACCATCTGTGCGGTTGTCTTCCATTTTGCCAGTTTCGAAACCGGTACGCTGACTTTCAGCTCGGCAAGATATTCACGCAATCCCGAGACAAGAATTTCACGGCAGAGAATGATGATGGCTGCCCACAGCGTCCATCCGGCGATGGTGCCATCGGCTGCCAGCAGCAAAAGACATGCCGAAACCAGAAGCTTGTCAGCGATTGGGTCAAGCATACGGCCGATGGTCGATGTTTGCTGCCAGATGCGGGCAAGATAACCATCAAAGAAATCAGTGATGCTGGCGATGGCAAAAATTGCCAGTGCGGTCCAGCGCGACGTGTCACTTGATTGAAGACTGCCCTCCACAAAAAAGCACAAAACGACAAGTGGCACGGCGATAATCCGTGCGTAAGTCAGTATGTTTGGCAAGGAGAGAGTGTGATTTTTCCGCATAGCACCGTCGCATTCGTTATTCGTGCACAACAACAGGGATGACCGAGAAAATCAACACCTGCTCATGTGTTCTTCCGGGACGTAATGACGCCCTTGGAGGAATAGTTGCCGAAACCCGGACAAAATTACGTCATCGGTCGTGAAAATGATCGTGAATCGTGCGCGCCATGGCTTCCGATATGCCATCAATCTGCATCAGGTCTTCAATCGCCGCTCTGGAAACGGCTTTGGCCGTGCCGAAATGGTGGAGAAGGGCACGCTTGCGCGTTGGACCGATTCCCGAAATTTCATCAAGCGGATTGGCGACCATTTCTTTTTTGCGGCGCGCGCGATGCGTGCCGATGGCAAAGCGATGGGCTTCATCGCGCATACGCTGAATGAAATAGAGCACAGGATCGCGCGGTGGCAGCGTAAAGGCCGGCTTGCCTTCCACGAAAAAGCGTTCCCGTCCCGCTTCGCGATCAACGCCCTTGGCAATGCCGATGGCCGTCACAAGATGGCTGATACCCAGTTCGCCAAGAATCTGGCGCACCGCGCCCACTTGCCCCTGACCACCATCGATAAGCACGACATCCGGCCATGAAGGGAAGGCGTCGTTGGTTTCCGCATCGCTTACAGGCTCAGGCTCGCCATGTTCCTTGACCAGCCGTGAAAACCGCCGTTCGATCACTTCGCGCATCATGCCAAAATCATCGCCCGGCGTGATGTCCGTCGATTTAATATTGAACTTGCGATACTGATTCTTCACGAAGCCTTCCGGTCCGGCAACGATCATACCGCCGACAGCATTCGTTCCCATGATATGCGAGTTATCATAGACCTCGATGCGGCGTGGTACATGCGGCAGGCCAAAGGTTTCGGCCAGCCCCTTGAGCAACCGTGTTTGCGAAGACGTCTCGGCCAATCGACGTCCCAGTGCTTCGCGGGCATTGGTCAAAGCGTGATCAGTCAGCTCTTTCTTTTCGCCACGTTGCGGCACAGTGACGTGAACGCGATGATTGGCACGGGTGGATAAGGCTTCTGCGAGAAGCGTCTGATCCTCAATGCTTTGCGAAAGCAGAACCAGCTTCGGGCAGGGCTTGTCATCATAAAATTGCGAAAGGAAGGCACCGAGAACCTCCGCAGGTCCGAGCGAGCTGTCGGCTTTCGGGAAATAGGCGCGGTTGCCCCAGTTTTGGCCGGTGCGGAAGAAGAAGACCTGAATACAGGTCATGCCGCCTTCCTGATGGATGGCAAACACATCGGCTTCTTCGACAGTCTGCGGATTGATGCCCTGATGCGATTGCACATGTGAAAGCGCTGAAAGGCGATCACGATAAACGGCTGCATGTTCGAAATCGAGATCAGCAGATGCCGCCTGCATGGCTTTTGCAAGATGGTCTTTGACGTTCTGGCTTTTACCCGACAGGAAGGCTTTGGCTTCGCTCACAAGCTCTGCATAACCCTCGTCGCTGATCTCATGCGTGCATGGGCCCGAACAGCGCTTGATCTGGTAAAGCAGGCAGGGGCGGGTGCGTGTTTCGAATACTGAATCTGTGCAGGTGCGCAGCAAAAAGGCGCGCTGCAATGCATTGATTGTGCGGGTAACAGCACCACCGGACGCAAATGGTCCGAAATATTCTCCCTTGCGCGTGCGGGCGCCGCGGTGCTTGAAAATGCCGGGTGCGCGGTGGTTTCCGCTCAACAGAATATAGGGAAATGACTTATCGTCACGCAGCAGCACATTAAATCGTGGCCGCAAACGCTTGATAAGATTCGCTTCAAGCAGCAGCGCTTCCGTCTCCGTGCGGGTGACAACAAATTCCATTGTTGTCGTTTCGCTGATCATGCGTGTGATGCGGTTGGAATGACCAATGCCGCGCGCATAATTGGAAACGCGTTTTTTCAGACTGCGCGCCTTGCCAACATAGAGGACATCGCCGGCGCTGTTAAACATCCGATAAACGCCAGGATTGTTTGGCAGATGCCTCACGAATGCATTGATGATGTCGGCGCCGCTCAGGCCTTTTGTATCCGGCAGCCCTTCCGATGAATCCCACTCAATAGAATCGACAATCGGTGCGACAGGCACGATCCCTTCCAGATCGCCGTCATCGTCTTCATCCATGTCTGCATCATCGATGACAATGCCAGCCGCATCCTCTTCATCATTCGATGGCAGGTTTGGAGCATCGTCATGGGGCTTGCGCGGGTCATTCATTCCGTAATTCCTGCTATATCCGGCGTTTCCCACGCCAGATGCTGCCCACTATCAAGCGCGATCATCTGTCCTGTCACCGATCGGCTTTCCCAGAAGTAGCGAATAGTACGTCCAAATTCTGACAGATCGGGCGCGCGTGCCAACGGCAGACGGCTGACCTGCAACTCAAAATCATCCACGCTCTGCCTCTCGCTGGGAAGTGTGGGGCCAGGAGCTATGGCATTGACCCGAATGCGCGGGGCCAGCGCCTGTGCCAGCGTTTTTGTGGCGTTCCACAACGCAGTTTTAGAAAGCGTATAGGAAAAGAATTGTGGATTGAGCTTCCAGACGCGCTGGTCAATCACATTGATAATAAGGCCATCGCTGCCATCGGGGAGGGCTTTTGCCATTTCTTCAGCGAGAATCACCGGGGTTTTCAGATGAATTGCAAAGTGGCGATCCCAAAGCTGCATATCGAGACTGCCAACCCGATCATCTTCAAACAATGAGGCATTGTTAACGAGCAGACGAATCGGCCCAATCTTGTTGGAAGCCCGTGCGATTAAACCTCTAACATCATTCTCATCGGCAAGATCAGCTTTGACAATGCAGGCCTTTCCGCCTTTTGCCATGATCTGATCCGCAAGAGCACGAGCTTCTTCGGCGGAACGATTATAGTGAATCGCGACAGGAAAACCCAGAGCAGCCAGGTCTTCCACCATGGCCTTGCCTATGCGCCGTGCCCCGCCGGTCACCAGAACTGGGCAAGTTGCAAGCGGATTGGTTTGCGGATTTTCCAACAGGGTAAACACTTTCTTATCGTGATTCATCGCTTCGATTCTTGCCATCTTACCGGGAAAAATACAGCGTAAAACTGAAACTCTGATGACCTCCACTGACAAAAAACTAACAAATTCAGTGGTTTCAATTTCATCACCTTGTCTTCAAGCAACGCTTTCGATGTTGCAAGCCGTAATATAGGGGCAATATCGAGGCGTTGCCAGAATGCAACATCACAGTTTTGCCATGTTCTCGACAGGTTCTTTCCACAGAAGCGGAAAGATCATGCCGCAATTACCAACGATATGTCTGTCCTGTCAGCGCGGCATGGATGGATCACTCCCAATTGCTGTTCGCCCGATAAGGGACCGCGCTAAAGGTAATTTATTGAAGGAGAATGCAATGCGCACTCTTAAGTCTCTCGTAATCGCCTCGGCTGCGCTGCTGCCGTTCTCTGCAACTGCTTTCGCAGCAGACGCGATCATGGAACAGCCTCCTGTTCCTGCTCCAGTTGAAATGGCTCCTCAGTACACCTGGGCCGGCGGTTACACTGGTTTGTACCTCGGCTACGGCTGGAACAAGGCGAAGAACGAATCGTCCGTTTTCAGCGATCCTACAATTAAGCCTAATGACTGGAAAACCGGTGCTTATGCTGGCTGGAACTTCCAGCAGGATCAGTTCGTATACGGTGTTGAAGGTGACGCAGGTTACTCTTGGGCTAAGAAGTCCCGCGATGGTCTGGAAGTTAAGCAGGGCTTTGAAGGCTCGCTCCGTGGCCGTCTCGGTTACGACCTGAACCCAGTTATGCCTTACGTAACTGCTGGTGTTGCTGGTTCGCAGATCAAGCTCAGCAATGCTGTTGACGACGAAAGCAAGTTCCGCGTTGGTTGGACAGCAGGCGTTGGTATGGAAGCTAAGCTTACCGACAATATTCTGGGCCGCGTTGAATACCGCTACACCCAGTTCGGTAACAAGACCTACGACCTCGGCAACGAATCGGTTCGTAACAAGCTCGACACACAGGACGTTCGCGTCGGTATCGGCTACAAGTTCTAATGACTTCGTAATTGAACGAAAAAACCGGGCAGGAAACTGCCCGGTTTTTTTTATTTCATTTTTTAAGCGTGGGGCAGAAGCTTTGAGAGTTCGGGGTGCAGCTCTCCGAACCGCTTCATCCAGCGCTTGAGCTTTGGCCGTCCACGCTCCCATTTGCCTTCAAAGCGCAGCGCCAGATAACCGAGCGTGGCCGCCAGGGCCAGATGGCCACCATGCAACTTAGCCGCAAGACGCGGCGGGGCTTCGTTTAAAAGATCAAGCGCACGTTCAGCCTTGCGCCATTGCAGGTCGAGCCAGGGCTGATGAATTTTGTCTTCAGGACGTGAGCGGCGCTCATAGACATGGGCAAGAAGGACGTCAGACAGTCCATCCGCGATGGCTTCAAAGCGTTCGGCATCGGTACGCTTTTCTGCATTGCGCGGGAAAATTTTGTTGCCTGATACGCGATTAAGGTACTGCATAATCGCACGGCTATCGAAAACACTCTTTCCGTCATCTGTGATGAGTGTTGGAATTTTCCCAAGTGGATTGGCGTTGATAAGATTTTCTGGCTCAGCAGAGGTTGTCACAACCACGCTTTCAAATGGAACTTGTGCATAAGCGGCGGCCATTCTTACCTTCGCGCTATAGGGCGAGGCGGGAGAATAAAGGATCTGAGTCATTATTATTCCTGAGGTTAAGATTATCGCGTCGCTGGCATCAGAACGGAACGGCTGCGACATGCATTATTGTTAATTTGTTCGCAGGGCCGAAATTTAAGGTCTTTCGTCATGCAGATTCGGACTTCCTGCAAATAATTTCGATTGCAGGAAATGGATATACCATCCTGCTTCATACCCGGATTAGCCGCAATGAAGGCCTTTTCCACCAGCATAGGATCAACGCGGCGCGAGATCGCAAGATTGCGGAGGCTGGGCGGAATGTTCACTTGCTCATAAGCCTGACGGATCGTTGAAAAATATTCATCCTGCGCAAGACCTGAACAGCTTCCATGCTTGCGCCACTGATGCGCAATCAGACCTGTCGATGGCATAATGTCGGATACGCTGGAAACAATTTGCCGGGGAACGAAACTGCCGCGACTGCGGCTATTGTCCAACTGGCAATTGGCCGGATAGCCCCATTCGTTCTGTGGCCAAAGACCATGCACGACGAAGCCGAAGGGGCGCGACGTCCCGCATTGCTGTTTGTTGGCTCTTGGCCCTTCAAGAGTGCAATAGCTTGGCGACCATGAAAGGGAGAGAACATAGAAATCGAAATCACCGGGGCGGCTATTGCCCCGGTCCTGCGCCATTGCTGATAGCGCTGAAAGGGAAGTGGCAAGAAGGGCGGCGGTTATCGCCGCCAGTTTGCGCAGCATCGCTGACACGATCAGCGCAGGACGCGGCAGCTGGCGTCGAAGACATACCAGCGGTCAAAGCCGTCGACGCAGAATTCAACATTGCTGCCCACGCCTGCAAAGCCCTGGCCTTCTTCAACCAGGTACCAGACCGGGCGATACTGGCCATCGCTCAAAACGGCTGTTGCCTTACAATAGGTGCGCTCAATCTGGGCCGGATTGTTTTTTGGCTCATAGCGTGTGAGGCGAACATCGCTCATCGCGGTTATGCGAACCTGCGGCAGATGTGGCACATGGCGAACCTGATAGCCGAAATCAGAAACCACGCGGCGCAGTACGCTTTGCTGATTGCACAAACCTGCATCGCCAACAACGGCTGGTGCCGGCGCCAAATAGTCGGCAGCACTTGCGGGCAGCGAGGCAAACGTCAGGGGAGTGACCGAAGCAGAGAGAAATGCTGCCCTAGAAAACTGTCCGATGCGATCCAACTTGCGTTGCATATCTCTATCCTGTCTTACAATTCGAGCATGACGCTCGCTTTTCAAACTCAGGTGCAGTTTCTTTCAGCAATGGCCAGCGGTCAAGTGCGATCCGTCTCGCTGCGTATCCATTGAATGCTGAAATTGCTCCCCTTTTCTTCCGCAAGTAATTTGGTAAGGCAGGGAAGCAGGATTTGCATCTCACTTTCGAGTGTGTAAGGCGGATTGACGACAATCATCCCGGTCCCATCAAGGCGCGGTTCGGACGATGGTGCGCGAATCGCAAGCTCGATCTTCATGATTTTCGGGATCTCGGTTTCCCGCAGGCGCTTTGTGAATCGGTCAGTCTCTTTCCGGTCTTTGACCGGATACCACAGCGCATAAGTCCCGCCGGGAAAGCGTTTGTAAGCCTTCACAAGCCCATCGACGAGACGATCAAACTCGCCTTCTATCTCGAATGGCGGATCGACCAGAACAAGCCCACGCTTTTCTTTGGGCGGCATATGCGCTCCAAGCGACAGCCAGCCATCAAGCGCAATGACCCGCGCCTGATAATCACCATCAAACAGTTTCGCCAGTTTCTTGGCATCCTGCGGATGCAGCTCCAGCGCCGACAGACGATCCTGTTTGCGCAGAAGGTGGCGCGTAAGAAGCGGAGAGCCGGGATAGTGTTTCAGCTCATTGCCCTTATTGACCGACCGAACGGCATCCAGATAAGGCTCAAGCAGTTCGATTGCTTGTGGCGGGATTTCAGCCTTTTCAACGGCATCCATGATACGGCGAATACCGCCGATCCATTCGCCAGTCTTGCCGGCCTCCGTGCCACGCAGATCATAGAGCCCTATGCCTGCATGGGTATCGACCACGCGGAAGGCTTGTTCCTTGCGCTTGAGATATTCGATGATGCGGGAAAGGATGACGTGTTTGACGACATCGGCAAAGTTCCCGGCGTGATAGGCGTGACGGTAATTCATATTCGCGTTTGTTTCATGCCTCGTCGCTTTCGGCAATATCCCAGTGCTGCGAAATGTGAGATACAACGCTCATCATCTGCTCTTATTCGAGTCGTGTCTTTCATGTCCGGTACTGTTCTGCTGATTGTCCTTTGCGGCGCGTTTTTCCACGCAAGTTGGAACGCTATTGTTAAAGGAGGGGGCGACAAGTTTTTTGCCGCTGCCTGTGTGGTCGGCGCAGCCGGACTGATTGCAGTTTTCTTTCTGCCCTTTCTGCCTTTACCGCATCCCTCAAGCTGGATCTATATTGCGCTTTCGACCATCACGCAGATATTCTACATGTCGCTGGTCGCCGCCGCCTATAAATCAGGCGATATGAGCGAAGCCTATCCGATCATGCGCGGAACGCCGCCTTTGCTGGTGGCGCTGGTCAGTGCACCGTTGATTGGCGAAACTATCGGTTTGGGTGGCTGGATTGGCGTTATGCTGATTTGCGCTGGCGTTCTGGCCATGGCGCTGGACGCGCGAAGGCGCAATGGTGGCACATCAAGCAGGACGGCTTTGCTTGCGCTTACAAATGCGGGGTTTATCGCAGCTTACACCATCATTGATGGTGTGGGCGTGCGGGCATCGGGGCATACTTTGTCCTATACGCTCTGGCTGTTTCTGGTGAACGCATTTCCACTGGCGGGCTGGGCTCTGTATCGTGAGCCGGATCGCTTCTTGCATTATATTCGAAACCACTGGCGGCCATCGCTGATCGGCGGTCTAGGCACTTTGCTATCGTATGGTCTTGCGCTATGGGCTATGACGATGGCCCCAATCGCTGTTGTTGCTGCTCTGAGAGAAACAGCTATCTTGTTTGGTATTCTTATTTCTGCATCCATTCTCAAAGAGAAAATTGGCTTGCCGCGTTTTCTGGCCGCAGGGCTGATCGTATTGGGTGCAATTACGCTGCGATTGGCTTAAAAAGCATTATGAGCCAGACGTCCCCCAAAACGAATATCAAAATTGGACATTCCGCTTGTCCGCATGATTGTCCCTCCACATGCGCACTCGATATTGAGTTGCTGGATGAGCGAACGATTGGCCGCGTGCGCGGCGCAAAAGACAATAGCTATACCGCAGGCGTGATCTGCGCCAAGGTCGCGCGCTATGCTGAACGTGTGCATCACCCGGATCGCTTGAAGCATCCGCTTATTCGCGCTGGTCGCAAGGGGGATGGCGAATGGAAACAGGCATCTTGGGAAGCAGCCCTTGATCTGATCGCCGAGCGCTTTCTCAAAGCCGAAGAGACATATGGCAGTGAAAGCGTCTGGCCTTATTATTACGCGGGTACGATGGGGCTTGTGCAGCGCGATTCCATCAATCGTCTGCGTTATGCCAAGCGCTATTCAAACCAGTTTGACAGTTTCTGCACCAATATGGCTTGGACCGGCTACTTTGCTGGCACCGGCAGCCTGACGGGGCCAGACCCGCGCGAGATGGCAAAGGCGGATGTGGTTGTCATCTGGGGCACCAATGCCGCCGCCACACAGGTTAATGTGATGACCCATGCGGTGCGGGCACGCAAGGATCGCGGTGCCAAGATCGTGGTCATCGACATCTACGCCAATGCGACTGTGCGTCAGGCCGATATGGGCATCGTGCTGAAACCTGGCACCGATGGCGCTTTTGCCTGTGCGGTTATGCATGTGCTGTTTCGTGATGGTCTTGGCGACTGGGATTATCTCAACCGCTACACCGACGATCCAAAAGGGCTGGAGGCCCATCTTTCAACCCGCACACCGGAATGGGCCGCTGAAATCACCGGCTTAAGCGTGGAGGAAATCGAGGCTTTCGCGCATCTGGTGGGCAAGACCAGACGGACCTATTTCCGTCTTGGCTACGGCTTTACGCGTCAGCGCAATGGTGCGGTTAACATGCATGCGGCGGCATCGATTGCCTGTGTCACTGGTGCTTTCCAATATGAAGGCGGCGGCGCATTTCATTCCAATGCGGGCATCTTCAAGATGGACAAGCGTGAGATCGAAGGCAGCACTATGCAGGATAAAAGCCTGCGTTTCCTTGATCAGTCGAAGATCGGGCGCATTCTCACAGGTGACAGCGAAGCGCTCTACGGCGGTCCGCCTGTGATGGCAATGCTGATCCAGAACACCAATCCGATGAATGTGACGCCTGAACAGCGCCTGGTGCGTCAGGGCTTTGCGCGTGAAGACCTGTTTGTTGCAGTGCACGAGCAGTTCATGACGGATACGGCCAAAATGGCCGATGTTGTTCTGCCTGCCACGACCTTTCTCGAACACGACGATATTTACCGTGGCGGCGGTCAGCAGCACGTGGTCTTAGGACCAAAACTGATCGAACCTCTTGCAGAGGCTCGCCCCAATGTCTTTGTTATCAATGGGTTGGCGGAGCGACTTGGCGTTGCGCATCTGCCCGGCTTTAACGTCGACGAACGCACATTAATCGACAATATGAACACCAACAGCGATCTTCCGCATTTCGATGAATTGAAGGAAAAGCGCTTTGTCGATATGCAACCACCCTTTGAGGAAGCGCATTATATCAAAGGCTTCAAATGGCCGGATGGCAAGTTCCGCTTCCGCCCGGACTGGACCGGTAGCCCTTCACCAAACAAACCGCCGGAAGTCATGGGGCTGCAAGGGCCGCATCATTCAATTCCAGAGTTTCCGGACTATTGGAATGTGATCGAGGCAGTCGATGATGAACATCCGTTCCGACTGGCCACATCGCCGGCGCATAATTTTCTCAATTCAACGTTTGCCGAAACACCCACCTCTCTTGCCAAAGAAATCCGGCCGGAACTTCTCATCCACCCGGATGATGCGGCTCAACTGGATATTGCGGATGGTGAGCGGATTGAAATTGGCAATCATCGCGGCGAGGTCGTGCTTCATGCCGTGCTGCGCGCCGGTCAAAAGCGCGGCGTTGTGGTGTCGGAGGGCATTTTCCCGAATTCGACCTTCGAGCGCGGTGAGGGGATCAATACGCTGATCGGTGCTGAGCCTGCTGCGCCATATGGCGGGCTTGCGGTTCATGACACCAAAATCTGGATCAGAAAGCTTTCATAAAATAAAAAACCGCGCTTAATGTAAGTTAAGCGCGGCTTTTGATTGTATCAGACCGGATTAGCCTGCGTAGTTCAGCTTAAGCTTCGAGAGACCAACAGCTGCATTGAGACCCTTCTGCCCTTGAAGCGAGATAGGCTGCAACGAGATGGTTTTCCATGAGCCGCCGGTCAGGATATTGGTGCCTGCGCCGATGCCAATTGCGGCATTTGCCGATGCGCCAACATAACGGCCCTTGAGCGCGCCCTCAGGGCGAACAGTTGGAGCCCACACCGCCCAAGCCATCGTGCCGCCATTGATGAAGCCAATATCAACGCCAATTTTGGTGATATTGCCTGTGTAATGCTCAATGGGACCACGGCCGCGAACGGGCTTGAATACGCAATTTACGTCCTGCTGGCTTCCAATGATCACACCAATTGCCGGGGAAATATCGCAAGTCAAAGTGCCAACTTCCGAACGCGGCTGTGTACGGCCTGAGCCGGGAGCGGCCACGAAGTCAGCGGCAAGTGCCGGAGCCGTCATTGCGATGCCTGAAGCAACGGCCATAGCTGACAGGAATGAAGTCGAAAAACGGAGAGACATGATTTTGTCCTCTAATAAACACATACTGAAAGAGACGCTTATGCGACTCTCATAGGGTTGCCGAAGCAGCTTCCCTTACGCACCCGAATTAGGGCATTTTCGCGAGAATTAAAGTTTTGTTAACGAAAAAATTGGGGTGTGATTAATTTGTCGCGCTTCATTGTGCATTGCCGGTCAGGCGCTGATTACCATTGCATCTTGTGACAGGCTCGTTTCCACGTCACCACCGGCAAACTTTTTGAGCGCCAAAGCGTAGACCTTGTGCTCTGCCTTCAGCACACGGGCAGCAAGCGTGCTTTCCGTGTCTCCATCAATAATCGGCACTGCGGCCTGCGCCAGAATCGGACCTTCATCCATGCCTTCCGTCACCAGATGCACGGTACAGCCAGCAAGCTTCATCCCTGCGTCAAGGGCACGCTGATGCGTGTGCAGGCCCGCAAAAAGCGGCAGCAGTGAAGGATGGATGTTGAGGATACGGCCCTCATAAGGCGCAATAAATTTTGCAGAGAGAAGCCGCATATAACCTGCAAGGCAGAGAATGTCCGGGTTTAATGCTGCAAGCGCTTCAAGGATTGCGCCTTCATGCGCTTCCTTGGAAGCATAATCCTTGCGGGTAAACACCTGTGTTGCAATACCTGCGGCTTGCGCTTTCGCAAGGCCGCCGGCATTAGGCTTGTCGGAAAAGACCGAGATAATTTCAGCCGGAAAATCGGGCGCCTGAGCAGCGCGGATCAGCGCCTCCATATTGGAGCCGCCGCCCGAGATGAAAATGACGACCCGCTTGCGGGTCATAGCGCCAAAGTGCCCTGATAAACAACGCCTTCGCCTTCGCGCTTGACCATGCGGCCGAGCGTAACAACGTTTTCGCCTTCCTTGGCGAGCGCGGCAACCACGTCTTCCACCTTGTCGGGCGAGACCACAGCAATCATGCCGATGCCGCAGTTAAACGTGCGCAGCATTTCGAGCGGTTCGACGCCGCCGGTCTTGGCAAGCCAGGAGAAAACGGCCGGAACATCGATTGCATCAAGATTGATTTCAGCCGCAAGACCATCTGGCAGAACGCGCGGAATATTGTCCGGAAAACCACCGCCTGTGATATGCGCCAATGCCTTGATGCCATCCGACGCTTTGATTGCTGCAAGCAGAGGCTTTACATAAATGCGGGTTGGCTCCAGCAGGGCTTCACCAAGCGTTGCGCCTTCCTTGAACGGCGCATCCGATTTCCAGCCAAGACCGGATATTTCAACGATGCGGCGCACCAGCGAGAAACCGTTGGAGTGAACGCCTGATGACGAAAGGCCGAGAATAATATCGCCTTCGGAGACATCGCCGCGCGGCAGCAGGCGATTGCGTTCTGCGGCACCAACCGCAAAGCCAGCAAGATCATAATCGCCATCGCGATACATTCCCGGCATTTCAGCGGTCTCGCCACCGATCAGCGCACAGCCAGCCTGAAGGCAGCCTTCTGCAATGCCGGAGACAATGGCGACACCCTGATCAGGCGACAGCTTGCCGGTCGCGAAATAATCGAGAAAGAACAGCGGCTCTGCGCCCTGTACGACAAGATCGTTCACGCACATGGCAACAAGGTCAATGCCAACGGTGTCATGCTTATCTGCATCGATTGCGATTTTGAGCTTGGTGCCAACACCATCATTGGCTGCGACCAGCACCGGATCGGTAAAGCCAGCGGCCCTGAGATCGAACAGGCCGCCGAAGCCGCCAATTTCCCCATCAGCGCCGGGACGGCGTGTCGAGCGCACAAGTGGCTTGATCTTGTCGACCATCAGATTGCCCGCATCAATATCGACGCCAGCCTCCGCATAGGTCAGTCCATTTTTTTGGGCGGGGTTATTTTCAACGGTCATGACCTGCTCCTGGAGATTGGGCGGGAATAATTAAGCGCGCAATGACATGAGATTGCCTGTCCTGCAAGGCCGCAGAGCCGGAAAAGCACAAAACAACGCAGGAATCTGCGGAAAATCACGACCCTGTGGGTTGCCAGCCACGTTCAAACTTGCACCGCGCACATCCATTGCAATCTTTCTGCGTTGGACTAACTATCATCCTCGCCCAGTGCTTATAACAATAGTAATATGATTATTTATCGGACAAGCTCACAACCTGCCTTTTCAGAGAATGGATGAATATGGCCAAGAAACCAGCGCCCGTGACCGATGCCACGAGCAAAACCATACAGCAATCGGATGCTGTGGCGCGTGATGGCGACATTCACGTCAATGTCGAAGTCGGTGGCTTCACCGGTTCGGTCGTGCGTCGTCAGGCCATGTTCTGGACATGTGCCATATTGGTGTTCATCCTGTTTTTGGTCGTGTTCAGCCCGGTTCTGCTGCCATTTGTGGCCGGAATGGCTTTGGCTTACTTCCTTGATCCGGTTGCGGACCGGCTGGAGAAGCTGGGATTGTCGCGGCTGGCCGCAACCATTTTCATCCTGCTCGTTTTTCTGATCATACTTGTGGTCGGGCTGATGATCATCATTCCGATTTTGGCTACGCAGCTCGTGGATTTGATCGGCAAACTACCCGATTACATTTCGCAGCTTCAGGCATTGATGGCGAATGAAAATTCCCAGTGGCTCAAGCGTTATATTGGCATCGACAGCTCAGTCATTCAGGAGAATCTCAGCTCGCTGCTCCAGCAAGGGGCTGGTTTTCTTTCCACTTTGCTGCAATCCCTGTGGAATTCGGGGAAATCTCTGATCGATATTGCAGGCCTTTTCATCGTCACGCCCGTGGTTGCGTTCTACATGCTGCTCGACTGGGATCGCATGGTTGATCGTATCGATTCATGGGTGCCGCGCAGACAGCTTTATACGGTTCGCAGTATCGCGCGTGACATGGATAAGGCGGTTGCAGGCTTTGTGCGTGGGCAGGGTACTTTGTGCCTCATCCTCGGCACTTATTATGCTATCGGCCTGACACTCGCAGGTCTTAATTTTGGCCTGCTGATCGGCTTTTTCGCCGGCGTTATAAGCTTTATCCCCTATATCGGATCCTTTATCGGACTGGCGCTCGCCATCGGTGTTGCGCTGGTGCAGTTCTGGCCGGACTGGATTGCGATTGTGGTTGTTGCAGGGGTGTTTTTCCTGGGCCAATTCGTGGAAGGAAATATCCTCCAGCCCAAGCTTGTTGGCTCATCGGTCGGGCTTCATCCGGTCTGGCTGATGTTTGCTCTGTTCGCCTTCGGTTCCCTGTTTGGCTTCACCGGAATGCTGGTTGCCGTGCCTGCTGCGGCGGCAGTCGGGGTGCTTGTGCGATTTGCGCTGAATCGCTATCTCCATTCTCCGATGTACGACCCGGCGTTTAAGCGTTCGCATTCCGATAAAGGGTTGTTGATCGAAGCTGGCGAGAATGCAGGCAAGGAAAAATGAAATCGAACTGTAACCCGGTTGAAAGCACAGGAGAAAGCGATGAGTGACGCCCCGCGTCAAATTCCGCTCGATCTCGTGCATCAACCCGGCTATCACCGCGAAGATATTATCGTCACGGGGTCGAACCGTGCTGCGGTGGATCTGATTGATCGCTGGCCGAACTGGGTTGCGCCGGTGGTGATCCTTGCAGGGCCGACAGGTGCGGGCAAAACGCATCTGGCAGAAGTCTGGCGTGCGGCAACAGATGCATTATTGGCCGATCCGAAAGCCATCAGCGATGATGTGGTGACGGGGGCGGCAGAATATCCGGTTTTGATCGACAATATCGGTGGAGCGGCTTTTGACGAAACAGGTCTGTTTCATCTCATAAACAGCGTCCGGCAGAACGCCGCCCTCGGACCGGGGCCGTCGCTTTTGATGACGTCGCGTCTTCTACCTGCCAACTGGAACGTCAAGCTCCCCGATCTTGCATCGCGTCTGAAGGCTGCAACAGTCGTGGAGATTTCAGAGCCGGACGATATGCTGCTTGGTGGCGTCATCCATAAACTGTTCGCCGACCGCCAAATCAGCGTCGAGCCGCATGTGGTGAGCTATCTGGTCAGCCGGATCGAGCGCTCACTTTTGTCGGCAATCCAGATTGTTGATCGCCTTGATCGCGTGGCCCTTGAACAAAAAACCCGCATAACCCGCACGTTGGCCGCACAGGTTTTGTCGGATAGCGGTCACGGTGATGAATGAAGATCGCCGTCACCGGAGCCAATGGATTTATCGGAAGCGCTGTTCTTGGACATTTGGCGCTAGAAGGCCATGCAAGCCTTGCTCTGTCTCGCAATGACCTTTCAAACCCCGACTTCTATGACGTGGATACGGTTATTCATTGTGCTGCCCTTGCGCATCGCACAGGGGCGGGCCGGCCACAGGCAGAGGCCTTTGATGCCGTTAATCATCGCCTGACAGTTGAACTTGCCGAAAAAGCCCGACAGGCCGGTGTGCGTCGCTTCATTTTTGTCTCGACGATCTACACGATTGCACAAAACCCATCGCCGCTTACGCCGGATATGCCGCTTGCCCCGCGTGACGATTATGGACGTGCCAAAGCCAAGGCCGAAATTGCTCTGCTTGCCATGCGTGGTATCGAAGTGGTGATTGCGCGTCCTGTGCTTGTCTATGGACCGGATGCGAAGGCCAATCTGCGCGCTTTGATGCGGCTTTGCGACAGCGGCCTGCCTTTGCCATTGGGCGCTGCCAACAATCGCAGAAGTTTTGTCTCACTGGAAAATGTGGCGCGCGCCTTGGTGTTTTTGGCCAGCGCACCCTCAAATGCAGTTTCGGGCCAGATCTTCCATCTTGCCGAGCCGGAACCGCGTTCAACACGCGCGCTTGTATCAAAAGCACGTGCCGCGATGGGGCGTCCGTCGCGATTGCTGCCGGTGCCAGCCATTTTTATGAATATTTTGCTGACGCTCGTCGGCAGGAAGATGCTTTATGAGCAGCTGTTCGGCGATATGGTCGCCGATACCGCATCATTGCTTGCAATTGGTTTTAACTATCTGCCGGGTGATCCCCAAATCGCAGCCATGGCGAAAGCTGCGCAGAAAGTTTAGTTCTTCTGTCCAACGGCCATCGGCGGCTGAATGCGTGTCTTCTGCACCACGGGCACCGCTGGGGCGGGCGCTTGTGGTTTTTTGGCAACCGATCCGGTGATCATCCCTGCGCTGTCAGGTTTGCTACGGCCACCGAGCAGCTGCTCTTCATGCACCCAGCCAATCATATTGGTCGAGGGCACAACAACACGGTGCCATCTACCTGTTTTGCCATAGGAGCGCATTTCGCGCCCTTTATCCACAGTGCCGATTGAAGGCGACTTATCCCAGGCATTTTTGTGAATGATAAGCTTCGTCTTTGCATAGACCACGGATGGCGAGTGTGCGGCTGCATTTGTGCCGCGCGGCGGCATTGGCAAAGCACGTGCAGAGGCCGGGGGCGGTGGGACGAGCTTCTGCGTTGGCATCGGCGGCTTAGGCGCTTGAATGGCGGCTTGCTGCACGGGTTTGGGCTGTGCAGGCGCAACGGGTGCCGTAGGGCGAGGGACAGGACCAACCGCGCCCGCATAATCTCTGGATTGCGTTTTCTTCTCGATCACTGCCCTTTCGGCAGGCAGTCGGGTCTCTGTCTTTGCAGGGGCAGAAGAGACGGTCTTTGGCGCACTCTGTTTGAAAAGCGCAGAAATGGCGGCTTGTGGGCTTTTATGTTGTGCCGTTGCCCACAGACTAAAAGCACCCAGACCCAATATTGCGCCGAGCGCCAATATTGGTGCGGATGAGCCTGAACTGGTTTTGCGCCCGCCTGAACGCCCACTTGAGCGTTTTGTCGGGCGGGAACTCCGTTTGCGCGGTGCCATTTCTATGTCCCCTGTCCTGCTCGTAACGGTGTCCGAATCGCGACAGGAAGACACTAGCTCGTCTTCCTTCGCATTTGGTTACTGCGGACAAGCCGAAACTAAACGGAGCGGGTGAGGCCACCATCAACGCGCAGATTTTGTCCCGTGATATAAGCGGCACCTTCAGAGGCAAGAAATGCAACGGTTGCAGCAATTTCTTCGCTGGTTCCGTAGCGCTGCAATGGCACGCTGTCGCGGCGTTCTTCGGTGGCAGGCAGGCTGTCGATCCAGCCCGGCAGAACATTGTTCATGCGGATATTGTCTGCTGCATAGGTGTCTGCAAAAACCTTCGTAAAAGAAGCAAGGCCTGCCCGAAAAACCGCCGAAGTCGGGAACATCGAGCTTGGCTCGAAAGCCCATGCAGAGGATATATTGATGATCGTGCCGGATTTCTGCTTTTGCATGTAAGGCACCACAAGGCGGCTTGGGCGCACGACGTTGAGGAAATAAGTATCAAGACCCTTGTGCCAGTCTTCATCGGTAATATCGAGAATAGGCGCACGTGGGCCATGACCGGCACTGTTGACCAATGTATCGACACGGCCCCATTTTTCGATTGCGAGATCGACGAGTTTCTTTAGATCATCCACCGACTGGTTGGAGCCGGTTACGCCAATGCCGCCCAGTTCTTTGGCAAGGGCTTCACCTTTGCCTGAAGATGATAAAATCGCGACCGCAAAGCCATCTTGCGCAAGACGCTTTGCAGATGCAGCACCCATGCCGCTGCCGGCTGCGGTGACTATTGCTACTTTTGGTACCGACATTTCGCTATCCTTATGGGGTGAAGATGAAAGGAACGTAGCGCAGCAGCTTGAAATCCCAAGTCAATTTTCTTGAATTTAAGGTTTCATGATGCTGGTGGACAATAAAAAACGCCGCTTGCGCGGCGTTTGTTAAAAGACAGTCTGATCAACTATTCCGGTTGAGACGACGTGCTTCCCGAAAAAGAGTCAGCAGATGCGGGCTCGTCGCGTTTCTGGCGCAATTCTTTTTGCTGAACGGCATCCCGAAATGCTGCCCATTCATTTTCGTGACGACGGTAAAGCGCATCTGAATTCTGCATATCCATTTCGATACTCCCGATTTTCGAGCCTCCGTTGACTTGACAAGCCAAATAACACGGACCGCGAAAAATAGTTGCATCACAAACGGTAAGCGATTGAAATCTTAATCGATTTATATGTTTTTAACTCGATTAAGTATCCGACAAATGTGGATATTAGACGCGCATTTCAGACTAAGGGATTAGTTCTCCTGAATGGAGACACCATTTTCTCCGATTTTCATCTCTATACCGGAAGGCTTCGTTTCTTCCTGATAGGTATAGACCGCGAATCCGGCCACGATGACGATAAGAGCACCTATAACAAGATAAAGACCGTTGCGATTCACTCTGAAACTCCTGAAAATGTGAAGATGCAACTGAAACGCCCCAGCCTGGTGATTTGTTCCGACTTTTTGTTCAAACCAAAAACGCCAATAAGCGTATGAATGTGAATAAAATTCGCAAAGGCACTTTTTATCGCTTGCTTTATTTCTGTCGATTAACTAGGGAAGGGCCGCTTACAAAGCACGGAGCGTAGCGCAGCCTGGTAGCGCACCTGATTTGGGATCAGGGGGTCGGAGGTTCGAATCCTCTCGCTCCGACCATTTTCTTCAAGACAGTTTGCAAAGATGAAGTATGTCGCAGTTAGATGCTGTGGCGTGCGCCTTTATCGCGTTGACATGATGTGATGTGTAAACTATTGCCTTGATGAAATTGTCGCCATTGATATGCGCGTCAGCAAAAGATTTGGATCAAGGTTCTTCAAATGGTTGCACGTATTTACCGTCCAGCTAAGACCGCAATGCAGTCTGGTAAAGCCAAAACAGAAAACTGGCTTCTGGAATATGAGCCGGAGAGCGCCCGCAAGGTTGAGCCTCTGATGGGCTATACATCATCCGGCGATATGAAGAGCCAGATTCGCCTGTCATTTGACAGCCGTGAAGACGCAATCGAATACGCGACCCGTAACGGCATTGCTTATCGCGTGATCGAGCCGCACGAAGTGAAGCGCCGCAAGGTTTCCTATTCGGATAACTTCAGCTTCTATCGCGCCCAGCCTTGGACGCATTAACAGCTTTTCCCGGCCTCATGCTTCATGCTATGGCCGGGTTCTGATGGTGAGGTCCCGTAGCTCAGCTGGATAGAGCACCGGCCTTCTAAGCCGTAGGTCACTGGTTCGAATCCAGTCGGGATCGCCATTACTTTTCAATCGTTTATTCGATGTTCGTGCGGGAGCAGTTTGCCGTTTTTTGGGGCGGTTTACAGAATAGTTGCTTTTCATCCTGCTGTTGCGTGCCTATTGGAGCGAAGCTGGATCGATAAAATGATGCTTCAACAAGATTGAAATGCATTCGAAGTCAGCGATTTCATCGTCATTTCGTTTTGGTATCAACATCAACTGCTTGTCTGGAATCTAACGGGAGCCGCACAGTGGATGGGTGGCGCATGAGGATTCTGCCCGCACCGGTATCTCCATGCAGGTGCTGGAGTTTCCCAAACAGGTGTCGCGGTATCAAGGCCGGCGGCAGCGACGACTTTCCGTTATGAGACATGAGTGGATGAGGTCCAGCCTTCGCCATCATTGTTCTCAGGTGTTGTCTGGGGACATATGGCATGTCGCCAAGCAACAGAAGCGCATGGCTCGCTCCGCGTCTTTTTACGTATTGTAATCCGCCCCTCAGGCTCTGGCTTTGCGTTGATGAGTTCTTGGGAAATAAAGGGCGTAAACCTGTGTGCCTGAATAGGCTTGCAACCGAAGGATCGCTTGCAACAATGACACCAAAACTAAATGGCAGCCCCCGGAGGGACGCTGCCACATGGGCTGCTAAGGGTTTTCCGTTATAGCGCGAAAGAAGTTTATTTCCGGCGCCAAACCGCCGGGATTTGCCAGCAGCCAAAACAAGTATTGCAATTTTTGCAGCCCCTCTCATTGCGCGTCTTCTGCATGCATGCCTGAAAACGCACCATCCGTCGCATTTTGCAATATATGCGCAAGCACCGATACGCCTAGCGTATGGGGATCACGAGTCGATGGAATAAGCCCGAGGGGAAAACGCAGCTTTTCGATATGCTCTGGCGAACAATCATGAGCGCCGAGCGTTTCGCATCGCTTCACATGGGCGCGTCTGCTGCCCTGCGCACCGACAAAAAATGCGAGGCTGCTGAGTGCCTTAGATAAAATTATCGGCTCGCGATCATGATCGTGAAAGAACGTTACAACGGCAGTTCTGTTGTCTATTTCGACATTCTCGGGCCAATTGTTTGTAACAAGAGGCGAGGCCCAGGAAAAACGCGTCAGCACGTTCGGGTCTGGCGAGAACAATTCTACCCGACAACCGGCAGCAAGCGCGAGTTCGGCAAAACATACTGTTTCCATGCCTGTGCCAAAAATCAACCCCCTGATCTGCGGCAGGATTGTTAATTGCAGGCCCACGCCGGCCGGATTAAGTGACAGAGTTCCGTCTTCCCCCAAGCTCAGCATGGCTGGCGTTCGTGCCTTGAGTTGCGCTGCAACGACACTCAAAAGCTGTTTGTCAGGAAACGGAAAAATCTGAATATCGAGCGCTCCACCACATGGGAGAGGAACATCCCAATAAGGCGAACCGCTGCCGTAACGCACGCGCATGGTTTTGCCGGTTTCCATGGCCTTTTTCGCATTGAGCGCGACACTTTTGTCGATGCAGCCGGAGGAAAGATTTCCCCAGCTGCGACCAGAGGCATCGATCACCATTGCAGCACCGCAACGGCGATAGGATGGGCCTTCCACACCCACGATAACGGCAAGAGCGCAACATTCAGCGGATAGGGCTGGCATCAAAGGAAAGTCATTTTCGTTGATCGAAACGGCGCGCACAGCCTCTTTCGTATCCGCGAATTCAGTTTGTCCCGTTGGCTTCATGCGCGTTCCCCGCTCTTTGCCGAAGTTCCCGAAAAACTCACTCACCCAACGCTTTTTTGATCTTTTCCGGTGTGACCGGCAAATGATAAAAGCGCTTGCCTGTCGCATCGGTGATGGCGTTTCCAATGGCAGAGACAATTGGGATCATGACCACTTCTGCCAAGCCTTTTGGCGGTGAGCTGTCAGAGAGTGGATCGAGATATTCCGCTGTCTGGGTCCAAACCGCGACATCCTTACTGCGTGGGAGCGTATAGCGATTAAAATTCCACGTCCCGTCACCCGGACCATCATCATAAAGCGGCAGTTCCTCCATCAAAGCATGGCCAATACCCATCGCGACACCGCCTTGCTGCTGGCCTGAAACCAGCTGTGGAACGATAATGCTTCCGGGATCAAGCAGGCTGTGATGCCGCATAATCTCCACTTCACCGGTAAAGCTATTGACGTTCAATTCCACAAGACAGGCCGCAGGCGTATAGGTTGTGACACCGGCATTGTTGCGCTGAACAGGCGGATAGTTGACGCTGCGGCGTTTGAGGAAATCATAGCCTCCGGTCGTCATGCGGCTTTTGAGATCGTCGGAAGCGCCATCGCCATAACGCACGGCGAGAAGGTCGACAGGCAATTCCCGTATTCCTGTGCCGGGTATATCAAATGCGGCAGTGGCCCATTCCCACCGGCTGAAACAATGAAGCGCTACACCGGTAATCAGCCCCATTTCATGCGCCTTTTTGGCAAGGCGTTCAAACGACAGTGTTTCCATGCCACTGCCGCCAATGCCGCCCTCCACAACACGAAGATCGCCGAGTGTCATCACGCCGCTCGCTATCTGCCCACCTGAAACGCCTTCGCTCCAGATCGCGCGGGCAGCAGGCCAGAGCGTATTTTCAAACAGGAATCGTGCAGCTTGCTGTGTGCCAAAACCAAGGAAATAAGCGCTGTTGGAGGCACTCATCGCCGGAAGTGTGAACGGCACCCAAAATGGGTCCTTCTCAAGCTCATCCTGTTGGGGCTGGGTGGTTGTGTAGGGCGAGAAATTGCTGACCATGGGCAGCTCAGCGAATTCAGTCACGCCAAATTCGACGACATCAGGCACCTTGCCCAACATTTTTCTGACCATAACCTGCTGTGCAGTCGTGGCACCAGTGCCGATTTCCTGCACACAATGGCGCATTGTCAATTGACCATTTGCGTCAAATTCGAGGGCTAAGGCACTTGTGTCTGCACCGGAGCCATAATCTTTTTGCACCTGCGCAAACCCAACCCCGTAAAGTCGGCCGGGATGGGCTGAATTATACTCGGCTCTGGCTTTTTCCCGGTTAAGCCACAGAGGGTGGTTTGCAGCACGATCAAGCATTTCCACATTGCGCAAATCGCCGAGCGGTTGTGCGCCCTGGGTGTTTTCATCACCGGCATGCATGGCATTGCGGCGGCGCAATTCCATGGGATCGATACCCAATTCATCCGCAATTTCATCCACCATCAATTCGGTGATGCTCATGACCTGAATGGTGCCATAGCCGCGCATGGAACCGGCTTCGACGGCTGGTGTCGCAAGCGCTATGGCTGTGAGGTCCGATTGCGGGAAATAATAGATAGATTGTGCGGCGGTGGCAGCAACCTGTGCGACTGAGAATGAGAAATTGGCCCGCCCGCCACCGTTGCAATTGTAAAATCCTTTCAGGATTTCAAACTTTCCGCTTTTGCGATCAGCAACGATTGTTACATCCATTTCGATCGAATGGCGTTTCATCCCCAGCTGAAACTGTTCGTAACGATCATTGGCCAACCGCACGGGCAAACCACCGCCATATAAACACGCGACGAGAGAATAGAAGGGGAAGATCGAATGATCTTTTGAGCCATACCCGACTGTTGTTCCCGTCAAAAGCTTAATCGTTTCCACGGGAAACTGCTTGTTGTCCTTGACGATCAATGCCGCTACCCGTGCCACTTCAAAAGGTGACTGTGCGGCGACAATCAAATGAAGCGACCGGGTGCTGGCGTCATACCAGGCGTTGCCGTTATCAGGCTCCATGGCACTCGGATCAATGGACTGCGAAAAGCCGTGCCGCTCCAACACAAATTTGCTGTCGTCCTTGCGTGCAGCATCAATGGCTTTTTCGATGTCGGCAGCCGCATTCATGCCGCGCTGCATTGGTTCATAGTTTTCACGCGCGACAGCAAGCGGGTCACGCACGCCACCACCGCCGCGATGTTTGGTGGTCACCGAAGTGGGGACGAAAACGCCCGTTGCGCTTTCTGATGGCCATGTTGGCGTGTTGCCGTCAAAGCCGCCCCAGATCACCGAATCCTGAATCGGCGAAAAAACAGATGAGGCTGACGGCGTATCCCCGCCGATGCGCACATAACGGGCCGCGCCGTAATTGGCTGGTGGCTTTGGTCCTGTTTCAGCACCATATTTCACCACGCTCGTTTCAAAGCGCAAACGGCGTTTGGCAGCATCAAAGCGATCAAAATCGCGGTAAATGAGCAGGGCAACCGGCTGTCCGAGCAAGGGCGCGGTCTCGCCCTTGGGCAAAAGAAAATACTTTCCATAAAAGCCTTCATCCAGCCCTTCGGGTTGCGGAGCCAGAATGCCATCGCGTTCAAGGTCTTCATGCAGGATCAGGCGATCAGGTTGTAAATCGGGACCCAGAACCGAGAGGTCCACCGTCTCAAATGCGCGATCGGCTTTAGTCGCCTTGATAAAAAAGGCATGCGCCTGATTTTTTGGCCAGCCTTCGAGATCGCGGGCGCGATAATCGCGTGAGAAGGTCTTGTCACCCGTTACCTTACGAATGGCATCCCAGCGGTAGCGTGCCTTTCCATCCTGGCCCAGCCAGTCAGACGCGCTTGGGCCGGATTGTACCTCTTCTGCATGTGCTGCGGGCAGGCGTCGAATCATCACAGCAATGCCGGCAATTGTTCCCAGCTTGATAAAATTACGACGTGAAATATGTGAATCCATTATGCCCTCCGGCGTGATCCGATAGCATTACAAAACAGCTTACAGTCTTTGGGTTTGGCCATGTATTTTTGTAGAAATTTCTTATAGCGGCGGATCTGTTTTTCCAGACCCGCCTCTTCTTAATCGACTGCGCTTTCCTGCGCCGCCACCGCTTGCGCAGTAACGGGTGTGCTTTGCCCACCCCATTCAGCTCTGATCCAGCTTATGAGTGCCGCAATCTCGGGGTCATCCATACGATGTGCAAAAGGCGGCATGGCATACATGCGCTGACCATTGGTGAAAGTCTGCGTTGGAATGCCGTTGACCACAACATTGATCAGTGTCTGCGGATTATCCATCGCAAGCGTTGCATTGCCCTTCATAGAGGGCGCCACATTCGGGATGCCTTCGCCGTTCACACCATGGCAGCCGGAGCAGGCCGATATGTAGGCAAGTCTGCCTGTATCCATAACACTTCCGGGGGCAGGGGACGCGGCTTCCGGTAAGGGCGCAGGTGGTGCAGAGGCTTTGGCGATATTGCCCTGTTCATCGGTCAACAGATAGGTTGCAATCGCCCTGACGTCGTCGGCTTCCATAACGCTTGTAGAAAAATGCGTCACGGTGTTCATGCCGGCAAACGAAGTGCCCTGAGGGGCGATGCCGGTTTGCAGATACTGGCTCAGTGTCTCGATATCAAAGCCATGTTTGGCCAGAGCTGCAGTGGTTATATCAGGGACAGCCATACCATCAACTTCCCCACCTTGCAGAGCGCGGGAAAAGTCGCTGCCCATCATGATATTGCGTGGCGTATGGCAGGCACCGCAATGGGCAAGACCCTCGACAAGATAAGCGCCACGGTTCCATTCTGCCGAACGCTGTTCATTATGCGGTGCTTTGCGATCCGGGAAGTTCAGCAACGTCCAGAAGTTCATAAACGGGCGCACTGGCAGCACGAATACGCCGGTGTTTTCCTTGTTGGCCACCGGCATGGCAGGGATGCTCATCATATAAGCATAGAGCGCATCCAGATCGTCAGGCGTAGTGATATGTGTATCGACAAAGGGCATTGCCGGATACAGATTGCCCTTACCCACCGCTATTCCATCGCGCAGCGCGCGATGAAAGTCCGCACGTGTGTAATTGCCGATACCATACTGCTTATCCGGGGTGATATTCGTGGAATAAACAGTGCCAAATGGTGTGCCGATTGCCACACCACCTGCCGCCATTGGCCCTTCGGGCAAAGAGTGGCAGCCAAAGCAATCGCCAGCCAGTGCAAGTTCGCGTCCCCGCGGGATCAGATCTTTCATCTGCTGCGGTGACATCGCTTGCTCTGCCTGTGGAGCAACGCTCGACATGCGGAAAAGGCCAAACAGAATGGCAAGCGCAACCACTGCGCCCAACACGATGATGGCTAAGATCGAATTACGCAATCTATGGCTTTTCATCGTTGGAACTCCTATCCGATCACGCAACCGGGTGTGGCAAGCGCCACATCGCGGATGGCTTCATAATAACGCACATAGCCTGTGCAGCGGCAGATATGGACGTCCAGCGCTTCTTCTATGGCGCCTTCAAGATCTTCGCGCCGGACAGGCTGGCGCTTGAGTTGATCAATGAAAACAGTCGCTCCCGCCACAAAGCCCGGCGTGCAATATCCGCACTGGAAAGAGAAGTGGTCAATGAAAGCCTGCTGAATGGGTGTCAGCTTCAAAACCTTGCCATCGGCATCCGTTTCGGCCTGACCTTCGATTGTGATGATCGATTTCTCGTTGAAGAAATGAGCATCGTAAATGCAGGTACGGCTTTCTGTTTTGCTGCCGTCAGGCTGCAATTCCATGACAGTGCAAGCATGGCAAATACCTTGACCGCAACCAAAATGCGTTCCGGTCAAATCCAGATATTCATGCAGAAAATCAATCATTGGCATGCCAACCGGAACCTCAACCGGGCCGATTGGCTTGCCATTGATAGTCAGCGACAACGGACGTTTTTCGATGCTCATGACAAGGCCCTCTTTATCTTTTCCGGTGTGATCGGGAATTCATAGAACCGCTTTCCGGTGGCATGGGTAATCGCATTGCTGGTTGCCGGCAAAATCGGGATCATGCCCAGTTCAGCCATGCCCTTGGGGGGCGATGTCTCTGACAGTGGTGGAAGATAATCCGTGGTCTGGTTCCAAACTGCCACGTCTTTGGCGCGGGGGAGCGTGTAGCGATTGAAGTTCCATGTGCCATTGCCGGGACCATCATCATAAAGCGGCATTTCTTCCATCAATGCATGCCCCAGCCCCATCGCGGTGCCGCCTTGTATCTGGCCCGATACCAGTTCCGGCACAATCATCGTGCCCGGAGCCATCATCATATGATGGCGCATGACCTGCACCTGACCGGTAAAGGCATTGACATTGAGTTCAACAAGGCAGGCTGCTGGGGTCACAGTTGTGGGATCCGCACCCGCACGTTTTGTGGGCGGGTAATAGGCGATCTTTCGTTTGATAAACTCATAACCTGCTGTGGTCATTCGGCTTTTGAGTTCCTCAGACGCACCATCGCCATAGCGCACGGCAATAGCATCAAGCGGCAGCGTTCTGTTGCCAACCGTTGGAATATCGAATTCAGCCCTCGACCATTGCCAGCTACTATAGGCATGAACAGCCACACCGGTGATCAGTCCCATTTCGTGGGCTTTTTTTGCCAGTCGCTCAAACGGGATCGGCTTCATACCGCCGCCACCGATACCATCGGGCCCGACACGAATGTCCGACAGCTCCACATTGAGGCTTTGAAGCGGACCACCGCCAACCCCTTCGCTCCAGAGCGCCTTTGCGGCAGGCCACAGGCTGTTTTCGAGCAGGAAACGTCCAGCCTGGCGCGTTCCAAAACCAATATAATAAACCCCGCTGGAAGAGCTCATGTCGGGGATCAGCGCAGGCGTCCAGTACGGATCACTCTTGGCGAGCTCGTCCTGTTTTTTCTGATCGGCATAACTGGTGTGTAGGGGCAGTTGCTCAAACTCGGTCACGCCGAAATCGACAATATCAGGCGCCTTGCCCAATGCCTGCCAGATCATCACCTGCTGCGCTGTGGTGCCGCCGGTTCCGATTTCCTGCACGCAATGACGCATGGTCAATTGACCATCCGCATCAAATTCAAGCACCAAAGCGGTTGGAACGCCACTGGAACCATAAACCTGCTGTACCTGCGAAAAGCCCACGCCATAAAGTTTGCCGGGGTTTGCTGCTTCAAATTCCGCCTTGGCTTTCTCGCGGTTTTGCCAGAGCGGGTGTTTTGCTGCCAGATCAAGCATTTCAACATTGCGCGGGTCGCCGGCGATAATGCCACCCTGCGTATTGGGATAGCCTTCCAGAATTGCATTGCGACGGCGCAGCTCAATCGGATCGATTTTGAGCTCATTTGCAATTTCATCGACCATCAGTTCCGTCACGGCCATGGATTGCAGCGAACCAAATCCGCGCATGGAACCGGCCTCAACGGCGGGTGTCGCCATGGCCAGCGCCGTCAAATCGGATTTAGGAAAATAGTAGATCGATTGTGCGCCACGCGCTGCCACATGTGAAACCGCAACAGACAGATTTTCACGACCACCGCCGTTGCAGCTGTAAAAGCCTTTGAGCACCTCAAACTTGCCCGTCTTGCGGTCTGCAAGGATGGAGACATCCATCTCGACGGCATGGCGCTTCATGCCCATCTGGAACTGTTCATAACGATCATTGGCCATGCGGACGGCACGGCCATCGCCATAAAAACACGCTGCCATCGCATAGAACGGAAATACGGAATAATCTTTCGATCCGTAGCCGACGGTTGATCCGGTCAGAAGAACGATGTTTTCGACCGGAAAAAGCTTGTTGTTTTTGGCAAGCATCGCAACGGCATTCACAATGCCGGTCGGCGATTGCGTTGCGGTCATCACATGCATGGTTTTGGTGGATGCATCATACCACGCATTGCAATTGTCCGGTTCCATCGCGCATGGATCGATGGATTGCGAAAAACCATGCCGCTCCAGCACAAACTTGTCGGGATTGTTGCGCGCGGCATCAATTTCATCGGAAATTGCGTGGGCATAGTCCATGGCAATACCCTGTGTATCCGGCTTTTCATCTGCGCGTTGCAGCGCTTCAATGAAACCGCCGCCTCTGTCTTTGCGAATGACAGGCGGAACGGCGACCGCTTTTTCGGGCGCATAAGGCGGCCAGACAGGCGTATTTCCGTCAAATCCACCCTTGATTCCAGCATCCTGAAATGGCGAAAACTTTGACGCGTCATAAGGTGTGTCGCCGCCAATACGCACATAGCGACCGGCACCGTAATTGGCTGGTGGTCTGGGGCCGGTTTCTGCGCCGTAAACAACCGCACGGTCTTCAAAGCGCAAAAGCCGCTTTGCAGCATCGAAGCGATCAAAATCCTTATAAATCAGGATAGCAACGGGATGCCCCAGAATGGGTGGTGTCTCACCTTTAGGCACCAGAATATTGTAGCCGTAAAAGCCTTTTCCCATATTGGTATCCTGCGGGATATTCAGCCCGTCGCGGGCCAGATCTTCCTGCAGGAGAAGCTTGTCTGGTTGCAGATCAGCACCAAGGATGGAAAGGTCAACGCCTTCAAAACTACGGTCTGCTTTGGTCGCCTTGAGCATGAAGGCATGGCTTTGCTGTTTCGGCCATCCCGGAATGTTGCGTGCACGATAGTCCCGTGCAAAATTCTTCTGCCCTGTCACCTTGCGCACGCCATCCCACCGGAAGCGCGCCTTGCCATCCTTGCCGATCCAATCCGTCGATGTCGGTCCCGAATGGACTTCCAGTGCGTTTGCAACAGGAACGCGTCCAAGCATGATGGTTATGCCAGCAACACTGCCAAGTTTGATAAAATCGCGACGCGAAATGCCTGAAGCCATGCGTAATCTCCTCAGCACAAGGTTCCGGACGCCAGCGGGTTGCCCGGAAGAGCTTTCGTAAAACAGTTCCCGCCGGTGGGCATACAGACCACTAGTATTCGAGTTGTCTCCGGGTCGTTGTTGACTTCTTTTTTTCAGATCCGTCGGACTCTTTGCGCGCGCCATCCTCCTGTTCTTCGAACAAAACGCCGCCGAGTGCTGCGACAAGGATCATAAATCCTGTGCCAAGAAGCCACGACAAATACCAAGGCCCGTAATCACCCAGAATAATGCCAACAAGAATGGCTATGACCGCGATGATCATTGCCAGCACAAAACGCCAGAATACGCTCATCATGGTCTCCTTAAAATGCGTGGTGAGAGGCCTTGACCTGCTCGGAATCCACCTTGCCGCGCATAACCCAGAAGGCCCAGCTCGTATACATAACGATCAGCGGCATGAAGATAACGGTGAAGCCAAGCATCCACATCAGTGTCAGCTGGCTTGAGCCGGAATTCCACACGGTCAGACTGTGGGACGGCTGAGTGCTTGAAGGCATCAGGAACGGGAACATGGCAACGCCTGCGGTGGCGATGACGCCAATCCATGCAATTGCGCCAAGCCACCATCCGAGCACAGCGCGGCGTGCGGCAATCGCCAGAAGTCCAAAAACAATGCCAAAATAGGCAAGGGCAGGGATGCCCCATAAAATGGCGTAGCTATGGAAATTGGACAAAAGCGCACCCGGTATACGCTCGACCACCTGATGAAGCGGTGTTTGCGGCACGCCCGGATTTGGGCCTTGAACGATGTGATATCCATCCATGCCCGAAACCCACAAACCGCCGATACTGAACAGAACAATCGCCAGAACGCCACCGAGCAACGCCGCTTTGCGTGCGCGTTGCGCAAGTTCGCCAAGCCCGCCACTCATGAGCATCGCTCCGCCCATGTAAATGGACAGCGACACGGATAGAAGCCCGCAAAGAATTGCGAACGGATTGAACAGTTCGATGAAGCTGCCGGTGTAATAGGACGTCATCCGCCAGTCGAAATTGAAGGGCACGCCCTGAATGACGTTGCCGATAGCGGCACCAAACACCAGCATGGGCACAAACCCGGAAATGAAAAGGCACCAGTCCCAGGCATTTCTCCAGCGTGGCGATGGCAATTTGCTTCGATACTCAAATCCAAGCGGCCGGACGATCATGCTCCAGAGCAGAACCAGCATGACGATGTAAAAGCCGGAGAAGGCTGTGGCATAAACCAGTGGCCAAGCGGCAAAGATGGCGCCACCACCAAGGATAAACCAGACCTGATTTCCATCCCAGTGAGGGCCGATGATGTTTAGGGCCACGCGGCGATCGGTGTCACTGCGTCCGACATAACGCAGCACCGTACCCACACCCATGTCCATACCGACCATGATGGCAAGCCCCATGAGCAGCACGCCGAGAAGAGCCCACCAGATCAGTTGAAGCGCGAAATAAATATCCACGGCAGAACCTTCTTCTTAATAAGCCACAGCCGGAGCTGATGAGGTTGCAGGGCTTGCTTCTTCCGGCCCATCCGGGCCTTTGCGGATGAAATGAAGCATGAGGAACAATTCGACGATGGCGAAGATTGTGTAGAGCAGGATGAAGCCTGACAGTGACACGATCATATAGCCGACCGTATGGGTTGATGCTGACAGCCATGTCGGCAGCACCTCATAGACCGTCCAGGGTTGTCGCCCGACTTCCGCAACCAGCCAGCCCATTTCACAGGCAATAAATGGCACCGGGATCATCCACACCGAAGCGCGCAGGAACCAGCGATAATGATGGACGGAATTGGTCAGCGTGAGAATGAAGGATAGGACGAAATAACCGAGCATCAGCAGGCCAAGCCCTACCATAATGCGGAACGACCAGAAGATGATCCAGACTTCAGGTATCGTGTCTTTTGCTGCTCTGTCGATATCGGCATCCGTTATGCGTGTGATGTCGCCGTCAGGTGCATAACGCTGAACGAGAAAGCCGTAGCCGAGATCATCCTTATGCAGATCGAACTTGGCAAGCGCTGCCGCATCCGTCGGATTTGCGCTTAAAATGTGCATGGCCTCGATTGCGGGGATACCGTTCAGAATGCGTTTTTTGGCACGCGCCTCCAGCACATCTGCAGCCGGTACGGTTCCTTCCAGCGAGTGCGTCACGAGGATGGAAAGCATTGCCGGGATTTTAACGGCAAACAGATTGCGTTGTTCGCTTTGTGAGGGAATTGCGATGGCATTAAAAGCCATCGGCGCTTCTTCGGTTTCCCAGAGCGCTTCCATCGCGACAAGCTTGGTGGGTTGCGCATGGGCGCCGACAAAACCCAGCGCATCGCCAAGCGTCAGCACACCGCCGGTTCCAAGCACGCCAAACAACGCGGCAATGCGGAACGAACGCTTGGCAATATCCATATGGCGGTTGCGCAACATGTAAAAAGCGCTGATACCACAAACGAAAATTGCAGCGGTGACATATCCGGCAAGGACGGTATGCACAAACTTCGCCTGCGCATCCGGGTTGAAGAACATATCGAAGAAGCTGCTGAGCTCCATACGCATGGTGACAGGATTGAAGTCCGCCCCTTTGGGGCTCTGCATGAAGCTGTTGGCGACAAGAATCCACAAAGCAGAAAGGTTTGAGCCAAGCGCTACCAGATAGGTGACAACCAGGTGCTGCATTTTGGTCAGACGATCCCAACCAAACACCATCAGTCCAAGGAACGTCGATTCCATAAAAAATGCCATCAGCCCTTCAATGGCCAATGCAGTACCAAACGCATCGCCCACAAAGCTGGAATAGAATGACCAGTTCATGCCGAACTGGAATTCCATCGTAAGACCCGTTGCCACGCCGAGTGCAAAATTGATCAGAAGCAGTTTTGCCCAGAACTGTGTCATACGGCGATAAACTTCACGCCCTGTTGTGACATAAACCGTCTCCATAATGGCGACCAGAATAGTCAGGCCCAATGTCAGTGGCACAAAAAGAAAGTGATATAAGGCTGTTGCCGCAAATTGAATGCGTGAAAGATCAACTACCAGATCGTTTACCACGACTAGTCCCCCTCCTTTTCTAGTCCGTAATCACAGAGCTTTACTTTACAAAGCTCTGGTTGCCTGACATCGGACGCATGAAAAGCTGTTTTATAATTATGCTTATTGGATATTATATACTGCTAATTATCAAAACTCTATTTTTGAGTGCTTCTAAACGCCGCACCTTATCCTCATGTCTCGGACGCTGTGTTTTATAATGAGGCACGAAATTCGACCCGAAGCAGAAGCAAATATCCCACGGGCATCTTCAATTTTTCGCAAAAAACGCGATAAAGTTCAAATTAGTATGCTGAATATTTCTTCGCCTTTATTACGGAAAGGCGACCTTCTCCCTGAAGGAAGAATAGATCAGATTAAGTCAAAATTTCCATTAAAATTATTGGTTGCCGTCATTTTTATCCCGGTTTTAACGTGTGTAGCGCGCAAGAATGCATCGTAGCGCGCTACAGTTTCAACACTTATAACGAGGCAGGCGGCGCGTTTACGCCTTGCGTAAAAACTCGGTGCGCAGAACAAGTCCTTTGACCTGTTTGGTGCTGCAATCAACCTCGTCGGCGTTGCCCGTGAGGCGAATATTCTTCACGAGTGTTCCGCGCTTGAGGGTGGTGGATGTACCTTTTACCTTCAGATCCTTGATCAGGGTAACAGAATCGCCATCGTTGAGTTGCGTGCCGTTGCTGTCGCGTACGATTTCATCAGACATAATTTTATCCCGATTATGAGTTGCCGCAGTGCCATGGATTATGACAACTGTCGGTTCGTGAACGGTAGGTGAGCCTACTCTTCTTCTTGGTTGCAGCTTCGGATTTCCATTGAGAGCAGTGATCTGAATGAATGGGATCAGTGCTCTAAGGTTTTCTTTTTCAAGCATAATCTTATCGATCTTCGCTTCGCTCCGGTCGGACTATGTTCTAAAAAGAATGGTTTCGGTCGCCACATCTGATGCTTCTACAATAAAAAAACGCCGCATACATTGCGGCGTTTTGTATTCAGCAAAATTAAGTCTATTGTCCTCGCGGGCCATCGCCTCTATCGCTGGATCTCAACCGAAAACGTTGGTCGCCCCTGTAAGGTCGATCCCAGTTGCGTCCCCGATCCCAGTTGTTGCGGCGGTCCCAACGACCGCGGTTCCAGTTTCGTCGCTCATAACGACGATTGTCCCACCGGTCATTGCGATCATTAAGCGCTGCACCAAGGGCGGCACCGGCAATCAACGGAATACCGATGAGCGCCGCTGTATTGCCAAAATTATTTGAGTAACCGCCACTCGAACCTTCGCGCATGGCGAGATAACGTGAGGATGCCCAGCCAGATAATCCGCCATAATTGATCTGGCACCAGCCATAGCCGGAAGTGCACGCCTGAACAGTGACAGGGGACCGGCTCGGAACACTGCCAAGAGCGGCATATCCCGTGCCCGGTCCAGTGCGAACATTCAGATTGGTTGTTACAATCGCATTTGCTGCCTGCGCAGTGCTCGCGGAAAAGACGCCTAAAACCAAGAGTACTGCTTTGAAAGAAGGTCTCATCGGAGGGTTCCCTGAACAACTCTATTGGTTAATAAACGATGAAGATGTATAAGAGGTTCCCGTTGGCAGTCATATTGCCGGTGATTTAGAGCATTTCCAGCAAAAGTGCGCAGCGGTTTTGCGTAGGACAATGCGTAAAATAAATAGCTAAGGCATTTCCAGCAAAAGTGCGCAGCGGTTTTGCGCAGGACAATGCGTAAAATAAATAGCTAAGGCATTTCCAGCAAAGGTGCGCAGCGGTTTTGCGTAGGACAATGCGTGAAAACCAATGGAGACAGCATTTCCTGCGTTTCAATCAAAACAGGAAATTGGTTAGCGGCGGCGGTGACGCAGAATGACGGCAATGGCGAAGCCTGCCAGCCCAACGGCGATGACACCCTGCAACACGAATATCCAGTTCATCATGGCATTTTCCTTTGGTGCATTGTGCACCTGAATTCACGAGCGCATCTTGATCTCTATGAATCAGGTCGGCGCTCTAAGGCTTTTTACGCAACGCATAAAACTTATCAGAGTTTGTTTCTCGCCGATAAGTTTTATGCACTCGACGGTGTTCTACAGCATCGGCTAAAGAATCATAATCATTTTTTGGAAAGCCGAAAACACACATCAAATGGTGAAGTCGTAACTATTCCTGTGGCCCCAAATATTTGTTTTTCAAAGCCGTCAGTTCTTCATTCTCCTGCAAGCTGATGATCGCGATTGAAGCTGGTTTTACGAGATCACTGTGACGCGGGAAAGCAAAACCGTATTTATCAGGGCTGAATATGTTTCCAACGATTTCTACCGGTTCGCCTGCATGTCTGTGGGTATAATATTCCAGCACCGGGCTATCGGCGACAATTGCTGAAATTTCATCATTGGTGAGTGCCGCGACAGCCTCTGGGAGATGATCGAAAGTTACAGTCGATATAGAGCGGGCTTGCAAAAGCTGCTGTGCAATGCTTCCCGTCCGTACGCCGACAGTCTTATTCTGCAAATCAGACAGACTATTGATATTATTGGATATATGGGCAACAGTCATGACGCTTGTGACGGACGATGTTACATAGGCAACGAGGGCGATGCCAAAGATCAGCCAGAAAGCCTGCCATATTCGACCCGCCCAGCCAAAGAGATTTTTGCGCGTGCTTTTGCCGGATGTGGCAAGCGAAACCACATGATAAAAGCTTTCGGCCAGACCTTCCATCCAACGGCGTGGGAAATTCTGATCGAATTTGCGATCAAAGATCGTCAGCAGAATCGTGGCAATCAGGATGACAATCCCAATCCAAGCATAGGTTGCCAGGTGACCGGCATCTTCAAGATCGCTGATCAGGTCTTCCCAGCCATTGCCAGCTTGCGTGTGCACCATGATACGCAGACCGGCGTCAAACCATGGATGCGTAAAATCAACCACTTCCGCGCGTTTTTCTGTGATGGTGAGATTGGTGACAGCCGCGTCGACCTCATTTTTGGATACGGCCTCCACGAGCGCGGAATAGTTGGGATATTCGATAAACCGTGAAAGAAGCCCCAAACGCGCGCCGATGTCGTTCCAGAGGTCTATCGCCATTCCATTGAATGTCTCGCCCTGTTTGTTGACGAATGGTTCGCTGACATAAACGCCAACCTTCACCTGCCGCAATGGCGCATCCTGCGCATTCGAGGGTAGGGCTGCAACAATGATAAAAAGAAGGGCAAGCAGGCTTTGCGAGACGATGCAGAGCGATTTTTTACTTAAATTCCACGATGACACAGGTTCAAGCCGATTTTTGTTTCCCACCGTCTCAAGTATAAATATTCCAGCTCAATTTGGAAGTAAGCGAGCGATCTATTTTCTTTAATTTCTAATATTTAAATATGCCTAATGTTTTATATAAATGGCAAGTAATGTGGGCGTCAAAGTGGCTCTGCTCAGCAGCGTATTGATAGAACCACTCTGATTGTTGAAGCGCGATCAGATCGCAGCAAAGCCTTTTTCGAGATCGGCGATCAGGTCAGGCACATCTTCCAGACCGATTTGCAAACGAATAACCGGGCCGGGATATGTGGACGTGGCGAGCGTGCGGTCTTTCAGTCCGACCTCGTTTGCAAGGCTTTCATACCCACCCCATGAGTAACCGAGGCCGAAAATCTCAAGTGCATTGAGAAACGCATGTGCTTCTTTTCGCTCTCCGCGTTTAAGAACAAAGGCAAATACCCCGGATGAGCCTTTGAAATCCCGCTTGAACAGCGCATGACCGGGATGGCTTTCGAGTGCGGGATGCAATACACGTTCAACAGCCGGATGGCTTTCGAGCCAATGAGCAATTTCAAGTGCACTTTTACGATGATGTTCCAGTCTCACGCCCATGGTGCGCAAACCACGCAGGACTTGATAGGTGTCGTCCGGTGCTGCACACAGCCCAAGTGTGCCATGGGTTTCAAGCAATTGCGGCCAGCATTTTTCGTTGGCAGAAATCGTGCCGAACAGAATATCGGCATGACCGGAAGGATACTTTGTTGAGGCTTGAATGCTGATATCCACGCCAAAATCAAGCGGCTTGAAATAGAGCGGTGTCGCCCATGTGTTGTCCAACATAACAATGGCACCCGCTTTGTGGGCGGCGTCCACGATCGCCGGAATGTCCTGCACTTCGAATGTGTTGGATGCAGGGGATTCCGTAAACACGACCTTGGTGTTGGCACGCATAAGGGTTGCGATCTCGCTGCCGATCTCAGGATCATAATATTCAACCTCTATGCCCATGCGCTTGAGAATCGTATCGGCAAAGTGGCGGGTTGGATTGTAGATGGAATCGACGAGCAACGCATGGTCACCCGGCGACAGAAAGGCGAGAAGTGGCACCGTAACTGCTGCCAGACCTGATGGAACACAGACCGTGCCGGCAGAACCTTCAAGTGCATCAATAGCCTTACACAAGGCTTCGCTCGTTGGCGTTCCTCGTGTGCCATAGGTGTATTTTTGATTGCTGGTTGCCATGGTCTGAGCATCTGGAAACAGCACCGTGGAAGCCCGCACAACAGGTGGATTGACGAAGCCGTGATAGTCCTTCGGATTATAGCCGTCGTGGGCCAAGCGTGTGTTTATGCCCAGCTTTTCTGTCTTGTTCTGCTTGTTAGTCACGAAATTGCCTCCAGGCCATGTTGCATGCTGATCAATCGATTCTTGTTTGCGGTTGCCGCAGAGAAGGTATCTGTATCCGCTTTTAGAGCGCATCCCGAAAAGTGTGAAACGGTTTTCGGACAAAGATGCGTTAAAATGAAGAGTTAGAGCGCCGATCTGACGCGATCAGAGCGAAAAGCGCGCTAAGGAAAGAGTATCCCCGACATGAATGAGAGCAAAGCCACGAGCACGATCCTTTATCCATTTCGTGCCGCGTTGGAACTCTTAAGAGCATTAGTACGGCCGGCTTATGCCGGTGCACCGTCCAGCTGGACGATGGAAATGACGGCAATTGTCGTGCTTTTGCCTTTCGTGCTGCTGGTCCTGCATCTATGGGACGCGCAGATCGTTCGCGCTGCAATGCATAGTGATTTCATTGTCATGGAGCTGCTGCGCGCCATAACTGATTTGATTCGCACAGTTGTGTGGCTTGGTATTGCTATTCTTGTCTGGCTGATAACGGCATTGCTGCTTTCACCGGGAATTCGTCTTGTTTGCCAACAATTGCTCGTTCGTTTGCATGGATGGGCGACGCTTGTTCTGGCTTCTATCGTTGTCGGCAGCATTCCCACCGAGATCGGAAAGCTTGCCATTGGGAGGGCAAGGCCGCTTCTGCTTGATGAGCTTGGTTCTGCCTATTTTGCCCCGTTTCGCGGCGAGCATTCTTATGAAAGCTTTCCGTCAGGCCACTCCATGATGGCGGGCATAATGCTCGTCTCCTTGTGGATTTTTCTGCCGCGCTGGCGCTCTCTGACTGCACCTGTGTGCCTCTTGTTTGTCATCAGCAGGCTCGCGGCTGGGGCGCATTATCCGACAGATGTCGTTGCTGGGTTTGCAATTGGCTTTATTGCGACATGGTGGGTTGCTCGCTTCATGGCCACGCGAAATATTATTTTTTCAGTTGATAATGATAGCATGATGCCAAAAGTCTGATTTTGACGGAATAGCAACGTTTTTGACGTTTAATTTCATGCGGCATTTCATCTAAACATATGTTTGTATTGACTAATTTTTTTACCGTAAAGTTACTCCGATAAGTTGGGAGTAAATACACAAAAACCGGGAAAGCATGTAAAAATTGCTATGTCACGCGGTCATTTTTTTGAAGAATGGTTTTTTTCTCTCGCGTTAATAGCTTGACCAAAACCAAAATTTCGCCTTCGATAGAGTGGTGAAGGTGGCAGGCTTCACTGAGCCCAAACAAAATGAGAGTCGATAACGACTCCGGGCAAGGGTTGCCTGCATGATGCAAGGGATTGGGGAGGTCTCTATAAAGGACTCTCCTGAATTTTGCGGAAAATAAGCAACAGAGACGTTGGGCTGTTTGGCCTCACGATCTCCCGGGAACATAAAGGTTGCAGGCCAGATGAAAAAAACTGTTTTGACAGGGGTAGTGGGTTTAGCGGCGCTGTTTGCTGCTGCTTCAGGGGCGTCGGCAGATACGCTTTCCGATGTGAAGAACAAAGGTTTTCTGCAATGCGGTGTGAACACGGGCCTGCTTGGCTTTGCCTCGCCCAATGATAAGGGCGAGTGGTCTGGCTTCGATGTGGACTATTGCCGTGCTGTGGCTTCTGCGATTTTCGGTGATCCAACCAAGGTGAAGTTCACGCCGCTGAACGCGAAGGAGCGTTTCACGGCTTTGCAGTCGGGTGAAGTGGATGTCCTGATCCGTAACACGACTTGGACAATCAGCCGCGACACTGCGCTCGGCCTTGATTTTGCTGGCATCAATTATTTTGACGGCCAGGGCTTCATGATCAATTCGAAGAAGCTGTCGGGCATCAATTCCGCATTGCAGCTTTCCGGCGCTTCCATCTGCGTTCAGGCCGGCACGACAACCGAGCTGAACATGGCCGACTATTTCCGTTCCAACAAGATGGAATATAACCCGGTTGTCTTTGAGAAGATCGAAGAAGCGAATGCTGCTTACGATTCCGGCCGTTGCGACGCCTATACGACCGACCAGTCCAGTCTTTACGGGGTTCGTCTGGCGCTCGCCAATCCGGATGATCATGTCATCTTGCCGGAAATCATCTCCAAAGAGCCGTTTGGCCTGACTGTTCGTCAGGGTGACCCCAAGTGGGCAGATGTCGTTCGTTGGACGCATAATGCGCTGCTCAATGCCGAGGAATACGGCATTACGCAAGCCAATGTCGAAGAGATGAAGAAGTCCGACAACCCGGACATCAAGCGTCTCCTTGGTGTGGAAGCAGACACGAAGATCGGCACCGATCTTGGCCTCGACAATGATTGGGTGGTGAAGATCGTAAAGGGTGTTGGCAATTATGGCGAGATATTCGAACGCAATATCGGTGCCGGCAGCCCACTCAAGATTGCACGTGGTCTTAACGCCCAGTGGAACAAGGGTGGCCTGCAATATGGCATTCCCGTGCGCTAACGGGTCTTGCTCTCCAGACTGATCGTCGGCGGGTGCAGGAGCACCCGCCGGATTTGTCGGCTTTGCAGTTTGTTCGTTTGTGAATGTCCCCACGTCATGCGGGCATATAAATGCTGACGATCTGCATTTTGGAATTCAACCGCGTCTTGTCAGTGCGCAAGTTCGGGATGATCCTGAGCAGAGGATGACAAGACCGAACGGTTCGGCATTCGATGCCTCAATTTCAGGAATTGCTCCGCAAACGCGGCCAGCCTTTCTCGCTCGACATCGATGCTGCCAGCCGAGAAGCACAGGAAACATATGGCTTCCTATTCTGTAACTGAACGTCGCGAGGATAGCGGCAAAACTTCGCTCCTGTACGATCCGCGAATTCGCGGCATCTTCTATCAGGTCATTGTTTTTGGTGCGGTGATTGGCGCAATCTATTGGATTGTCGGCAACACAATCACCAATCTCCAGCGCGCCAATATCGCTTCCGGTTTCGGCTTTCTAAATGGCCGTGCGGGGTTCGATATCAGCCAGACGCTGATTCCATATTCCAGCGATTCGACCTATGGAAGAGCTTTTCTTGTTGGCCTTCTGAATACGCTTTATGTGGCAGGCCTGGGCGTTGTTCTGGCGTCAATCATCGGCTTTCTTGTCGGCGTCGGGCGTTTATCCCGCAACTGGCTTATCCGCAAGATCTGTATGGTCTATGTTGAGGTTTTCCGAAACATCCCGCCTCTGCTTGTGATTTTTTTCTGGTATTTCGGGGTGCTTTCCGTGTTGCCACAGGCAAGGGAAAGTCTGTCTCTGCCGCTCGGCACCTATCTGAACAATCGTGGGTTTTTCATGCCGTCGCCCGTATGGGGTGAAGGCGCATGGCTGCTGCCAGCCGCATTGTTGCTTGGAATTGTCGCTTCCTTCATCGTTGCGCGCTGGGCGAAGCATCGGCAGATGGCGACAGGAAAACCGTTTCATACAATACGCGTTTGTGCGGCTTTGATCATCGGTTTACCGATACTGGCGCTGATTGCGACCGGATTTCCTGTTTCGTTTGATTTTCCAAAACTTGGCACCTTCAATCTGACAGGCGGCGCGCAGGTTAAGCCGGAATTTCTCGCACTGTTTCTGGCTTTGTCGTTCTATACCGCTTCCTTCATTGCAGAAACTGTGCGCGCAGGTGTGCTCGGTGTAAACAAAGGCCAGACAGAAGCCGCCTATGCAGTTGGCTTGCGTCCGGGGCAAACAATGCGGTTGGTCATCGTGCCGCAGGCGCTGCGCATCATCATTCCACCGCTCTCCAGTCAGTATCTCAATCTGATCAAAAACTCCTCTCTCGCTATTGCGATCGGTTATCCGGATCTTGTGGCTGTGGGTGGCACGATCCTCAATCAGACGGGGCAGGCTGTTGAAGTCGTCGCGATCTGGATGGTGATTTATCTCAGCATCAGCTTGATCGTTTCCGGCCTGATGAACTGGTTCAATGCGAAAATGGCACTGGTGGAGAGATGACCATGAAAAACACAAATCTCCAATACGTTCGTTCGCAATTGGTTGAAGGCGAAAAGCCGCCCCGCTCAGTTCATGGCTTGTCACATTGGCTGCGGGTCAATCTTTTCGCGACGCCCGCTGATGCGGCACTCACAATTTTTGGTCTGGCCGTTGTGGCGTGGTTTCTGCCGCCCATGATTCAGTGGCTGTTTGTTAATGCAGCCTGGACTGGTGCAGACCGAACAGCCTGCCTGACTGTCACGCAGGGTGGTATACAGCCGGAGGGTTGGTCTGGTGCGTGCTGGGCCTTTGTGAAGGCGAAACACGAGCAGTTTATCTACGGGCGTTATCCGGTTTCGGAACGCTGGCGTGTCAACCTGACTGCGGTTTTTTTCGTGGTTCTGCTGGTTCCTTTGCTGATCCCGAAAATACCGCATAAGGTCATTAACGCGATTTTATTCTTGCTGGTTTTTCCGGTGGTTGCGTTTTTCCTGATGGTCGGTGGCTCATTTGGCCTTCCTTATGTGGAAACGGCACTCTGGGGTGGTCTGTTGGTGACGCTGGTACTGTCTTTCGTGGGCATAGCCGTGTCGCTGCCATTGGGTGTGGTGCTGGCTTTGGGACGACGCTCCAAGCTGCCGGTCATCAAGACCTTCTGCATCATCTTTATTGAAATGGTGCGCGGCGTGCCGTTGGTGACCGTGCTTTTCATGGCGAGTGTGATGTTGCCTCTGTTCCTGCCGCCGGGCGTAACTTTCGACAAGTTGTTGCGTGCGCTTATCGGTGTGGCGCTGTTCGCTTCGGCCTATATGGCAGAAGTGGTGCGCGGTGGGCTTCAGGCCATTCCGCGAGGACAATATGAAGGTGCGGATGCACTTGGTCTTAGCTACTGGCAGAAGACCAACCTCATCATATTGCCGCAGGCTTTGAAGCTGGTCATTCCGGGCATCGTCAACACGTTCATTGGCTTGTTCAAAGACACCAGCCTTGTCTACATCATCGGCATGTTTGATCTGCTTGGTATTGTGCGTCAGAACTTTTCCGATGCGAACTGGGTTTCTCCACAGACACCTGCAACCGGCTTGATCTTCGCGGGCTTCGTTTTCTGGATTTTCTGTTTCGCCATGTCGCGATACTCTATATTCATGGAACGAAGGCTCGACACGGGTCATAAACGATAAGAATCAAGGGAATAATGAAAATGAGTGCACAAAGCGCCCTCCCGCAATCCGAGCTCGGTGTCGAAATCGACCGTTCAAAACTGGAAGTCTCAAAGACTGAAGTGGCGATCGAGATCAAGAACATGCACAAGTGGTATGGTGAATTCCACGTGCTGCGTGACATCAATCTGAAAGTGATGCGTGGCGAACGCATCGTCGTTGCCGGTCCTTCGGGTTCCGGCAAATCGACCATGATCCGCTGTATCAACCGTCTGGAAGAGCACCAGAAGGGTCAGATCATTGTCGATGGCATTGAGCTCACCAATGATCTCAAGAAGATTGACGAAGTGCGCCGTGAAGTCGGTATGGTCTTCCAGCATTTCAACCTCTTCCCGCATCTGACCATTCTGGAAAACTGCACATTGGCACCAATCTGGGTTCGCAAAATGCCAAAGAAGCAGGCGGAAGAAGTGGCCATGCATTATTTGCAGCGCGTGAAGATTCCGGAACAAGCCAACAAATATCCGGGCCAGCTTTCGGGCGGTCAGCAGCAGCGTGTGGCCATTGCCCGCGCACTGTGTATGAACCCGAAAGTCATGCTGTTCGATGAGCCGACTTCTGCACTTGATCCGGAAATGGTCAAGGAAGTGCTCGATACCATGGTGAGCCTTGCCGATGAAGGCATGACCATGATTTGCGTCACGCATGAAATGGGCTTTGCGCGGCAGGTTGCAAACCGCGTGATTTTCATGGATCAGGGCCAGATCGTTGAGCAGAATTCACCTGCCGAGTTCTTCGACAATCCGCAGCATGAACGCACCAAGCTGTTCCTCAGTCAGATTCTACACTGACCAAACGAATTGTTTCATAACAAAACACCCGCCGCTGATAACGGCGGGTGTTTTGTTATCGGGATTATGGTTGTCTTGGTATGCCGGGGTTTATGAGGTGAAGATGACAGACTTTCATTGGAGCGAATATCTGCCTCCCGAGGCGCATCGGGAGTTTGATTCTTTTTACAGGAAAGAGTGGTGGACTGCAGCGCGTTCGTTTGAAGATGTCATAAAGATGCTCAAACACTGCGATCTCACATTGTTTTGTCGTGATCAGAATGATGAAATCATTGGTTTCGCACGCGTTTTGACCGATTTCACATTCAAGGCGATGATTTTTGATGTCATCGTGGCCGAGCAAACACGCGGGCAGGGGCTTGGGAAAATGCTTGTTCAACGTCTACTGAACCACGAGAAGCTACGTGGGGTGAGCAGCTTTGAACTCTATTGTCCTGATCGTCTGGTGCCCTTTTATAAAAAACTGGGCTTTGTAAAAGGATCTTCTGCGTTGCTTTTTAATCAACCGCGCACAGCCTGAACGGCATCATAGCCATAAAGCCAGTCCAGATCTTTGAGAAAGGCATCAGCGCTGCGCGTGGCAAAAAGCATGTTGCGTCCGAGCGCAAAGATACCTGTTGCGTGGTAGGCAAACCGATTCATCTGACCGCGTTTGCCAACCGCAGCAATCCGCGCTTTTCGAACAGAATCAAACCGCTTTAGCGCTGATTGTGGCTCCCGGTCATCCAGTGCCTCGGCAAGTGCTGCCGCATCTTCAATTGCCATGGCAGCCCCCTGCGCAGCAAAGGGCGTAACAGCGTGTGAGGCATCGCCAAGGAAAATCGTTCTGTCTGGGCCGACAAACAGCGCTTCAGCCATTTCAAAAAGTGGCCAATAAGTCCATTGCGTTTGTGCTGCCAGAATGTCACGAACCGGTGCACTCCAATCTGCGTAAATTGATTTTAGCCGCGAAACATCACCCGTCTTTGACCAAACTTCGCCGGGATTATCGCCAGTCGTAATGGCGACAAAGTTGAAGAAGTCTCCGCCCTTTACCGGATAGGCAATGAAGTGCGCTTTGTTGCCAAGCCACGCAGAAACAGCCTTTTGTTCCGGGACCGCTGCCTTAAGGCTTGCGGGTAGCGCGTCAGCTGCAAGTGTTGTGCGCCAGGCAATGTGACCGCTGAAACGCGCTTTATTATATCCGACCTTCGCGCGTTGCGCAGACCAGACGCCGTCACAGGCGATCAGATAGCTGGCTGCGATTTTTTCCTCTGCTGCACCACGTCTGACTGTTGCAGAGATGCCGTTGTTATCAGCCTTATGTTCGATAATTTCCGAGCCGAGATTGATTTCAATATTTGGATGGTCGGTACAGGCATTTAACAGAGCTGATTGCAAATCAGCGCGATGGCAGACAACATAAGGATGGTGCCACCGTTGTAATGCCTCATCACCCAACTGCATTGCGAGCAGGGGGCGAGCCTTGCGTCCATCCATAAGGTAGAGTGCTTGGGGCGTAACAGCTTGCGAGCAGAGGCGATCTGCAACGCCAAGGCGTTCAAGGTGACGCATCGCATTGGGGGCGAGCTGCAAGCCTGCGCCGACTTCCGACAAGGCTTGCGCTTTCTCAAACAGTTCAACACTCCAGCCCCGCGCGGCACATTCCAGCGCGGCACTCAGACCGGCAACTCCGGCCCCTGCAATCAATATGTGGCGTTTACTCAAGCTGCTCATCATATCAGCGGCACGCATGCCGCTTGCTATATTCAGGCAGCTTTGTCTGCGGGTGCTTCGTAAACACAGCCGGCAGGCACGGTCTCGTCAGCATGAAGCTGTGCATTGTAGCAGTACAGCGTCGAGCAATATGGGCAGACGACTTCACTTTCGTCGCCCATGTCCAGAAAGACGTGCGGATGATCAAAAGGTGGGTTTGCGCCGACGCACATGAATTCCTTCACGCCGATTTCAATAGAATTGTGACCAGCGTCGTTCTGGAAGTGCGGGATGATGTGATCGGACATGATAGGCTCCGGAGCTTGTGGATCGCGATACCCAATTCAGGATAGCTATTTTTTTAGCATTTACCGTGTACGGCTTGTTTCTGAAAGCGTTTTCATCAATTCTGGGGACATTTCAAGCGGTTTGCTATCAAACTGTCATATGACAGCCATAGGCTTATCGTCGCGCCGGGATATGCCGGTAGTAACCGGGATAGGAAAAATGAACGAAAACAGCGTTGTGGCAACACAGACCGATAATTTGCCAGCTCCTTTGGAAAATGGCCATTCCATGGGCCAGAAGTCCGTCATTGCTCAGAATGCTCACGAAGCTTTGAACAGTGACAAGACAGCCGAGCTGATGCAAAGCCCTGAACGCTTCGTTAATCGTGAGTTTTCGTGGTTGCAGTTCAATCGTCGTGTGCTGGAAGAAGCGGCCAACATTCGCCAGCCCTTGCTGGAACGTTTGCGTTTTCTGTCGATTTCAGCGGCAAATCTTGATGAGTTTTTCATGGTGCGCATCGCGGGCCTTGCCGCGCAGGTGCGTGCAGGCGTTGCCTTGCGCAGTGCGGATGGTCGCACGCCACAGGAGCAGCTTGATTTCGTTCTGGAAGAGGTCGGTCGCTTGCAGGAGGGGCAGCAGGCGTGTTTGCGCACGCTGCGTGAAGAACTTGAAAAAGAGAATATCGAGATCGTGCGTCCATCGGCTTTGTCGAACACAGAAAAGGAATGGCTGGAAAGCCACTTCCTGGAAACGATTTTCCCGGTTCTGACACCGCTTTCAATTGATCCGGCGCATCCGTTCCCGTTCATTCCAAACCTTGGCTTTTCGATCGCGTTGCAACTCGCGCGCCGTCTCGATGGCCATCCAATGACAGCCCTCTTGCGTATTCCGGTTGCCTTGAAGCGCTTCATTCAGCTTCCTCCAGAACAGCAGAATGCTTTCCGCTTCATCACAATTGAAGATGCGGTCAGCCTGTTTATCGGTCGCCTGTTCCCCGGTTATGAAGTGCGTGGCGCAGGCACTTTCCGCATCATTCGCGACAGCGACATTGAAGTGGAAGAAGAAGCCGAAGATCTGGTTCGTCTTTTTGAAACAGCGTTGAAACGCCGCCGCCGCGGTCAGGTTATCCGCATTGAGTTTGATGGAGAAATGCCCGAGGCACTTCGGATTTTTGTGGCGACAGAACTTGGCGTCTCGGAAAACCGTATCAGTGTTCTCCAAGGTCTTTTAGCACTCAACATGATTTCGGAAGTTGTTTCGATTCCGCGCGATGATCTCAAATTTGTTTCCTATAATCCGCGTTTCCCTGAACGTATCCGCGAACATGGCGGCGATTGCTTTGCCGCGATTCGTGAAAAGGATATCGTGGTTCACCATCCCTATGAGTCATTTGACGTCGTGGTGCAGTTCCTGCGTCAGGCTGCGGCTGACCCGGATGTGCTGGCAATCAAGCAGACATTGTACCGTACCTCCAACGATAGCCCAATCGTGCGCGCGCTGGTTGATGCGGCAGAAGCTGGCAAGTCGGTGACGGCCCTTGTTGAGCTCAAGGCGCGTTTTGACGAAGAAGCAAATATCCGCTGGGCGCGCGATCTGGAGCGCGCAGGCGTTCAGGTGGTGTTTGGCTTTATCGAACTGAAAACGCACGCAAAGATGTCATTGGTCGTCCGCCGTGAAGATCAGAAACTGCGCTCCTATGTTCACCTTGGCACGGGCAATTATCATCCGATTACGGCGCGCATTTACACCGACCTGTCTTTCTTCACGTCCGATGCCGACATTGCGCGTGACGTGGCACATATCTTTAACTTCATCACCGGCTATGCGCAGCCTGCTGAAGAAATGAAAATTGCGATTTCACCACTGACATTGCGCGCGCGAATCTTGAAGCATATTGATGACGAGATCGCCAATGCGAAGGCCGGGAAGCCGGCGGCCATCTGGATGAAGATGAACTCGCTCGTTGATCCACAGATTATTGATGCACTTTACAAGGCCAGCCAGGCTGGTGTGCATGTGGACCTTGTCGTGCGTGGCATCTGCTGTCTGCGGCCGGGCGTTCCGGGCCTTTCGGACAACATTCGCGCCAAGTCGATTGTCGGGCGTTTTCTCGAGCATAGCCGCATTTTCTGCTTCGGAAACGGCCATGATCTGCCTTCCGACAAGGCGATCGTCTATATCGGTTCCGCCGACATGATGCCGCGTAATCTAGACCGTCGCGTCGAGACACTGGTGCCGATCACCAATGCCACTGTGCACCAGCAAATCCTGTCTCAAATCATGTTTGCCAACATAATTGATAACCAACAGAGCTATCAGCTACTTGCGGATGGTACCTCTCGCCGGATAGAAAAAGAGGATGGAGAAGAAGCTTTCAACGCGCAGGAATATTTCATGACAAATCCGAGCTTGTCGGGTCGCGGAAAGTCGCTGAAGTCATCTGCCCCCCGTCTCATTGCGCATCGTAAGCGTGTGCAGGCGGAAAGAAACACGACTTCATGAGTCCAGCAGTCGCACAAGGCCGATTGAAGGGTCTTAAACCCGTTGCGGTTATCGATATCGGTTCCAACTCGATCCGTGTTGTCGTTTATGAAGGCATTGTCCGGTCTCCGACAGTGCTTTTCAACGAAAAGCTTCTCTGTGGTCTTGGCAAAGGACTGGCCAAGACCGGAAAACTCAATGAGAAATCTGTCGATATCGCGCTGCGCGCATTGAAGCGTTTTCGCGTTCTGGCCGAACAGGCGGGGGCGATCTCCATTCATGCGCTGGCAACTGCCGCCGCACGCGAAGCAAAAAACGGCCCCGATTTCATTTCTCAGGCCGAGGCTATTCTTGGACGGCACATTGAAGTGTTGTCCGGCAAAGAAGAAGCTTACTACTCCGCTTTGGGTATCATTTCAGGTTTTTACAAACCGCAAGGCGTAACCGGCGACCTTGGCGGTGGTAGCCTGGAGCTGGTTGCCGTCAATGACCATGAGGTCGGGGAGGGCATTACCCTTCCATTGGGCGGTCTGCGCTTGCAGGATATGTCCAACGAGCAACTGCCGGAAGCGGCGAAGATTGCCCGTACGGAATTGGCGCGTGCAACCCTTCTTGAAGAGCATCAGGGGCAAGTCTTTTATGCTGTGGGCGGTACTTGGCGAAACCTCGCAAAGCTGCACATGACGGCCAAGCATTATCCGCTGCATGTCATGCATGGCTATGAGATGGACCCTGTGGAAGCCAAAAGCTTTCTCACACGTGTTGCCAAAGGCAATATCGACACAATGCGCGGCATTGAAGCGGTGTCGAAAAACCGCCGTCAGTTGCTTGGCTATGGCGCTACGGTTTTGCTTGAAACCATCCGTCGCATGAAGCCATCCAAGATTGTGTTCTCGGCGCTGGGTGTGCGTGAAGGCTATCTTTATTCACTGTTGCCTAAAAACGAGCAGCGGCTTGATCCGCTTCTGGCATCGGCGGAAGAGCTGGCGATCCTGCGTTCGCGTTCACCGCGCCACGCCCGGGAGCTTGCAACATGGACAACGCTTTCCTTGCCGGTGCTTGGGTTTGATGAAACCGAAGATGAAGGCCGTTACAGACAGGCAGCCTGTCTGGTGGCTGACATCAGCTGGCGCGCGCATCCTGATTATCGCGGCTCGCAGGCGCTCAACATTATTGCGCATGGCTCATTCGGCGGTATCGATCATCCGGGCCGTTCTTATATGGCAATCGCCAACTACTATCGCCATGAAGGATTGGTTGAAGACGAGATTGCGCCGGAGATTCTCCAGCTTGCCACACCGCGCCTGCGCGAGCGGGCAAAGCTTCTGGGGGCTTTGCTGCGCGTGATCTATCTGCTTTCCGCATCCATGCCGGGCGTGATCCCACGTCTTTATTGGCGTGAAGAAGAAAATGGCATTGCGCTGGTCGTGCCTGGCGATCTGGCTGATCTTATTTCGGATCGTCCAGAGGGGCGGTTGCAACAGCTTGCAAAACTGACGGGAAAAAACCTTTACTTCGCCGTCGGTGACAGCGCGATTGACGCAAACGAGCATCATTAAACGTATCAGAAGTTATCCATGAAAAGGCCGGCAGGAGTTTTCTCCGCCGGCCTTTTGATTTAGTTCAGGTCAACCGCTTGAATACGCCGGTTTTCGAACTTGATACCAATCTTGCCATCAATCAGATCAAGCGCTTTCTGACCAAAAACTTCACGGCGCCAGCCTTGAAGGGCTGGAACATTGGCTTTTTCGCCTTCGGCGGCGATCTTGTCGATATCGTCGGAGTTTGCGACGATCTTGGCTGCCACACCGTGTTCTTCGGTCACAAGCTTGAGCAGGACCTTAAGAATATCTGCTGCGGCCGCGCTGCCTTCAGGTGAATGCGATTGTTTTGGCAACTTTGGCAGGTCTTCTTTTGGAATAGCCAGTGCAGCCTGAATGGCGTTTACCAAACCTGCCGCCTGAGCCGAACGTTCCCAGCCTTTTGGGATCGAACGCAGACGTCCAAGCGCTTCTGCATCTTTTGGCTGCTGCTGGGCGATTTCAGCAATCGTGTCGTCCTTGATAACGCGGCCACGTGGAACGTTGCGTTCGCGTGCTTCGCGTTCGCGCCATGCCGCAACCGATTGTACGATCGCAAGCTCAATTGGCTTGCGCATCCGGGTTTTCACGCGCTTCCATGCATCATCCGGGTGCAGATCATAGGTTTCGCGCGCGCTCAGCACGGCCATTTCCTCATTGACCCACTCGCAGCGCCCTTCTTTTTCCAATTCTGCTTTGAGATAAAGATAGATGTCGCGCAGATAGGTAACATCAGCCAGCGCATAATCGAGTTGCTTTTCAGACAGTGGACGGCGGCGCCAGTCGGTAAAGCGTGATGATTTGTCGATATGTTTTCCGGTGACTTTCTGCACCAGAGCATCATAGGAAATAGCGTCGCCAAAGCCGCAAACCATCGCGGCCACCTGACTGTCGAAAATCGGCGAGGGGATCAGGTCGCCCAAATGGAAGACAATTTCAATGTCCTGACGCGCTGCGTGGAAAACCTTGACCACTTTTTGGTCCGCCATCAGACGAAAGAATGGCGCAAGGTCCAGCCCCGGCGCCAAGGCATCGACCAGTGCGGTGTGATCGGGAGAAGCCATCTGAATAAGACAGAGCTCCGGCCAGAAAGTCGTTTCCCGAATAAATTCGGTATCGACTGTCACAAAGTCGGATTTGGCTAGGGCGGATACGGCCTCTTCAAGGGCCTCTGTGGTCGTGATGAGCTGCATGTTTTTCTTTTAGAGCGCATCCCCAAAACTGTGAAGCGATTTTCGGATAAGATGCCCGTTAAAACAGAAATGACGCGCAGGCCGTCTGGCGCGCCGGAAGAATGATATATCGATGGAACAACTCGGAAATAGTGATTTTTGTCGACATATTCTGTCAAGCTAGTTTAACACAGACACTGTCGGCTTGACAAAGCGTGATCAAAATGCGCTTTTCCGCCCAAATTGCAGCGCTTTGCATGCACAAGATTTATAAAGTTCCAAAAGGCAGAAATCATGCACCGTTATCGCAGCCATACCTGCGCAGCCCTTCGCAAATCGGATGTGGGTTCCAATGTCCGTCTGTCCGGCTGGGTTCACCGCGTCCGTGACCATGGCGGCATTCTCTTCATCGATCTTCGTGACCATTATGGCATCACGCAGATCGTGGCCGATCCTGATTCGCCCGCGTTCAAGGTTGCTGAGACCGTTCGCGGCGAATGGGTTATTCGCGTCGATGGTGAAGTGAAGGCCCGCGCAGGCGATGCGGTGAACGCCAACCTGCCAACAGGCGATGTTGAAATCTTCGCCACCGAGATTGAGGTTCTGGCCGCAGCCAAAGAACTGCCGCTGCCAGTGTTTGGCGAGCCGGATTACCCGGAAGATATCCGCCTCAAGTACCGCTTCCTTGATCTGCGCCGCGAGACGCTGCACAAGAACATTATGAGCCGCACGAAGATCATTAGCGCGATGCGTCGCCGCATGACCGAAATCGGCTTCAATGAGTTTTCAACGCCAATCCTGACGGCTTCCTCACCGGAAGGCGCGCGCGACTTCCTCGTGCCAAGCCGTATCCATGAAGGCAAGTTCTACGCGCTGCCGCAGGCTCCGCAGCAGTACAAGCAGCTTCTGATGGTTGCCGGTTTCGACCGCTACTTCCAGATTGCACCTTGCTTCCGTGATGAAGATCCGCGTGCAGACCGTCTGCCGGGCGAATTCTATCAGCTCGACCTCGAAATGAGCTTCGTAACCCAGGAAGAAATCTGGGAAACGATGGAACCTGTCATGCGCGGCATCTTTGAAGAGTTTGCAGAAGGCAAGCCTGTCACGCAGCAGTTCCGCCGCATCCCTTATGACGATGCGATCCGCACTTATGGTTCGGACAAGCCTGATCTGCGCAACCCGATTGAAATGCAGGCAGTGACCGAGCATTTCGCTGGTTCCGGCTTTAAGGTCTTCGCAAACATGATCGCGAACGATCCGAAGGTTGAAGTCTGGGCGATTCCGGCAAAGACCGGCGGTAGCCGCGCATTCTGTGACCGCATGAATTCATGGGCGCAGGGCGAAGGTCAGCCGGGTCTTGGCTACATCTTCTGGCGCAAGGAAGGTGACAAGCTTGAAGGCGCAGGCCCGATTGCCAAGAACATTGGTGAAGAACGCACCGAAGCTCTTCGTGAGCAGCTTGGTCTCGGCGACGGCGATGCCTGCTTCTTCGTAGCCGGTCAGCCATCGAAGTTCTACAAATTTGCAGGCGACGCCCGCACGCGTGCTGGTGAAGAACTGAACCTCGTTGATCGTGATCGCTTTGAACTCGCATGGATCATCGACTTCCCGTTCTACGAGTGGGACGAAGACAACAAGAAGCTCGACTTCGCGCACAACCCTTTCTCGATGCCACAGGGTGGCATGGAAGCACTGGAAACGCAGGACCCGCTGACGCTCAAGGCTTACCAGTACGATCTCGTCTGTAACGGCTTTGAAATCGCTTCCGGTTCGATCCGTAACCAGTTGCCGGATGTTATGGTCAAGGCGTTCGAGAAGGTTGGTCTCAGCCAGCAGGACGTGGAAGAACGTTTCGGTGGTCTTTACCGCGCGTTCCAGTATGGCGCACCGCCACATGGCGGTATGGCAGCCGGTATCGATCGCGTGATCATGCTGCTCGTTGGTGCAAAGAATCTCCGCGAAATCTCGCTGTTCCCGATGAACCAGCAGGCGCTTGATCTTCTGATGAACGCGCCTTCGGATGTCTCGCCAGCACAGCTGCGCGATCTGCATATTCGCTTAGCACCAATCCAGAAAAGCTGATCTTCTCAGTTTGAAATAAAAAGCCCGGTCGCGAGACTGGGCTTTTTATTTAGGGCGTTAAAAAAACCGGTGAGCAGCGCTCACCGGTTTTCGTTGAACCAATTTGTCTATGATCAGTTGTTGGCTTCTACGCCGATTTTGAGAAGCGGGATAATCTTCGTCGGATCAAGTGACGCTGTTGCAACGATGGATGCAAAGCTGACCGACTGATCTGGAGATGCGCTGATTGTCAGCGATTTGGGATCGTCAAAATACTTTTCAGCCGCAGTCTTCAGCTGCTGGGCAAACTCTGGATTCTTGAGCTGTGTTGCCATCAGCGGCACCATCATTTTAAGCTGTTCACCAAGCGCTTTGCCGTCAGCGCCCTGCTGCTTGCCATAATAGTCGAGCAGCTTCTGGGTGAGAGTTTTATTGTCAAAGCGGATTGTCAGGTTCTTGAGGCTGAGTTGTTCAGCAAGGCCGAGAATCGCCAGACCGGCAGCATCCTTATCGGCATCTGCATTGGTCATGTTCTGCTGGGTTTTCTGAACAGCTTCGAGGAAGGCAATATCATAGCCAGCAAGTGCACCGGTAATGTCAATTTTGCCTAAATCCGTTGCATTGATTTCAAACTGATCAAGGGATGCATCACCAGACTTCGGCGACCATGTACCTTTCGATGCGACCGAGCCATTGAAGGCGGTCATGTCGAGGGGCGCCAGCGGGTTCTTTTCATCATCTTTGAAGTTCGCATTTACACTGGCAATGTTCAGCGCATAATCGATTTTTTCGGAACGGTCGGCTGCATTCAGCGAAACTTCGAGGCCTTCGACGGTTGCCCCATCTTCACCTGGTGTTCCGAATGCCATTTCATCGATTTTCATCTTGTCGTAGAAAAGGATCTGGTTGAGCGCACCTTCAGCCTTTTCGGATGGAATCGAGACGTTTTCCATCGAGATGCCTTTGATGGAAACCTTGTCATTTTTGTTTGCTTCGCCAGCAGGGATGTCCATGTCAGGAACAGTGACTTTTTCAATGCTGTATCCGCCGTCTGCGGCGTCCTGTACATTTTCAAGCGTAACGTCGCCAACAGCCATTTCCTTGTCGGAAACCGTTGCAAGCTTGATCTTGGTCCCTTCAAGCACAATGTCAGAGCCATCTGCTTTGACATTGGTAAAGCTTAACGCGCCACCCTGCTTTGTGTAGAGTGCCTTGATGCGTTCAGCGACTGCATTCGCATCAGCAGCCATTGCTGCGCTGCCAAGAACGAGCGAGAGTGCCGTACTTGCCGCGAAGACGCGCGCGGCCTGCTTGCTAAGAACGAAAACCTGCATTTATTGGCTCCTGATTATTGGGTAAAAATTCAAATGCCTACATAAGCTTTTACAAATGGAAAAACAGCCCGATTTGTTCATCCAATGATAGCTGTGGAGAAAATCACTACATTTTCTTTATAGGAGATCAATGACGGCATATTTACGACGAATGTACTGGATTGGTTCTCATCTCTACTTGCTGACGAATCGCGCAATTGGTACGGATAGGCATGGGTAAAAGTCTGATTCCGCCGGGTGACGGCGAAGAACACATCGAACGGGTTGATCTTAAGTCAGCTCTCGAGGAGCGCTATCTCGCTTATGCGCTGTCCACGATCATGCATCGTGCGCTGCCGGATGTGCGCGATGGCCTGAAGCCGGTGCATCGCCGCATCATGCATGCAATGCGTCTGCTGCGCCTCAATCCCGATCAGGCCTATGCGAAATGCGCGCGTATCGTTGGCGACGTGATGGGTAAATTCCACCCCCATGGCGACGCCTCGATTTACGATGCGCTTGTACGTCTGGCACAGGATTTTGCCGTGCGTTATCCGCTCGTGGACGGGCAGGGCAATTTCGGCAATATCGACGGCGATAATGCGGCGGCCATGCGCTATACTGAAGCGCGTATGACCGAAGTGGCAACATTGCTGCTTGAAGGCATCAATGAAAATGCCATTGATTTCCGCCCGACCTATAATGAAGAGGACGAGGAGCCCATCGTCCTTCCGGGCGCATTCCCGAACCTGCTGGCCAATGGCTCGGCCGGTATTGCGGTCGGCATGGCCACCAATATTCCGCCGCATAATGTGGCGGAGCTTTGCTCATCGGCGCTGTATCTCATCAATCATCCCGACGCGAGTGTTGAGGAACTGATCACGTCACCTCAACAATGGGAAGAGTTGAAGAAGGAAGCGGAAAGCGATCCTGCGGCCCTTTTGAAGTGCAAGGTGCGGGGTCCCGATTTCCCAACCGGCGGTATTCTGGTCGAAGATCATGCCAATATTGTCGAAGCCTATCGCACCGGGCGTGGTTCTTTCCGCGCACGCGCACGCTGGGAGAAGGAAGAAGGCAATCGCGGAACCTGGGTGATTGTTGTCACTGAGATTCCATATCAGGTTCAGAAGTCGCGCCTGATCGAGAAGATTGCGGAATTGCTTCTGGCCAAGAAGTTGCCGCTGCTCGACGATATTCGCGATGAGTCTGCGGAAGATATCCGCATTGTTCTTGAACCGAAGAACCGCACGGTTGATCCTGAGTTGCTGATGGAATCGCTGTTCAAGCTGACCGAGCTTGAGAACCGCGTTTCGCTCAACATGAACGTGCTTTCGCATGGTAAGGTGCCGAATGTTCTCTCACTGGGCGGCGTGCTCAGGGAATGGCTTGAACACCGCAAGGAAGTGCTGGTTCGCCGCTCTGAATATCGTCTGGCAGAAATTGAGAAGCGACTGGAAATCCTTGGCGGTTTGTTGATTGCTTATCTCAATCTTGATGAAGTTATCCGCATCATCCGTGAGGAGGATGAACCGAAGCAGGAGCTGATCCGAACCTTTGAGTTGACGGATAATCAGGCCGAAGCGATCCTCAATATGCGCTTGCGCTCTTTGCGCAAGCTTGAAGAATTTGAAATCCGCAAAGAATTCGACGGTCTGACCGCTGAGAAGACGGATATTGAAGGCCTGCTGGCTTCGGGCACACGCCAGTGGAAAAAGATCAGCGCTGAGATCAAAGCCGTCCGCGAGAAATTTGGACCGGCAACCAAACTGGGCAAGCGTCGCAGCACCTTTGCTGAAGCGCCGACACATGATCTTGAAGACATTCATCAAGCGATGATTGAGCGTGAGCCAGTCACAATAGTCGTGTCTGAAAAGGGCTGGTTGCGCGCGATGAAGGGCCATATGGCCGATTTCTCGACGCTTTCGTTTAAGGAAGGCGATAAACTCAAGCTCGCATTCCATGCGGAAACGACGGACAAGCTTCTGTTCTTCACGACAGGTGGCAAATTCTTCACCATTGGTGCGAACACGCTTCCGGGCGGTCGCGGCCATGGCGAACCGATCCGCATCCTCGTTGATATGGAAAATGATCAGGATATCCTGACCGCCTTTGTCCATGATCCGCAAGCCAAGCTTTTGCTCGTATCACATGAAGGCAATGGCTTCATCGTGTCTGAGAATGAAGCGGTCGCCAATACCCGCAAGGGTAAGCAGGTGATGAATGTGAAGGCGCCGGATGAAGCCAAGCTTTGCCAGCGCATTTCGGGTGATCACATTGCCGTCGTGGGCGAGAACCGGAAGATGGTTGTCTTCCCGCTTTCGGACATTCCTGAAATGACACGCGGCAAGGGCGTTCGTTTGCAGAAATATAAGGATGGCGGCGTGTCCGATGTACGCACTTTCGCAATCGCTGATGGCCTGTCATGGCAGGATTCGGCAGATCGTACTTTCAATCGCAGCAAGGAAGAACTCGTCGAGTGGATTGCGGCCCGTGCCTCTGCTGGGCGTCTTGTTCCGAAGGGTTTCCCGCGTTCGGGCAAGTTTTAAAATAAAGGCGGCCTGTGCCGCCCTTATTGTTTCTAACCCTCAAATTTCTGCCAGCCGCGTGGGCTAAGATGCTCTTGCGGCCTGAAGCGCGTCTTATATTGCATCTTGCGCGATCCCTCGACCCAATAGCCAAGATAGACGTAGGGAAGGCCAGCCGTGCGTGCACGCTGGATATGATCGAGGATCATGAAAGTTCCGAGCGAACGCTCATGCATATGCGGCGTGAAAAAGGAATAGACCATCGACAGGCCATCCGCCATCACGTCAGTGAGCGCTACCGCGATCAACTCTCCATCGCCCTTGGCACTGATAAAACTGTCCGGCCCGCGTCTGCGATATTCGATAATCTGCGTGTTGACATGGGTGTCTTCGACCATCATCGCATAATCGAGTACCGTCATATCGGACATGCCACCTGAATGGTGACGGGCATCCAGGTAGTCACGGAAAAGGGCATATTGCTCTGTGCTTGGTTGGGCGTTGTGCTGGCGACCAATCAGATCACGATTCTGATTCCAGACCCGGCGCATACTGCGGTTCATTTCGAATTCGCCCGTCAGAATGCGCACCGAAACACAGGCGCGGCAAAGCTCGCAGGCTGGGCGATAGGCAATATTCTGTGAGCGGCGAAAACCACCCTGTGTCAGCAGGTCATTGATTTCGTTGGCCTTATCACCCACAAGATGTGTGAAGACCTTCCGCTCCATCTGGCCGTCAAGATAGGGGCAGGGCGATGGAGCCGTTAAGAAAAACTGCGGAGACTGTTGCGGTTGATGGGTCATCCAATATCCACGAAACGGCAATGCCGAACCATCTCTTCTGCTTTAAAGATTGAGCCGGCTGTCCAAAACGTCAATAGACATTTTGTGCAGCCGACCCTGAATTTTTTTGATGATTAACGATCCGAACGGATAACTGCAGTTCCAAGCAACAGGTCATGCACGGTGCGCTTACGGTCAATCACCAGTGTCGCGAGCAGGATCAGCGGTGTAAGAACAACATTTAAACCCCAGAAAAGAACCGTGTGAACCACTGCAAGCATTGGATCGACGCTCCCGCCCTCAAGGCGCACCAGTTTGATGTTCATCATCTGCATGCCATTTGTGGCCTGCTGAGGTCCGCCTAGCGTGCGCGATACATATAGCAGCGCGACGATCGGGAACATGAACGCATAAAGCGCCCACCCCAGTGAAAGCGTTATGATGCCCAGAACGAAAATCACGATTGCAGCCGGAATGCATAAAAGAAAGACAATGAGATAGTCGATCAGAAAAGCCATAATGCGGCGTGTGCGCACGCCTTCAAAAAAAGCGCGGCTTTCAAAACGCGGGCCCATGATTTCGCCGTGCAGAATATTGTCGGACATTTTTCCTTCCAGTCCTTGTAAAGACACGTCCGGGAACAGCCGTCCGCTGTTCCGCCCAATGCGGAACAGTTTCAAGGTGGTGTACGAAGCTGGCTATTTCAAGGAAATAATATTTCGACCTGTCAGCGCTGACTGTTCAGCTTTTCGGCAACATCAAGTGCAAAATAGGTCAGAATGCCATCACAGCCTGCGCGTTTGAATGCCAGCAGGCTTTCCATGATAACTTTTTCTTCGTCAATCCAGCCATTCATGCCGGCCGCTTTGATCATCGAATATTCGCCTGATACCTGATAGGCATAAGTCGGCAGGCGGAATGTGCTCTTGAGGCGATGGATGATGTCGAGATAAGGCATTCCAGGCTTGACCATCAGCATGTCTGCGCCTTCAGCCACATCCTGTTCAGCCTCGCGCACCGCTTCGTCAGGGTTTGCAGGATCAATATAATAGGTCTTCTTGTCGCCTTTCAGCAGACCGGCGGTCCCGATTGCATCGCGGTATGGTCCATAGAAGGCGGATGCGAATTTTGTTGCATAGGACATGATGGGCACATGGTGGAAGCCATGGGCATCCAGCGCCTGACGAATAGCGCCGATCCGTCCGTCCATCATATCGGACGGTGCGATAATATCGGCACCGGCTTCGGCCTGGGCGAGCGCGCCGCGAACGATCATTGCAACCGATTCATCATTGATGATCTCACCATCCCGCAACACACCGTCATGGCCATGCGTTGTGAACGGATCGAGTGCTGCATCGGTAATGATGCCGATTTCCGGTACTTCTTTTTTGATCGCACGCACGGCGCTATTGATCAGATTGTCGGGGCTTGCGACGAAAGCACCATCTTCTGTTTTGACTTCCGCTTTTTCGCGCGGGAAAGGGGCAATCGCCGGAATACCGAGCTTGGCGGCTTTCTCGGCCATGCGTACAGCCATATCCACTGAATAGCGTTCAAGTCCCGGCATCGCGTCCACTGGTTCGCGGACATTGGTTCCGCAAGTCAGGAAAAATGGCAGGACCAGATCATCGACCGTCAGATGTGTTTCCTGCACCAGTCTGCGCGACCAGTCAGCCTTGCGCATTCGGCGCAGACGACGACTTTGCGTCACATCATCGACGTGAGCTGAAATGTTGGCAGAAGAAATGTTGGACAAACGATCAGTCATATAAATGTTCCCGAGAGAAGAAAGCTTGGGAATCTAACGGTTCGGAAGCTTGTTATCAGATGGGCACGGTTTATCACGGGAAAAGTGGCTAAACCAAGCACAATGGCCTGTGCAGGATTGACGCGGGGCGTTTCACTTTCTACCCATTAAAGCATTTCCAGCAAAAGTGCGTAGCGGCTTTGCGCAGGTTGTAGCGGCTTTGCGTAAGAAAAATGGTTAAAGTGGTTTCAGCGATTCAGTCATGACGGGAGTCGCTTTGGTCATAGGGGAGAGACATGATGCAAATCGATTTCGGTGGTGGCAGTGAAATCAGCTTTGAGCGCAAGGGAAAAGCGGGGCTGGTGAAACTGACGCGCACATCCGCGCTCAATGCTCTGACGCATAAAATGATTCTCGCCCTCGACCGCGCTTTGCAGGCCTGGGCAACAGACCCGGATGTCGCCTGCGTTATTATCGAAGGCGAAGGCCGCGCCTTCTGTGCAGGCGGCGACGTTGTTGCAGCCTATAAAGCAGGACGCGAAGGCACACCCGCCTTTGAATTTTTCCGTGATGAGTATCGGCTCAATGCCCGCATCGGACGTTTTCCAAAGCCGTATATCTCGCTGCTTAATGGCATTGTGATGGGTGGTGGCGCTGGTATTTCGGTTCATGGTTCGCACCGGATCGTGACGGAAAACACGCTTTTTGCGATGCCTGAAACCGGCATTGGTTTCTTCCCGGATGTGGGTGGAAGTGCCTTCCTGCCGCATCTTCATGACAATTTTGGCTATTATCTTGCACTCACCGGCAACCGCATTCGCTGGGGCGACTGCCTGCAAAGCGGTATCGCGACCCATGCGGTAGCTGCCAGTGAGCTCGAAGACCTTCGCGACGATCTCATTGCCAAAGCCGATGTCGATGCAGCTTTGGCGCCTGTGCAGTACCCGGATTTTGAGACCACGCCCGAAACCCGCAAAATCATTGCGGAGAGTTTTGAACACGCAACGCTTGCCGAATGCCTCAATGCTTTGGAAAAAGCCGCAGCCGCAGGCAGTAAACCTGCAACGGATATTCTCAACGTCATTGCCACACGTTCGCCAACCAGTGTGGCTGTCACATTCCGCCAGATTGCTGATGGTCGAGCGCTGAAACTTGATGATTGCATGCGCATGGAATACCGCATTGCATCGCGTATGCTGGCTGAGCATGATTTTTATGAGGGTGTGCGTGCTGTGCTGATCGATAAGGACGGCGCGCCAGTCTGGAAGCCGGCTTCAATTGATGAAGTAAAGCCGGAAATGGTCAATGCGTATTTTGCTAATCTTGGCGAGAGGGAACTAAGCTTTTGATGCGCCAGGATGAACTGCACCAGCATAGACAAATCAGCGGCACCGAATGGTCCTTTGTGTGGTTTATAAGGATGATTGCACTCGTCGCTCTTGCGAGCGGCGTTTATTATTGGATTAAACTTATTGGGGTTCAGCCGGGCTTGCTGTGGCGTTTCGATCTCATGCCATGGCAATGGCAGACCGCGACCGTTGCACTTGCGCTGCTCTTGCCAGTCGCGGCGACCGGTCTGTGGATGCGCGCGCCATGGGGGCCGGTCTTGTGGTTTATCGCAGCATTTGGCGAAATCGCCATCTATTCAGTTTTTGCACGCGACTTTGAATACAGGCCTGTGACGGTGGGCTTTAACGTTGTCTGCATCCTTATTTATATTGTTTTCCGTGTGCTGCTTTTCCTTGAAAAAAGACAGCAATCCCGCATCGGGCTTATCAGCTGAAAGAGCCAATCAGTAACACAACGTTAAGCCTGAAATTGCATTTCTCTTGGTAAGCTACTGTTAAGGCTGACTTTTAATTCGAATTTTATGCATCACATCTAAAGTCCTCTCAAGAACGGTGAGAAAATACACCGGACCAACAGGAAGAGAGCAGCCTCATGCAAGGCTGCTCCGACAGAGAGGCAAAAGAAATGAACAATGCACAACATAGAATGGATGCATCTGCTCCGCTTTTGAATCCCGAAGCAGCTCTCCGCACACTTTATCTCGAAGCATTGCAATTGGTTGAGCGTCTGCACCGTCGTCTGCTTGATGTGATCAAGGACGAATTTGATCGCAATGGCCGCAACGACATCAATGCAACGCAGGCGCTGCTCCTGTTTAACATCGGCAATTCTGAACTCACCGCCGGTGAATTGCGTTCGCGCGGCTATTATCTTGGTTCCAATGTTTCCTACAATCTGAAGAAACTGGTCGATATGGGCTTTATTCATCATGAGCGCTCAAGCACCGACCGTCGCTCGGTTCGAGTTAGCCTGACGGATAAGGGCAATGAAATTGCCGATCAGGTGCAGTCGCTTTATCAGCGCCACATTGCGTCCATTGAGCAGGTCGGCGGCATTCAGGTTGAAGAGTTTACAGCTATGAACCGTTCTCTGCAGCGGCTTGATCGCTTTTGGAACGACAGCATCGCCTACAGGCTCTGATCAGGGCATAAGTCCTGTGAGATCGAAGCGCGTTCATGTTGCAGAACGGTCACAATGAGTAGAGTTCATTCGTTGATCTTTATAATAGCGAGCTATTTAAGTCGCACCGGCCTTGAATTCCCGGCATTGCGACATGATTAAGCCATAAAAACCGCTTTTAGAGCATTTCCAGCAAAAGTGCGAAGCGGTTTTGCGTGGGGTAATGCCTGAAAACAAACACATAGAGCATGTTTAATGGTTCAGTCAAAACAGGAACTGCTCTAGCGGATCTTTACAGCGCATTATCTGGGGTTGTTTTCGGATACACGTGTCCGGATTAAACTGATTAGCTTCTTGGGACAAAGAACATGACCAAAACCGACAAGAATACCGATGCTTTGAATGCAAGTCGCCGCAGCTTTTTGCGTGGCGCAGCAACTGCCGGTCTGACTGCGGCTGCTTCGGCCATGGTTCCTGCTGCTTTCGCACAACAACAGGCTTTAAACGATATTCTTGCCGCACCGCGTCGCGGTAACTGGGATGACCAGTTCGATGCGCGTGCGACGGGCGGTCAGAAAGTTGCCACCAATCAGCCGGTTATCAGCCAGCAGACTGTTGGTGATCTTCAGTCTGCCATCGCTCAATATGCAGATATTGCAGGTCGGGGAGGCTGGCCGCAGGTGCCGGGCAGTGCAAAGCTACAGCTTGGCGTCACGGATCCCTCGGTGCAGGCTCTGCGTCAGCGCCTTATTATTTCCGGCGACCTTCCGCGCGAAGCAGGCGTTTCCAGCGCATATGACACCTATGTCGATGCAGCGGTCAAGCGCTTCCAGTCGCGTCATGGCCTGCCAGCCGATGGTGTGATGGGCCAATTCACCTATGCTGCGATGAATGTGGACGCCAACACGCGCCTCGGCCAGTTGCAGACCAATCTTCAGCGCCTGTCGAGCATGGCGGGTGCAAGCCAGACCGAACAGCGCTTCGTGATGGTCAATATCCCGGCAGCGCGTATTGAAGCCGTTGAAAATGGCAGTGTTGCGCAGCGCCATACAGCGATTGTTGGCAAGATCGACCGTCAGACACCGATCCTGAATTCCAAAATCCACGAAGTTATTCTTAATCCTTATTGGACGGCACCAAAGTCGATCATTCAGAAGGATATCATTCCGCTGATGCGGAAGAATCCGCAATATCTGGCGAACAATAAGATTCGTCTTTACAATGCGCAGGGTCAGGAAGTTGCACCGGAAACTGTGGATTGGAATACTGATGACGCCGTGAAGCTGATGTTTCGTCAGGATCCAGGCAAGATCAATGCCATGTCTTCGACGAAGATTAACTTCCCCAATCCATATGCCGTTTATATGCATGACACGCCGCAGAAGAGCTATTTCAACAAGCTCATGCGCTTCGATTCGTCGGGCTGTGTCCGCGTGCAGAATGTCCGTGATCTTGACGTATGGTTGTTGCAGAATACGGCTGGCTGGGATCGCCAGAACATCGAATCTACGATTGCATCTGGTGTCAATACACCTATTCAGCTGACCGATCCTGTGCCGTTGCACTTCGTCTACATCACCGCATGGTCGACAGGCGATGGCGTGGTGCAGTTCCGCGACGACATTTATAAGATGGACGGTGCGACTGCGTTGGCACTTGGCACCGATACTTAAGTTGCATTCACGTTTAAGAAAGCCGTCCGAACCTGTTTCGGGCGGCTTTTTTGTTGCAGCTTTGGCCGTAAGCTACGTCATGCCGCATTTTGGAACATGCTTTTCGCATCACGGCCATTGGCCTTGCCTGTCGAAGTGTGATACTGCGCCTCATCTCTTATAGGTGTGACCGGCTATCCCGGAGGGTGTGAAACATGTCTCAAGCCAATACCGCTTTTTTCAACGCAACTCTTGAAGAAATCGATGCCGATATTTTTGGTGCGATCCGCAACGAACTTGGTCGTCAGCGTCATGAAATCGAGTTGATCGCTTCTGAAAACATTGTTTCGCGCGCGGTTCTTGAAGCGCAGGGCTCCATCCTCACCAACAAATATGCCGAAGGCTATCCGGGCAAGCGCTATTATGGCGGCTGCCAGTATGTTGACGTCGTAGAAGAACTGGCAATCGAACGTGCGAAGAAGCTGTTTGGTGCAGAGTTCGCCAACGTGCAGCCAAATTCCGGTAGCCAGATGAATCAGGCCGTGTTTCTGGCGCTTCTGCAGCCGGGCGACACGTTCATGGGCCTCGACCTCAATTCCGGTGGCCATCTGACCCATGGTTCACCAGTCAACATGTCCGGCAAGTGGTTCAACGTTGTTTCTTATGGTGTCCGTAAGGAAGATCATCTTCTGGATATGGAAGAAATCGCTCGCCTCGCACGCGAACACAAACCAAAGCTCATTCTCGCTGGTGGTACAGCCTATTCCCGCGTCTGGGATTGGAAACGCTTCCGCGAAATCGCTGACGAAGTTGGCGCATATTTGATGGTTGATATGGCACATATCGCAGGTCTTGTTGCTGCCGGTGTTCATCCATCACCCGTACCACACGCGCATGTTTGCACGACGACGACTCACAAGTCGCTTCGCGGTCCACGTGGCGGTATGATCCTCACCAATGATCCTGATCTGGCGAAAAAGTTCAACACAGCTGTTTTCCCTGGCCTTCAGGGTGGCCCGCTGATGCACGTGATCGCTGGTAAGGCTGTTGCATTTGCAGAAGCACTCAAGCCGGAATTCAAGGTCTACGCTCAGAACGTCGTTGATAATGCACGCGCATTGTCGGACGAACTGAAGTCTCACGGTCTCGACATTGTTTCCGGTGGTACGGACAACCATCTGATGCTGGTTGATCTGCGTCCAAAGAATGCAACCGGCAAGCGTGCAGAAGCCGCTCTTGGCCGTGCCAACATCACCTGTAACAAGAACGGCATTCCATTCGACCCGGAAAAGCCATTCGTAACATCGGGTATTCGTCTTGGTACACCTGCCGGTACGACCCGTGGTTTCGGTAAGGCTGAATTCAAGGAAATCGGCTCGCTGATTGCGGAAGTGCTCGATGGTCTTAAGGTTGCAAATTCCGATGAAGGCAATGCAAAGGTTGAAGCAGCGGTTAAGGAAAAGGTGGTTTCTCTGACCGAGCGCTTCCCGATGTACGGCTATCAGGGATAAGAGTTCAAATTTTGATGAAGCCCCACTCAACCCTGTTGAGTGGGGCTTTTTTTGTATTTGACTGTATTAGGCAGCATGGCCGTGATGGGGTATCATCGGCAGGAATCATTTCATTTAGTCAGTTGAAAGAGTGCCATGCGTTGTCCCTATTGCCAGTCTGAAGATACGCAGGTGAAGGATTCCCGCCCGGCGGAAGACGGCGCTGTTATTCGCAGGCGTCGTGTGTGTTCGGTCTGTGGTGGGCGATTTACGACATTTGAGCGCGTGCAGCTCCGCGAGCTGATGGTCGTCAAGAAAAGCGGTCGCAGGGTGCCATTTGATCGTGAGAAGCTTGCCCGTTCCATCGATGTAGCGCTGCGTAAGCGCCACGTGGATGAAGAGCGTGTTGAGCGTGCAATTTCTGGCATCGTGCGTCAGCTTGAAAGCTCGGGTGAAGCGGAAGTGACATCAGATGAAATTGGACGTCTCGCAATGGACGCGCTCAAGGGTGTCGATGATATCGCCTATATCCGCTTTGCTTCCGTCTATCGCAATTTCAGCAAGGCTGTTGATTTCCACAATGTCATCGACGAACTGACTGTAGCTGAAACTGATGGCGATCCGGACGCATAAGATGAGCCGAGTGGAATTTCCGCATGCAAATGTCACGCCGGATGATGTTCGCTTCATGGAGGCGACGATCCGCCTTGCACGCCGCAACAAGGGGCTGACCGGCACAAACCCGTCAGTCGGTACGATCATTGTCAAGGACGGTATCATCGTCGGACGTGGTGTCACGGCACTTGGTGGCCGTCCTCATGCCGAGCCGCAGGCTCTGGCCGATGCAGGCGAAGCGGCAAAGGGCGCTACAGCCTATGTCACACTGGAACCTTGCGCGCATCATGGCCGCACGCCGCCATGTGCGGAAGCGCTGGTGCGCGCAGGTGTCGCGCGCGTGGTCGTTGCGGCTACTGATCCTGATGAAAGAGTGAGCGGAAAAGGCTTTGCCATATTGCGCGAAGCAGGCATTGAAGTGGTGCCGGGCGTTCTGTCGGTCAAGGCGGCGGATGATCTGGCGGGTTATCTGAATCGATCTTCTAAAAAACGCCCGGAAGTGATTCTGAAACTTGCACTTTCTGCCGATGGCTTTATCGGAAAAAAAGGCGAGGGGCAGGTCACGATTACCGGTCCGATTGCACGTGCCCAGTCACATATTCTGCGTTCGCAGACCGATGTGATTCTCATCGGGGTTGATACGGCAATCGCTGATGATCCCATCCTCAATTGCCGTCTTCCGGGATTGGAACAACGCTCACCCATTCGCCTCATATTGGACAGCGGATTGAAATTACCGCTCGATTCAAGGCTTGTTCGCAGTTCGGAAGCCGTTCCATTGTGGCTTTCGTGTTGCGAAAAAGTTGCGCCGGAAAGGCGCTATGAGATGCAGGCAGCCGGATGCCGCATTGTTGCAGCGGAAAGTCATGAAGGTCGTATCGCTTTACCGGAGCTGATGGACGATCTTGCAGCAGAGGGAATTTCTTCCGTGCTGGTTGAAGGCGGGGCCAATGTTGCCAGGAATTTTCTGAAAGAAAAGCTGGTAGACCGGCTTATCCTGTTCCATTCACCTGTAGAAATCGGCGCGACGCATGGGGTTGCCGTTACAGGTCTGCAATCCCATATCGATGATGAATTTACAATTTTGCGCGAAACGCAATACGGCGACGATGCCTGTATCGAGTATGTAAGGAAAACGTGATGTTTACTGGGATTGTCACCGATATCGGTAAAGTGGATCGTATCAAGCCTTTGAATGAAGGCGTTTTGCTGCGCATTGAAACAGCCTATGACCCTGAGACAATTGAGCTTGGTGCGTCAATTGCCTGCTCTGGTGTGTGCCTGACCGTTGTGGCGCTGCCGGAAAAAGGCACAAATGCCCGCTGGTTTGAAGTCGAGGCATGGGAAGAAGCGTTGCGTCTGACCACGATTTCCACTTGGGGAAGTGGCACCCGCATCAATCTTGAGCGCTCGCTCAAGCTTGGCGATGAAATGGGCGGTCATCTGGTTTCCGGCCATATTGATGGACAGGCAGAAATTGTTGAACGCAAGGAAGAGGGCGATGCTGTACGCTTCACCCTGCGCGCATCGGAAGAGCTTGCACCATTTATTGCGCAGAAGGGCTCGGTCGCGCTTGATGGCACCTCGCTGACGGTCAACGGTGTCAATGGAAACGAGTTTGATGTTCTGCTCATTCGTCATTCGCTGGGAGTGACCACCTGGGGCGACCGCAAGGTGGGCGACAGGATCAATATTGAGATTGATCAGCTCGCGCGATATGCAGCAAGGCTTGCGCAATATCAGAAATAAGCTTAGAGCCTACATTCTAAAGCTATAACAGCATTTTTCGAATTCAGCGTTGACCGCAGGTGTTGCGGTCCGCGATTTCTGCCATGGAGTCTCTCATGTCGAAGCACGAGGCGCACGCGCCGCATTTGCTCATTGTTGAAGCGCGTTTTTATGAGGAACTGTCCGACGCGCTTCTGGACGGCGCGAAGGCTGCTCTTGATGCGGCTGGCGCGACCTATGACGTTGTGACAGTGCCTGGTGCACTGGAAGTGCCCGCGACCATTTCTTTCGCACTTGATGGCGCGGAAAATGGCGGCACTTATTACGATGGTTATGTGGCTCTTGGCACGGTTATTCGCGGTGAAACCTATCATTTTGATATTGTTGCCAATGAATCCTGCCGTGCGTTGACCGATCTGTCCGTGGAAGAAGGTCTTGCTATCGGCAACGGCATTCTGACCGTTGAGAATGATGAGCAGGCCTGGGTGCGTGCGCGTCGTGAAGACAAGGACAAGGGTGGCTTTGCGGCTCGTGCTGCGCTCACCATGATTGAACTGCGTAAGAAATTCGGAGCCTGATACGATGACTTCTTCTTCTGAAGGCCGTTCGGCACCAAATCTTCCGCGCACTGCAAATAAGCGTGGCGTTGCACGTCTTGCAGCCGTACAGGCGCTTTACCAGATGGATGTCGCCGGCACAGGCGTCATGGAAGTCGTGGCGGAATATGAAGCGCACCGACTCGGCAAGGAAGTCGATGGTACGCAGTATCTCGACGCTGATCCACAATGGTTCCGTGCCATTGTTGCAGGCGTTGTCGATAGCCAGTTAAAGCTGGACCCGATGATTCATCAGGCACTGACCGAAGATTGGCCGCTATCGCGTCTCGACTCGACACTGCGCGCCATTCTGCGTGCCGGTGCATGGGAATTGCAAACCCGCAAGGATGTGCCGACTGCCGTGATCGTTTCGGAATATGTGGATATTGCCAAAGCCTTCTACACCGAAGATGAGCCAAAGCTTGTTAATGCCGTGTTGGATCGTCTTGCCTTTGAACTGCGCGGCGAAAGCCGTGGTTCCAAGGTGCGTGGCAGATAAGTATCGCTCACTGCAATGCTGATTAAAAAGGCTACGATTTTTCGTAGCCTTTTTGCGTGGTTATGCAAAAAACTACGGCTTGACCTTTTAAGATGGCTTCCGCATGTTGGGTGCGCGGCATTGAGAATGCTCAAATGCATAAATAGCTGATGAACAAGCCGAAGAAGCCCGGTGAATGGTCGGCTTCAGGTTCTTCCTTGCCGCTATTCCAGGTCCGGGGAGGGGTTTCGGGCCTTTCATGCGCCAATGTGTGCAGGCAATTGCAAACTTGATTGCGAGCGATCTGTCTATAGCTGGTGCGCACTCAATGGGAGTTGGCCTAAATGGGAATCGGAATTCTTCTTCTTGTTATTGCCTGTGGTGTAGTTTCCGTTCTTTTCGCCATATGGGCGACGCGGTCTGTTCTGGCAGCGGATCAGGGCACAGCGCGCATGCAGGAAATTGCTGGTGCCATTCGTGAAGGCGCATCAGCCTATCTTACCCGACAATACACCACGATTGCCATTGTTGGCATCGTCGTCTTTTTGGCAGTCTGGTATCTGCTGTCGATCACTGCCGCTATCGGCTTTCTCATCGGAGCTGTCCTGTCTGGCTTGACTGGCTTCATCGGGATGCATGTCTCTGTGCGTGCAAATGTGCGCACGGCGCAGGCAGCTTCCTTAAGTCTTGCGGGAGGATTGGAACTCGCATTCAAATCCGGCGCTATTACAGGTCTTCTTGTCGCTGGTCTCGCACTGCTTGGCGTCTCGGTCTATTATTTTATTCTGACGGTATGGATGGGCTATGCGCCTTCTGACCGCACCGTTATTGATGCCCTTGTGGCACTTGGCTTTGGCGCTTCGCTGATTTCAATCTTTGCGCGGCTTGGCGGCGGCATCTTCACCAAGGGTGCTGATGTCGGCGGCGATCTGGTTGGGAAGGTCGAAGCAGGTATCCCGGAAGATGACCCACGCAATCCGGCAACCATAGCGGACAATGTTGGTGATAATGTCGGTGACTGCGCTGGCATGGCAGCGGACTTGTTCGAAACCTATGCCGTGACAGTTGTTGCGACGATGGTTCTGGGCGCGATCTTCTTTGCTGGCTCGGATATGCTTTCAAGCGTGATGCTCTATCCACTGGCCATTTGCGGTGCCTGTGTCATCACGTCGATTGCCGGCACATTTTTCGTCAAACTCGGCGTTAATGGCTCCATTATGGGTGCGCTTTACAAGGGGTTGATTGCAACAGGCCTGCTTTCCATCGTGGGTATTGCCGTCGCCAACACGCTGACAATTGGCTGGGGCGAGGTCGGCGTGGTTGCAGGCATGTCTATCACCGGCACCAACCTGTTTATCTGTGGCATTATCGGTCTGATTGTGACGGGACTGATTGTTGTGATCACCGAATATTATACCGGCACCAACAAGCGCCCGGTCAATTCGATCGCACAGGCTTCGGTTACAGGCCACGGCACCAATGTTATTCAGGGGCTGGCTGTTTCGCTCGAATCAACTGCCCTGCCTGCAATTGTGATTGTGGGTGGTATCATCAGCACATATCAGCTCGCAGGTCTGTTCGGTACGGCAATTGCTGTTACTGCCATGCTTGGCATCGCGGGCATGATCGTGGCGCTTGATGCTTTCGGTCCGGTCACGGATAATGCAGGCGGCATTGCGGAAATGGCGGGGCTGGATCCCGAAGTGCGCAAATCGACCGATGCGCTTGATGCTGTTGGCAATACGACCAAGGCTGTCACCAAAGGCTATGCAATTGGATCGGCGGGTCTCGGTGCTCTGGTGCTTTTTGCGGCCTACTCCAATGATCTTGCTTATTTTGCCGCTAACGGACAAACCTATCCATATTTTGCGAATATGGGGCCGGTGTCGTTTGAGCTTTCCAATCCTTATGTGGTTGCCGGTCTGATCTTTGGCGGTCTTATTCCCTATCTCTTTGGCGGCATGGCGATGACGGCTGTCGGTCGCGCGGGCAGTGCGGTGGTGCAGGAAGTGCGTCGCCAGTTTCGTGAAAAGCCGGGCATTATGACGGGACAGGATCGCCCTGATTATGCGCGGGCTGTCGATCTTCTGACCAAAGCTGCCATTCGCGAAATGATTATTCCTTCGCTCCTGCCGGTTCTAGCCCCACTTGTCGTCTATTTCGGCGTGCTGCTGATTTCCGGCTCCAAAGCCGCTGCTTTCGCGGCACTTGGCGCGTCGCTTCTGGGCGTCATCATCAACGGTTTGTTTGTGGCCATCTCCATGACATCCGGTGGCGGTGCCTGGGATAATGCCAAGAAGAGCTTTGAGGACGGCTTTACCGATGCTGATGGTGTCAAACACATGAAGGGATCGGAAGCGCATAAGGCTTCGGTAACGGGTGATACTGTCGGTGATCCTTACAAGGATACGGCCGGACCAGCCGTTAATCCGGCCATCAAGATCACCAACATTGTGGCGCTCTTACTGCTCGCAGTGCTCGCGCATTCGGCTTGATGCTTAAACACTAAAAAACCCGCCGTTAGGCGGGTTTTTCTTTAAGAGCATTTCCTGCAATTGATGGATTCGTTGGACATGCCCCAGCGATGAATTTGCAGGATTAATTATTGCCGCCCGCACTCATTCCGCCCGGAAGCGATGTCGGGGCTTTTGCAACGCCCTGAATAATCTGACCGATAAAGGTCTGATCCTTGCCGCCTGTTGGCGTGGTGCGCGAGACAAAATCAAAGACCTTGCCATCCTGAAGACCATAATTAGCGATATGATCGACCTTGCCGTCCTTGTCGAAGTAGATAGCAAGGATGTGACGGTCAATAATCTTCGGCTTCATGAATTGCGCCGCACGATAACGCTTCTGCGAAATGTAGTAAAACACTTCATTGTCGAAGGTCGCCGTCGTCGATGGCGTACCAAGTGCCAGAAGCACCTGTTCACGACTGGAGCCCACCGGCACCGAGTCGAGCGCCTGTGGATCAAGCACGTAACCCTCTGTGATCGTTTCCGACGGATTTAGCGTGGATGCAGTGTTGCAACCGGCAAGAGCCGCCGAAAAGAGAATTGCCGTGCCTGCGAGAAGGGCACGCTGTGTGCGTGCGCTTGGGAAAATTCGCTGCAACAAAGACCTCTCCATACATTCAATATCAGCGCGGCACTTTCGCCGTCGGGTGAACTTCGGTAAACCACCTTGCTTCTGGATGCAACAAGTACGGTCGTACGATAATGATTCTTCGACTATTTCGCCGCAAATCTAAGGCAAATGAGACAGTTGTGCTTCGCGTTTACGAGACGATCGTGGCGGCGGCGCGGCAAAAACGTTTTTATGCACAATTTCAGGTGCCTGATACGCCATTGGGGCGCTATGAGATGCTGTCGGTGCATATTTTTCTGGCCCTGCATCGTATGAAGGGCGAAAATTCGCCGCTCATGCCGCTCGCGCAGGACATTGCAGACGAGTTTTTCAAGGATGTCGATCATTCCCTGCGCGAATTGGGAATCGGTGATCAGGGTGTTCCAAAGCGCATGAAAAAGCTTGCACGCATGTTTTATGGGCGCGTCAACTCCTATGGTACGGCCCTCGACGACAATGACAGGAATGCGCTCGCAGCTGCTTTGACACGAAATATTCGCCCCGATCTCGAATTATGGCCGCAATCTCACTATTTGAGTGAATATGTCTTTGCCTGCCGTGATGATCTTCAAAAAATCGAAGATCAGGCTTTGGCAGCGGGCGACATATCCTTTATGGATGCGGAGAAAATGGCGTTTACGTCAACTGATATGGAAATAAAGGCACACGAGAATGACTGATAAACCGGCACTGAGCTATCCCGTTCCGGTTCTTCATCTGCCCGCGAAGGGCTTGACGGTGAACATTGGAACCAATGATAAGGAAAGAGCCGCATTGGCATCTGAACACGGCCTTCAGGCGGTTAAATCCTTTGATGCCGAGTTTCTGCTGACGCCTTGGAAAAAGAAGGGCGTTCGCCTGCGCGGTACCATTAAAGCCGAAGTCGTTCAGTCTTGCGGTGTGACACTCGAGCCAATCAATGCGAGTGTTTCGGAGGATGTCGATACGATTTTTGTGCCCGAAGATTCGCGTCTGGCCAAAGTCCAGCTTGATGAGAGCGGTGAATTGCTGCTCGACGCGGATGGCGCAGATATTCCTGAGACGTTTGTTGGCGATAAAATTGATATTGGTGCGGTTGCCGAAGAGTTTTTTGAACTGGCACTGGATCCATATCCGCGCAAGCCGGGCCTGCCAGTGGATGCTGAACCAGTCGTTTTTGGTGATACGGGTGAGGAAGATAAGCCTGATTCGCCTTTTGCAAAGCTCTCGGAATGGTCTAAGAAGCCGTGATTTAACCGATGGTTGAGAGAATCTGGTTGTGCGCGACCGGAAAAACACTATTTTCGCGGAGAAGCCCTCTGCGTGTATAAGCAGGTTTGGGCTAGGGATCGCACAGGAATAATCAAGAGTGATAAAAATTTCGATTGACGCCATGGGCGGTGATTTTGGCCCTGAAGTGGTCATCCCTGGTGCGGCGAAGGCGCTTGAGCGTCATCCTGATACCCGGTTTATCTTTTTTGGACTTGCCGGACAGGTTGAGCCGGTGCTTGCGCGGTATCCGAAACTTCAGGCCGCATCTGAATTTCGCGCCAGTCAGGTTGCGGTCAAGATGGATGACAAACCAAGTCAGGCGCTGCGTTCGGGGCGTGGTAAGTCTTCCATGTGGCAGGCAATTGAAGCGGTAAAAACCGGCGATGCCGATGTCTGTGTTTCCGCTGGGAACACCGGTGCGCTGATGGCAATGTCGAAATTCTGCCTGCGTATGCTTTCCGATGTCGAGCGCCCGGCAATCGCCGCCATCTGGCCAAGCCTGCGCGGCGAAACCATTGTGCTGGATGTCGGCGCAACGATTGGTGCCGATGCGCGACAGCTTGTTGATTATGCCGTCATGGGCGCTGGCATGGCGCGCGCGCTGTTTGAGGTTCGTAAGCCAACAGTGGGTCTGCTCAACGTTGGCACTGAAGAGATCAAGGGCCTTGATGAGATCAAGGAAGCCGCGCAGATTTTGCGGGATACCCCCTTGGCAGGTCTGGAATATACCGGCTTTGTCGAAGGCAATGACATTGGCAAGGGCACAGTCGATGTGGTCGTGACCGAAGGCTTTACCGGCAATATTGCACTCAAAACCGCTGAAGGGACTGCGCGTCAGACGGCAACTTTGCTGCGTCAGGCCATGTCCAGAACGCTCCTTGCCAAGATCGGATATATTTTTGCGAAAGGTGCGTTTGATCGTGTTCGCGAGAAAATGGACCCGAACAAAGTCAATGGCGGTGTGTTGCTTGGCATGAGTGGCGTTGTCATTAAAAGCCATGGCGGTGCGACCGCAGAAGGATTTTGTTCTGCAATTGAAGTCGGTTATGACATGGTGCGCAACAAGCTTCTCCAAAAAATTGAAGCGGATCTGGCGCATTTCCATCATAGTCATCCGCACGCTGCATCTACTGACGGCAATGGAAGCAGCTAAGTAAATAAGGCCCCCCAATACACGGGCACTAATTTTGACCAGCATACGTATGTTTCGCTGTAGTCAGGCTAGGACAGGAAAAACGATGATAAGATCTGTCGTAAGAGGAATTGGTTCTGCTCTCCCCAAGCGGATCATGAAAAATTCTGATTTTGAAGGCGTTATAGAAACCTCTGACGAATGGATCGTTCAGCGCACAGGCATTCGCCAGCGCCACATCGCAGGCGAGGGCGAAACCACCGTATCATTGGGCGCAGATGCCGCACGTGCTGCATTGGAAAATGCAGGCCTTCAGCCATCCGATATCGATCTGGTGCTTGTTGCGACTTCGACCCCAAATCATACTTTTCCGGCCAGTGCAGTGGAGATTCAGCGTGAGCTTGGCATCGCGACCGGATTCGCATTCGACTTGCAGGCGGTTTGCAGCGGCTTCATCTATGCCATAACCACGGCCGATCTTTATATCCGTGGCGGTCTGGCCAAGCGGGTGCTGGTGATTGGTGCCGAAACATTCTCGCGCATTCTCGACTGGAATGACCGCACGACCTGTGTGTTGTTTGGTGATGGTGCAGGCGCACTTGTGCTTGAAGCATCCGAAGGCAAGGGGCTGACGTCTGATCGTGGTATTCTGACTGCAAACCTGCGATCCGATGGCAATCACAAGGAGAAACTGTTTGTCGATGGTGGTCCATCCACGACTCAGACAGTCGGTCATCTGCGAATGGAGGGCCGCGAAGTCTTTAAACATGCCGTGGGCATGATCACCGATGTGATTGAGGCTTCTTTTGCAGAAACAGGCCTGACAGCTGACGATATTGACTGGTTTGTGCCGCATCAGGCCAACAAGCGTATCATCGACGCTTCAGCGAAAAAGCTGAATATTGCCGAGGATAAGGTGGTGATCACCGTTGATATCCATGGAAATACCTCTGCGGCTTCCGTTCCGCTGGCGCTCGCAACAGCGGTTGCGGATGGCCGGATCAAGAAGGGCGACCTCGTTCTTCTGGAGGCAATGGGTGGTGGATTTACCTGGGGCGCGGTTTTGTTGCGCTGGTAATTGGAAATTTGATAGGCCGCGAGGAAACTCGCGGCTTGACCGAAGGCCGTTTATCTGTGTAACCTCCTGTCACTTAAGGATATTATCTGTTCAAACGCTAACCAGGTAGGTTCGGTCATGGGAGGTAAGACGGTCACACGCGCTGATCTGGCAGAGGCTGTTTACCGAAAGGTAGGCTTGTCCAGAACAGAATCGGCAGCTTTGGTCGAAATGATTCTCGACGAAGTCTGTGATGCCATTGTGAACGGCGAAACTGTAAAACTGTCGTCCTTTGCGACATTTCAGGTTCGTGACAAGAATGAACGCATCGGGCGCAATCCGAAGACCGGTGAGGAAGTTCCAATTCTCCCACGTCGCGTCATGACATTCAAAGCATCAAATGTTCTCAAGCAGCGCATCCTGCAAGAACACCAGAAACGCGGCGCAAAATCGGCGAAATAGCTGTTTTAAAAGATAAAATAGAATTTTTATGAAATCGCTCTTCGGGGCGATTTTTTCGTTTTTGAAGATCCCGGCCTTAGAGCATTTCCTGTTTTTGATTGAACCATCGGAAAGGCCCTATCTATTTGTCTTCATGCATTATCCCGCGCAAAACCGCTTCGCACTTTTGCCGGAAATGCTCTTTCTTCCTGTCATATTTGAACAGGTGCTTATAAAGTTATTCTATTATATAATGGATAAATGGAGTGACTCGTTTCTCTAATATAATGAAGCGATTAATTGGGGCTTTTCGTTTAGCAATTTTATGTTAAACGCGTCCAATTATTATGATATTTTGGCTGGCACTGAGTTATGTGCCGATTGCCATTTGAACTATCTGGGCTGGCAGGCTTGCTGAACGGCAAAGCCAAACCACTGGAAAGGGCAAGCAGATGGACAAAAGCCCTGATGCATTCAGGACTATCAGTGAAGTTGCAGAGGATCTTGATCTTCCGCAGCATGTGTTACGTTTTTGGGAAACACGCTTTACCCAGATCAAGCCCATGAAGCGGGGTGGGGGACGCCGCTATTATCGTCCGCTTGATGTGGAACTGCTCAAGGGCATCCGTCATCTGCTTTATGATCAGGGTTACACGATCAAGGGCGTGCAGCGTCTGCTTCGGGAAAACAATGCGCAATTCATCATTGCGCTTGGCAACGGCGATGTGCAGGCCATTGAAGCGATCACACGCCAGAAACAGGCGTTGGCTGATAAGCAGGCGATGGAAAACGCTGCTGATAATGAAATGGCGCTGCCAAATGGCATCAAACCACCGCAACCGGCTCGCAAGCTTTTTGGCTTGTTGAAAGGTGAGGAGGATGGCCCGATCGGCGCCGATGGTAAGCGTCCATCCAAGGATAACCGGGGCTTGTTGCAGGAAGCGCTTTTTGATCTTCTAGAGTGCAAGCGCCTGCTGGATCAGGTTCGATAAGATAAAAGGGAGGCTCTTGCCTCCCTTTTGTTTTTTTCAAATCTATGATGATGATAATTTCAGGCCGATAATGCCTGCCAATATCAAAGTAACGCTGGCGACACGGAAAAAAGTTGCAGCCTCACCCAGAATGACGATTCCGACAATGAAGGCACCCACGGCACCGATGCCGGTCCAGATAGCATAAGCAGTGCCAAGCGGCAGACTGCGCATTGCAACGGAAAGCAGGGCGAAACTACCGATCATTGTAACGATTGTGATGATGCTTGGCGTTAGCAGCGAAAAGCCTTCCGACTTTTTCATGAAATAGGCCCAGACGATTTCGAGGCTGCCAGCAAGTACAAGATAAACCCATGCCATTATGGTGCTCCTTGGGTATGGGCCGTCCCATAGTGAACACAGACGCGGGTCGTCCCGCGCAGTTCTTAGATAGAGTTATTTTTTCCGACTGCAAGCATGAATTGAGCGGCTTTTACGCTATTCTGAGGTTCATGCCCATTCATTTAATAGATCCGCAACACGCTCTGTCTGAAGCGGGAGGGCGAGGGGGCGTTTTTTGTTCTGACACTAGACACGCCATGCATCTGTGTTCATTTTGTTCTTTTTTCATATTTTAAGGGCTTGCGGTTTAAACCTTTATAATCTAGTGATTTTTCATGGCTCGGAGCGTAGCGCAGCCCGGTAGCGCACTTGACTGGGGGTCAAGGGGTCGTGGGTTCGAATCCCGCCGCTCCGACCATTAAATCAATGACTTAGCCACCATAAGTCACTCTTCCAGTTTACCGTTTGATGCTCGGTTTACAGCAGTTGTTCTGCTTTCGATCTTTTCCACAGCCGCACTCGACACCAGATAGTGCTTCCTGATGATCGTTTCAGCATCCTTTTCCGAATGACCAGACACCTCCGCGATATGCTTGATCGACGCACCATTCCGATAAGCAAGCGTTATGAAGGTCCCTCTCAGGTCGTGGAATGTTTTCCCCTTTATCCCCGCGGCTGCAACGGCCTTACGCCACGATGATTTGAAGCCTGTAGCCCACGGCTTGCCTTGCGCCGTTGTCAGGATCGTTACCGAGTTGCCCCGCTTCACGTTGTCCAAAGTGGCTTTCAGTTCTGCTGAAACTTTCATGCGAACGTGAGCGCCTGTTTTCCCCTGACGCAATGCTATTGTCTCGCCATCATAAGCGGTCCATGTAAGCTTCAACAGGTCGCCCTGTCTTTGCCCTGTCCATAATGCCAACATCAGGGCACGAACGATTGGTTCAGGCGCTGGCTTGCGGATTAGCTCTCCATCGTCGTTCTTCTCACCAAACCGCATTGCGTTGATTTCATCATCTGACCAGATCAGATCGCGCCTTGTGCCGTCGCTGACCTTCTCAACCTTTTCCAGAGGGTGCCGGGTGATCATTTCACGGTCATAGGCGAACGCCAGAATACGTTGCAGGACGCTCATGAATAGATCAGCTTTGCGCGGGTGCGTCTCAGCTATCTCGTCACGCCATTGCAGGAAAAGGGAGCGAGTGCCGTGCGCTGATATTTTTCGCACGGGCATGTCGTAAAATTCAGCCTCAATCCCGCGTATCGCAATATCATAGCCCTCCTTGGTGGAAGGCTTAAGCGTTTGATAAGCAGGCGACTTGATGTACTCCCGGATGATCTCGGCTAACCGTCCTTGGAACGGCGCGTCATCCTTATCGCGAGTTAGTTTGAAATACTCAGCAAGAAAAGCATCTGTGTTTGGCTTAGCCTTCATCCTTGGCCCGCCGCGCCATGCATAGTAATAGGTCGCTGTCGTGCCGTCAGCCAGCCGCTTGTTTACGCGATGCACTCCGGGTAGATCGACCTTCACGGCGCTTTCTCCATTGTTCTAAATTGTTGCCGCCATATGCCAAATCGGGGTCAAGGCTATTGTCTTGCTTTAGATCGTCCACTGTTGGATAGACCCTGAATATTCGTCCTCTTTCATCCTTCATTTCAATAGGCACTCCGCGTTTTGTCGCGATGATCGCCATCCGGTCAAGATCGGACTGGCTGATTGAAGCCTTTGCCGTCATTCGATAAGCCCTCCGAAATTGTGATTTGTTTCTGTTTCGTTCACGGTGTAATAGCTGCCGCCTGATAGGAGGCTGGCATGGCAAGCTTTAGCGTTAACGCGACCCTTGGTGATTGTTTGAAGTATGGCGAATACATCACTGCAAGTTGTCTTGATTGCCATCACAATGCGAAACTGGATATGCATGGCCTTGCGGATAAGCTTGGACCAGATCACGGTGCGTTGTTCAAAGACATTGCCCATTGATTGAAGTGTTCGGCATGTGGCAGCAAGCGCATTCACCTGATCTATTCGAACATCAGTACTAATCGAGCTGGCCTTGCTAAGAATAGGTGAGGATAAGTTACTCACTCTCTCCCCCTTTCTTGCAGTGCGGTGCGGTCTTCTCGGGCTCGACCTGTAACGAGCAGTATTTTTTCGAGGTCAGCTGATAGCGTTCTTTTATCGGCAGGCTCGTCGGGACCGCATGCAAGACATGCTGAAAAGCTTGCGACGAGAATATCGCCCCATGTCATCTTAGCCATGGTCGCTCACCGCCTTTCAGGGCTTGGCGACTAAGGAATGACGCAACATCGCCTCGCATAATTCGGCCTTTGAATTGGAACTTTTTACGTGACGGCCAATAATCCAGACGCGACCCGTTCACCATTCTTGACCAGTGATATTCGCCGTGTTTCGTCCACCCGCCGTCATCACGCTCTATCGCATTGGACAGAAAGCGTTTTCGGTCTGAATTGAATTTATAAGCACTGTATTCTTTGATTACTTCAAAGTCTTCGCGGCTCATTCGCTCTGCTCCCCTAGTGGGCTTTCATCGATCAAACGACGCTTCAACGTGGCCAATGCACGGGTGACATGCACTCCGTTGATACGGTGCATCGTTCTGAAATTTTCGATATAGCCGTCAACTTCAGCCTCGATATGCTCGATTTGTTCGGCGAGGATGGCCCCAGCGGCGGCTTCTGCTAATTGCGGATAGATGCGTGACAAAGGTTGCGCGATAAGATCCTTGCGCCGATCTTCCATTGCTTTCGCGGCTAGCGCTATCAATTCCTTACTCGCCATATCAGTACCCCCTCGATGGATTGTCGCAATAGCCATTACGGTCATAGTGACGATCAGGCTCATCATCTTGCCGCGTGAAATAATCAGGATGGCCAACCGTTTGAGACTGCATGAAAGCATCCCACCATTTTTGAAGATGCCTTTCTCCGGCAGATTGGCTTGCGTCCAGCTTGGATAGTCTGTCAATGAGGGTCATGGCTGGCCTCCAAGGCGGCGCGGGCGGATGTAACGGCAAAGACTTGGTCGCCTAAAGACATGTCTATTGCACTCAGTCCAGCGATGCCCTCCAGCGCCTTCCTTGCCGCCGCGAGTTGGGTTTCGAGGGCTTTGCGCTGCCTCCATACCTTCACAAGCAATGAAGGATGATCGCCCATATCGGCAGAAAACCGCCATAGATCCGCATCGCATTGGGCTTCGTTGCGTAACTTGCGATCCTTCGACAATTGTTTTTCGCAAGCTGCAAGCTTGGTTTCAGCCTTATCCGCACGGTCGGTTTCTGCGAACCAATGCTGCGTGTTTTCTCTGGCTACTTCGACCAGTGTTTCTACAGACAGGCTGTCGAGATAGCCAGGAGCATCTTCACCGCCCGTGATGGCATAAGCCAGCTTGTAGCGCTCGTCTCCCAACTCCTTAACCCGCGCAGTCAGCGCCGCGTTGTCGGCTTCGGCCTTCAGCCGCAACATATCTGTCTGCGCCCATTTATTTTGCCACTCTTGTAGACGTTTATCCTTCGCCGCAATGATGGCCTCGGCCTGCTCGAAGCGGACGTATTCGCCACCACCCATTTCGACGGCACCATTTCCGAACATGCTTATGTCGTATCGGATCAACCCCTCGACCGGCGCGGCGGGGCGGGTGTTCCAAGCGGTGGCGGCGCCTGCCTCTGTTTCGCCCCATCCGCCAGATGATCCGCAGCCTCGTTCTGTGCCTTCATACCCAGCTGCGCTACAGACGACAGTAAACCCATGATATTCTTCAAATGAAGGATCAAGGTACATCTCAATCTTGAGGTAAGAGGTCTTGTGACAAAACGGGCAAGGCTTCAATTCATTCGCCATGGTTGCTGCCTCCTGTCGGGCGGGTGGATAGACCCCACCAAATTCCATATTGAACCCACTCGTCATATCCAGTTCGGACACCCGGAACCGCGCTATACCAACGTTCAATGCGCTGTGCGTCTCGGAATACAAGGACGTGGCGGATGATAGGGATGCGGTAAAGAATTCCAAGATCAGGCGTCACCCAACCGTTTTTCTCACCGATGAGTTTCCACTCGCTGTGCTCCCTCATTCCGACGCTCCCGGTGAGGCTGGGAGGCGTGCAGGAACTGACGCATTCACGTTATGCCGGTAAAGCATGTCGTATTTTCCGTTCTCGTCCTTGCTTGTGTATTCGTAGCGCCAAGCCTCGCCGCCGCTATGATCTACAAGACCACCGTTGCGGGCTTCCAGAAGCTTCGATAGTTCCCAATGCTTGTGATAGAACTTTCCGCGCTCCGGACCTTCCGCTACAGGCTGAGAGAGTGAGCGATCAGCATCAGACCAACTTTCTCGGCGTTTTAAAGCATCCAATAGAACCGAGAATTTTACGCCACGCTGTAGCGTCACTCCTGGCAGACGAACATCGCAAGGCAATTTCTCCAACGCCTGCGCACGCTGGGATGGGGCAAACTCTATTGCGGACAGGGTGCGAGCCTCATAGTCGGCCTGCGCCGCGGCTTTGGCGGCGGCTTCATCCTTTGCGCTACCGCCTACCTCGTTATACCCGCCTTCAACTGACCAAAACCATTTGCCGTTCGCCTCGTCGTGGGTCCACGTTCGATAAGTGCCGAACTCTGTTTCGCAGCGTGACAGCGTTTCACTTAGAGGCGGCTTGGTCCAATTCAATGCCTTCACCTTCACCCCCGTAAGGAAAGGCATGGCGGCTGTGAGTTCGCGCAACCACTGATATTCGTTGTTCGTATCGGTGACGTCTTCGCCGTGGCCTTCTGAATATGGCCATTCAATAGGCTCGGCCCACATGTGAGGATGGTTATCTTTGAGCGGCGTCTTGGTTATAAGATCAAGCCACCACGCATTGAACGTGTTCGCCATGCGAACGGCTGACAGGTAGTCAGGCGCGGAAATAATATCGTCCGGGCCTTTGATGTTCACACGCCAAAGCGCTTTGTCTGCCTGCACTGCTTCATCTTGGATGGTCATGGGCGTGCCTCGACCGATACATCACTGCCGGTTTCGGACGTGGTGATATTCATTTCCTTGAGGTCGCCAACGCCTTCGACAAAATCGTCGTAACCCTGCACGACATTCCAAGCGACATGTTCAGCCAGATATTCATTATCCGGTCCGCCGCGATCTGTGATCAGGCTGTTAAATTCGTTCCAGAAATCAGCATCGAGCTTGTCAGTGTCGAGCGTGACATCAATGTACTTGGTAACGGCAACGAAATATTTCTGTTTCATGCTCTCGACCTCGCAATCCCTGACTGCATGAGCCGGGACAATGGCAATGGGGGAAGGGCGGATTTATCTATTCGGCCGGACTTTTCAGTCTTTTGGAAGCCTTGACTTCTCAAATTACCTTTTGCGCGAACTATGCCGTTCGCCTTGTCACTCATGCGCTTTGTTTTTGCCGCTCTTGGCGTATCGACAGTACGGGTTTTGTATCCGTGGCAACGTATGCAGACAGCCGCGCAGTTTTCCAGCGTGGGTTCTCCACCAATGCTATCAGCTATGATGTGATCATATTGAACGCCTGCGCTCAGGCTGACGCAACAACGCTGTCCGGCTTCAAAGCCGTACATTTCGCCAACAGCCTCGCATTTCTTGCCAGATCGCTTTAGAGCAGTACGTTTAACTTCCTTCGAGAATTCACGCCGCGCCATGGTTCACCTCCGAGAAATCGGTGAGCGACAGGACAATATCTAGATACTGTTCGCACTCACGGTCGAATGGCCCGCGTACTTCACCTTCAAGCTGCTTCGTCTTTTCGACTTTCACAGCATCATATGGGCGGCTTCGTACGTGGGCTTTGATGAGAAGGGGCTTACTCATGCTGCCGCCCTCGCTGTTTCTCCCGGTTCTACGCCAAGCAATTTGTCAATTGCTTCGAGAACGGCGGTTTTGCTTTCCTGAAATTCGCGCTTTCCCATAGCCTTCATGCTCTGGCTTTGAGCGGTGAATACTTTCACAACTGCCTCGCGATGGATTACAACCGCATAGGCATCCATGGGCTTGACGAACGCGGCCATACGCTCGGCGTCGGCCTTGCTGGCGCATACGATGCTTCGCTCGTCGGCATAGCCACATTTGACCAGCATCTTTTTGCGAAGGTGTTCCGGCGTTGGATATTCTGCCAGCATTTCATCTGTCAGGGTGTTCCATGCGTTTGTGATCGATGCGAAGTAATGATTGTGAGAAGCTTCTGAGCGGTCGTGGTGTTCGACAATCTTGTAAACTTCACCGACAACAAACTGACGATCAGCGTGCGCGGCCCAAAAAGGAGAGGCTGGTACCATGGCCTCACCATTCCATTCCATAGTGATAGGAGCGCTTGACATTATGCTGCCTCCGTGAAGGCTGGATATTCAGTAGCAAGATCAGCAATCGCCTCATCAACCTCTTTAAGGAACAGCGTCACATCGATTTCCAGAGCACGAATGTCTGCATCTACACGGTGATGACGTTTCACGAACAAGCGCATGTGTTCCGGAAAGCGAGGATCGAACGAAACAAAGTCACACCACTGGCGACCAGTGCACGCCATCTGCCAATTCATCTGAGTGATGTATCGTGACGGAATCGTATTGGTGCGAAGCGTGTCCAGGTGAGTTGCTGAATTAGGACATTTGATTTCCAAAAGCCCGTCATCACCGACAAGCCCATCAGGTGACGCGCCTGTCATTGCAATATGCGGATGTGCCACAAAACCAACCTGCACAACGCGCGTGTTCTTTTCGAACTGATAGGCTGACCGTGCGTCAGGCTCGTTGTCCGTGCCCCACTGCATGGCAGAGGACGTGAAGGTTTCTTCTGCTTTTCCGGTAAGGCGCTCAAGAACGAGTTCCGCGAGATAGTTTTTGCGCGATGCTCCGTAGCCAGTTTTTGTCTTTGCGATTACGTCAGCAACTCTGGACGCTGTGACGCGTCCAAGCCGTGCGGCAAACCATTCAACGGAGCCTTGGACAATATCGGTCATTTTGCACCGCCATTCGACTTCTGTTGACGCTTCCACCAATTCTCAATATCTCGAAAGCACTCATTGAACAGGTTTGACGGGAGGTCTGGAATTGCGTCGATCTTGTATTTTTCACAAACAAGATCGATCTGTGCGCCGGACTTTTCGATAAGCTCACGCAACAAAACCACCTGCTCGGCTGTGATCGGGCCTGACTGTTCCGGCACCTTATTGCCGTCGCGGTCATCACCAGTGCTGATGTTGAACAGCATGCAAAGCAGATATCGACGGCCATATGTGGCGGTGCTGCCAAATGCCTGCGTTCCAGTCTTGTTGACCTTGCCCTGTGCACCAGCGCCATCGACCGGAATTTCACCTACACCATTTCTGGAATGACCTTCTTCGTGAGAGATTTCCCAAAGGATGCGTAGCTCGCCCTTGTCGTTGTAGCCATCTGGCTGGAACGAAACTGCAAAACCGTGTGCGTGAATGATCGGCATTGCCTGATCTTCAATTGCTGCTAGGTCCGCATATGTCGAATTAGTGTGGCTGTTCTTGCGCGTCTTTGTGACGACTGGCAATTCAGCCTGGCACTTAGACATTGCCGCGAAATATGCCTTTTTGGCCTGCCGTTCCTCGTCTTCGCGGGCGCGGTCTTCCATGCGCTCCTTCATGTCGAGCATCTTTTCCAGACGGTCGAGAGGGATTGTCGGGTCCATGGCGATGCGTTCGATCTGTCCGTCGTCGAATGATTTGAGACTATTTGTGCTTTTGAAGATTGGAGTTTCCGGCTCGGTTTGGGGGTTGATTTAAGCCGCTTTGGCCTGGTGGTTCAAGCGGCGTTTT